>CAYWMD010000026.1:0-73842 GCA_964458575.1 uncultured Bifidobacteriaceae bacterium | reverse complement strand
GGGTCGGTAAGTGGGTGGGTCGGTAAGTGGGTGGGTCGGTAAGTGGGTGGGTCGGTAAGTGGGTGGGTCGGAGCGAGACCTGAAACCTGAAACCTGAAACCTGAGACCTGAGACCTGAGACCTGAAACCTGAGACCTGAGACCTGAGACCTGAAACCTGAAAAGCTGAAATGCGGCAAAGAGGCAAAGCGCATGGCGCAGAGCGGGAAGCGGCGGCTCGCGGGGACGCTCGCCCCACCGGGTGCCGCCCGCAGGTTCGAGGACGGCGCAGCGCGCGGTTGCTACCTGCCGTTGCCGTAGGCGCGTTTGAGGTCGGCGGCAAACTGGGTGGTCTGATCGCATGGGGTATCGCGCAAAGCGTTAAGCGAGGGATCGAGGCCGCAGGCCAGGCGACCGAGCGTGGCGGCGATGTCCAAGAGGCTCGCGATCTGGTGGAGGGGGATGAGGGCGTGAGGCCGGCATTGCCGGTGGCGGCGGAGGGCAAGTTGTGCCGCGCCAAACCACAATTCCCACCGGGCCAGTTCGCGTTCCATGGCGCGTTCGGTGCGCGGATGAAGTTTTGGCGGTCGCTGGGCCATTGCCTCCGCCTGCCGTTCGGCCTCACGTTCGGCGGCGGACGACGGGCCGTAAATCTTTTCGAAGGCAGGTTCCCAACTCTCCATCCAACGCCGTTGCGCCTCGCGGTCGCGTCGTTCCTGTTCCACCACGGCGGAGTCGAAGATGTGCGGGGCCAAGCGGGCGAGGCGTCGGTGGGCGCGGATGGCGCGGCGGAAGGCGACGAGGGCTTGCGCGACGTAGTCCGGTCCGGGCTCATAGCCCGGCAGGCGTCGGACAGGGGAACGATTCAACGAGCGCCAATGGCGGCGCGTCGGGCTGCGGGCGGCTTTGGCGCGGCGAAAGGGGCGGCGGGTGGGCATGGGGAGCGGGGCGAACATTCAACTTTCAACATTCAACTTTCAACAGCCAACCTCCAACACCGAGCCTGGAAATTTGAAACCTGAAACCTGAGACCGGAGACCTGAGACCTGAAACCTGAGACCTGAAACCTGAGACCTGAAACCTGAAACCGGAGACCGGAGGACCGAAGGCAGAGGACGGAGGACGGAGCGAGACCGGAGACCTGAGACCTGAGACCTGCGCATGGCGCAGAGCGGGAAGGGGCGGCTCGCGGGGACGCTCGCCCCACCGGGTGCCGCCCGCAGTTTCGAGGACGGCGCAGCGCGGCGGCCGATACCTGGCGGCGCGCACGGAGTGACGCGCCCTACCAATGCGAAAAACTTTACCATTTGTTTACCTTTTCTTTACCGAATTTACGTTTTGACGGTTTGTGTCCTCACCCGGATTAAGAACATGATTAAGAGCAAGATTCAATTTAAGCGTGCCAATCCTGGACTTGTTCATGGAATTCGTCGGCGGGGATTTCGGAGACCGGGTGGGTGAATCTGACCGTGCCAGTGGCCTGTTCGATCTGGTGGCGGAGGTGGCGGGCCAAGACGAAAAGTTGGGCCGTGGTCAGGTCGGCCGGGTCGCGTTTGGCGATCTCGCCTTCGACGCGCCGGAGTTGTTCGCCGAGCGCGTTGACGCGGTCGGTGACGGAGGCGAGCCATTTTTCCGAGAGGGCCTCCAGTTCGATGGCCTTGAGGTTGAGGATCTGGAACTGGTGTTTGCGACTCCAAGCGATGAGGGTCGGTTTGGAGACGTTGAGTTCGGCACCGAGGCGCGCATAGGTCCAGCCGCTGGCGCGCAGTTCGATGAAGCGCTGGATGGTTTGTTCGTCGTGCATAGTGAGGGTGGTAGTGGTTACGTTCCCAAGCGACGAGGCATCGCGGGCCGACGGGTTATCGGACTAACAATGATCGAAATATTCATGGGCCGATTCTGGCAGGGAGGGTCGGACATCTACGGGGGGAGGCTCGAAATATTTTAAGGAAACATATCGAACAACCAACGCTCAACATCGAACCGGGGAAAGGCGGAGCTCAGAGGCCAGAGGACGGAGGACGGAAGTTGTCGCAAAGCGCGAAGCGGAAAGCGCGGAGCGTGGAGCCGCACGGGAGGAAGGGCAGGTCGGTGAGTGGGTGAGTCGGTGGGTGGGTGGGTGGGTGAGTGAGGGGAACATTCAACATTCAACACTGAACATCGAACATCGAACCTTGGACTTTGAAGGGTTTGGTTTTTCGTGTGCTTCGTGTCTTTCGTGGTCACTCAACATGATTTTGACAGGAATGATTTTGCCTTAATTTCCGGCGGACGAGGGCAGAATCATGGGGGCAAAATAATGGGAGGCGACGGGAGGGGAAACATCCAACATCCAGCGGGGGCGGAAGACGGGGAAAGGGGTGAGCCGGTAAGTCGGTGAGTGGGTGAGGGGAACATCGAATATCCAACATCCAACACCGAGCTTTGAAATTTCGAGGGTTTTGTTTTTCGTGTGCTTCGTGTCTTTCGTGGTCACTCAACATGATTTTGACAGGAATGATTTTGCCTTAATTTCCGGCGGACGAGGGCAGAATCATGGGGCCAAAATAATGGGAGGCGACGGGAGGGGAAACATCCAACATCCAACACCGAGCCTTGAAATTTGAAACCTGAAACCTGAGACCTGAAACCTGAAACCTGTAAAGCTGAGAGTGAAGTAGCCCGATGGAGTATAAGAACAGACTCCACGGAGCAAGCCCACTTTCAGCGGACGATGACGGACTCCGTCTTCCCGGTTTGCGCCTGTGGAAGCGTTCAGAAATGACTGTCTAACCCGCAATCCTTTTGGTTTAGTCCAGCCATCCAGTTGATATATGACCGCAGATTCCGCACTTGAAATTGCCGCAAGAAGGCACAAGCGGCTCAAAAGCCGCCGCCGCCACAACGGCGAACCCAGTGCCAATTCTCCCAACCGTCTTCCCGCGGCCAGTGCGCTGCGAGTTAGGACAACTCGCGCTCCGTTTTGGTTGCGGCTGGACCGCCCTGCGCGTCCTGTGCTCTTTCGCGGCTGCGCAATGTCCAGCCGCCAACCATCCCTGCGGGTCCGCAGATGGCTCTGGGGTTTCGGTGTCATCGGCCTGGCGGCGTGGCTGCCGGCGGCGGAGCCAGTATCGGCCTGGTTGAGCCGGCCCATCATCGGCCAATCGCAAACAGAAACCGACGTGCAGGCGTTTGCGGAACGTCGCGTGCCGCCGATGCCGCAGGTCAAGAGCGCGCAGGAATGGCGGCGCACGGCGGAACGGCTGCGGCGCGAAACGCTCGAACGCGTCGTGTTCCGCGGCGAGGCGGTGCGGTGGCGGAATGCGAAAGGAAAAGTCGAGTGGCTCGAAACCATCGCGGGCGGGCCGGGTTATCGCATCCGGAAATTGCGTTACGAGGCGTTGCCGGGGCTGTGGATTCCGGCGCTGTTGTACGAGCCGGACAAATTATCCGGCCGGGTGCCGGTGGTGTTGAACCTGAACGGCCACGAGGCGGCAGGCAAGGCGGTGCTGAACAAACAAATCCGCTGCATCAATCTCGCCAAGCGCGGGATGCTGGCGCTCAGTCCGGAATGGCTGGGCATGGGCCAGCTCAACGGGCCGAATTACAAGCACGCGTTCATGAACCAGCTCGATCTGTGCGGCACGAGCGGGCTGGCGCCGTTTTACCTGGCCATGCAACGCGGGCTGGACGTGTTGGTGTCCCTGGACCACGCTGACCGCAAGCGCGTCGCGGTGACGGGCCTGTCCGGCGGCGGCTGGCAGACAATTTTCCTCAGCGCACTCGATCCGCGCGTGACGCTGGCGGATCCCGTGGCGGGTTATTCGGGTTTCATCACGCGCATCCATCATGGCAGCGACCTGGGCGATTCCGAGCAGCATCCGTGTGACATGGCCACGGTGGTGGATTACACGCACTTCACGGCGATGCGCGCGCCGCGGCCGACGCTGCTCACTTACAATGCCAAGGACGATTGCTGTTTCGCCGCCGACCACGCGTTGCCGCCGTTGATGAACGCCGCCCAGCCGATCTTCACGTTGTTCGGCCGGACGGACAATCTGCGCAGTCACATCAACTTCGAACCGGGCACGCATAATTTTGACCGCGAAAATCGCGAGGTGTTTTACCGAATGCTGGGGGACTTTTTTTACGCCGGCGACAAGCAGTTCGACGCGACGGAAATTCCCAGCGAAGCCGAGATCAAATCCGCCGATCAACTGCGGGTGGAATTGCCGCCGGACAATGCCGATTTTCACTCGCTCGCTTTGAAGCTGAGCGCGAAGCTGCCGCGCAGCAAAAAAATCCCGTCGGGCAAACGGGCCCTGGCCGAATGGCAGGGTTTCAAGCGCGAAAAGCTCCGCGCGGTGGTGCATGCCGCGGACTACGACGTGACCGCGCGGCAGGTCGGCAGCGAGGACGCGGGCGGATTGAAGGTCGCGCTGAGGCAATTGAGATTGGGCGGCGAATGGACCGTGCCGGTCGTGGAGTTGTCGCGCGGTCCCGCCAAAGGCACAACGATCATCATCGCGGACGACGGCCGGAAAAATGCCGCCGCGGAGATCGAACGCCAGCTCGCCGCGGGCCAACGGGTGCTGGCGGTGGATTTGTTTTATTTCGGCGAAGCCAAGCTGGCCCGGTATGACGTGCGTTACGCGCTGTTGATCGGTGCGGTGGGTGAACGGCCGCTGGGAATCCAGGCGAGCCAGTTGAACGCGGTCGCCCGCCGGGCCAGGGCCGATCATGCGAGCGAGCCCGTGAGCGTGGTCGCGCTCGGTTCGCGCAACAGTTTGATTGCGCTGGTGGCCGCCGGACTGGCACCAGATGACATTGATCGGCTTGAACTGCAAGGCGCGCCCGGCAGCTTGAAGGAGATCATCGAGAAGAACTGGAGCGTGGATCAGAAGCCCGAGCTGTTTTGTTTCGGTTTGTTGGAAATGTTCGACATCGAGCAGCTTGAAGCGCTGGTGGCGCCGCGAACGCTCGTGAAGCGTTAGAGGCGCGGGCGTCCCGCCGGTGGCAAGGACCACGCGAATTCACCAACCGCGAGCGTGCGTTTTGGAATCGTTTGGACATTTGCTCGTGGGTCCGTGCGGCGGGACGCGCGCACTCTACGGCAGCCAGGATGGCCGCCGCTACGGCAGATGAGAGCGCCCTCCACTGCGGAACGACGCCCAAAGCCGGCCACAGACGCCACAGACCGGCGCTCCGGCAACGCGGGGCGTTTGACCCGTTCGGTGCATGATTCATGCAGGTCGGTAAGGATTCAGGGTTCACACTCCTTCGAGCTTTGCCCTTTGAATTCCGTGCTGCCCCCTTGTAAGTTGCCGCCATGTCAATGCCGGTCATTACGGTCGCCCAGATGCGCGAGTGGGAACAAGCCACCTGGGCTGCCGGCCAAACCGAAACCGAAGTCATCCGGCGCGTGGGCTACGTCCTCGCGCAACGGGTGCTGCAACTCACGCGACCCGGCAGCCGCATCCTGATCCTCGCCGGCAAGGGCCACAACGGCGACGACGCCCGCGCCGCGCGCGAACATCTGGCGAACCGCCAGGTCGACCTGCTGGAGGTCACCGCGCCGGAAGCGGATTTGCCGCGACTCGAGGCGGCATTGCGCCATGGCCCGGCGCTCATCGTGGATGCGCTGTTCGGCATCGGCTTGAACCGGCCATTGGACGCGGCGTGGATTTCATTCATCACGCGCGTCAACCAGAGCCGTCGTCCCGTGCTCGCGGTGGATGTGCCCTCCGGTTTGAACGCGGATACCGGCGAAACCTTCGGCGCGGCCATCGAGGCATCCGTGACATTGACGGTGGGAGCGCCCAAACGCGGCCTGCTGCTCGCCGCGGCCTGGCCGTTCGTGGGGCGGCTGGAAGTGGCGCATGAGGTCGGTTTGATTTCCGGTCCGCTGCGGGGCGAACTGAGTTGGACTTTGCCCGAAGATTTCGCCGGTTTTCCACCGACCCGCCCGGCCGCCGGTCACAAGGGCAGCTTCGGTCACCTGGGCATTCTGGCCGGCAGCGTGGGTTTTCACGGCGCGGCGGTGCTGGCGGCGCGCGGTGCGCAACGCGCCCAGCCCGGACTCGTCACCGTCATCACGCACGAACTCGCCTACCACGCCGTCGCGGCGCAACTCCAGGCGGTCATGGTCAAACCATGGGACGCGGCGATCAAACTGCCGGGCGCGTTCAGTGCGTTATTGATCGGCCCCGGACTGGCGGCGACCAACCTGCCCGACGACATGAAGTTGATGGCGCGCAAACTGTGGCGGGACTGGCTCGCGCCGGTGGTGGTGGACGCCAGCGCGCTGGACTGGCTGCCGTTGGACCCCGTACCCAAACACGCGCTCCGGGTCATCACACCACACCCAGGCGAAGCGGCGCGACTGCTCAAGACCGATGCGCAGCGCATCCAGGCCGACCGGCCGCGCGCGTTGCGGGAAATCTCGAAGCGCTTCGGCAATTGCTGGGTCGTGTTAAAAGGTCACCAAACCCTCATCGGCCAGAGCGAGGGCGAAATTTTTGTCAATCCGTCGGGCAACCCGCAGCTGGCGCAGGGCGGAAGCGGCGATGTGCTGGCCGGTTTCATCGCCGGTTTGCTGGCACAACCGGCGTTGCAAGCGGACGCCGGGCTGACGTTGCGTTACGCCGTCTGGCAACACGGCGCGGCGGCGGATGCGTTGCAAAGCCGCCGGAACAACTGGATCGTGGAAGACCTGATATCGGAACTGGGCCAGGCCCGCCCAACCGCGTTGGGTTGAGGCGTTGAGAGTCAGAGCAGGGTGCCTTCCACGAAGGTTGCGCCAGCCTCCAGCGTCAAGATGTTCTCCACGGTAACGCGCGCAATTTCACCCAGCCCTTCGCGCGTGAGGAAGCCCTGGTGCGACGTGATGAACACATTCGGAAAGGTCAGCAATCGCGAGAGCGCGTCGTCCTGCAACACCTGGCCGGACAAATCCTGGAAGAAGATCCCCTCCTCCTCCTCGTAAACATCCAGCGCCACGCCGCCCACGTGGCCGGATTTGAGCGCTTGAATGAGCGCCTTCGTGTCAATGAGCTTGCCGCGGCTGGTGTTGACGAGCACCACGCCGCGTTTCATTTGCGCCAGCGTCCGCGCGTTGACGAGATGTTTGGTTTCCGGCAGCAACGGCAGATGCAGCGTGAGGATGTCGCTCGCCGCCAGCACCGCCGGCAATTTTGCGTAGCGCACGCCGCATGGCGCCGCCCAATCCGCCGACGGCATCGGGTCATAGGCCAGCACGGCCGCACCGAACCCACGGAAGATTTGCGCGGCGAGCCGGCCAATCTTGCCGGTGCCAATGACGCCGACCGTTTTGCCATGCACGTTCGCCCCGACCAGACCGGTGAGGGAAAAATTCAACTCGCGCACGCGGTTGTAGGCGCGATGCAGCCGCCGGTTGAGCGCGAGCAGCAAGGCCACCGCGTGTTCGGCCACCGCATGCGGCGAATAGGCCGGCACGCGCACGACGGACAGCCCGGCCCGCTTCGCCGCGTCGAGGTCCACGTTGTTGTGACCGGCGCAACGCAGGGCAATCAGCCGCACGCGCAAGTCTGCCAGCTTCGCCACGCACGGGGCGTCCACGACGTCGTTGACAAACACGCACACCGCGTCCGCCCCTTCAGCGGTGGACGCGGTCTCCGCCGTGAGACGGAAATCGTGAAAGCGCCAGTGGATTTTCTTGCCGCCTTTTGCCGCGGGCAGGAATTCACGGTCGTACGGCTTCGTATCGTAAACGGCGACTTCGGGCATGGCTGAAGCCTAGCCATTGCCACCGGATTCTCAAGCCGGAAGCCGACGAAAAAGATTTAACGCAGAGGACGCAAAGGACGCGGAGCAACGCAGAGTTTATTGATTTGTTCTCAGCGAACCTTTGCGTTCTCTGCGTTGAAGGAGGGCGGCCGTAGTGGCGTGGAACGGCGGGACGACAGCAACTGGCGGATTGCATTTCCGCTTTCCAACGGCAAACTGCCAAAGACTTAAATTCGTCATGAGAAACAAAACACGTTGGTTCAAACTGGCTTCCGCGGGGGCCATGTCGTTCCTCGGCATTGGTCTCATCGCCGCCGAAGCGCCCCTGCTCAAACTCCGCGCCGTTCCGTTCACCGACGTCAAAATCACCGACCGTTTTTGGGCACCGCGGCAGGAAACCAACCGCATCGCGTCCATCCCGATCAACTTTGAAAACCTGGAAAAGGCCGGCAACCTCCAGAACTTTCGTCTCGCCGCCCAGCGCGCCACGAACGGTTATCAAGGCCCGCTCTTCATGGATTCGGACGCCTACAAGGCGCTGGAAGCCGCCGCCTATTCGCTCGCGGTGCATCCCGATCCGGTGTTGGAAAACAAATTGGAGGAAATCATCGCCACGCTCGCCGCCGCGCAATTGCCGGATGGATACCTCAACAGCTTTTTCCAGGTGAAGCGGCCGGGCAAACGCTGGACCAATCTGCAGGACGCGCACGAGTTGTATTGCGCCGGACATTTGATTGAAGCCGCCGTGGCGCATTATCAAACGACCGGCAAGCGCACGTTCTTGAATGTCGCGTGCAAGCTGGCCGATCACATTGACTCCGTGTTCGGCCCGCCGCCGAAGCGCCTGGGTTATCCCGGCCATCCCGAACTCGAACTCGCCCTCATCAAACTCTGGCGCGTGACCGGCGAGCAACGCTACTTCGAGTTGTCCCGCTTCTTCGTTGAGAATCGTGGCCGCGGTTATTTCGCCACCGAACCCAAACCCAGCAAAGATAAACACCGATTCGACCCGGCGTATTACCAGGACGACGTGCCGATTTTCGACCACGACCGCATCAAGGGCCACGCCGTGCGCGCGGCCTACCTGATGTCCGGCGTGACCGACGTGGCAGCGGAAACCGGCGACGAGCGGTTATTGAAGATGCTCGACCGCGTCTGGCGCAACACGACGGAGCGCAACATGTATCTCACCGGCGGCATTGGTCCGAGTTCGCACAACGAGGGGTTCACGGTGGATTACGATTTGCCCAACGCCACGGCCTACCAGGAAACCTGCGCCACCGTCGCGCTCGCGCAGTGGAATCATCGGCTCGCGCTGCTCTACGGCGACGCCAAATATGCCGACGTGATGGAACGCGGCCTTTACAACGGTCTGCTCTCCGGCGTGTCGCACGATGGCAAAACATTTTTCTACGTGAACCCGCTGGAAAGCGAAGGCAAGAAACATCGCAATCCATGGTACGGTTGCGCGTGCTGTCCGCCCAACGTCGCGCGCACGGTCGCGTTCCTCGGCGGCTATGCCTACGCCACCAGCGCCGATGCGTTGTGGGTGAATCTCTACATTCAGGGTTCAACGAAAGCGACCGTCGCGGGCACGCCCGTGCAACTGCATGTAACCACCGACTACCCGTGGGATGGCAAGGTGAAATTCAAGCTGAGCCTCGCAAAGCCAACCACGTTTGCACTGAAGCTGCGCAACCCGGTTTGGTGCGACGGCGCGACCGTCGCCGTGAAGGGCAAAAAGATTGCCCAACCGGCCATCGAGCGCGGCTACCTCGTGCTCGCGCGCGAATGGCGGAATGGGGATTCGGTGGAGTTGGATTTACCCATGCCCGTCCGCCGCATCACGGCGAATCCGAATGTCAAAGCGGACCACGGCCAACTGGCCATTCAACGCGGGCCGATGGTGTATTGCCTCGAACAGTGCGACCAGACAGCGCCGGTCGGTGAGTTGTTTCTTTCCGCGGATGCCGAACTCAAAGCCGTCGCGGACAAGAAACTTTTTGGCGGCGTGACGGTCATCAAAGGCCGGGCCGGCGTTGCGCCCAAGCTGGATTGGAACAATCGGCTTTACCAATCCTTGCCCGCAACCGCGCCGGTCGAGTTCACGGCGATTCCTTACTACGCCTGGGACAATCGCGAAGCCGGTCCGATGAAAGTCTGGCTGCCGGTCGGGCCGGTCGGGCCGAGGGCTGACGGGGACAATGGGAAAAAGTGATTCCAGCGACGTTGCTCAGGCCACCACTTCGACTGCGTCGCAAGCGGATTCGTGGACCAGCCGTCGCCGTTTGCTGACGGCGCTGGGCGGTGGCACGCCCGACCGCGTGCCGATCAATACCTACGAAATGGCCGGGCGCAACCGCCGCGACTGGTACAACAACCAGCCCAGCTACCGCAGCTTGATGGATTTCATCCGCACGCATACCGATTGCATCACGAATTGGAATCCGCGCCCCGCCACGGATCGTTACACGTGCGAGGAACGTTTCCTGTGTTCGGACTTTCCGGTGGAAATCGAAAACCACACCGAAACCGTTGGCGACTTCGAGTGCACGACGCGGATTTGTCATACGCCGAAGGGCGATTTGCGTTCGGTCGCGCAGGTGGCAGGAGACGTTTACACGACGTGGCCGGTGGAACATTGGTGCAAGAGCATCGCGGACGTGGACAAGGCCCTGAGTGTGCCCTACGAACCCGCGCACTACGATGCGGCCGACCTGCCGCGCGTTCGCAGCGAATTGGGCTCGCCCTGTGAGATAACTCCCGGAGGTAGCGCCGCACCCGATTTGTCAAGTATCCCACAGGGCGAGCACGGCCTGGTGATGGCCACCATCGGCGACCCCGCGTATCTCGCCGCCGACCTCATGTCATTTCAGGATTATCTGATGTGGGCGTTTGCGGAAACGGACCATTTTGCGCGCACGGTGGAGATTGTCGCCGAGCGGGTCATGGAAAACCTGCGGCGACAACTTGATTGCTGCGTGCTGGATTTCTACCGCATCGTCGGCCCGGAATATTTCACGCCACCGTATCTGCCGCCGGAAATGTTCCGGCGCTTCGTTGTGCCGCATGTCACGAAGATGGTGGGGCTCATTCATGCGCGTGGCAGTGGCAGCAAGGTCCGATTGCATTGCCATGGAAAAATCCGCCACGTGCTGGACATGATTCTGGAAACCGGCTGCGACGGGATTGATCCGTGCGAACCGCCGCCCGACGGCGACATCGGACTGGACGAAGTCAAACGCCACTGCCAGGCGCGCGGCGTTTCCGTCTGGGGCAACATCGAATTGAATCTGCTCGAACAAGGCACGCCCGAAGAAATCCGCGCGGAAGTCCGTCGTATTATGAGCCAGGCCAAGGCCGGAGGCGGATTCGTGCTCACGTCCACCGCCTCGCCGATCAATATTCCGCTTTCGCCCAAGACGGAGGAGAACTACAAAGTTCTTATCAATACGGCATTGGAACTGGGCCGATACTGACAACAGGAGCGCGGACCGCCGAGTCCGCGCGTTTCGTTGAAGTTCAGGTTAACCTGTCCAGAAAGAGCGAACTGAAGCGCGAACTCCAACTCGCGGACAAGGCTGTCCGCGCTCCTCTCGATCACGGCGTTGATTTCCGCGCTTTTCAATTCGCCGTATAATTTCCAATCTCTCGGGCAACTGATGACACAGAAGACTTCCAGCCGCAACCAAGCTACCATGCTCGCCGCGCGACTGCATGGGCCAAAGGACCTACGCGTGGAACGCATTCCCCGCCCCGGCGCGCCAGGGCGCGGCATGGTGCTCTTGCGCGTGAAAACCACCGGTGTTTGCGGCAGCGATCTGCACTCCTACCTGGATGCGCGCATTGGCGACACGCCTATCGCAGGCCCACTCATTCTCGGGCACGAGTTTTCCGCCGTGGTTGAGGCGGTTGGCCCTGATTCGCTCGACGGACATTTTCAACGGCTCAAGCCTGGCACGCGCGTAGCGGTTGATCCGGCGCAACCTTGCGGGCATTGCGAGCTTTGCGAGAAGGGGCATCCGAATCTGTGCTGCCACCTCGCGTTCTGCGGCAACTTTCCCTACGGCGGCAGCCTCTGCGAATGGATGCACATGCCGGCGCGCAGTTGCTTTCCCGTTCCGCGTGCGATTGACGACGAAGCCGCCGCGTTGCTCGAACCGCTCGGCGTGGCGATTCACGCGGTGGACTTTGCCAAACTGCGTGTCGGTTGCAGCGTCGCCATCCTCGGCGCCGGGCCGATTGGTTTGCTCATTCTGCAAATCGCGCGGCTCGCCGGCGCCGATCCCATTTTCGTCACGGACAAATTCCCGTGGCGGCTCAAGCTCGCGCAGAAATGGGGCGGCGTTCCCATTCGTTACGACCGCGAAGACGCCACGCGCCGCGTCCTGAAGGAGACGCACGGTCGCGGCGTGGACGTGACGATTGAAGCGGCGTGGGCCGAGGAGTCCGTGACGCAAGCCGCCGAAATGGCACGGCTCGGCGGGCGATTGGTGGTGGTCGGCATTTCCGGCGGCAACCGGCTGGAACTCAACGCCTCGGTCGCGCGCCGCAAAGGACTCACGGTCATCATGAGCCGCCGCATGAAGCACACCTATCCGCGCGCCATGCGCCTCGCCGAAAGCGGGCGCGTGGATTTGCGCAGTCTGATCAGCCATCGCTTTCCGTTGAAAAAGACCGCCGATGCGTTCAAGCTCAACGCCACCTACGCAGACGAGGTCGTCAAAGTCATGATCAAAAGTTGAAAAAACTTAACGCTTCTTGGCTTAACGGAACAATTGACCGCCAGCGCTCTGCAATTCAACTCGGAAGCTTGCTCTGCCAAACCGATTCCGAGTAGATTTCCGACCATGTTTAACCTCGCGGAACTGCTTCGTCAGCACGAGGGCAAGACGCTGGAGTTCAAGCGCGAACTCTCCTCGCCAGACAAAGCCATGCGGACCCTCGTAGCTTTCGCCAACGGCGCGGGCGGTGTCCTACTGATTGGTGTCGAGGATGGCACCCGCAAAGTGTGCGGGGTGCCGGATGTCACCAAAACCGAGGAACAGTTGGCCAACTTCATTGCCGACCGCATTGAGCCGCGGCTGGTGCCGGAGATTCACATCATCCCGTTCCGCAAAACGCATGTTCTGGCCGCCGAAGTGTTTCCCAGTCCCAGCCGGCCTCACTATGTGAAAGCCACTGGCTACCCATCGGGCGTGTATGTGCGCGTCGGCTCGACCAACCGCCAGGCCGATGCGGCGGCGGTGGCGGAACTCCAGCGCATCGTACGCGGGCGCAGTTACGACGAAGAGCCGATGCCGGAATTGAACTCGGAAGCTCTCGACTTCCGAGTCGCTTCCGAGTGCTTCGCACCCGTTCGCCGGCTGAAGAAGAAGGACCTGCACACGCTGCAACTTTTAACCATCTCCCATCGGCGCGAAGTCCCAACCATTGGTGGTGTCATTTTGTTCGGCGTGGATCGGTTGAAGTATTTCCCCGACGCGTGGCTGCGCGCTGGTTGTTTCGAGGGCACAGATCGGAGTGTCATCCTCGACTCCGCAAACATTACCATCTCTCCGGTGCTGGCCGTGGAGGAAGCCATTCGCTTCGTAGCGCGCAACACGCGACGCGCGGTTGAGGTTAAGAACGTGCGCCATCGCGAGATTTGGGAATTCCCGGTCGTGGCCCTGCGCGAAGCGATTACCAATGCCCTGGTTCATGCCGACTATGCGCAACGCGGCTCACCCCTTCGGCTGGCGATCTTTCGCGACCGGATCGAAATTGAAAATCCCGGCAACCTTCCGCCCGGCCTCACCATCGAGGACATCCGACGCGGCGTTTCCAAGCTCCGCAATCGCGTCATCGGGCGCATCTTTCACGAACTCGGCCTGATTGAACAATGGGGCAGCGGCATTCAACGTATGTTTGCAGCCTGCCGCGCGGCCGGTTTGCCGGAACCGGAACTGGAGGAAATTGGCAGCGGCTTCCGCGTCACTTTCCGGCGAGCGCGCATCGCTCAACCCGAGCGTGACCGGCTTGACACGGCCATTATCGAGTTCTTGCGCCGCCAACCGGGCGCGTCCACCAGCCGAATTGCCGCCGCCATCAAGCGCAGTTCGCGCGCCACGCAAACCCGGCTCAAGCGCTTGGTCGAACTTGGTCAAATCGTCGCCATCGGCAGCAGCACCCAAGACCCGCGCAAAGGGTATCACTTGAAGAAAGGTACATGAACTCGACATCTCCGTGGCGCGCCATTCGCCTCGCCGAAAGCGCACGCGTGGATCTGCGCAGTCTGATCAGCCATCGCTTTCCGTTGAAAAATGCCGTCGACGCGTTCAAGCTCAACGCGGCCTACGCAGACGAGGTCGTGAAAGTCATGATCAAGAGCTGAAAGCGATCAACGTGAAATAATGCCTTTCATCGCTCCTGTCTTCTTGTCGAGAACGGCATATCCGCGACCGAGGTCAACCCAAAGATCATTTTCGTGTAGTTGCAGACCATGAATCTTTCTTCCACTTACGCGTGGATTGGCATTCGTTCGTAATGCTTGGAACACATTCGTAAACCAGATGAGTTTCCCTGCACTATCGTGCAAACTCACGATTTCCTGATTTGAATTCACGTCGGCATATTCGCCTGACGTTGCATCGACTACCGTCTTGTGCAGGCTGATTGCCACTGACTTACTCCCCAGCGGCCTCACTGCATCCATCTCCGGATCAAGCTGACCAGATACCGGGGCAAATCTCGTTGGTCCGTCTTTCACCAAGTAGAGTATGAATTGGTTTGTGTCGTTTGCTTTCAAGTTCACAAAACAGGGACCATTCGGCGGAATAAAATTGGGCGGATCGAAGCGATAATGATGCAGCGCAACTGTGCGGTTCGTGTACTCTCCCTTGAGGACTTTGGAGACCTTAAAAGTGGTTTCGACGCCGCAGAACTTGAAGCTTGGCCACAATGTCGCATTGGTCTCGGCCAAATCCCTGACGTTTGCTACCGTCCCGATGACAACTAAATCGGCCGCACTTTCCATCTCGGCTTCCGACCACACGTGGATGAGACGAGCGTACGCTGACAGGCTAAACGCAAACAAAAGGATTGCGCCTGATTTTCTCATAACTTCATTTGCGCCGTTTAGCTCGGTACTCGGCCAACGTCATAAATCGTCCAGTCTTTAGTTCCGCCGCGACCTTTGTGCTTGCCGCATCGTAAGCGCGAACGTCGGCCAATTCCTCCTCCGCCTCGCGCAAACGATCATAAGTCTTGAGATCAAGCAGAACACCCACGCGTTTGCCTTTGCCGTCGGTGACAAATTGTTCGTCATGGAGTTCCAGCGTTTTCACGGCCCAAAGATAGCAGGTCGGCTCAACAACGACAACTGCTCGGTGATCGGGTCTGGTGGGGCGAGGTTACTGACGAGCCGGCTCGCGAGGACGCTCGCCCCACCGTGCGCTTGCAAGTTCCTCTCAATTTGCTTCACTGCCCACGGAGAATTTTATGAGTACTCAATACACCATCGGATTGGATTACGGCACGAACTCGGTTCGCGCCCTCATCGTCAACGTCGCCAACGGCAAGGAAGTCGCCACGGCCGTTTGGGGCTACGAACACGGCGACGCGGGCGTGATTCTGTCGCGCGACCCGAACCTCGCCCGGCAGCATCCCGCCGATTACGTGAAGGGCGCGGAGGTCGCGCTCAAGAAAGCCGTGGCCGCCGCGCGGAAAAATGTGCGCGGCTTCCAACCCGGCCAGATCATCGGCATCGGCGTGGACACGACCGGCAGCACGCCGATCCCTGTGGACGCGAACGGCCGGCCCCTCGCGTTCGATAAACGGTTCGCCAAAAATCCGGCGGCGATGGCGTGGTTGTGGAAGGACCACACGAGCATTGCCGAAGCAGGAGAGATCACCGAGCTCGCGAAGAAGATTCGTCCGCAGTATCTCACCAAGTGCGGCGGGACGTATTCGAGTGAATGGTTTTTCAGCAAGATACTGCATTGCCTGCGCACGGCGCCGGAGGTGTTCGACGCCGCGCACACGTGGGTCGAGTGCGCCGATTGGGTGCCGGCCATGCTCACCGGCACAGAAGCGCCGGGCCACCTCACCATTTGCGTCTGCGCCGCCGGACACAAGGCGATGTTCAACGCGGATTGGGGCGGTTACCCGGATGCGGAATTTCTTTCGCAACTCGATCCCAAGCTGGGCGGGTTGCGCTCGCGGCTGCCCAACGTCGCCGGCACGATAGACAAGGCGGTGGGCCGGTTGACGGCGGATTGGGCGAAGCGCACCGGATTGCCCGAGGGAATTCCCGTCGCGGTCGGCGCGTTCGACGCGCACCTGGGCGGCGTCGGCTCGGGCATCGCGCCGGGCGCGTTGGTGAAGATCATCGGGACGAGCACGTGCGACATGATGGTCGTGCCGGTGGGCCAGTCGCTCGCGGACGTGCCGGGGCTTTGCGGCATCGTCAACGGCAGCATCCTGCCCGGCTATCACGGCCTCGAAGCGGGCCAGTCGGCGGTGGGTGACATTTTCAACTGGTTCGTGAATTACATCCAACCCGGCGGGAAAAAAGCCGGTTCGCACGAGGAACTCACGAAAGCCGCGGCGAAGTTGCAGCCCGGCGAATCCGGTTTGCTCGCGCTCGATTGGAACAACGGCAATCGCACTGTGCTCGTGGACCAGCGGTTGACCGGCTTGCTGCTGGGCCAGACGCTCTACACGACGCCCGCGGAAATTTATCGCGCGCTCATCGAAGCCACAGCGTTTGGCGCGCTGACGATCATCAATCGCTTCGAGGAATACGGCGTGAAGGTGGAGCAAATCATCAACTGTGGCGGCATCGCGGAAAAAAATCCGGTGGTCATGCAAATCTACGCCGACGTGACGGGCCGCCCGATGAAAGTCTCGCGCTCGGCGCAAACCTGCGCCCTCGGCGCGGCCATCGCCGGTGCGGTGGTGGCGGGCGCGTATCCGAATTGCGAAGCCGCCCAGCGCGCGATGACCGGCCTCAAGCCGCGCGTCTTCAAGCCGAATCCCGGTGCGCACGCCGTCTATCGCGAACTCTACGCGCTCTACAAAAAGCTACACGATGCGTTTGGGACGAAGGATTGGAGCGGGAATCTGCACGACGTGATGAAGCAACTCATCGCGGTTCGGAGTCGGGTGAGGAAGTGAAGAAGGATTCTTAACCACGAAATACACGAAACACACGAAAGGAAAACCGAAATGGCGAGCATCATTTTCAAACTTGAGAGCTTTGAAATCGTCGGCGCGTGTTTTGAAGTGTACAAAGAAAAGGGCTGTGGATTTCTGGAAGCGGTCTATCAGGAGTGTTTGGAATTGGAATTGAGCGACCGGAATGTTCCATTCGTTGTGAAACCATCGCTGGCGCTTGCCTACAAAGGTCGGCCGCTCAAAACCAAATACCAGCCCGACCTCATTTGCTACGACAAGATTGTGGTCGAGTTAAAAGCGGTCACAGCTTTGACGGATGAACATCGCGCGCAGGTGCAAAATTACCTGCGGGCAACCAAGATGAAATTGGGCCTGCTCGTAAACTTCGGTCATTATCCGAAAGTCGAATACGAACGCATTGCCCTTTGATGTTTAACCACGAAATACACGAAACACACGAAAGAGAAACGAGTGATGAAGCACTCACCTTGTTCTTTATTTTCGTGTATTTAGTGTATTTCGTGGTTGAACTTTTGCTTCCAGTGAACGTAACGCCCGGCCCACGCGCTGCATTTGTTGAAGGGTCTTTTCTGGAATGTGGCCTTCCGCTGAGACAGGAACATTGAAGGTCATCGCCCCGCCGACCGCTTTCACGCGCTTTAAAAGTTCAATGAGTGTTGCGTCGTCGTAGTGTTGATCGGGCAACGTCGGGCCGGCGAAGGTCGAGTCCACCGGCAGGAGGCCGTGCCATTGGACGCCTTCGACAAAGCGCGAGTCCGGCAGGTATGGTTTCGGATTGTTCTGCCACCAGCCCAGGGCGATCTTCCCGTCCACCAACGTGTGGATTTCTCCGGCATGATAATCCTCCAACGGCGTGACCGGTTTGACTTTGCCGGTACAGAATGAGCCGTCATTGAAAGCGACGATGGCCCGCGGATTGCCGGCGCGCGCCGCAGCAATGTAGCCGGCGAAATCCATGTTCGTGTTCGGAAACACCGGCCACTCGTAGCAGCCGTCGAACCACCAGCCGTCACAATGTTTGCCGTACTGCAACGAGAAACTCCGAATGAACTCCTGGTAGTTCCGCTGGAATTCCTTCTGGGTCGGTTCGTTCGTGCGCCAGCCAAAAGTTCCGTGCAACTCGACCGGCGCGGCGAGCTCAGCGGGCAGATAGGCGATGAAGTGTTTCCCGCGCGATTTTAGCGCCTTGGCCAACTCCAACCCGAGATCGCGGCCTGGAGTGTGGCCGGGCTGCCGCGCATCGAGCCACGCGTTCGGGCTGTTGTAATACCGGGTGTTCTGGCCAATGGTGAAGATCAACCAGTCCGCTCCGGTCGAGAAAAAGTCGCTTTTGAACCGCTGGAGATCAAACCTGGCCAGGGTCTGTTTGAAGCTCGCCGTCCTCGCGTCAGCCGTATTTCCGACCGGCGTAATGAGATAATGCACCATCAATCCGAAGCTGCCCTGGCTCATCCAGTCGGCGCGATGTGAAGCCTTTGGCAACACCGGCAACGTGTTGGTTTCATTCGCGGTAAGCGGTTGAACCCCTGCCAGGCAAACGACACCGAACCCAATGAACCAACAACGGAAGCAACGTGTTAAGCCCGCCAATCTGCCGGATGCGATCTTCATTTCCTGAGCGTACTCCAGGTCAAACGAGCAACAAGTGCAAAGGCGCGGAGAGCCGGGCGTGATGGCAGCCGGGGGCGGACTTACTTTGCCGGTCCGGGCCGGCGCGATTTTCGAGTCTTGAATTATTCCTCGGCCAAAGTAGCGTGCTGCCATGCCCGCGAGAACACATTCGGCCAACGGTACAACGCGTCGCAAAGCTGCCAGTTTGCGAGCGAGTCGCATTGCGAACAAATCGCGATTGAAACAAGCCAAGGGCGATTGGATTGACGAGTTGATTGCGGCGCACAAGTCGGGCAGGACGCTGGCGCAACCGTTTTACAACGATGCAGAGATTTTTCGTCGGGACTTCGAGCGCATTTTTCTGAAGCAATGGTGGTTGACCGGTCACGTGGACCGGGTGCGCAATCCAAGTAATTACTTTCTATTCAAGATTGCCGGCGAGGAAATTATCATCATTCGCGGGAAGGATGGGAACATCCACGCGTTGTTCAATGTCTGCCGGCATCGCGGTTCGCGCGTTTGTTTGGAGGCAGCGGGCAACACTCGCGCCCTGGTTTGCCCGTATCACGCGTGGACATACGGCGCGGATGGGAAATTGCTTTCGGCGCCGGCCATGGCGGACGGTTTTGACAAGAAGGAGTTTGGTTTGCGCCGCTGTCACGTGCGCGTGGTGGAAGGCTTGATTTTCATCTGTCTCGGGCCGCAGCCGCCCGACCGGGAAAACATCTTCCGCGACTGGGAACGCTATTTCAAACCGCATCGGCTGCCCGAAGCCAAGATCGCCACGAGCATGACCTGGCAGGTTCAGGCGAACTGGAAGCTGGTCCATGAGAATTTCGAGGAGTGTTACCATTGCGGTCCAGCGCATCCCGAGTATTGCGCGGTGATGGCACACGCGAAGCCGCAAACGCACGGCGCGAAGCGCGAGGTGGAAGCGTGGGAGAAGTTTCTAAAAACCTGGAGTGACGAATGCCGACAGCGCGGGCTCATGGCGGGCCGCATCGAGCACCAGCAGGAGCCATTCTTCTGGTCGCAGTGTGATCGCTGGCCGATCCGGCAGGGGTACCAGACCCAGAGCCCGGACGGCAAACCGGTCGCACCGCTCATGGGTGATTTCAGGGAATTTGACGGCGGTTGGACCTATGCCTCGTTTAATCCGACGAACTTCTGCTTCGCGTTTTCGGATCACGGATTGATTCCCCGCTTCACGCCGATCGGCCCGCAACAGACTGAAGTGGAAATGATCTGGCTGGTGAATCCCAACGCCGTGGAGGGGCGCGATTATCAACTCGACCGGCTCACCTGGCTATGGCGCGTGACAACCGATCAGGACAAGAAAATCGTGGACGACAATCAAGCCGGCGTAAACTCCATTGCCTACCAACCCGGCCCCTACTCGGAAACGGAGCCGGGGTTGACGCGGTTCACGAACTGGTATGTGAGACAACTCGCGACCCAGCCGGTTGAGAAGTGAATCCCGCCGGGCCGCAACGCCCATTGGCCGGGCGGCCCGACGGCGTCAGAGAAATTCGATACTGATCCGGGAATCCTGAAGCTTCGGAAGTTTGGCTTTGACGTCCGCCTCAAGTTTTTGCGGGTCCAAATCCGTGGGCATGTGCAGGAGGAACTCCAGCCGCTTCTTGCCCTTGGAGAAGGTGAAGCTTTGAATCCGGCAATGATGCGAAAGCAGGACGGATTGGACAGTCTCGTAAACCGGTTTGGGATCCAATTCGCCACCGAGTCGAACCCGGATGCTGCAACTGGCGTGCGAATCCAGGACGTAAAGCAACACCCAGGTGAAGGCGGTGACAAACACAGCCATCGTCCAGGAGCCCATGCCGCACGCGAGGCCAATCACCACCACCATGATGGCCTTGCCGGTGGATTTCGGGTTGTCGAGCACGGTGCGGAAACGAAGCAGCGCGCCAATGCCAAAAATGACAAAGGCCAGCGTCTGGCTGATCGCGGTCAGTTCCGCGACGACCGCACCGGCCAGGCCGAGGATGATGAAAGCCTTGCGCTCCTCGAGGTCGGACAGCGGGTCCGCGCGCGACGACCGGCGCGGATGCCAGGCGATCAACCACGCACAGCCCACCGCCAGAACCAGTTCAAGGAAGAGCCGCAGCATGAAGATCACATGGCCAAATTGCTGGAAGCTTCTTTGAATTGAATCCAGCGAGTTGCCGTGCGGATCCACGCCGCCCGTGTGCCCGCTCCGGGTCATTTCCCTTTCAAAGAACGACCGGGCGCTCACGTGTTTGACGTCGTTGGTGTCGGCCTTCGTCGTTTCCGACGACCCGGACGAATCGCCCGTTGCCTCGGCGGCGGCAAGGGTGGCAACTTTGGCCGGGTCCCCCGCCGGGTCCGCACTGAACGCCGCGAAGGAAAAGGAAAAGACGGTTACGAGGATCAGACCCAGCGCCGGCCGGAAGCGGCGACCGAACCGGAAAGGAAACGTTGAGATGCCGGACGGTGATCGTTTGGGGCCGTTGCCAAAAGACGCTGAGCGCTGAAGATGAGTTGATGGGGGCGGATTCATGGCTGATTAAAAAGTTCGGTTTTGAACTGCAAATACCAGCTTTGACACGGCGCGCGTGACAGATTGTCCGCAGGCAAAGCTCGTCACGCGAGTGATGGTATCAAAACCCGCCAATCCGTCAAACGACGATTTTGGCGTGTTGCGGCGCGCCCACTCACACAAACTCATTGACGCCATGGACAAAAGCCGCAAGGCTGCGCCCGTTTTTGCGGGGAATGCCGGCAGGTTGGTCGAATGACATTTTCAACCGCTCGCAAACAGATCTGAAGCCTGAATGACGCACAAACTCGACTTCATTTACTTCGCGCTTTATCTCGCGGCCAACATCGCCCTGGGTTTGTGGGTGGCGCGACGAAAGACCACGGACGCACGCGGTTACTTTCTCGCCGGCGACAAGCTGCCGTGGTATGCGATCGGCGGTTCGATCATCGCCTCCAACATCAGCACGGAACATTTCATCGGGATGGTGGGCATCGCCTACGTCGCGGGCTTCGTCGTGGCGCAATGGGAATGGGGCAACTGGTCCACCTTCACGATTCTCATGTGGATTTTTCTACCCTACTTCATCCGGGGCGGTCTCTACACCATGCCGGAATTTCTGGAGCGGCGTTTCAATCCTACTTGCCGTTATTTGTTCGCCGTCTGTTCGCTGGTGCTTTGGATCACCGGTCAGATGGCGGTGATTATGCTCGCGGGCGGCAAGGCCATGCGGGTGATGTTCGGCGTGAATGAAATCGTGACGATCCTCGCGCTGGCCGGATTGGCGGGAAGCTACACGATTTACGGCGGATTGATTTCCGTGGCATGGACGGATTTTCTCCAGTTCGTCGTGATGCTGATCGGCGGGTTGGTCGTGGCGATTTTGGGACTGCACCACGTGGGCGGCATCCACGAACTCATGGCGTCAACGCCCGAGAAGTTCAAGCTGGTTTACCCGCTTACGGACAAGGACTGGCCGTGGTTTGGCGTGCTGAGTTTGGATATTTCGGTCGGCATCTGGTACAACTGCACCAACCAGTTCATCGTCCAACGCTGCCTCGGCGCGCGCAGTGAATGGGACGCGCGCATGGGCGTGATCCTCGCGGGCTTTGTCAAAATTCTCATGCCGCTGTTGATCGTCGTTCCCGGAATCATTGCGTTCAAACTGTATCCCGGTCTGGCCGACAAGGACGACGCCTGGCCGACGCTGGTTCGTAATTTGATCCCGGCGGGTTTGAGCGGCATCGTGATGGCGGGGTTGGCCAGCGGCATCATGTCGCACATCAGTTCCGTCCTGAATTCCTCCAGCACCGTGTTCACGATGGACCTTTACAAGCCGCTGCTGGGACGGAACAAGTCCGACCAACACCTCGTGCTCGTCGGACGGTGGAGCGGCGTGGTGATCATGGTGGTGGCCACCGTGTTGGCGATCATCCTTAGCTTTTACAAGCTGGGCATTTTTGAAGCCGTGCAAAAAGTCGGCATGTGGGTGGCCGCGCCGGTGGCGGCGGTGTTTCTCGTGGGAGTGATGTGGCGTGGCTGCACCGCGGCGGCGGCGACGTTGGTTTTGATCTTCGGTTTTCCGTTCACGTGGTTTGTGGAGAACATCCTGTTCAAAAAAGTTTCCTGGCTGGTGCAGTTCGACGACACGTGGGGAATGAACCGGACGTTTGTGGTCTGGGCCGTGTGCATGATTTTGCTGGTGGTGGTGTCGTGGTTCACCCGGAAGCCCGACCCGGAAAAAATCCGGGGCATCATCTGGTCCTGGCAGGTCGCGAAGCTGCCGGAATCCGAACGCGAGCGAAACCGCGGCTTCCGCAATCTGTTCCTGTGGTGGGCGATTTTCATGGGAATCATGTTCGCCGCCTATGCCTATGTAATTTGGTTCCAGTACTGGGAAGCGGGCGCGGCGGTCAAGTGAGGACAAGCGATTTCCAAACCCGTCTGCCGGGCGGTGCCCGCCAAAAGCGCACCAACCGATATGTATGGCCCGATAGACCGGTTGGTGCGCCTCGGCTACCTGATGGCGACGGTGGCCGTGGGGGTTTTTCCTCACGCAAACAGCACGACTCGGTGAGCGGCTATTTCCGGGCGGGCAACCAACTGCCGTGGTATGCCATCCGGTCTTCCATAGTGGGTGCGGGCATCAGTTCCGAACAATTCGTCGGCGAAATCGGTTACGCCGCGCCCGCGCCCCAGTTATCGTCTGCAGCCAGGCTTATTTCTGCGCGACACCCACACCCTCGCCATCCTCGCCGAGGCGGCAGCAGAAGCTCCAGTTGTTGGAGTGGTCCGCAAGTTTAACCAGAATCGTGTTCGGCCCTTGGTTCAATTTGGCGATGATCCGATTCTGGTCCGGATTGCAATCTCGTTGTTCCCGGCTGGTCACCGCGAGTTTGTCATTCACCCAGACCTTCATCGGACCGCCCGACCCGAAAAATAGCGTAACCGTTCGGGCATCGGGACTGTTGATCGTCGTGCGCGCATACGTCACGGCGCCGGCAACTTCATCCGTGAGTCCAAGGCTTTTGGCCACCCGCACGACACCCAGCACGGTTTGGGGATCGGTGTTGGTCCAAACCACAGGCGTTGACGCAACAGACTGCCCCCCGGCTTGCGGTTCGGGGGAAAAGAGGGTTTCAATGTCATGTCCGCGGAATGGGCCGCAGACCTCCCATTTTTCCAACAGCTTGTCCCACACCGCTGCTTCCGCGGATTCAATGGCAGCCAGTTTTGCCCCGACGGCGAGCGCGGCGGCGGTTTCGTTGATCCCCAGTTTCTGGCCGAGCTGCGCGCAAAGCCCGATCAGGTTCGACGCCTGATCTTTTTCCGCCAGACCGCCCGCGGCCTGGATGACCGCCGCTTTGAACGCCTCGAAATTCTCTGCGGTCACGGTCCTGGCCAGTTCGTCGCGCGCGGCCCGACCTTGATCCCCATTCCAAACCGGCAACATCTTTGCGAGCGAACCCACCGCGTCGCTCAACTCGCCGCGTTTGGCATGATGCACCACGAGGTCGCCCAGGGCCTGCCAATAATCCTTGTTGCGGTGACCGCCGGAGGCCAGGCGGAGCAGGAATTTCACCCGTTCCGCCGGCAACCCCGCTTCGTCCGCGACAGTCGCCAGAATACCGAGTTGTGCGCCGCTGAGCGGCTGCGCGTCCGCGAGCGCTCCGAGCAGCGGTTTTGCTTCGTTGGTTCGTCCGGAGTAATGCGCCATCACGGCCGCGTAATAGTTTGTCTCCGCCGCATTCAGCGCCCAGCGATTACGTTCGGACAAGAAGTCGCTGATCAATCCTTCATCCTTCGTCCGGCCAATGGCGGAAAGAACATTCGTGTCCGTGATAAATTCCTGCGGCCGTAGCTTGAGCAATTCGGTCAATACCGGCCCGGCCTCATGGGCCGCGCCAGCGAGCGCAAGTCCCCTGGCCGCCGCAAAACGCTGGGTGATATTGGTTGAGCCCATCGCCTTGCGATACCAATCGCAGGCTTCGGTTTCTCGGTGCAGCCGCCGGAGCGCGTCCGCCAGCGTGATCTGCAACTGCGGATCTTCGACGGTAAACGTCCCGATCTTCTCCAGGATTGGCGCAACCGATTCGGTTTTGGCGGCATTGTCGGACAGGACGCGAATCAATGCGCTGGTGAAGAGCACGCTCGGTCTGGCCTCGCAACGCCGGAGTGCGGCCGGGACCAGTTTCCGTTGTTTGATGAGGTTGGCGAGCCGGTTGCGCACTTCCTTCTGTTTCTCGGCGTCCAATGCCTTTTCCGCGCGGTCGTACACATCGAACGCCTCGGATTGCTTGCCATCGTCATCCAAAACTCGGGCGAGTTGCACATACAAGTCCAACTCCTTGGGAGACTTCGTGATGCGATCTTCGAGCAGCCGTGCCAGCGCGGTATTCAAGCCTTGGGCTTCAAGAGCGTTCCGAAGATTATTGAACATCCAGGCGCGCTCGCCGGACGTGCCAAGGTCGGACCAGACCTTGAGGGCAGCCTCGAGGCGATTCAACTTCGCGTAGCAGATTCCGAGGTTGATCAGCAACTGCCCGCCATCCGAACCGCGCCGAACGTGTCGCGCCTGCTCAAACAATGCCGCCGCGGCCGCATATTGTTGCTCGGCAAACTGGATGTCCGCGACCTGGGACATCGCCGCGGCGCCCTGGGCCCAGGCCAGCAAGCCGGCCGCCTCCTGTTCGGCCTCGGCATTGCGCTTCAGCTTGTAGAGCGTGCGGATCAAGGAACACTTCGCCGTGATTTCGTCGTTGAGATTGAGGATGTCGCGCCCGTCCCGGAGCATCGCAAGGGCATCATCGCCGCGGTCGAGATTCACGAGCAGGTCAATTTTGGCCTGGCGAAATTCGCGGTTGAACGGACTGAGCGCCAGCAGCCGGTCGTAGGTGGCAACGGCCTTTTCGTCCAGGCCCGCCGTGACGTACAGGCCCGCGAGCTTTTGCAGGAGGCCGCGATGTTTCGGCGCCTCGGCGTCAATGCGCTTTTGGAAATCCTCCAGGAACAAGCCCAGCTTGCCGCGGTCCTGATAGAACTTCACGACCTGATTGAGATAATAATCGCGATTCCAACGTTCGCCGTAGCGGGAAAACTGCCAGGACACATCCATCGGCGTCTGGTAATCACTCTGGTCCAGGCACAGCGTGACGTATTCGTTGGCGGCATATTGTTCGAGAAAGCCTTTTTCGCGGTTTTCGACAAACACCTTGTAGGCCAGGTCGGAAAGGCCATTGTTTTGCAGGTAACGCAGATAGCGAGTGAACGCCTGAGCATCCTTGCGTTGCGCGAAGAACTCACGCAACGCCTTTTCATACGCCAGCGCATCGCCATGGTCCGCGTCGAACTCGGCCAGCGCCAGTCGCGATTCCAATTTTTTCGACGAGTCCACCACTTCGATGGCTTTCTGATGCGAAGCCCGCGCGTCCGCAAACCGGGACGCCTTGATTTGCTGTTTGGCCAGCAGTTGATAGCGGGCTGGGATCGGACGCGCCGCGGTCCAGTCGGCGATCACCTTGATGGCCTCATCGCATTGTCCGTTCGCCATGAGCGCGTCACTGTAGGCCTCGTGAAATTGCGCCCGGTTGACGTCATCGGCGGCAAGACGCTTCAGCGTCGCCAGCTTCTTTTCCATCTCCGTGTCAGCGTCGTAAAGCAATGCCAGTTGATAGGACAGATCCTTGTTTTTGGGATCGGCGGCGCAGACTTTTTCGAGGAATTGACGACGCTTGGCGGGTTCGTTCTCGCGATATTCATTCGCGATGCGTTTAAGCAGGGCAAGATCGCGGCCTTTGAACGAATTCTTTTGCAGCAGCTCGTTGATCACCGACTCGAAACGATTCCGCTCGATGTAAGCTTTCGCGATGGCGCCATCGAATTCCTCGGCTTCATACGATTGCATCGGGTCGTCGCGGTGCTTGCGAACGAACTTTTCGGCCGCATCCCAACAATCGAATTGGGCGAGTTGCTGCAACGTTTCCCGCATGGCCCAGCCGGAGTTGCCCTGTTGAATCTGTTGGTCGGCCCATTTGACGATGGCCGCCTCGCCCTTTTTGGTGTCGCCTTTGGCGAAGTACAGCCGCGCGAGCGACTGCAATTCCCAGTAATTCTGGTTGTGGTCGGCCTTTTCGGCAATGGCCAGCACTTCCTCCACGCGGCCCGACAATTCCGCCAGATTGACCAGTTCGCCCACGACGTATGAATCGGGGCGGGACTCGATCGAGGATTTGAACCCGGCCAGCGTGTCGTCAAATCGCTTTTCCAGCAGTGCGATCTGGGTTTGCAGCCCCTTCGCCATCAGGTCGCCGGTATTCTTCTTGAGCGCCGCATCGCAATACGTCTTCAAGTCGGCCAGCTTGCCCGTGGCACGATACAGGCCGGCGACCTGCTTGAGGGCGTTATGATCCACGTAATTGTTCATGCGCAGCATCGGTGAATCGAGCCATTCCCGGTAGAGTTTGACCGCCTCGTCGAGCTGGCCGATTTCGACGAGGATCGCCGCCAACTGACTCTTGATCCACGGCTGATTGGGCTGGAGCTTGTCGGCCTTGCGGAACAATTCGATGGCCTTGTCCACCTCGCCGCTCTCCTTGAGTTGATGCGCGAGATTCCACATCTGGCTGGGATCGCGCGCTTTCTCGACCATTTTCTCCTCCATCTTCTCCAGCTCCTTGCCTTTGCCCATGCGCTGGTAAAGGTAGCGCAATTCCCACTGGAACGATTGGGCCAACTGCGGATTGGCCTTCATCAACTGCTCGTAAAACTCCGTGGCTTTCTTGAAATCGCCCATCTCGGTGTAGAGCGTCGCGATGGTGCGTTTGGTCTGCAAAAGGTGCGGGCGTTTCTCCGCGAGGGCCTGGTAAAGCTCCAAGGCCTTGTCGCGGTTGCTGTTCATGCGGTAAAGCTCCGCGAGGTTTTCGTACGCCTGGACCGAGCCGGGTTGTTTCTCCAGCGCCACCGTGAACCGCTTGATCAACTCCTCGCTCTTGCCCGCCGCGACGTAATAGCCATGCAACTGGCGCAGCAAATTATCCACCTGCCCGCCGCTCGGCATGTAACCGCCGTAGTAGTAATAGCTGCCGCCGTAGTATTGGCCGCCCCCCTGCCGACCATGCGCTTTGCGTTCCCACGCCTCGTTCGCCAGGGCGATGGCGCGGTCGTGGTCGTTGTCCTTGGCATACATTTCCGCCAGCAAGGCGAGCGCGTCGCTGTTCCGGCTCACGCCGCTCAAATGCTCCTCGAGCAATTTCTTGGCATCCTTTTTGTCCTCATCCCTCAAACCCCGGATCAAGCCCAGAATGATTCCGGGCGGCACGCGCTGCTGGTTCAGGTCCCGGATGTTTTTCGCGGCCTCGTCCGTTTTCTTGGCGATGATGTACGTCATGGTCCTCGCCACGGCGATGTCGCGTGTCTTCGCCGGTTCGCGTTGCTGTAACTCGTCGTAGAGCTTAATCATGCCGTCGTAATCCTCGCGTTGCTGCGCGACGTAGAGCGCCGCGTTATACCAGTCGGTCGCGTCGAGGCCCGCCTGGCGCACGGCAGCGAGGAGATCGGCGGCTTTTTCCGGTTGCTTCTCGATCAGATAATGGGCCGTCAACAGGCGGGTGGCTTCCCAGGCGCGATCGCGCGCCGCGGGCAAAGCGCTTGCAGCATAGCTCCGGGCCACCTGCTCGAGCTGGTCCACGATACTGTTGGTCGCACCCGCGGCTGTCTTCGCGTGCTGCTTCAGTTCCTGGAACGCCTGCACCTTCTCGTACGGGATATAAGCAATGGCATTCGGCGGCAGGTTTTGCATCGGATTGCCGCCGTAATACGAGCGGCCCGCGTTGCGATCCGGTTGTGGACTGTAGATGTTCACCCGGCGGCGCACGTTGAAAACGTTCCGTGAATTCGCATCTTCGCCCAGGATGATATCCCGATAGGCGGCGAGCGCTTCGTCCGGCTTCCCGGCCAGTTTCGCGAGGGCGGCCAGCGACATGCGCGTGTTGGATTTTTGTTTCGGATCAATCTGGGCGATTTTCTCGTACGCCTTTTTCGCCTCTTCGTATTTGCCGTTCTGCTGAAGAAGACCGCCCAGCATGTAATACAGGCTTACGTCCGTCGGATTTTCCGCCAGCAACTGGTTCACGAATTCCAGCGCCCGGTCCTCCTGCTTGTTTTTGAAATAGAGCGGGATCAGCCCTTGCGCGGCCTGGACACGGTACTTCGGTTGCGACTTCGCGAGTTTTTCGAGCAGGGGAATCGCCTGGTCGAGCTGCTGCTGGTCCGAATAGAACAGCGCCGTTTGCTGGAGCAGGTCCACATCGTCCGGGACCCTGGCCAGAATCTGCTCCGCGAGCTTCAAGGCTTCTTCAATGCGATTGAACATCTGAAGGGTCAGCAGATAATCGCGTTGCAGGCCGATGTCATCGGGCTGTTTCTTGATGCGTGCCTTGAACTGTTCCAGATAGGCGTCCTGGCCGATGCTCTGCTGCGCGGTGGAGGCCATGTACTGCAAAACCTGCGGGCGGAATTGTTTGAAGCTCCCCTGCCAACCGCTGCCGTAATAACGGCCCCCGTACGAACGGCTGCCGTAAACGAATTGATACGGGCTGACCACCGTCCCCGCGCCCGGCTGGCCCCGGTTGAGGCGCTGGACCTTCTTCTCCTTTTCCTTTTCATCCTTCTTCGCCTCTTCGCGGTCGCCGATCTCCAAAATCAAATTCAGTTGCTTGAGCGCCTCCACCGGCTGATCGGTCTGTTGCAGTAATTGCGCGTATTCAAACCGCCGGCGGTAATCGTTCGGATCCAGCTCCACGGCCTTCGCCTTCACAATCAATGCCTCGTCGGTGAAACCCTGACCCCGCAGGAGACCGGCCACGCGGTCCGCCGCCTTGGCGTCCTTGGGCGCTTCCGTCAGGATGCGGTCCCACGTCGCGCGCGCCTTTTCGATGTCACCCATCTGCGCATAAATCTGGCCGAGCTTTTCCAGTTCGTTGGCCGATGGTTTTCCGCTCATCGCGACGAGTTGCTCGTAATAGTTCTTCACCTTTTCAAAATCCTGCGCCTCGAAGCCCATGCGGATGAGCGCCTTCAAGGCCTCGCTCTTGTCGTCCACGTTTTGCAGCCCACTTTCGAGCACCTCGACCGATTTGAAGATCTGGCCGGCTTCCTTGTGAATCGCGGCGAGCTCCTCGTACGCCGCCAGTTTCTTCGGCGTGTTGCGAATGCGCCGCGTGAATTCGGCGACCAGTTCCTCCAGGCGCTCCTGCTGCTGGTGAAGGCGCGCCAGGTTGGCAACGGCGCTCAAGCGCGTGCTGTCCTCCTTGGCCACGTCCAGCATTTTGCGATACGCCTCCTGCGCGTCGCCGTAACGCTTCTCCCCTTCGAGCGCCTCGCCGAATTGCCGGTGGTAGTCCGGTTCGTTCGGTTCGAGCCGCAGTGCGTAACGATATTCCTCCAGCGCCTTTTCCGGCTCGCGATAGGTTTGATACACCTGCGCGAGGGCCAGGCGCGCCTCGGGATCGGACGGCGCGAGGCTCACGATTTCCTTCGCCGCCGCAATCGTTTCGTCCTTCAAATCCACCCCGAGATAAATATCCAACAACTCCTTTTGGTAAACGCGCGCCCGATTCTTGTCCTTCGCGAGCAGGGCTTTCAGCGTCTCGATGGCCTGCTCGGTTTGCTTGGCGGCTGCGTAAAGCGTAGCCAGATTGCGCAAGTGCTCGACGTTGTCCGGCTCGGTGCTCAGCCGATGCTCGTAAAGCTGGATGGCCTTCTCGCGCTGGCCGACGCGTTCATACAACCGCGCGAGCCGCCCGAGCAATTTCGTGTTCTTCACGTCGGCTTCGATCTCCTTCTCCCAGGCTTTTTGCTTGTCCGCGAGCACGCCCATTTCGCGCCAGGCTTCCAACTGACCGGATTCACCCTGCTGCATCATGAACTCGTTTTCGCTCTGGCCGGCCGGAACATCATATTGCGCCGCGGCGTCCTCGAATTTCTGTTGCTTCATCAGAATCCGGGCATAGGCCAGGCGGGCATCGAGGTCCTTGGGTGCTTTCTCGACGGCGGCCTTCCGCAATTTGGCGGCCTCATCCACCTTGTTGTTTGATTCCAAAACCGAACCGACCTCCGCGTAGTCCTCCAGCTTGCTGGTCGCAGGATCAATCACGGAAAGCCACAACTTCACGGCCTCGGCCTCGTCGCCCTTCTGGAACTTCAAACCCGCCAGGCGCAACGACCATTCCTTATTTTTCCCCTTCGCGAGCGCCTGCTGATAGGTCGCCATGGCTTCGTCCGGAAATTCGTAACTTTCAAACCAGCCCGCGAGTTGTGCCAGCTTTTCCGCGGTGGGCGAATCCTTGGTCAAACGTCGCCAGGTTTCCTTCGCCTGGTCCGGATTGCGATCGCGCAAGTACGATTCACCAAAGCGCCGCAGGTAATCAGTGTCCGTCGGGAAAAGCTCAATCAACTTTTCGAACGTGGCCGCGATTTCGGCCTTTTTCGCCATGCGGGTGTAGAGCGCGAGCAGCTTTTCGTAGGTCACACTGCCGCGCGGATTGCGTTCCAGCATGAGCTGGTACTGCTTCTCGGCCTCGTCGAATTTCGACATGCGCGTATAGGTTTCCGCGAGCAGATCACGGAACTCGAGGTCGCCGGGATTTTGTTCGAGCTTGGCATTAATGTATTTCACGAGGCCTTCCAGGTCGCCGATGTCCTCATAAACTCCGACGAGCCGCAGCTTGAGGTCTTCGAACAACCAGTTGCCCGGCGACACCAGATCCAGCGCCAGTTCGTAGGTCACGATGGCGTCCTTGAACCGTTCCGATTGCACCATCGCCTGGCCGATGGAACGCAACGCGCGGCATCGCCGATACGGGTCGTCCTTTGCATTGTCGGCGATCGTCCGATAAACCGTGATCGCGTTCGTCCACATCCGGTTGTCCTCGTAGATTTCCGCGAGTTCGAGCTGGGCAAAGATTTCACCCGGATTCTGCTCTGCGACGCGTTTCCAGATGGCGACGGCCTGGTCACGTTTGCCCTGGCGCAAAAAAAGATTTCCCAGCATCCGGCAAACCGCCGAGCGCTGGTCGAGGTCGGTCAACGTATCGAGCGCGGCGCTGAGCAGTTCCACGGATTTGTCGTCCTGCCCGCCTTTGTAGTAGAGCGTGCCGAGCAGCACCTTGAACTGCGGCCGCGCTTCACCCTTTGTACCCGCCTTTTCCAACGCGGCGATGGCTTCGGCGGTGTTGAACTGACGGTCATAGATTTGCCCGAGCAACAACTGCACGGCCACACTGTCGGGGCCGTCCGCCTTTGGTTTCAGGGCCTCGATCCATTTGTCCACGCCTTCGACCTTCGAGTAGCTTTCATAGACCTGATTGAAGGCGCGGTCTTGAAACGGATTTTTCATGAGGACCGTTTCGTAACGCTCGCGCATTTCCTTCTCGCGGGCGGGATCGGCGGGTGCATCAGACGGGGCGGCGAAAAGATTTCCGTTCACAAGCAAAGAAATCAAAACGACAAGCACCAGACGAACCCTCACCCCGGCCCTCTCCCATCCGATGGGAGAGGGAGAATCGTCCACCGTCTTCTTGGAATGGCAAAGACCGGATGTTGCCGAACGATTAACCGAGAGATGTGTCGCGAGTGCTTGCTGTTCCCCTCTCCCGTCGGACGGGAGAGGGGTCAGGGGTGAGGGCATTTGGGAAGGATCTTGGTATATTTTCATAACTTTCCTTTCATCAGCCGTACCGTTGCGGTTTCGAGTCGAACAATTTGTATCCGGCCAGGTCCAGACGCCGCAACGCCACATCCATCACGAACAACAACAACGCCGCCCCCAGCAACCAAGGCCAAAGCCGCTTGCGGACCGACACGGCGTCCTCCGGTGCAACACCGAACAATTCATCCATCGTCGGGTTGTAACGGCCACCGGTGGATCGCGCCAGCTCGCGCAGGAAATTCTCATTGAGCGACAGATGGCGATATTCCGGCTTGTAGGAAATCGTCACGGCCCGGGTGTAATCCGCAATCGTCTCCTCCTTTCCATTTTCGTCCTCGCGCGATTGGCGAATTTTGAGGACGTAACTACCCATGTCGGTCGTCGGAAATTTCGCGTCGTAACGTCCCGGCGCAATTTGCCGGAACGCCACCGTTTCCAGGCTCAGATCCGGTTTCACCAGTTGAGCGGTCGTGCGGAGGTTGTTGATGAATTCCCCCTTTTCGTCGGTGCTGTCAATGGTGATACGGCCCTGATCGCCGTGCACCGCGATGGTCGTCTCCGTTCCGCGGCTTTGGGTCGTGCGCATCACGTCGCGGATGAGTTGCGCCCAGAATTGCCCATAGCCCGGCCAGCGCAACCAGTCCGCAGCCCAGCGGCTCTTGGCGTCGGACATGAACGCCGCCGATTTCCCAAGCCCGAACCGCCAGCTCGCGAGCAACGGATCGCCCCGCTCGGTCAACAACGTCACATTCGCGGTCGGCTTGGGCGACGTCACGATGTAACCGAACAAGAACGGCGCGTTCTTCCAGTCAATGCTGCGGATCACCTGGTCCTCGTGGTGCACTTGCGGCACGAACGGTTCTTCGATCAGCGACGATTTGGACGCGGTCATGGTTTCCTTCGCAAAAATCTGCGGAACGTCGTGGGGGTCGGTCGTCTGGTAATAACGCCCCCGTCCCCAACGCGCGATGCTTTGGAGCAGTTCCGCGTCAATGTCCTGCCCGACGGCAACCGTTGACACCGTGACCTGCCCGTTCGCCATCTGGCTGGTGATGCCCTGGAAATCGCCCGGTTGCGAAACACCGTCGGTGAGCACGATGCAGTGTTTGAAAGTCGCGGTCACACCAGCCAGCGCCTCGTGCGCCTGCACCATCGGCTCGTACATCGCCGTGCCGCCGCCGGCTTCAATGCGCTCGATGTTGCCAACGATTCCGGCCTTGTTCGCCGCGCTTTGCAATTCGTTGATGACATACGGATCACCGTCAAACGCGATCACACCGACGTAATCGCGTTCCGAAAGCAACTCGACCGCCGCGATGGCCGCCTCCTTTGCCAGTTCGATCTTGTCGCCCGACATGCTCCCCGACTTGTCAATCACCAGCATCATCGCAAGGCTCGGAGTGTCCTTCTTTTTCTCCGATTTCATTTTCACCGGCAACGCCTCCTCGACGGGCGTGTGGTAGAAACCGCCCAACCCGAACGATTCCTGCCCGCCGATCATCACAAAACCGCCGCCCAGGTCCTCAACGTACGAACGCAGCAGGTTCATCTGCCGAACCGAGATGTCCGTGGCGGGCACGTCGGAAAAGACAATCGTATCGTAAGCGGCAAGCTCCTCGAGATTGCCGGGCAGGCCCTTGCCTTCCCGCACTTCCACGCGAATGTTTTCGGCCTCCAACGCCCGCGCGAGATGGCGACCTTCCCGCTCGTCGCCTTCGAGCAAAAGGACCTTGGGTTCGCCGGCCACGTGAACCACCCCGGATGCCGTGTTGTTGTCGGCGAAGAAATCCCGCGCCGCCCGCATCCGCAATTCGTATTTTACGATGCCTTCCTTGGCCTTGGATTCCTGAAACGTCAGCGTGTTCGCGCCAGGCTTCAGTTCGATTTGCTTTTCATCAATCTTGAAACCATCGCGGTACAGCGTGAAGGTCGCGCTGTTGTTGGTCGTCGCGTGCGCCACGGCGGCAACGGCGAAACTCGCGCCTTTCTTGACTTCGCTCGGGACGATCAAATCCTCAAGCAACACTTCGTCCTTCGGATCGGTCCGGTAGGGAACGGTGAAAACCTTGCAACCATGCGCCGCGGCGCGCTTCGCGGCGGAAAGCGCGCTGCCGACCGTTTCATTGCCGTCGCTTAACACAACGATGCGGTTGATGGAATCCGGCGGCATGGTGGCCCAACCGGTGACCAGGGCGCGTTCGATGGCGGTTTCGCCCGCCGAACCGGGCTTTTTGACCGGCGCGGGCGGATTGGGCGCACTCGTCCACGTCGCCACCGTTTCGTTGGTCGCCGCAAAAGCGACGAGGCTGGCCTGCCGCGTGGAGGAGAGATTCGCTTTGATTTGATTCCAGTAATTGCTCGCCTGGGCGGGCGCGGATTCCGCCACGCTTTCCGACAAATCGGCCAGCATGAGCAGGGACAGTTTTTCGCTTTTGGACACCCAGAGCAAACTCCCCAACCCCAGCACCAGCAGCAAAAGAATCGCGCAACGCGTCAACGCCGACAGCGCGAACTGCACGCGCGGGCTGTCCACCAGCGTGAACCGCAGTACGATCAGCACGATCGGCACAGCAACTGCCAGGGTCAGCAGCCACGGATTTTCAAAATCAATTCGCATCATTCAATCACCCGGCGATGAAACAACACCCATTCGGTCACGGACAAAACCAGCCCCGCAAATGCCAGCAGGAACCACGGCTCGAAGCCGAGCCGCAAACCACTCTTGATTTCCGCGAGCGGTTCCTTCGAGCGCAAGGGCATTGTTTTCGAAGGCTTGATTTGGGATTCAACCGGGCTGGCCAAACTCGCAGCGAAAAGCGGAACGGTTTCGCCCGACGCCAGTTCGCCGCGATAAAACCCGGCCTGCGTCACCGGCACGAGCGCGCCCTCGGCGACGACGGAAATCTTGCCGCCGTCCGGATCAACCACCGTGCGCAGCGAGTTCGTGGCGTCCGTGGCCGCGAGATATTTTGCCAGGTCCGCCGGCGTGAGAATCGAACCGACCGCCGGACTTTGCCAGCGCTCGCCCGTCCGGGCTTCGCTCAAATAACGAATGGCGTTCGCCATCATGATGGGAAACGCCACGCGCAAAGGCAGGTCGGTGGTGGTGGTGTCAAAGGTCACGACGAGGACCTTCCTTTGCTCGTTTTCGGACAGCAGCACCAATGGATCGCCGAAGGAGGCGGCGAGTTTTTGGAAGTTCGGGTTGGGCGAGACGCCGGCGGCTTTCTCGATGCTCACGTTCTGCAACGCGAGATGGCGGTTCACCGGGTGGTCGCGTTGCCACTCGGTGAACAGCGGCTTGGAAAGCTCGTCGCGCCGTTGCAGGCCCAGGTCTCCGGGCCACGCGCCGATGAACACGGAATTCCCCGGCGGGGTTTTGGGCGGATGCCAGCCCGAGAAAATCGTGACCGCGGCCGGATCGGATTCGGAATACTTGTCGGGGGCGACAACCTGCAAGTCCACTTCATCGTCGGTGGCCAGCGCGCGTTCCAGGAAGACATTGCCCGGCGTGACGAGCCGCACCTTGATCGGCGCGGGCTTGGGCAGTGTGGCGTAAGCCCGATTGTCGAGCGCGAACGCGTCCTTCACATCCAGCACGGCTTCGATCTCGCCGCCGGAATCGCTGAACTGCCGGAGCGTGCGGGTGACCGTCTTGCCCGGGGGAATGGTGAACTCGAACGCGTCGGCGAGCCGGCCGTTGATGCGAAGTTCGAGCGGCGCCTTCTGCTCCTTGGCCGTGTGGTTCACAACCTCGATGTGAATCTGAAAATCGCGCGCGGAAAACGGCAAGGGGCGCACTTGAAACGACGCGATGCCGAGATTGTCCGTTTCCTTGCCAATGGGAAGGTAGGCGAACTGCGTGCGGACGGGCGGCTTAAAGTCCAGCGCCGCGAATGCGCCGTCCGTGACAAGGTAAACATGCGTCTCGCGCAAGTCAGGCGGCAGTTGCTCGATGAATTTGAGGGCTTGCTTGAAATCCGTTTCGGCGTGCGTGGGCCGCAGTTTTTCGATGGCCTCCTGCAAATCCTTTTTGCTGTCGGTGAACGGGTGAACCACATCGGGCTCGCCGGCGACGGCGACGAGCATGAGTGAATCGCCCTGGGCCAATCCGCGCACAACGCCCAGGGCTTTTTGCCGGGCCAGATCGAAGCGCGGCTTGCCGCTTTCGTTGACCAACATGCTGGCGGAGTTGTCGAGCAATAACACCACACGCCGCGCCCCCGTGAGCTTCCCCGAAAACAACGGACGGGCGACGGCAAAAGCGAGGAGCGCGAGGAAGAGCAACTGCAACAGGAGGGAGAGGATTTTCTTGAGCCGGGTGATCGAGGTGACGGTTTGTTCGTCCCGGAGGATCTTTTCCCAAAACATCAGCGTCGAAACCTCGACGCGGCGGCGGCGCTGCTTGAGGAGGTAGAACAGGATCACCGGCACAAACAGGCCGAGGAACGCCAGCGCGAGGGGGGCGGCGAAGGTCATTGGGGATTTACGATTCCCGATTTGCGATTTACGAGTTGCTCGCCGCCCGGAGCAGCGTGCGTAAATCGTAAATCGCAGATCGTGGATTCGGCAGTGCTATTGCAGAAACTTTTCACGGCGCAACATCTGGATGATGACGTCCTGAAACGGCGTGGCGGTGGAACTACGCACGTAACCGATTTCGTTCTTGCGACAAAATCGCTCCAGCCCCGCGCAATAATCCTGAAACGTCTCGCGATATCTTCGCAGCAAGCCTTCCGTCAACGTGACTTCGCGGAAGCGGTCGGTTTCGGTGTCCTGCAAACGCAAATCGCCCAGCAATGCCGGATCGGATTCCTGGGGCGAAATGCAATGGACGACGAAGACCTCGAATTTTTGATAGCGAAGCGCGTTCAGTCCCGCGATGGTGTTCTCGTCATAAAAATCCGAGAGCACCACCGCCAGGCCGCGTTTGCGCTTGCTGCCGGCGAACGCCTTCATGCAAGCGCTTAGATTCGTCGGGCCGGATGCTTTTTGATTCTCCAGAAAATGCAGCAGCCGGAAGATTTTCCCCTTGCCGCGCAGGCTGCAAACGCTGGCCGCGCCCTTCGGCAACGTCGAGCTGAACGGGACAACAAACACCCGGTCCAGCCCCGCCAAGCCAAGATAGCCAATGGCCGCGGCAAGCCGGCGCAAGTAATGAAACTTGTAGGGCATCCCGAAATCCACCGAGCCGGAGCAATCGAGCAAGAGGTAGATATAAAGGTCTTCCTCCTCCTCGAAGAGCTTCAAGAAGAGGTTGTCGGTGCGAAGGAAGACGTTCCAGTCAATGAATCGGAAATCGTCGCCGGGTGAGTACGGGCGATGGTCGGCGAATTCGACGCTCACACCCTTCTGGCGGCTGCGGCGCTCGGCCTTCAACTGGCCGGAGAGAATCTTGCGCGCGATGATGTGGAGGTATTCGAGCGTTTCGAGGAAGTCGTCGTTGAACAGCGGCGCGGTGCGATCATCGAGCGGGAGAGCCGGCGCTGGGAGAACGGCGGGCATGGGATCAAACACCAGGCACCAAGCGCCAAGCTCCAGAGAAGCTCCAATTTCCAAGCGCGTAACGTTGTCTGCGCAAATTTGATGATTGGAGCTTGGAATTTCTCCGCAGTATGGCGCTGAGTGCTTGGTGCTTCATTCTGCTTCCACCGTTGTTTTTTCGATGATCTCCTGCATGATCGCGTCCGTCTTCACTTCCTCGGCTTCGCCTTCGAAGTTCAAAATGATGCGGTGCCGCAGCGCGGGCTTGGCGACCTGCTGAACATCCTCCACGGAAACGTTGTAGCGGCCATCGAGCAGCGCGCGGACCTTGCCGCCGAGCACCATCGCCTGCATCCCGCGCGGGCTGCCGCCGTACTTCACGAATTGGTTGACCATCGGCGTAGCTTGCGCGCTGTTCGGATGCGACGCGAGCAGCAGGCGCGCGGCATATTTCTCAACATGCGCGGCAATCGGCACGTCGCGCACCGTCCCCGCCAAGCGAACCACTTCGTCCGCGTGGAGAACGGGTTTGGCGCGGTTCATCTCGCGTTTGGTCGTGCGGCGCGAGACTTCGATCAAGTCTTCCAGCGGCGGAAATCCAACCATGAGCTTGAACAGAAACCGGTCGAGTTGCGCTTCGGGCAACGGATACGTGCCTTCCATTTCGAGCGGGTTTTGCGTGGCCAGCACGAAAAACGGCGGCTTGAGCGCGTGGCGTTCGCCGGCAACGGTCACCGTTTTTTCCTGCATGGCTTCGAGCAATGCGGATTGCGTTTTCGGCGTGGCGCGGTTGATTTCATCGGCGAGCAGCGTTTGCGTGAACACCGGACCTTTTTGGAACGCAAAGGATTTTTTCCCCGCGACATCCTCGACAACAACGCGCGTGCCGATGATGTCCGAGGGCATGAGGTCGGGCGTGAATTGAATGCGCGAGAACTGGCAGTCCACCGAGCTGGCGAGCGTGCTCACGAGCATGGTCTTGCCGATGCCGGGCACGCCTTCGAGCAGCACGTGGCCACCGGCGAACAGTCCAGTGAGCACGTCCTCGATCAACCGGTCGTGGCCGACGATGACGGTGGAGATTTCCTTGTGGATTTTACGAAACGCCTCGACGAATTGGGCGGCGTCACGCTCGAATGTGGACGCACTCGGCGCGGGGGTGGCAGTGGCAGTGGTCATACCTGATTAATTTAACAAGGCTGGCGCGAATTAGTTTCGCGCTATTCCGGCGGCCGGATGGATTGGAAATACCTTTTCACGTGATAACGGTGGCTGAGGGGAATGTCTTCCTTCTCGATGACCTCCTCCGCCGCCGATGCGTAACTCGCGTGAACCTGCTTCAAATTTACCTGGCTTTCGGACATCTGCCCTTCGGTTTGTTCGGTTTCAGATTCCACCGGGCCGGCGCCGGCCTCGCCGGAAACCCGGAGCATTTTCTTGTAACTGTCCGCGAGACGATTCGGGTCGCCGAACGGGTCGCCGGAAGCCGCCGTGCCCGCCTTCAAACCGCCTTTGCCTTTGCTCTGGGTCTTCGCTCCAAGCTTGAACCCGAGTTCCTTCGAGTCGCACTGGCCGAGGCAGGACTTGCACAGGCCCAGCTTGTTGCTGCACGCCTTCATGCCCTGGCATTTTTTCAACAACCCAAGCTTGTTGCACATGGATTTGCACGCTGATTCAAACGCCTTGGAATCCGATTTTTCCAGCGCCTCGGAGGCCTGGCCAAAATCGCCGCCGAACGATCCGTCTTTCTTGCCGCCCAGTTTCGATGAAACGACGCCGAACTTCACCGCCAGTTCCCGTTGTTCTTTCGGGTCGAGCTTGTTCTGTTTGACCTTGTCCGCGAGTTTCTTCAATTCTTCCGCCGCCTTTTCCATTTTGTTTTCCTTGAGCGCGGCGGCGGCTTCCATCGTGGCGGCGGCGCTGGCGAGGTGCGGCACGATGGTGTTCATCTCGGCTTCAAGATTCTCGACGCCCATTTGCATCGCCTTTTGCCGCAGGTTTTCGTCGAGCCGTCCGAGTTGCAGCATGACTTCGCGTTCGGAGATTTCGCCCTGTTCGAACTGTTTGTGAATCCGTTCCAACTGCTTGAGAACTTCCTGCACTTCCGGGTCCTGTTGTTCCTGCTCCTTGAGTTCCTGCTGCAAGTCCTTCAGTTGTTCAAGTTGCGCGCGCTTGAGCGGGTCGGTTTTGGTCAAGGCCGGAGCGGAAATCGGCGGGACGAGAAAGCTGAACACCAGCAAAATGGCGGCCACGGGAAGCCATCGGGCAAACTTCGGCCATCGGAACTGGAAAACCTGTTTGAGATCAACCGATTCCGCGTGACGAATCGCGTCGCGCACCTGGACTTGCGTGGCTTCATCCAACTCGCCTTGGGCCGAGAATTCGTAGGCACTGCTGATGCGGTCTTTGAGATGTGCCCGATCGTCCAGCGCCAGCGCAGAGGATACTTTTTCGCCCAGCCCCAGCCAGGCCTTGATCACGGCAAAGGCGATGACGACACCTGTGGCGCACAGAACGATTGGCAGGATTCCTTTGGCGTGATACCAGCGCTGACTGGCCGCGACCAGCAAGGCGGCCACCGGTACAACCACCACCGCCGCCAGGATGAGATGGGATTGAAGTGACTTGAAAAACAGTTGCCGCCGCACGCCCGTCAACAACTGATTCAACTTTTGGTGTTCAGTTCGCTCTTGCATACGCACGCTTTCACTGCCGCTGCCCCTTACGTCTCCAATGGCACCTTTCCGCCCAGGGCAGTTTCCAGATTAATGACCGTTGGACATCGAAATCGAGCAAACATTCATTCTATTTTTCGCGGTCGCTTCTGCACCACTCGAACCGCCAAAACCGGATCGCCCGATCAAACCTTCAGGTGAAAGTCCCAATCGAACATCCCAAACCGGGCATTTCTTGAATGAATCGCCGTTTAACGGCTCCGGGCGTTGCGCTTGATTTCGTCGAAAATCCAGGCGTAGGTCTTTTCGAGCCCAGCCTTCAGCCGCGTGCCCGGTTCCCAGCCAAAATATTTTTCGATGAGCGTATTGTCGCTATTGCGACCGGCCACTCCTTTGGGCGCGTTCAAATCGTAACGGCGCTGGAGTTTCACGCCGGCAATGCCTTCAACGATGTCCACGAGTTGATTGATGCTCACCAGCTCGTTGCTGCCGATGTTCAAAGGCTCGATGACGTTGCTGTGCATGAGCGTCTGCGTGCCCTTCAAACAATCGTCAATGTACATGAAGCTGCGGGTCTGGTGACCGTCGCCCCAGATTTCGATTTCCAGTTTACCGGACAGCTTCGCCTGGATGACCTTGCGGCAAATCGCCGCCGGCGCCTTCTCGCGCCCGCCGTCCCAAGTGCCGTGCGGGCCGTAAACGTTGTGATAGCGGGCCACGCGGGTCCAGAGGCCAAAGTCTTCGCGGAAATGCCGGCACATGCGCTCGCTGAACAGCTTTTCCCAGCCGTAGCCGTCCTCGGGCATTGCGGGATAAGCGTCGGCTTCCTTGAGCGCGGTGACGTTGGGGTCGCGCTGCTTGTCAGCGTTGTACACGCAGGCCGACGAGGCGTAGAAATACTTTTTCACGCCGAACTTTTTTGCCGCCATCAACAGATGCGTGTTGATCAGCACGGACAACATGCACAGGCAACGGTTGTTCTCGATGAAACCCATGCCGCCCATGTCCGCCGCATGGTTGTAAACCTGCTCGGCCCCGCGGGTCGCCTGTTCGCACGCCTCCTTGCCCTGCAAATCCAACTGGAGGTTCTCCACCTCCGGAAACCGCTGATACCATTCGTCGAACGGCTTGATGTCCACCGCGCGAAGATCCCGATGCCCCTGCCGCAAAAGGTCGGCGATGAGATGTCCGCCGATGAAACCACCTGCGCCGCATACCACGATTTTTCCGGAATTCATGTGATCAGTCGTTCTACGTTAAGGTGCCGGCAGGGTAAACGTGAGCGGGATTTGTTCAAGCCGTTAATTCAGCCAGCGAGCCGGCGGCAGGGCAGAATCGAACTCCTCGACGGCGAGCGATCAAGCGAGCCGTATCCGACCGCGCCGAACCGGCTAAAAAATAGAGGCGGGGTTCGGTTGCCCGGACCCCGCCACGCAAAAAATGTCTTGGTGACTCAATACTGACCGCGACCGCCGCCACCGCCGCCACCGCCGCCACCGCCGCGGTATTCACGGCGACCACCGCCCGGCGGACGATCTTCCCGCGGACGTGCGACGTTGACTGTCAAGGGGCGACCATCCAACTGGGCACCGTTCATGGCCTCAATGGCTTTCTGTGCCTCGTCAGGGGATGCCATGGTGACGAACCCGAAGCCGCGCGAGCGGCCGCTCATGCGGTCCATCATCAGGATAGCCTCCACGACGCTGCCGTGGGCAGCAAACGCGTCCTGAAGGTCGTTTTCTGTGGTGTTGTAGGAAAGGTTTCCCACAAACAGTTTTGTGCTCATGTGATCTTCTGCTGTCCTAGATTTACCTTGTTTTCTCCAGACTGTTCCCGACTGCCGGGTTTCAAATCATCACTGAACCAAGTTCACTTGCGATTTACCATGCCGTGGAAGCGACAAGCTATCTATCAGACGGGTCGAGAATGACTGGTTTCCCGCCAAATGCAAGCGTTTTTTGACCGGGCCGGTGTTCGAGCTTGTTGGCAGTGGGGCACTTCGGGCAATTTTACGGGGAAGGTTGATCGGTTTTTGGCCGGCAAATGCTCGAAAGGACGCGTTGTAGTGGTTACGTCCGGGCCTGGAGATGCGGAAAAATCCGCCTTTCTCGGAAAAAACCACCCATTAAAGCTTCCGCAGACGGTAAAACTGCATCTCTGTGCTGCGTACGGTGACAGAAACCTTGCCGCCACCAGTCGCGACGACGTTCGTGCATACGGTCCAGTTTGCGTCCGCGCCCATAGAAGGAGATTCTTCGAGCAAAGCGTCGCCGGGAAATTGAGGCCACGACAGCACAACGGAGCCACCGGAATGCGCCGCTGCCACCGTCTCAAAAGCCCCGATTGCGATAATGCCCGAATTGGTCGCGCTTTGGACGGTAATGCCGTTCGTCACGAGCCGCGAAACCACCGACCACGCGTAATTGCCAGCGTTGGCGTAGGCGTGCGTGGTGAATTGATTGGTGCTGTGCGGCGACGCGTCACCGAAATCCCAATCAAACGTGACTGGGCCGACGATGTTGCTGAGCGAAGGCCAAATGCCAAACGGAGCTGCCCACATTGCCGGATAATTGGTCGGAACAAGCGGCCTTGCGGTCAGGTCAAACGGCCCTTGCGCCACGGCAACCGTCCCGGTCGCAAGCGTTGAATTCTTGGAGCCATTCCACGCAGCGAACGTGAACGTGTCGGTGCCGACAAATCCGGCTTCGGGAAAATATGTCGCCAAGTTGTTGCTCAAACCGACCGAGCCGTGGGCGGGTTGCGAAATCACGCGTGCCATTGCCCCCACACCGCCGACCGGCAACGCGAAGGAAAGCGATACGTTATTCAGCGTGTTGTTCGTGATGTTGACGACCGTTGGGTTTGCGTCCGTGTTAGCGCTGCTGTGCGTCGGGCCGTTGTGGCAGTTGTAACAGCCAACTTCGGCGCCCTTGAACGTCGGAAAGTTGATGATCGTCCCGTCGCGGTTCACGGTGATGATGTTGGTGCTTTGGATGCGTGACAGGGGCGTGCCACGGTAATCCAGTCCATGACACGTGCGACACTGGTCGGTCTCATTTTCGTCGATGACATCATGGTGGTCCCTGACCCAATTCGGCCCGATGGGATGCATGCCGTGCGGGCCATTGTTGTAGGTGGAACTACTCGCGCTCATGGTCACGTGACAGGCTGTGCATTCCACCATCACCCCGGCGTGGCCCTGGATTTTTTCGTTGCGCACGTTGTCGTTCTTGTGCGTGGCGGGAAACTCAGCGTGGGTCGAGCCGTGGCAGGCGGAACATTGCAGACCGCCGTGGCCAGTGGAGAAGCGATAGAGCGAAATGTTAGGCGCGGGAGTGTTCGACTTGGTGGCGAACGTTTGATTTACCGCCACGCGCGGAGTCCAGTTTGTATCGGTGAAACAGGTGTTGTAGCGAATCTGTCCGTTGTTGCTCGTCGCCGTGCCGGTGTGGCATTGCTGGCAATTCGGCTCCTCCAGCCAGCCGGTGCGATTCGCCCTGCCGACCTGGCTCATGTTGCCGTGGCAGCTCTGACATTGCATCGCCATCGTGCCGTCCGCGGCAATCGCGCCACCCATCGCGCCGCGCAGACATTTCGTAGCCGAACCGGGATGGCAACGGTAGCACGCGGCGCGATGATCGGAGTGATCAAGCGTCAGGTTGAGATCGGGATCAACCACGGTCGCGTGTTTCATGTGAACCGACGCAGTGAGCGGCGGGATGTTGCTGAAGCTGTGCGTCGCCAGCGCCTCGGACGCGTGACACACGGCGCACAAGACCGGTTGGCCGTCGGCCACCACGCCGCGATACAAACCTTGGGGATTGAATTTATTCGAGGCCAGGGCGGTGACATAAACATCATGATGCCCGGCGAAATTCTTTTCGTCGTGCAGCCGCAGGATGTTCAACCGAAAATCGCGTTCCGGGTTGTCGCTCCAAACCCAGCCCGCTGCCGGTTGCGCCGCCGCTTGCGTCCCCGAAGCGTGGCACGCGCGGCAATCCATTTCGTCGGAGACTGGCAGCACGATGTCGTTGGTCGCGATGGCCGTGCCGCCACCGTTGCGCGCGATGATTCGCATCATTGGGTACGGATTCCTTTTTCCCGCGTCATCGTAGGGTGTGATGGGAATGCCGTAGGCGTAAAACCAGTCAGGGCCGGCATCGAACAACATCCCTTGCGGCGTGTTGTTCGTGCCCGGCATCCAGAACGAATCCGGTCCGGGAAATGGCAACCCCTGATCCGCCGCTACCGCGCCGTAGAGCAACGGCGTGTATCGCAGCCAGTTGCCCTTGCCGGCGGAGGTTTTATTGATCGAGCCGTCCGGGTCGGCCACGGACTGATAAGTGATGGTGTAACCACTGCCATTGGTCACCAACTTGCCGCTGACGATGAGTTGCGCGTTGATCGTGTTATACGGCGGCAGGATGCTGAACACGGAGTAATCGGAGTCCATGCAATGCATGCCGAGGTTGTTCCAGCCGAGAACTTGATTGTTGGCAGCGTGCGCTGTGCCGCGAGAGAGCAACACGCCCAGCAACAGGATGCTGGCAGTCAAGATGCGGGATGATTCCTTGTTCATAAGATGTTTGAGGCTTGAGGTTGTTTTTGGTTACGGCGAATAACGCAGCCGGTAAAACGCCTGCGGCGGCTGGTTTGTGAGGTCGGCAAAATCGTCCCAGACGTAAATCGAGCCGTCCGCCCACGCTTGCACCGGCCAGGTTTGCAGCGTACCGGCGAACCCGGCATTCGTCGCGCGCTGGCACTCGTAGAAATACCACGGCACGCCGGCGAAGAGTGCGCTTACTGTTCCCGGCACGTTGGCATCGAGCCACATCGCCTGACTCGTGACGTTCGTGATGATGGAAATCGTCGCCATCCCCGTGGCGGTCGCACCGTAACTGTCGGCGATGGTGTAACTGAACGCGTCAGCGGCGGCATTGGCGGGAACGAGGATTTGGGTCGCGTTGGTCGAAAGCGGGAGGCCATTGGTTGTCGCGCCAACTCCGACGAACGTGATGGGATCGCCGTCGGGATCGTAATCATTCCACATCAAATCCGCGATGTTGATGGCCAGTGGCTGGCCGGCGAGTTGGAAGAAGTCGCTGCCAAACGCCAGCGGCGCGGAATTCGTCACGAAGTTTGCCACGAGCGAACGGCTCGCCGTGGCGGTGAAGTTGTAGCTCGGGGATGCGCTCACGGGCGCTCCGCCTTCCGTCCAGTCCACAAACACAAAGCCGCTGTTCGCCGTCGCTGTGACCGTTACGCTCGCGCCGTTGCTGTAAACTCCGCCGCCGCCGGTCGTCCCTGCACCGACGGGCGAAACGCTGGTGTTGATCGTGAAACTGGGAGGCGGTGCGGCCGGGTTCGTGTCAATCAAGGTCAACGCCGTCAGCGCCCAGTCCACCCACAGATGAATCTTGTAGGTGTCGTAACCGGCCAACCGGGGCGAATGCGGGAAGCTCAGTCCCGCCGACCCGCTGCAATCGAACATCAAAGGATCATTGAGGGCATCCTCGCCGTCGAGGAGCGGCATGATCTCGAACGCGCCTCCCGGGGGCGATGTATTGGCGAGCAGTTTTCCGGTGAAGGTCCAGAGGTCGAACAACTTTCCGTCCGTGCGCGTGATGGTGATGTTTGCGCCCTTGCCGACCAAGGTTCCGGCGGTAATGGCCTGGGCCTGCACGCCCGTCGGCCAAAACACGCTGAAGAATCGTCCGGTCGAGGTGCAGCCGCTGCACGGCGCCCAATACCCGTCCACGGAATACGTGAACTGGTAATCACCGCTCTGAAAGGTGACGACATTGGCGTTTGAACTCACGACCGTCGCGGTTTGCGAGCCGGTGAAGAAAAAATTGGTGACGGCTTGAGCCTGAAGACAGAACAGGAGGCAAAGGCCCGAGACGGAAATCAATCGGAACATGCGTTTCACATCATTGATGCGATCAACTGGGCGACACGTCGGGTTTCAACGAACACAGTATCGCAGTCGCGAATTAAAAGTTGCTGCGAGGGAAGATTAAAAAAGACTTAGAAATCCGGGCCTGATTGTTGGCGGACCCGCAAGAAACGGTCAGCGCCCGGTCGGCCTGGCTCCAAGGATCTGCGGATCGTGCGATTCGTTCGCTGAAGGGCGCGATGGTTCTGCGTCGGAAGTTGTGGGCGCGGGAAACGCGAGCCGTATCGCGTAGCAACCGGCGTGGGAGCGCTGCCGGAACTTGAGGGCTGGTTGCAGACCCAGCAGACTGCTCACGACCCGGAGGCCCAACCCCAGCGACTCCTTCTGATCCGGCGAGCGGGCGCGCAGCCGGTTCGAAATCGTCAACACGGTGAAACCGCTCGCGCCGCGCAGGTGGACGCGGATTTCTCCCTGGCCGTGCTTGAGCGCGTTCTCCAGCAGGGTGTGAATCATCTGCTTCGCATACTTCGGGTCCGCGTGGACGCGTTGCGGCGGCTGGTTGCTCAGTTTCAACCGGCGATGCTCCTCGCGCGCCAGCAGGGAAAAATCCTCCGCCACTTCGGCCACGAGCGCGGCGAGATCGAACGCGCGCGGCGCCAGCACCAACCGGCCCTGCTCGGCTTTTGCAATCAGGAGGGACTGGTCCACCACGTGCGAAAGTTGATGCAGTTCCGCCTGTAATTCCTCGGCGAGGTCCGGCGGCAACTGCGGCCCGGCTTGTTCCACCTTGAGCCGCAGGATGGCCAGCGGCGTGCGGAGTTCATGGGCCACCTTCGCCGCATATTCGCTCATGTCGTTGAATGATTTTTCCAAACGCGCCAGCAATTCGTTGATGTAGCGGACCAGATCGCGGAATTCCTCGTCCGGCTCCGGCAGTTGGATGCGTTGTGAGAGGTTCTGCGCCCGGATGACCTGCAACTGCCGGTTCACGGCGGCAATGGGCTTCACCGATTTCCGCGCCAGCCAGTAGCCGAGCAGCAGCGTCGCCAACGCCAGCGGAATGCCGTACAACAGCGAGGTCTCCACCAGTTCGCCCATGATGTCCTTGACCTCCGCGTCCGAGTAACTGCCGTGCAGCTTCCAATCCGGATGATTCGGATAATCGCGCTGCCAGCTTTTCTGACGCAACTCCGCGTCCAGCAATCGGTAGGTGAAGACAACGAACACTACCAGCACCAGCACCAGGCCGGACGCAAACCACACGGTCAGTCGCGCGCGCAACGATTTCACGTCCACTCCTCCCGCAATACGAAGCCCACCCCACGCACCGTGTGCAGCAACGGTCGCCAGCCCGGCCGGTCAATCTTGGTCCGCAGCATCTTGATGTAAACGTTCACCACGTTGGTTTGCGAATCGAAATGCTGGTCCCAGACATGTTCGATGATCGCCGCCTTGCTCACCGCCTTGGGCGAGGCGCTCATCAGAAATTCCAGCAGTGCAAACTCGCGGCGGGTCAGTTCGATCCGCTCCCCCGCGCGCGTCGCGTGGTGCGCCACCAAATCGAGTTCCAGATCCGCGACCCGCACGACATTGCTCGCTTGGGGCCGTTGCCGCCGCAGCAACGCCCGCAAGCGCGCCAGCAATTCGGCCATCGAGAACGGCTTGGTCAGATAATCGTCGCCGCCCGCGTCCAATCCGCGCACGCGATCTTCCACCTCGGCCCGCGAAGTCAGAAAGAGCACCGGCGTCGTGATTTTTTTGCGACGCAGTTGGCGCACAACGGTAAAGCCGTCAGCGGCGGGCATCATGACGTCCAGCACCAGCGCGTCGTACGGATTCGACTGCGCCAGCCAGAGCGCTTCATCACCGTCCGCCGCCACGTCCACCGCATAACCCTCCGCTGCCAGACCCTGGCGGATATGTTCGGCAACTTTGCCGCTGTCTTCGGCGACGAGAATGCGCATGACGCGGGATTGTTACCTGAGGCAATGGCAATTTGAAAGACCGGGCTTTGGGGAAAATCCGGCTGGTGTTCCGTTCGCCATTGGTGCATTCCATGCGCCCACGAAACAGCCAGCAAAGCTACTTCGCCAGATAGTCGCGGATCAGCCGGACATTTTCCGGCGGCGTTTCAAAGGGCAACGCGCCGCTGCCCATGACGCAATTCGTTCGGTCACCGACTATTTCCAGCAACCGGTCAATCGCACGGTAGATGCGCTCGGGATCGCGGCAGGCAACGATACCGGGATCGAGGTTTACGCGAATCTTCACGTGCGGATGCGTGCGCCAGACGCGTTCAACGAACGCGGCCTGGTTGGTTTCCACGTTGCACACAAGGAAACTCGTGCCGGTGGAAAGCAACTCATCGAGAATCGGAAACGTATTTCCCCCCATGATGCACGGCACAGCGTGCCCGACGCAATCGGCGGCGAGTTGCAGAATGCGTTTCAACGCGGGCAATTCCAGTTCGCGGAACTGCCGGGGCGAAAGAATCGGCGGCGCGGCGGCAGACTCAAAGAACGCCACATCCAATCCGGCCGCCGCGACGGCACGGCACAACACAGCTTGGTTTTCCGCGAGGTGCATGAGCAACTTCGCCGTGTCCTCCGGCCGCAACGCGGAGTCTTCGCAAAGTGCCGTGATGCCACGCAGGTTGAAAGCGATCGAGAACGGTCCGGCCACCGGGATGCGCACGTCGGCTTGCGGAAATTCGCGCTTCAACCGTTGCGCCACGGCGATGGACATGGCAATGCGCCCGTCGCGCTGCGGATCAAACGGCTTCAGCGCCAAGCCTTCCTCCATCGTCGAGAGCAGAGGTTTATGGATCGCAGGGATGGCGTCGCCTTCGCACGGTTCGATTTTTGAGCCGTAGGCTTCGGCTTCAAGATTGTAGATGTCAATGCCGACGACGATGACTTGATGGCGATATTCCAGGTAAGCGCGGCGATGCCCCTCGAACATGAGTTCCAGATCGCGTGAAACCTCCCAAGGTGTCCGCCCGACGAACCGGGCGGCGTGTTCATAAACCGCTGGTGTGAATGCAATTTTCATATACCCGGCTGGCGGACATTTGTCGCGACCAGCAAACCCGCGCCGGGAATTTAGCCGGAAATCGCAACGGCTGCCCAATGAAAAATCCGTGTTCATCCGTGTCATCCGTGGTTAAACTCTCCCCGCCCTATGGAATACGAAGCGGTCATCGGTCTGGAAACGCACGTCCAGCTCAAGACGAAGTCAAAAATGTGGTGCGGTTGCGCGAATGCTTTTGGCGCCGAGCCGAACACGAACGTTTGCCCGGTCTGCCTCGGACTGCCCGGCGTATTGCCCGTGCCGAATGAAGAAGCGCTGCGTCTCACCGTGCTGACCGGTTACCTGCTGAACTGCGAGATTCCCCGCTTCGCGAAGTTCGACCGGAAAAGTTATTTCTATCCGGACATGCCGAAGAATTACCAGCTCACGCAATACGACAAGCCGTCCACGGCAAATGGCTTCGTGGAGTTTGAGTTCGGCAGCGGCACGTCCAAAGTGCGCATCACCCGGGCGCACCTGGAAGAGGACGTGGGCAAGAGCACGCATTTCGAACGGAACAGCGGCGTGGACTTCAATCGCGCCGGCGTGCCGCTCATGGAAATTGTTTCCGAACCGGACATCACCAGCGCGGACATGGCCTATGAATATCTCAACGCGCTCAAGGAGATCCTCGTGCAAGGCGGCGTGAGCGATTGCGACATGGAAAAGGGCATGGTGCGTTGCGACGTGAACGTAAGCGTCCGGCCCAAGGGCACGAAGGAACTCGGCGCGAAGATCGAGATCAAGAACATGAACAGCTTCTCCGGCGTGCGCCGCGCGCTGGAATTCGAAATCCCGCGGCAGATCGAGGCGGTGAAGCGTGGGGAGAAACTAATTCAATCCACACGGCGCTGGGACGACGTGACCGGCATCACCGAACAGATGCGCACGAAAGAGGACGCGCATGACTATCGCTATTTTCCCGATCCCGACCTAATGCCGCTCGCGCCGGATGACGCGTGGCTAGCGGAGGTAAAGTCGCGCGTGGTCGAGCTGCCTGCCGCACGGAAACAACGCTTCATGCGCGATTATCAGTTGCCGGCGGGCGACGCGGGAGTATTCAAGAGCAACGTCGAGCTGGGAAACTACTTTGAGGGCATTGCGAAACGGGCGAAGAATCCGAAGGCGGTGGCGAACTGGGTCATCAACAATTTGCAGGCGAAACTCTCGGAAAGTAGCAGCCGAGGTAACGAGGCTCTAACTGAAGAAGCGGGAAACGATCAGAGCCTCCTCACGTCGGCTGCTACTATTAAGGAATTGAAATTTCCGCCGGACGCCCTGCTTGAACTCATCGGTTTGGTGGAGAACAAAACGATCAGCAGTTCCGCCGCCCAGCAGGTCTTCGCAGAGATGTTCGACACCGGCAAATCTCCGGCGGCCATCGTTCAGGAACGCGGCCTTGCTCAAGTCAGCGACACCGGCGCGATTGAAAAATTCTGCGACGAGGCCATCGCCGCCAATCCCGGTCCGGCGGCGGATTTCAAAGCCGGCAAAGTCGCCGCGCTGAATTTCCTCAAAGGCCAGGTGATGAAACTGAGCAAGGGCAAGGCGAACCCGGCCTTGGTGGGGGAAATTCTGGAGGGGAAGTTGAAGAACTAGGCTTGGAAGAGCGCGTGTTTTACCACCGACGAACACGGTAAAATCTTTGTGCGTCCATCACCGTAGTGTCAGTTAGTAGAAGTGTCTCTCCAGTCCCAACAACAAGCGGGAAGGCTGTCCAATTCGTCTCGTCCAAGGAACTCTTGTACTCCAGTCGGTAAACTCTCCCCATTTGAGTGCACAGAGAGACCTGAAAAGTGTTCGATGAAATCGTTGGATTAATCAACCGCTCAGACAACCGTGGCGGGCTGTCCCCGATCAAAGCCACGTCGAAATCCTCACCTGCTGCAATTGCGATCACGTTGCTTAAACCGGCGGGTGTATACGCCGCATAATTAGCCACAAAGGGAGGCCACGTGTAGTTAAAACTCTTATACGAACCCCAAGCAATGGCCGTTCCGTCGCTCTTCAGCGCCAAACCATGAGTGCCCCCGTCCGATATCGCTACGACATTGGTCAAGTTGGATGGCACGTTCGTTGGTCCCGAAACGTAGAAATAGTCATCACCCCACGAGTTGACGGTTCCATTGGCATGCAGGGCGAGGCTGCGCTTTGGACGACACTCGACTGAAATCACGTCTGTAAGGTCGGGCGGCTCATTTGTTGGATAAATCCCCCAGGTGACTAGTGTGCCGTCCGCCTTTAGCGCAAGACAATGATTGTAGCCACCAGCAATGGCGACAACGTTTGTCAAATCGGAGGGAACATTGGTCGGCGAGGACGCATCTCCCCAAGCGACCACTGTGCCGTCCTGACGAAGAATGATATTGTAGAAGAAACCGGCGGCAATCGCCACCACGTTGGACAGACCGGGCGGAGAGGCTGGAATAGAATTGGTGAATCCCCACATCACGACACCTCCATCGCTCAAAAGTGCCAGCGAGTGCCAATAGCCCCCCGCGAGTGCAATCACGTTGGTCAGTCCGGAGGGAACGTTCGTGTTGCCGAAGTTGGGATCTCCCCAAGCGGCCACCGTTCCGTCTGCTCGGAGCGCGAGTGCGTGCTGGCTACCCGCTGCAATGGCAATCACGTTCGAGAGCCCGGCAGGAACATGCATTTCGCGCGATCTTTCAACCCCGAACGTCATGTCGTAAAAGTAACCCCAAGCGGCCACCGTGCCCCCAGCCTGAAGTTTGACCCCGGACGGGACCGACACGCAGAGTAAGATCCCAGCTATGCGTCCGATTACCTTGACGGAATGGAGAGCTCTCATAAGCCTAGTTTGATTCACTTTCCCAGCAATCCTACGTTGCTTAGCTCGCAGAGAAGTTTTGATGTGTCAAGGGTGACTTTGCAAGCAGTGTTGGATAAAATGAAGATATCATCCCAAGGTTGAGGTGACGATGCGAGTCGCCGACCGGCGTTGCATGTGAACTTTCTCAACGTCCGGCGCGAAGTTCGGCGGCGGCCTCAATAATCCTGTCCGCCATGAACCGCAACTGGCGGGCGTCGTATTCGTAGAGTGGCAGATGCGTGAACCGGCGTTGGAATGCTTCCTCCGCCACGGGGCAGGATGCTTCGAGCGCACGAGTGTTGTAGCCGAGTTGACGCATGACACTGAATTTGTAAAGCGGGGCGAAATGCGGAATTTGTACCAGACCGCGCTCGGCCAGTTTCTTTTTCAAAGCCTGCACGTCCGCGCCCAACTTGTCTGGGTCAACTTGCAGTAGATACAAATGATGGCTGCTCTGGATGCGGCGATCATCCAGCGGCGGTGTGATCAAGCCGGGGACACGTGCGAGTCGCCGGTTCATGTATTCCGCTGCGCGCCGTCGTTTGGCAATAATTGTCTTTAACCGCGCCATTTGCTGCGTCAGGCCAATCGCCTGGATTTCTGTGGCGGAATGATTGCCCGCAGCGAACCAACCATTCTTGCCTTGAATCGCCGTCACGTCGTAAAGCCAATTCGGAATCTGCCGGCTAAAGTCGAGGCCGAGGAAGCGGGCTTTGGACAACTGCTTTCCGAACGGCAGGTTCGTGCAGAGAATTCCGCCCTCGCCGAGCGACGTGACGTTCTTCACTTCGTGGAAACTGAATCCGCCGAAATCGCCAATCGTGCCGCACATCCGACCGCGATAGCTGGCGCCGAACGCGTGCGCGGCGTCCTCGAACACGGTGATGTGGTGGCGGCGGGCCAGCTTCATGATCGCCTCCATGTCGCACGGGTAGCCGCCGAGGTGAACTGGAACGATGACCTTGGTGCGGCGCGTGATCTTCCGCGCCACGTCCGCCGGGTCCATGTTCAACGTGCGCGGGTCAACGTCGGCGAGCACAACTTTTGCGCCGACGGCCAGCGGGTACGCAATCGTGGCAATGAAGGTGATTGCCGGGGCAATGATCTCATCACCTTCCTTCAGGCCCGCGTATTTGTAAACGATCTCCGCACCGGCGGTCCAATTCGTCAGGAATAGCGCGTGTTTGGTGTGGAGTAACTGTGCCAGTTGCTGCTCCAGCTTGGTGACGGAATTGCCGAGGGTGAGTTTTCCGGCATAAGTGGCGAACCGGCGCAACTGGGTCACTTCGCGTTCGACACGCTTGAATTGCTTTTCGTAAGCGGCTGCTTTGCCCGCGTCCGGCTTCAGCAGAAAGCGGACGATCTGCGCCACGTCCGCTTCGCGCACCGGCTGGCCAACGGCGGCCCACGGCACGCGCGCGGCGTTGCTGTCGTAACGGAAATCGGAAACGCTCTTCTTTGTTTTCATACCTGCTCCTTTGAAGTTATCGCCCTCTCCCAGCGGGAGAGGGATTAAGGGTGAGGGAGAGCTTCCAGAAAACTGCGGTTGGTTGGTTCATGTCTATACTCTCAGATGTTTTGATGCGCTCTCCCTCACCCCGGCCCTCTCCCGCTGGGAGAGGGAGAATCTTCGACCGTGCCAGGACGATTCGTTGCGTCCAGTTCATTTTACTGAATAGGTCGCCAGCCATTTAATCCTTGTCGAGAATCAGCGGCGCTGGTTCGAAACGGACGCTTTTGTACCGTCCATCCGCGCCGGATTCGATCTTGGAAATGCGCGCGACCAGGTTGTTGACGATGTCCGCCGCAATCACGCGCCCCAACTCGGCGGTCGCCCGATGCGGGTCGCCCATGACGCCGACCTGCATGTCCGGCCGCTGGCTGAGGCGCGCGACCACGAACGGATCGTCCACGATTTTTTCGGCCTGCTGATAATTATCCGGGTGCGCACGCATTTGACCCAGCAGCGGTTCGGCATCCAGTTCAAGTTGGTCCATGCGCACCAGATCCGGCGCGAGGTGCATGACCAGCGAAGTTTCCAGCCAACCGGCGTGCCAGTCGTGATCGGACATCGCGGCGTTCCAACCTTTGCCAGGCGAACTCATCCGCCAGACCGGCAGCAACGCGATCAAGGCTTCCGCGAACGCAGGGTTATTGCGCAACAACATTTGCAACGCGTCTTGCAGCGCCCGCATGTTCTCGCTCCCACCATGACAGGGGAACAAATAGAAATTCCGAAATCCCTGCGCCGCCAAAGACGCCAGGTTCTCGCTGATGGCCAGCGCCATGACGGCGGGCGAAATGTTGATCGTTCCCGGCAATGAGCCGCCCGAATAACTCTGCGTGAACGTCGGCGCGACCAGCATTTTCAACCGCTGTCCAGCCAACCGCCCGAGGCCCGTCGCGATCAGCGAGTCCGTGGAAAGCGGCAGATGATGGCCGTGTTGCTCGGTGATGCCGATGGGCAGGAGGATGGAACGGCTGCGTTCGAGGTAGGCGCGAATTTCGCGGACGGTCAGGTCTTCCATCGCGGGGAAACCCGCCGGGATTGATTCAAGCTTCCGTTTCATGCGTTTGGCACCGCGGCGAATGAAACTCTGAACGATGTCATGCGCGGGTCAAGTTTAGACGTGGCAAATAACTGAAGATTGCTTCTTCAAGAGAATTCGGCTCATCCTGAACGCATGAAAACGCGGGTCATCGGACAATGGTCGCTTCGCCTTCTCGCAATCTTCGCCGTGGCGGTTGTTGGTTGCTCGCCGCGCGAGGATGGAAAGGCAACACCCAAACCCGAACCGCCCTACGTCAAACCCGAGCATAAAATCGCCAGCGCCCAGACCTACCAGGCGCGCTACGTGTCGCCAGCAAAGCTCGAGCTCGACGGCAAAGCCGACGAGCCGGCCTGGGCACAAGCCAACGTGGAGAAGCACTTCGTGTTTCCGTGGAAACAAGCGCCCGCGCCGCCCACCGAGTTCCGCGCGCTCTGGGACGACGAATACCTCTATTTCAGCTACCGCGTGCAGGATGCGGACATCGTGGTGCTGGAAAAACTCCGCGAGCCAAAGGACGCGGTGCTCGAGGACCGCGTTGAGTTTTATCTCAGCCGCGATGAATTGATGAAGGACATGTATTGCGTGGAGATGGATTCGCGCGGGCGGGTGCTGGATTACCATGCGAGTTACTACCGGAACTTCAACTTCAACTGGGATTTCGCCGGCTTGGAAACAAAAGGCTCGCCACGGCCGGATGGTTACGAGGTGGAGGGACGCATTCCCTTGAAAAATATTTCGTCGCTCGGATTCCCGCCGATTCAGGCCGGAACCAAAGTGCGTTTCGGAATTTTCCGCGCCGAATTCAGTCACGACCGCAGTGGCAAGCCGGTGGAACCGAAGGAAACCATTCACAACCAGGGCCGGCAACTCGATGGCCCACCGCCAATAGAGGAATGGATCAGTTGGGTGGACCCGAAAATCAGCGAACCGGATTTCCATGTGCCGTCCGCGTTGGGCTGGCTGGAATTTGTGAAATGAGACCGGCCCAAGAAGCCCGCGTCGGGGTAGCAGCGGTCTATGACCGCCGTGTTTTCCTTTTAAATATGAACGCCTCGGCGCTCGCAGAGCGCCGCTACAGGACTTTTGTGGAAATCTATAACTAAGAATGCCTATGAAAAATCCGCACGCCGGATATTCACGACGTACTTTCATCAAAACCAGTTCCGCTGCCATTGGCGGACTCACTTTGGGCGCTCAGTTGTTTCCTGCGTTTGCCAAGGAACAGGCGAAAAAATCCGGACTCACCGCCGCCGACCTGCCGATGGGCAAAGCACCGAAGCCGGTGGCCTGTCCTCATTTTCCCGACCGGTTGCACGCCTTCGTCTGGCGCAACTGGCCGCTCGTCACACCCGAACGCATGGCGAAAGTCGTCGGGGCGAAAAAGTCCGAGATTCTGCGCATGGGCCGCGCGATGGGCCTGGGCGAACCGCCGCGCATTACGCGCGATCAGCAGATGCGGTCTTACATCACGGTGATCAAACGCAACTGGCATCTGCTGCCCTACGAACAACTGCTCGAGCTGCTCGCCTGGACGCCGGAGCAACTGGCCTTCACGTTGCGGGAGGATGATTTCCTGTTCATCAAGCTCGGCCAGCTCAAACCCAAGTGCGAGCCGATTCGTTACCAGCCGCCGAATGAAAAAACCCTCCAACGCGAACGCGCAATTGCCAGCATCACGCGCGAGGTTTTCCCCGACGGGGTCAACCGATCCGACGCCGAGCCGCTGTTCAAATTCGTGGCGGAACTTTCGCGCAAGCCGTCTGGACCATCAACTATCAACTCTCAACCATCAACCCACCTCCGCTTCATCTACTCCTACTTCGCGCTCTACGGCGACCCGTTGCTCGAAAAAGCCGCCGATCCCTTCCCTGACGGCTACCTCGCGCGGCTCGCGCAATCCGGCGTCAATGGCGTTTGGTTGCAGGGCGTGCTCTACAAGCTCGCGCCATTTCCCTGGGAACCGGAACGCAGCGCGAACTACCAGGAACGTTTGAAGAACCTGCGAGCGCTCGTCGCGCGGGCGAAGAAACACGGCATCAAGGTGTTTCTCTACCTCAACGAACCCCGGGCCATGCCGTTGACGTTTTTTGAAGCGCGACCACACCTCAAAGGCGTTGTCGAAACCGACCACGCGGCGATGTGCACGAGTGTTCCCGAAGTGCAGAAATATCTCGTGGACGGGGTTGAATCCATCTGTCGCGCCGTGCCCGAACTCGGCGGCTTTTTCACGATCACATTCTCGGAGAACCTGACCAACTGCTGGTCGCATCGCGGCGGCGCAACCTGCCCCCGCTGCGGCAAGCGTCCGCCGGCCGACGTCGTCGGCGAACTCAACCCGTTGTTTGCCGAAGGCATTCGCAAGGCGGGCAACGGCCAGCGGCTCATCGCGTGGGATTGGGTCTGGGATGAATGGGCGCCGGACGCCATTCGCAAACTGCCCCCGGCAGCGAGCCTGATGTGCGTCAGCGAATGGAGTCTGCCCATCGAACGGGGCGGCGTGAAAAGTGAAGTGGGCGAATACTCGATTTCCGCCATCGGCCCCGGCCCGCGCGCATTGCGTCACTGGAAAATCGCGCGCGAGCGCGGGTTAAAAACCCTCGCCAAGATCCAGGCGGGCAACACGTGGGAGCTTTCATCCGTGCCCTACATTCCCGCCGTGGAAAATGTGGCCCGCCACGTTGCCAATCTGCGCGGCGAAAAAGTTGACGGCCTCATGTTGAGCTGGACGCTGGGTGGCTGCCCCTCGCCGAACCTCGAAGTGGTCGCGGAAACGCTGGGCACGGGCGACATCGCCGGCGGCATGCAACGCGTAGCGGAGCGGCGTTTCGGGCCCGCGCTCGCGCCGGCGGTCGTGACGGCGTGGCGCGGTTTCAGCAAGGCGTTTTGTGAATTTCCCTACGACGGCAGTGTCCTCTACAACGCACCGCAGCAAGTGGGTCCGTCCAACCTGTTCTGGCGCGAACCAACTCGTTACGCCGCCACGATGGTCGGCTTTCCCTACGACGCCCTCGATCACTGGCGCGCGATTTATTCGCCGGAGATTTTCATCCAGCAATTCGACAAGGTCGCCGATGGGTTTGACCGCGCCCTCGCCGAACTCAAAGCCGCCGGGACACAAACGACCGCCACGCCGGCGCAACGCCGCGCATTTGAAGAGGAATGTGGTGTGGCGGAAGCGTGCGCGATTCACTTTCGGACGTGCGCCAACCAAGCCCGCTTCGTCGTGGCGCGCGGGGCGCTCGCGAAGAAGCTGGAAAACCCGACGCCCCACATTGAAATCCTGGAACGGATGTTGAAGGATGAAATCGAACTCGCCCGCCGCTTGCACCGAATTCAATCGGCGGATTCGCGCATCGGCTTCGAAGCGTCCAACCAATACGCCTACGTTCCCGTGGACCTGGCGGAAAAAGTTCTAAACTGCCAGGACCTGCTGGACAACTGGCTGCCAAAACTGCGGTCCGGCGGCTGAACCGGGTGGTGGCGACTACGGCCGCCGCACCCGGAAGAATTCCGCCGGTTGTTTCGGGTCAATCGGCACCGACAGGTTCAAGCCTTCGACTGGAACGGCATTTGTCTGAAGCGGCTTCCACTTTTTAAGATCAGCGGATCGCTCCACAACGATGACCGTGCCGGCAGGTCCCGCCAGACGCATTTGCATGGCACCATTGACAAGTTGGAGTCCGCCCGGACCGCGTTCGAACTGCAACGAGGGGACGGATTGGCTCTGCAAGCTCATGGTGGAGTTCTGATTTTGACTCATAAGATTCAGACTAGATCCAGATGCTGCAGATGGGGGCGGAGCTATGAACGCACCGTAAATGTCGCAGCTACTAAACGGGGTGCTGGACATGGTAAACGTGCCCAGCGTCCCGATAATTAAGAATCGGGTGCCGTCAAAAGCTGCCCCGGCGATGATTGGTTGCTTGCCGACCACCGTGGTGAATGGAGTGAACTCGGAGCCGACGGAATTACCGTCGGTATCGAAAAATCTTCCTTTCACGGTGTAGGTCCCAGTGCCATTGAACATTCCGTCATCCCAGAGGATCAGGTAGTGGCCTTGTCCGAAAGCTACGCGCGGGATCGCCTGGCTGCCGGGAGCATTCGCGATTACGAATTCATGGTCATACTTAGGCTCGGCCGGCAGCGGATTATCCGGATCTGGATGCACGAATCGCGCGAGGATATCCCAAGTTCCAGTTGCTCCGGCAATCGGTTGCCAATTCCAAATCACGAGGTAGTCCGAACCGTCAAAGCCAACGGTTAACGGATTTCGCTTGCCGGAGGTATTCTGACTGATTTCGAATGGCGTCCCGATGGGATCGCCATCGGCGTTCACAAACGTTCCATAAACATCCCAGGGGTCCCCGCCCAGCCCCTCCTCCCAAACAACAAGGTAGTTCGTTCCTGCAGAAGCGACTGCTGGATGCTTGGCATATTCTGCCGTAATTTGCTTTTCACTACCACTCGTAGGATCATCGGATGGCACGACCCGTCCCCAGATTCCACCGCGGTCATCGGCCCAGACAACGAGGAAATCTTGCCCGTCTGAGGCAACTTCCACAGAAAGTTCCCCCAGGTTGTTGTTGAAGCTCGGTGTCGTCGCGATGGCGAAGGACGCCCCGATGGTGTTTCCGGAGTTGTCAATTAATTGACCGTAAGGCTGGCGACCGCCGCTCGCGTCGTCATTCCACACCAGCAGAAATACATTGTTTGCGCTGGCAACCAGAGGAATGGCGTCACGACCGGTTCGCCCCGTTCCCGTGCGTGCTCGCGGCAAGGTTCCCGCAGGTGAAACAAGCTGGGCAGTGATATTTTTGCCACTGGAAACATCCCCTTCGATCGCGGCAAGGAAGTTCGAGCCGTTGAATGCCACGCTCAGGCCCACTTCATTTCCGGAGGAGGACGCAATCAAGAACGACGGTGGATACAAAGTGAAACTGATCACGTTGGTCTGGCTTCGATTTCCAGCCGTATCCACGGCATAGGCGCGGAGCGTGTTGGTGCCGGGGGGGAGCGTGATGCTGGCCGTCCAGTTGCTCCACGCGTTGGCGGTTTGCGCGTCCGCCCAGCTCCTACCGTTGAGTTGATACTTCACTTCCGCCACCGGTCCGTTGTCGGTCACTTTGCCGGTAACAGTGAAAAGCTCATTGCTCACCCGCTGCCCCGGCGCGGGTGTCACAATCGTGATCACCGGTTTGGCCACGTCCACAAACGTCGCGGTCAAGGACAGGTTCGATTGCATCAGGAAGTTCAAGCCCGCCTTGTTGGTGCTCAGCAGGATGGCGTCGCCGACCTTGGCCGTCCAGTTGGTGAAGCCATAACCCAGGGCCGCCGTGGCGGTGATGGTGTAGGTCCGGTTAACTTCCAACACCGCGTTGCTGTAGTTCGGACTGAGCGATCCCTTGCCGACCGTCGCCAGCTTGAGCAAATCGCTCACGACGTAAGTGCACCTCGCCGTGTTGGTGGTCGAGCGGTTGCCGCCCGCATCCACCGCGTAGGCCGTAAGAACGTTTGTCCCCGGCAAGAGTTCCACCATCGCCGTCCAATTGGTCCAATTGTTGGTCGTCGCCGCAGTGGCCCAGTCATTCGTGTTGAGTTGATACCACACGGCACTCACCGGCCCGTTATCCGCGACCCGGCCCGCGACTTTGAACACCGCGTTGCTCCAACGCTGGCCCGTCGTGGGGGCGGTAACCGTCAACGTCGGTTTCGCCGTGTCCGCGAACGTCACCTGCACGCACAGATTGGACTGCATTACGAACTGAATCGGCGCGCGGTTGGTCGAGTTGATTGGCGCTCCGTCCACTGTCACCGTCCAATTGGTCAGCACATAACCGAGCGCCGCGACCGGATTGAAGGAGTAGGCACGCCCGATTTCCAACTGCTGGGTGTTAGTCAGGCCCGTCACCGACCCTTTGCCGGCGACCTGGAGGCAAACCGGCTGTGTCACCACATACTGGAATCGCACGCTGTTGGTCGCGGACACGTTGCCGCCCTTGTCCTGCGCAAAAACCCGCGCCACGTTCGTGCCCACTCGCATGCTCGCGGTGATGCTCCAATTGGTCCAGTTGTTCGTCGTAGTCGCGCTTGTCCAGTCTCCATCGTTCACCGCGCAAAGCACGTTGGTCACCGCCCAATTGTCGCTGGTGGTACCGCGCACGGTCACAAGCCCGTTGTTCGTCAGCACGCGCGCGCCGGAAAGCGGCGCGGCAATGGTGATCGCCGGCTTCTGGCCGTCCACGAAGTTGGCGCGCAGGGCGAGGTTGGTGCGCATCAGGAAACTCACCGACGCCTTGTTAGTGACCACCTGGTCGGCTTCATCGGTCCAGTTGGTGAGCACAAAACCCAGGCTGGGTGTGGCCATCATGCTGTAACCACGACCGATCTCCAGCCACTTGCCGTTGTAATCCGGCGTGATCGTGCCTTTGCCGACCTTGGTCACCGTCATCAGATTCGTCACTACGCGGAAGTACGCAGCGCGATTCGTGGTCGAGCGCAACCCGTCCCGGTCCAGGGCGAACGCCTCAAACCAGTTGGTGCCGGGTTGAAGCGTGATGTCCGCCTGCCAGTTGGTGGTGCCGGAAGCGGTCTGCCAATCGGCACCGTTGAGCCGATAGCGAACTTCTTCCACCCAGCCGTTGTCGGTGACCTTGCCACGCACGGTGGCTTGTTCGTTGGTGATCCGCGCGCCAGAAAGCGGGGAGGTGATTGTCAGCCCAGGTTTTTGACCGTCAGCGAACGTCACCCGCAGCGCCAGGTTGGAGACCATCGTGAAAGCTATCGGCGCGCGATTGGTGGATTGGACCGTGACGCTGTCCACTTCTGTCGTCCAGTTGGTCAACGCAAAACCCAGCCCCGCCGACGCATTGAAGCTGTACGCCCGCCCGACTTCCAACTGCTGCCCGTTGGTCAATCCGGTCACGGTACCCTTGCCCACGATTTCCAGAGCCATTGGCGTGGTCACCACATACTGGAATCTCACGCTGTTGGTCGTCGAAACGTTGCCGGTGCAATCTTCGGCGTACGTTCGTACAGTGTTCGTGCCGAGGCGCATACCGACCGTGACGCTCCAATTCGACCAGCCATTCGCCGTGGCGGCGTCAGTCCAATCACCGTCATTTAATGAGTACAAAACACCTGAAAGGCAGCGATTGTCGCCAGCAATGCCACGCACCGTCACCAGACCGCTGTTAGTCAGGATCCGTTGTCCGTTAAGCGGCGATTGAATTGTCAACGTCGGCTTCTGTGTATCGGCAATGATCCGAATCACGTTGGTCGCCGCGTTGCCGCGCGTGTCTTTGGCGACAACAACGATCCGATTCGTGCCCAGCGCAAGGTTGACAACCCAGCTCCAGTTGGCCGTGGCACTGCCAAACGCGACGTCATTGGTGGCGCGCAAGCCATTCACCGTGACGGACGCCACGCCGTTGTCACCTCGACCCGCATCCGAGGCACTCCCGGCGAGCATGATGGTTGCCGAGGGCAGCACCTGGAGGTCGGCATGGCTGAGAATGTTGATTTCCGGCGGAATGCTCTCGTTTACGGTCAGCAATGCTGGCGGCGCACTGGTCACGCTACCGAAATCATTAGCCACTACCACGGTGTAATTGCCACCGTCGGCGTATTGCAGGTCGGCGATGGTGAGTTGATGGCTGTTGGCCCCCGTGATGCGTCCGTCGTCGGCCAGGTCAAGCCCGTTTCTTCGCCACTGATAGGAAAACGGGCGGGTGCCAGTTGCAATCACACTCAAGTTCGCCGTGGCAGTAATGCTGTTGGTCAGACTTCGCGGCGGCGAGATGATTTGCGGAACGGTGACGACGTTGTAAGAGACCAGTTCAAGTCGCTTCTCACCCAAATCCGGCACCTCGTTCTGTTTTACCGCGCCGATGCCACGAGCGCACCATTGCTCAGATGTTTGGGATCGTCCACCTTCTGTGATTACCATTCGCAGGTGCAGGCAGTCTGGAAACGTTCCAGCCGGCACGGTGATTGTCGCCAGACCCAAAATGGTGAATTGCATCGTCCATTGGGTTTCCAAAGCGCAATTCGTATAAATGCTCCTCGTTACGGAAACGGGCTGACCAATTGTCATGTTGGTTGGAAAAACCAGGCCGCCGTCTATGCGCGCCTCATATTCGCCCGGGTCGTCATCCATGCCCCACATGCCGAGGTTACCAGCAACGTTGAAATACTCATACCAGGTGTCCATCGGAAAAAGTGTGTCCGGATCCAGATAGGCCTTATACATGCGAGCCACAGTGTTGGTGTAGGTCCGCGTTGGGGTGCAAATGATCAACGGCCAAGCGGTGTCCTCCACCCAGAAGTCGCGGATGGTCGGATTACCATCGTAGTCTGTGCCCTGCCAGAACCACTCATTGCCCGCAACCATCGGATGGAAATAGTCCATCAAGTTGAAAGTCGTCGGCCGACTGCCGACGGTCAAAACGGCCACGGCACTGGTGACACTGCCATAATCGTTGACAACCACGACATCGTATCCGCCGGCGTCCGAATATTGAAGATCGGTGATGATCAGGTTTGTGGTGGTGGCGCCTGAGATGTAATCGGAATCTTCCAGGTCCGTGCCGTTGCGTCGCCATTGAAAGGTCAGCGGCTCATCGCCAATTGCCAGAACATTGAACGACGCCGCACTGCCGGGAGCGTTGGTGCTGCTTGCCGGTGATACAAGGACCCGCGGCGGGCTGACAAAGGATGCTGTGTTCAACAAGTACTGTCTTGTTGGTTCGCCGGGCACGCTTACCGTTTTCTTGACCATGCCCACCCCCAGAGCCCACCACTCATGATTCGTTTGATTCTCGCCCGGCAGGGTGAGGGTGTATTTGAGGTGGAGGCAATCCGGGTAGTCGCCGGCGGGTACGGTCACGCTGACGCGTTCGACGAGTTGCAGCGTGTACGTCGCCTGGCTGGTGAATGTCGCGTTCACATAAGCATCCACCGTCCGCGTTATGCTTTGACCGATGGTCATGCGGTTGGTGATGATCAATGCAGGATCCAGCCGCATTTCCATGGTCCCTGGATCGTCGTCATATCCCGCAGTCCCCCAGCCACCCAGCACGATGGGGTATTCATACCATTCGTCCGTGCGCGAAAAGCCAAATCCATCGTAAAAGCCGTATGAAGCGTCCAAACGGACCACATCGCGCATATAGGATTGGATCGCATTTCGACCTGTATAGCAGGTCAGTTCCAAAGATTCGGTATCAACCCGCCACAGGGCGTTCGGGCTGTCATCCCAGTTGCCCTCGGCATCATAGATCCACTCGTTGCCTTCGTGAATTGGGTAGTAGTAATCCAGCAAGCTGAAACTCTGATTTGCCGGCATCACGGTCAGCACAGCGTTTGCACTCGCCAATGTTCCCGAGGTGTTGCTCGCGACCAGGGAATAAGTTCCTGCGTCCGTCATTTGCAGGGAGACAATCGTAAGATTGGTACTCGTTGCACCCGAAATCCGCCCACCATTGATCAGGTTCGTCCCGTTCTTTTGCCATTGAAACGAAATCGGTTTGATACCCGCAACCATGGTGCGAAAGACCACCGTCTGCCCGGCATATACGTATGCGTTCGTCGGTTGCTTTATGAAGATCAAATCCGATGGTGGAATCGCCAAAAAGGAACCCAGGGGTGATTGGTCGTCCAGATCGTACGCCTTGCCCTCGGTTGCGGAAGTGAACGTGACCTGGATGTGTGACCACGCAATTGTGGGTGAATCGGGGTCGTAGTTAATTACCAAACCTTCCGTCGGACTCAACTTCTCGTACGTGTACGGCTCGGGCGGGTTTCCATTGCTGAAGTAGGCGTGGTCGGTGTCAAAGCTGACAGTCCCTCCTCCAGCCCAGCTGTATTGAATCGAATAACCCGCCAGGTCGGTTGGAGCAAAATCGCCCGACGCCCGAAAAAACATCAGGAGGACGCACGATGATATCAGAATGATCATGTTGAACGGGCGGTGAGTTTTGTTCATAAAATGTCCCCGATTGAGATATTGGGTTTGAACTCCGGAGTTGGCAGAACATTGTTGGGCGGGATGCTCTTGGATTACTTGGGGAATTGCGGCACCGCAACATTGTTTCTGTTCGGTTTCCGCGATGCCAAATGGTCTGAAAACTGCCCGCATGCGAATTCAGCCGCAGCTTTACGTTGCCGCTTTTACATCGTCCGCTGCTGGAGATGCAAACTTATACGCAGCTCACGCTTGCTTTTTCAGTTCTCCTACTAACTTGAATCACCTTCTGCAAAAATACGAACATCCCGTGCAACCCAATCACCGTGCTCGAAACGGTTTTCCGACCCACGCAAACAATCCCAGCACGAAAATTGTGCCGATAAGTATCGTCGCCCGCACTCCCCACGAAGCGGCTTTCACCGCGACCGCTTTCAAGCCGATCCGCAAGTCTGCCTCTTTGTCCACGGCGACGGAGCGTTGGAATGTCAACACGCGGCCCTGTTCGGGTATGTTCGCGCGAATTGCTCCAGCCGCAGTCACGGCCGCGTCCTGTTGCTGGATCAATTTCTCGGCCAGCTTCATGTAGGCGGCGTTGTCGTCGGCGTTGTTGCGTTCGATGATCCCCTTGGCGTCTTGCTGGGTGTAGTTCAAATCCTTCGCGCCGCGCAGGTCGCGGAAACGTCCGCCCAACGCCGCCGTGTCACCGGCCGTTGCGGCCTGGCGCACGTTCAAACCGACGAGCGCCTGTTGCAGTTTCAGGTTGTGCAACTGCACGCGCGCGTCTTCGTTGAACGCGTAGTCGTGCGTGCTCAAACCAAACGCCGATTGAAACGCGCGGCGCGCCTGTTGCGGGTCGCCCTTTTCCAAAGCGGTGTTGCCGAACGCCAGCATCTGCTCGGCTTCCTGCATTTTCTCCCGTTGCAGCGCGGTCTCGCCCTGGAGGTAGCTCTGCAAATCGAGCGCGGCCAGGACCGGCGTGATCTGCTGTTCCTGCAACTGAAGCGTGCCCGTCCAATGCTGCACCTGCCACTTGTCGTTGAGATAAACCCGCCACGAAATGTTTTCCAACGGCAGGTCAAATTTGGGCGCGAGCAACTCGAGATCAAGCACGCGACCGCCGGGTTTGCCGACCTGGCTGCTGTAGAATATTTCCACCGGCACGGGCTTGCCGCTGCTGGATTGTTGTTCGAGCGGAATCAAAATCTCATCGCCCTGTCGCCACGGCCAGACGCCGTTCTGATTCACGAACGCGAACCAGTAACGCGAATCCTTGGGCAGCTTCACGGACAGCAACCGCTTGTCGCCGGGAAACATTTCCAGCCGGGCTTGCGTCAGCATCACGCCGGCGTCGGAGACGACCGAGGCGAAAGTGATTCCCCGCACGCGGGCCGGGAGCAGTTTCACCGCTTCGTGCCGGTCCAGCTTCAACGGCAGTAGAAACTCCGGCTCGACCAGGCGGAAGGCGAAATTCGCCGGGGCCGCCCGCAGATTTTGCTGCAACGCGCGCGGGATGCTCTGCCATTCGGTCGGCTGCAACGCCACGTTGGCGGCATCCACGTTTACCTGCACGCGTCCGCCCGCCTGGACGGTCACGAAACCGCGCTGCATGTTCACGTCGTCGGCCTGCACGCCGCGCAACACCGTCTCCGCCGCGTGTTCGCCGATGATTGTCTGGTAGCTGACCTGCAGGAAATATTGGCCGATGACGCGCCGCTGCAACTTGATCTCCCACTGTTGCAAACCGTTGGTGATGACCGCGGGCACGCGCCGAAAATCCGAATCGGCGAAGTGTTCGCCGGCGAAGCGCACGCTCTCGGCATTGGTCGGAATCGAAACGCGCAACGACTTCAACCCGGCGTTTTCAATTTGATACTGCAAATTCGCCGTCACTTTCACCTGCGCCTCGTTCACCGTCGCGTGTTGCAGGCTCGTGACCTGAACCCACGGATCAACCTGTTCGATGTCCAGCGCGAGCTTCCAGGACGATTGCAAAACGCGAAACGCCAGCACGCCTTTCTGCCGGATGCCGGACTTCTCCGGGTCGAGCTGCGACAAACCCTCGAGCGTCGTGGTTTGCAACTGCATCCCATGCTCCGGCGCGATGAGCAACGTCCCCTGCTGCTTGCCCGCCTCGCGCAGGGCAAACTGCGGCACCGTCCACGCGCTGCCCTTGCGCGAACCTTTCATCCCGGGCCCGGCGAGACTGATGGCGAATTGCTGCCGGCCTTCAGTTTTGCCTTTGAGGTTCAACGTGACGACGCGGCCCGCGTCGCCCTTTGACTCAGTCCAATGACTCAACGCCGCGCCGCTGATGGATTCCACGTCAAAACCTGCCGGCATCACGAAGCTCAATTTGAAAATCCCCGCCCGCGAGATGTCCACGGTTACATTGGCCGCGAGCACCGTGCGATCTTCACCGACGGAAATCGTGTCCTGCGTCGCCACGCGCACGTCCGGCTCGACCGGCGACGCCTTCAATGCAATCGCGGCCTTCGGGTCCGCATAACGGAACGCGCGCCGCACGGTCAGGCCGGCAATTTGCGTTCGCAGCGACTGCGCGACGGTGCCGGGATAATCTTCAAGGTTGATCGCCGACAACGGTCCGGCATTGACCGAGTCAAGCTGAACCTCGTTGCCCGTCGCCACGCCGAGCAAGCCGATTTGACCGGTCGCCCCCTCGACGGACAGCAACCCGACGGATTGCTCGAACGGCAGCGGCCCGGTGGCAACCTGCGAGCGAATCAGGATTGAGAACGGGCGCGACTGCGGCTGGCTCAGATTCACGCGCAGCTTCCGCGTGTCGGGGTCGAACCGCCACAGCGACACGAGCGAAGCCAACGTGCCCGGCGTCGTTGCATTTTTGGCGTCCACCGGTGCCGCGGAATTCACCGGGTCAATCACGTCCGTGATGGTCGCCCCGCTGGGCACGTCGAAAATCAATTCGCTCAACTCGCCCTGCGCCGGGCGGATCGAGACCAGGTGCGCGCCTTCGATCACACCCGCCGAGGGCGCGTAAAGTTGTTGCAGATCGGCATAGAACACCGCCTTCTCGCGCTTCACGTCGCGGCTGCGCGGCTTCCAACCGATCCACGCGTCGTTCACGGGCGAGAGCACGAACGTCGCCACGGTGTTGCTGTCCGTCAGCTCGCGCTTTACCGACACGGCCTGCGGCGAAAATACGTCCACGTCCAGACCGACGACCGTAAGGTTGAGTTGATTGACCAGGCCGCTGGCGGTTGGCAGCGTGAAGCCGCTTTCGGCGCCGCGCTTCGTGATTTGCAATTGATATTGGCATTCGATCTCGAACGTTCCGCCGCGTTGAGCGATCAACTGTTGCTCGCGCTTGCCGTTGACGGTGGTTTGCACGAGCTTCAATGCGTCCTTGGGATTTGTGAATCGCGTCAACACCGCCGGCTCAGCGAGCAATGACAACGTCCCGCCCTTTTCGGCTGCCCAACGAATCTTCGCCGTGACGAGCGCGAACTGCTGTTCGACGCGCACTTGCTGGACGACGGATTCCGGAGCTGGAGTTGATTTATCCCCTCTCTGCGCCCCTCGCGTCTCGGCGGTTGAATTCCCTTGGGCGTCTACAGAAACCGCAGAGGCGCGATAACCGCAGAGTTGGAGGAGTGCGATTACCATCAGTGCGGCCACAGCCGAAGCGGTTCCATTTTCCGTCGCGGGCTTTGGCGGCAATGACCAGAGCCGGCGCAATGCGGGGACGATGACGTGAGCGAACAGAAACGCGATCAGCAAGGCCAGGAACCACGGGACGCCGTTGGGACAACGCAACACGGCCCACGCCAGCAAGGCCCAGCCCAGAATCCACGACAGCGATTTCTGCCCGCCGGATTCCCGCAGCCAGCCGGCCACCCAGATCACCAACGCGACCAGGACGAGCACGCCCGAACCGAGGAATGCCCGCGCCGAAACTTCCTGCGAAACATTGGCCACTTCCACGCTCAACGCGCTGTTCGGTTGCTGGACCGGTGCAAGGAACGAAACTTCCGCGGCGGCAACACCTCGATGATCCTCGGCGGACGCGAACAACCCCACAAACGCAACTGCAGCCACGAACACGGCCACCAGCCCAAGCACCGTGCCGCTGAGATGCCGGACTCCAAATTTGTAAGCACCCTCCCGCCCCGCCCAGCGCCACACCACCAGGGCGGCCAGCACCATCAGCAACGCAACGGCGAACTGAAAGCCAACCCGGCCCGCCGCGTTGCCGCTGAACATGCGTGTCAATTGCGCGAACCCGGACAAGTCGGGCAACCCACCAACCGGTGTGAGCGAGCCTTGCACGAAGGCGAGGCGCTGGCCGGCGTCCGGTTGCAGTTTCCATTCCGCGAGCATCACCGGCGCGTTCACAATCGGCGCCGCGACCGTCACGCGCTGCGGGTCTTTGGATTTGGCGGCAAGTTGGAGATCAATTTTCAGCACGGCATTGGGATCGGCGCGTTGCGGCAAGGGAATCAAATTCGCCTCGCCATCCTTCACCGGCACGACGGAGCCGCCGTTCACGGAAGCCGACCAAAGTTCCACGCCCGCCGGCAGCGTCACGCGGAATTTGGGGTTGCCGCGGTTCTTTACAAAATAACTCACGCTGGTGACAACCTCGCCCTTCTCCGTGATGCGCGTGTTCAGCGATGCGCGATCCACGACCTGGCTGAGCGAATCGCCCTGCGCCAGCGGACTCAAGGCGAGTTTCAAATTGAACGGCCGCGCCGTGTAGCGATACGCCGCCAGAATCGGCGCATCGAAGAACAACCGGTATTCCGCCGGCACTTCGCCGGTTTCGAGCGGCAGCAAGCCGGAGGAAACGTCCACCGGCTTCACCTGAAATTGATACGCGCTGATGACAATCGTGTGTCCGGACTCGGATTGCGCGTCGAGCGGCCGCACCCCGGTGAACGCGAGCGTCTCGCCCTGCGCCTTGAACGGGCGCTCGTAGGTCGCCAGCAGGGTGTAAGCGCCCGACACCGGCGAGTGAAGCTGCACGAGGTAGCCGTTCGTGGTCTTCTGCCAGTCGCGAATGTCCTTGCCCGTGAACTCGACGTTGAAATATTCGTCCGACAATTCGACGCGAAACGCCGAGACCGGCGCGCCGGAAATCAGGTAATTCATCACGCTGCTGCCATACGCGATGCCTTCGCCGACCGAGAACAAGTGAAATCCATCCGCCGTCACCGTTTGCGGCAGACGCTCGATACGCATCGTCGCCTGCCACGCTGGTTCGCTGATGCGGAACGCAGCCTGGAGATTTGCGACCTTGCGCGGCAAGAACGCCGTGGCGATTTCGGTCAATCCTTGCGTTCGCTCTGCGCTCAACCGGAAGCCCGCATCTGCCGCGATGCCGACGTTGCCACGGACCGATTTCGCCTTCACGACCTCCACGCGCGGCAAGACCCAATTCGTTTCAGCGAGGGGCTTGTTCCGTTCGAGACGCAGTTGCACGACCTGGCGACTGGAAACGGGCTGGCCGTAAACAATGCGGAGTTCGCTTTGGTCCGAGTCGCCCTGCACCCGGCCTTCGGCCACCCTCTCCCCATCCGATGGGGTGAGGGGCTCGCTCAAAAAGTAATCACTCATCCCGGATGCATTCAACCGTGCGATGGCGTAACCCTTGGGCACGCGGAGCAGCAGTTCGCGCAGTGGCGCTTCGCGGACGTCGAGATCAATTTCCGCTTCGATGGCGAGTTCGTTTTGGCCGTGGTGATACGTCAACACTTCGGAGACGGTGAGTTCGGGCTGGATCTGGTCCGCCTGCATTTTCAGCGCGTAGTCGGCGCTGGAAAAGCGATACGCGAATCGCTGGCTGCCGGTCGCGCGCAACAGGGCGCGCGTGGCGTCGCTCTCGGGGAATTGCTCCGGCGAAATTTGCGAGAGGCCGCTCGCTTGCGCGACTTCCAATCGCACGGCGCCTTCGTTCACGATCCGGAAGTAACCGGCGAACCGCGTCGCGTTTTCGGGTTGCAGGCGAATCGCATCCGCACGTTGCGGAAACGCGCCAAGCGGCGTCTGCATCTGCACCTGAAGCGCGAATGCGTCCTTTTGCGGCTGGTTCAACCGCACAACCAGGCGACGGTCGGTTGAATTCGCCACCGGCTCGACGGCCCACGCCAGCAATTGCTCGCCCTGAACCCGGGTGACTTCGCCCTCGCCGCGCAGCAACAGGGTCACGCGACCCAGCTCGCCTTGCATCACTTTGAAATCCAACAGCGCCGTCTGCCGCATCAGTCCCGGACTGACGACGATTTGCGAAAGCATCTCGGCGGCGTAGAAAAGTTTTCCCTCCTCCGCCTTCTTCGCTTCTTTCCACGAAAGCTTCACCGCTCCGTCCAGCGGCAGGAAACTGATGAACTCATTGCCCGTGCGTTCCGGCCGCGCCGCGCCCGTGAATTCAAACTGCGTGTCCGCGCCCAAGCCTTGCAACGTGATCGGCTGCACCGCTGCGGGCGCAACCCGGAAATCCACGTTGTTCCAATTGCCGTCCTGCTTCACTGCGGCGGTAAATTTCAACTTGATGGGAATTTTTCCGCTCCCCTCGAACACGGCCACATAACGCCCCTGCTCGGCGCGCAGCTCCCATTTCGGATGCGCGCCCACCTCGGTCAGGCCCACCGCGCCGGAAAGCAACTCGACCGCGCCACCCTTGGAACTTTCGACTTTCGCCACGGCGCTCAACGTGAACACAGCGCGGTCATCGCTGAGGTCGCCGGTGAGTTTGAAGTCTTGCAGTGTGATGGCGGGCGGCGGGTTGGTGGCTGCGCGTTTCCCGGTCGCGCACCGTCCGGGCATGCCAACCGCGCCAAGGAGCAGGGTTAGAATGACAGTCCAGGCACGAAGCGATGGGTTGCGTTTCATAATAAGTTCCTCAGTGGTTGATGGCCGATTTCGGTGAAGTTTCAGGTTGCGGAGAACTTTGCTTTTCTTTCGCGTGTTGCCGGTCAGCGACGAACTTTTCAATTGCCTTGAGTACCGCACCGTCCGGCGCGGGGTCACCTTTCGCCGCCAGCTCGTTCTTCGAAACCTCCACGGTGGGCGGGATGGTCAATTTCGTCAGGTCAATGGCCGGGTTGCCCGCGTAGATGATCAGCCGGGGCGGCGCCGCTTTTGGCGCTTGCTTGAATTCCCATTTCCCAATTTTGCGAACGCCGGGTTCGACTTCAGGCAACCGTTGATACCACACATTGAGCACCTCCTGATTTCCGACGGAAAACACGACTGCCGTTCCGTTTCCCCGTTCCAAAACGGTCGAGTAACCGAGATACGAGGGCTCTTTGCCGGGATTCAACTGTACCTGAATCTTCGGGGCTTTGATGGCGGCAAGCTTCTGTAGTAAGCGATTCACATCGTCGGTGTCACGCACCTTGAATTCGTAGAAGTTCACGTCGTTCGCCATCTGAGAGAACCACGGATTCCAGCCATCGGTGCGGAGCGGATCGTTGACCAGATCGAGGACGCCTTCCGGCCAACCGGGCGTGGCGCTGACCGGTCTGCCCGGCGAAGCGACCTTTGACGTGCTGGACATGGCGTGTGCTGCTGGCGTGAAAAACCCGATTACACCAAAGTGAATAAGAGCAAAACCAATGATCGTCTTGGAAAGTGCGTGGCTATTCATAAACCATTTTCACCGCGACCGGATCGCCCGGCTTCACGGTGACAATTTGCTCCGGCGTATATTTCCGACGGGGATCGCAAGGATTGGGGTGACTGGTGAGGCGATACTGGCCGGGCGGCATGTTTTTGAATTCAATCGTGCCGTCGTCCTTCACCAAGCCGCCGCCGCCCCACGAACCGACTTTGCTGCCTTCGACCGGTTCGACCGAGACATTTATGGGTTTGCCTTCGAATCGCGACATCCGTTGCCCCTCCTTGTCTCTCAGGGTGACCTGAATTCCGCCGGCGTTGGTCAGGCGAAGCACGACGTTTGTTCCGGGAACATCGTGGATCGTGAACAGATCGCCAAAATAATATCCCTCCTCGTAAATGTGGAATTGGGTGAATCCCGTCGGCAGATTCGTCAGAACAAAAACCCCGTTGCCGTCGGTGACGCCCGCTGGAGTTTCGGGAATGGGATAACCCCGACCGTCCATCCCCATGGCGTTCGAGGAGCTGACTTTGACACCCTGAACCGCTTGGCCGCCGTCATCGAGCACAGTCCCCCGGATCGTCGCAGCGCGGGCGAGTTCAGTCGCGAATTTCTTGAAAGTGAGTTCGCCCAAACGCGCGTTGCCAATTACGCGAGCAGCGTATCCGCCGGCTTCCGCGGTCACCCGATATGTGCCCGTCGGAATCTTGGTGATCTCGGCGCGGCCGGTCGCGTCAGTAACTCCTTCGGCAACTTTGTTATAGGCAATGAACGCGCCTGCCTGAAACACGCTCGCAACGATGACTCGCGCGTCCTTCACTACTTTCCCCGTCGCCATGTCATGAACATCCACGCGCACCATCGCGCCGCCGACCGGGACCACTTCTGCCGCTGACGCCCGTTCATCCCGGACGCCAACCTTCTCTGGCACTTTCACTTTCGCCCAATCCACCTGACCGCCGCCGACAAACACGTCCAAGCGCGGCGGGGCGACAGGTTCACGGAATTGCGGTTGGCCGGAGCTGAAAATGCTCTTGGGATTGTTGTAGAGGCGATGCCAGTTGGCCGGCACCCAGACCGTGAAGGTCCAGTCCACGCGCGCGTCAGTGCTCACATTTCTTTCTCCTTTGAGAAACGTATTCTCCTGAGGGCCGTCATGAATCACCAGTTCCAACAGCGGCGCGCGAATGGCGGCAAACGTCGCGAGAGCTTTTGTGAAAACGTCGGTGTCGCCGCGATAAAGGAATTGCCATTCGCCACCGCCAAACGGCGGGCCTTCCCACCAACCGACGCGCGACTCGAGATTCGCCATGGCCACCGCGCCGTCAGGCCAGCCGGCGTCGCGGACCGGATCGTTTCCCTGTCCGGTCAAGATGAGAGCGGAGGAAGTCAATGGAAGGAGCAAGATTGCGCAAAGAAGCAGAAGAACGCGCAGACAACTCCGGGCGATGAGAATTCGGTCGGTCCGTTTCCCCTCACCCTGACCCTCTCCCTCGGGGAGAGGGGACAGCAATCGAGCGACTGCTTCAGCATTCAGAT
>CAYWMD010000025.1:0-90090 GCA_964458575.1 uncultured Bifidobacteriaceae bacterium | reverse complement strand
GGTTCACGAGAATTGCATGAACTACGGCGGCATGAGCTGGCAACACGCGCTGGAGCTGCTCGACAAGTGTCCCGGACTCAAGTGGGTCTTCGACACGGCCAATCCCATTTTCAACGCCGACCGCAGCAAACCCAAACCCTGGCCCAAACAGGACCCGTGGGAATTTTGGGAACACGTCCGCGATCACGTCGTCCACCTCCACGTCAAGGACGCCACGTGGAATCCGGCGAAGAACGACGCCGACTACAACTGGCCTGGCGAAGGCCAGGGCCGCGTGCGCGACATTTTGAAGGACGCTTTCGCTCGCGGTTACGATGCAGGCATCTCCATCGAGCCGCACATGGTCGTCGTCTTTCACGACGCGCAATCGAAAACGAGCAACGACGATGCGACAAAGAAAAACTACGTCGAGTACGGCCAACGGTTGGAAAAATTGATTGGCGCGATCAAGCAAGCGAATCGTCAGTAATGGCGCGTGAAAACCGCAGGTTGACCGCCAGCCCTCGAAAGGATTAGGTTTGGGCCGTGAAAACCGTCGTCGAACCGATGCAGCAGCCCGTTCGTAAATCCGTGGGGCGACCGCTCACGATGTCCCGGCGGCTTGCTCATTTGGAAGACATGGCCGGTTTTCTCAGAAAATACGCGCATGGAGCACTCGCCAGAACCGAGGGAGATTACTTCCCGATTCGAAAAGCTGTTGGTCGCCCTCGCCGCCAGCCGCGTTGATTTCGCGGTAGTCGGCGGCCTCGCGGTCATCTTCAACGGCTATCCGCGCCTGACTCTCGATGCCGACATCCTTGTCCAGGATGCGCCGGACAACCTCCGCCGACTGCTGGCGTGTCTCGCGAACTGGGGCGAGGGCTGGGCGCGCGAACTCAAGCCGGAGGACTTTGTTTTCCCGGAAGGCTCGATTCGCGTGACGGAGGAGTTTGACTTGGACATCTTCACGCGGATGCGCGGCCGGTCGCTCGATGACTTTCGTCCGCGCTTGCGGTATTTGGAAACCGGCAGCATCCGCCTGCCGTATCTGGCGCCGGCCGACCTCATTTTTCTCAAGCAGGACTCGTGGCGGGACAAGGACAAACTCGACGTGCAGGCAATGCGCGACATCCTCGCCCGCGAAGGCGAACGACCGCGCTGAATCTCGGAGACTCGAAAACCAATGATGACGTGACGAAGAAAAATTACGTCGAATACGGGCGGCGGTTGGAGAACCTGATCGGAGAAGTTAAATAAGCCCGGGCAGGAGCTGTCCAACCTCCGCCATCCTCGTCTTAGGCCCATCCTTACGGCAATGAGTAATGCTTGCTCATCGCAGACTTTACCATGTCTGCCTCTTTGCGACTAGACAGCACCAAAGTGACTGTCGCGGATGAACCGATCCGCCTTCCGTCTCCGAAAAATGCTTCATGGTCTGCGACAAAGATAATGCGAAACAAATCGAACATCTCCTCAGTGACACGACCACTGACTTGCATAACATATGTCTGGCTGCAAGGAGAAAATATGACGATATGCTCAGGCGCGAAGATGCTCCTCTGGATACGAAAGGTATTCCGATCGAATTTCTTCTTAGAACCGAGGCTCCTATAAAAGCGACACGTATAGCCCGAAACGGTATTTGTAGTTGCGACGTAAAATCCATCAGGCGCATCGCTCAAGATACCAAGCTTCGGAAGGTGGGGTGGTTTGGGGTAAGTGTAACATCCGACTAGCAGCGCGACCAACGCCAATGAACCCAATATAATTCTAGGCTTCATGCGCTCGATGTGGTCAAAACTCAAATGAACGGCGCAAAGTTTCGCCTATCCTTTTTCATGAAGTCATCCTATTTCGAGCGTGGAAGCTTGTCCAATATAGTTTTGGTCCCCCAACCATTGCCAAACGTGTTTGAGCAAAGGCGGAAGCTCTCCATTCGCTGCTTCCAGCCCGGCGAGCACGGGCAAAAGCAAATCATCTTCGGTTCGACAAGACGCAACCCCAAGTTTACTTTGGGCCCGTCACCTTCTGAAACGGCGTGTTCGCCGTTCATTCGTGGTTGCGTGATGTGAGAAACCCGTTTGAGAAAGAAATCGTATGGCTTACAGCTTGATTCGTCATAAGGTCGGCAATTACGCGAAGTGGAAACGCGCGGTGAATTCGCACGCCAAATGGCGCAAAGAACACGGCGAGAAGTGTTTTTTCGTCTGCCGCAACGAGAAAAGCCCGAACGATCTGCTCCTGTGGTGCGAGTGGAAAACCGAGGCGGGCATGAAGAAGTTCCTCCGGTCCGCGAAACTGCGGAAAGAGATGAAGAAGTGCGGCGTGGTCGGCAAGCCGCAGATTTCGTTCTGGGGCAAGATGGAAGATTTGAGCGTGCGGTAAACGCGCGCCGCTTCACGTCTTGACAACCGGCGGCGTGCGACGTGAAGTAACTGGGGATCGGAGCGCCGAGCGCCGTCTCGGCTCGATGGACAAAGCCTTGAAACTGGCCGAGGCGGCGCTCGGCGCTCCGTGCCAGATACTATATCTAGAATCGTTCGCCTAAAGCCGCCAATTATATGCTTTCCTCCACATTCGTTGTCGCTTTGTTGGTGGTCTTGCTGCTTTGCGCCTCCGCCCTGGCGGGGTGGGGCGAATCCGATGAGCCAAAGGTGACAACGAATGCCAAGCCGGGCCAGTTCCGCGCCGGCGCCGCAACGAGCAACATCACGCCGCGATTGGGCATCTCCATCAACGGCTACTTCAACGACCGCGTGGCCAAAAACATCCACGACGAGTTGCATGCGCGCTGCCTGGTACTGGACGATGGCCCGACACGACTGGCGATTGTGGTGTGTGACAGTTGCATGATTCCGCGCCCAGTGGTGGAGGCGGCGAGGCAGCGCATCCAGGAACGAACCGGGTTGCCCGGCAGTCATGTGCTGATTTCCGCCACGCACACGCACACCGCGCCGACGTGCATGGCGATTTTCCAAAGCGAAGCGGACCAGGCGTATTCTGACTTTCTCGTCACGCGCATCGCCGATGGCGTCGAGCGGGCGATCAACCAGCTTGCCCCCGCAAAAGTCGCATGGGGTGTTGGTCAAGTTCCCGATCAGGTGTTCAATCGCCGTTGGAAAATGAAGCCCGGCGACATTCCGCCCAGTCCGTTGGGCGGCACCAACGACCTGGTGAAGATGAATCCGCCGATCGCAAGCCCGAACCTCGTCGAACCCGCCGGGCCAACGGATCCGGACGTTTCGATTCTGGCCGTGCAATCACCCGAGGGCCGACCGATGGCACTGCTCGCGAGTTATTCGTTGCACTATGTCGGCACGGGCCGCGATTCGGAAATCTCGGCGGATTACTTTGGCGCGTTTTGCACCCGTATCGGGGAATTGCTCGGCGCAAATCATCAAGACTCGCCGTTCGTCGCGTTGCTGGCCAACGGCGCGAGCGGCGACATCAACAACATCAACTTTCGCCAGCAACGACCTGCGCAAAAGCCGTACGAGCAGGTCAACTTTGTGGCCGACGTTGTGGCGAAGGAAGTGCAACGCGTTTATCAGACGCTCAAGTTCCAGGAAACAACTTCACTTGGCGTAGCGGAAAACAAAGTCACCCTGGGCATCCGGCATCCGGACACCGCCGAATTGGCGCGGGCCGAAAAAATCCTCGCCGGCGCGAAGGGACGAGCCCTGCGCAGCCCGGAGGAGGTTTATGCCCGGGAAACGGTGTTGTTGAGCGAATACCCAAAACAAATTCCGGTCATTCTCCAGACCATGCGCATCGGCGACTTGGGCATCGCGGCGATTCCCTGCGAGGTCTTCGTCGAAATCGGACTGGCCATCAAGGCAAAGAGTCCGTTGCGCCAAACGTTCACCATCGGGCTGGCCAACGGATGCCACGGCTATCTCCCCACGGTGGAACAGCATAGACTCGGCGGTTACGAAACGTGGCGGGCGCGTTCGAGTTGTCTGGAAATCGAGGCCGCGCCCAAGGTGTTCGATGCGGTCATGGCTTTATTCGCCGGCGTGAAATGATTTGCGCACGGGCTTTCCGTCGTCAAAATGCCGGGCATGTTTTCACACGTTGTCATTTTCTGGACCGACCCGGCACAGCCCAAAGCCGCCGATGAACTCATTGCCGGCGCGAACCAATATCTCAAACCCATCCCTGGCGTGCTGCAATTTCACGTCGGCAAAATGGTGGGCAGCCATCGTCCGGTGGTGGACCAAACCTACCAGGTCGCGTTGAACCTGGTTTTCCCCAGCAAACAGGCGCAGGACGATTACCAAACGCATCCACTGCACGTGGAATTCGTCGAAAAGGTTTTCAAGCGCACGTGCCAGAAGGTTGTGGTTTACGATTTCGAGTGACGTGGCTGCGCTCGTGAGAGCGCGGCTCGAAATATGGCCGCGGACTCACGTCGCAGCCACCGAGTTCAAGGTCGCGGATGAAATTTCCGGTGAATATCCCGCAGCCGGTTGCCGCTGACGTGCGTGTAAATCTCCGTCGTGCCGATGCTCGCGTGGCCCAGCAACTCCTGAATCACCCGCAGGTCGGCGCCGTGTTCGAGCAAATGCGTGGCGAAACTGTGCCGCAGCATGTGGGGCGTCACGTTGCGCTCCACGCCGGCGCGGCGAACACGACCTTTGATATGCAACCACAACGTCACCGCGGCAAACGGGGTTCCGCGCTTCGTGAGAAAAACGTTCGCGGGTGAACGCGGCGTGATCAGCTTGGGCCGGCCTGCGTCAATGTAACGATGCAGAGCTTCAACCGCCTTGCGCCCGACCGGCACGACGCGTTCCTTGTTGCCCTTGCCGATGACGTTGATGAATCCGGCATCGAGATGGAGTTGTTCGAGCCGCAGATGGCGTAGTTCCGACAGGCGCAAACCTGAAGCGTAGGCGAGTTCAAGAATCGCCTGGTCGCAGAGACTTTGTGGCGACTCCGGCTTCTCCGGTGTGAGCAGTTTGTCAATTTCCTGATTCGTCAGCGCCTTGGGCAGCCGCTTCCAGCGTCGGGGCAGTGAAAGATTTTCCGCGACGTTGGCCGGCAGAAATTTCTCATTCTCCGCGAACCGATAGAACGCCCGGAGGGCGGCGATTTCGAGATACACGCTCTCGCTGCTCAACCGGCGCACGGAACTTCGGTGGGGCGAGGCGCCGGACGGGCCGCCGTGATCCATTTCAGTACTTCCGGCTCGCGAGGACGCTCGCCCCACCGGCAACAAATTCCGCTCGCGCTCGTGCTGAAGAAAGGACATGAGATGCCGAAGCTCCACCGACTTCCAATCCGTCAACCCTTGTTTCCCGGCCCAAGCGACGAACCGGCCGAGCAGTGCCGCGTAGGTTCTGGCCGTGTTGTCCGCCTGCCCGCGCTCGTGGCGGAGGTATTGCAAGAAGTCTTCGACGAGGGTTTGCACAGTCGCAGTCCGATTACACGTCGAAATCGGTGGGAAGTTCCGGATGCCGGTGATGTTCAAACAACCGGCGCAACTGCCCCGCCGTAACGCGCGTCAGCGAAGGCGTGGGGAGTTCGTCTTCGCCAAAAAACTTCACGGCGTCCGTCTCGTGGCTTGGCGTGGCGGTCCCGCTCACCAGCTTGCAGAGAATGAAAATCTTGTAAACGTGAAACGGGAGCGGCGGCGCGTGCGGATGTTTGGCCCGGTCGAACACCGCCAGGATTTTTTCCGCCCGCGTTTCAAAACCCGCCTCCTCGCGAATTTCCCGGACCACATTCTCCGCCGGCGACTCGCCCACGTCAGCCCAGCCGCCCGGCAGGGCCCAGGCACCGTCCGAGGTCTCCCGCACCAGCAACAACTTGCCCTCCCGGAACACGACGCCGCGCACATCCACCTTCGGCGTCGCGTAACCGCTGTCGCGGCTGATGAGCTCGCGGACCACCGTGATGTCCTCACCCGCGCCGGTGGCCAGCATCTCCGCCGCCAGCTCGCGGACAGCCGAGTACCGCTCGAGATCGAACCGGTCCCGGCCGTAGGTCAGTCCGTTTTGCGCGATGGCCTGCAAGCGCGTGCTCCACTGCAACCAGCGGGGATGACTCGAGGAAGGCGCGGGAACGTCAACGCTTTTTTTTGGTGAACCGTCCGCCAGTCTCGCCATCGCCCGCCGCGGCTGCCAATCTTCCGACAGAATCGCCCAGCGTTGGTGGTCGCGCCATTGCCCGCCGATCTTGACCAGCCGGGGGGAATATCCTTCAAGCACGAAGCCCGCCCGCTTCACCAAAGCGAGGGAAGGCCGGTTATGCGGCTGAATGCTCGCTTCGATCCGATGGAGTCTCAACTTCCTGAACGCGAAACGCAGCAGCAGTTGCAACGCTTCCGTGGCATAGCCGCGCCGGGCAAAGGGCGCGCCGACAAAATATCCGGTGATCGCGCTCCGCACGCTGCGATGGACAATGTTAAACAGGTTGATGTTGCCCACGATCGTGCCGTCCTCGCGGCGGCAGATCAAAAAACCAAAGAAATCCTCCCGGTGGCAATTGTCGAGATAGTCGTCAAATTGCTTTTTACCTTTGAAGGGGGGGAGCAGACCACGATACGTCTTGGCGCTCGTTTTGATCAACCGCGCATACTCCGAAAAATCGGCGGCCCGTGGCGGGCGAAGAACGATTCTTTTTCCGCGCAGCGGGGTTTGCGCCGGCTTGGCAGGTTTGCGAGGCATCAAAGCTTGCGCCCGGTCAGTTTTTCGTATGCTTCAAGATATTTCGCCGTGGTCCGGGCCACGACCTCGGCGGGGAGCTTCGGTCCGGGCGGGGTCTTGTTCCAATCGAGGGTTTCGAGATAGTCGCGGACGAATTGCTTGTCGAAGCTCGGCTGGCTTTTGCCGGGCGCGTATTGATCGGCCGGCCAGAACCGCGACGAGTCGGGCGTCAGCACCTCGTCAATCAGGATGAGTTTGCCGTCGAACATCCCGAACTCGAATTTCGTGTCCGCGATGATGATTCCCCGCTGCCGGGCGTAATCGCGGGCCGCGTGGTAAATCTTCAGGCTCAGGTCGCGCGCCTGTTTCGCGATATCCGGGCCGGTGATTTTGCAGGCTTCGTCGAAAGAAATATTTTCGTCGTGGCCGGTTTCGGCCTTGGTGGCAGGCGTAAAGATCGGCCCGGCCAGTTCGGAGGACTCCTTGAGACCCGCCGGCAGTTTGATCCCGCAAATGGCGCCGGTCTTCTGGTAATCCTTCCATCCGGAGCCGACGACGTAGCCGCGCACGACACACTCGATCGCCAGGGGTTTGGCTTTCTTTACAACCATGCTCCGCCGGGTGAGGTCGGCCTGCAGCGCCGGCGGAAGACCGGCGAGGGCGGGAATGCCCAGCGGCTGGCCGGCGGGCACGAGCAGATGGTTCGGCACCAGGTTCGAAAATTTCTCGAACCAGAAATGCGAAATCTGCGTCAGCACCTCGCCCTTGCGCGGAATGCCGTTGGGCATGATGACGTCGAACGCGGAGATGCGGTCGCTCGCAACCATCAGGTAGCGGTCGCCCAAGTCGAAGAGTTCGCGGACCTTGCCGCTGCGGAGTTTCTTGACGCCGGGCAGATCCAATGAAAGCAGGGTGTTGTCGCTAGTGTTTGCCATGCGCAGAGTATGAGGCTCAAAACACCAGGTTAAAAGTTCAAAAAGCGGCTGCAGCCATCAATCACAGCGTGCCAAGCTCTGCTCCGGAAGGGGCGTGCTCACCCGCAGGCGTCCAAATTGGAACATGCATTGCAAAACCGAGCGCGCCATCCCATCCCGCCATGCTGCGGCCGGGACGACCGCGCTCCGGCTTTATGCGAACACCCGCTTCAAATACTCGATGCTCTTGCCGGCAATCACTTCCGGCCCGTCCTCAAACTTGAAAACCTCCACCGAGGCGTAGCCGTCGTAACCAACCTCCTTCAATGCGGCCACAATCGGCACATAATCCACGTCGCCAAAACCCGGCCCCTTCAGGTTCTTGTCATTGACATGGAAGTGCGCGAAATGCGGCCACGATTCGCGGATGATCTGCGGGATGGGTTTGGACTCCGAACACATCGCCTTCACGTCCAGGATGATTTTGAACCGCGGCGAGTTGAACGGTTTGACAAACTCGATGGCCGCGGCGGCCGTGTTGATGAAATTGGTCTCCGCCGGCGCGAGCGGCTCGAAGCAAACCGTCACGCCGCGGTCCTCCGCGCGTTTTACCGGGTCGCGAAACGTCGCCGCCGTCCAATCCCACGCCTGTTGGCGCGTGACGCCCGGCAGGAGGTTCCGTTGTTTGGGTGAACCAACCACCATGATCGTCCCGCCGAAATCGGCGCAGCAATCCACCATGTCGCAGAAGTATTTCGCCGTGCGGTCGCGGATGCCGGCATCCGTGTGGTTGAGGTAAAGCCCCTCCGGTTTCACCAGCAGCCAGTGCAATCCCACGATGGCGATATGGTTCCGCGCCGCGAGGTCGCGGATGCGGCGGCGTTCGGCAGCGGGAATGTCATTGACCGAGTTGGCGAGCGTGAACGGCGCGATTTCGACGCCCGCGTAACCCATTCTGGCGGCGTGGGCCAGGGTGTCCTCGATCTTCCAGTTCTGATAAATTTCGTTGCAAATTGCGAATTTCATTTTGACAATGATTTGAACGTTGACAGCCGGAGATCAAGGGTGAAACAACATGGCTGATTGATTTGCAGGCAACGACATGGCGAAACTGGTCATCAGAACTGACGGCATGACCGCCGAGATCATCGAGCTCAAACCCGGTGTGAACCGGCTGGGCCGTTCGTCCCGAAACGATTTTCAGCTCGACCATCATTCCATTTCCCGCTTCCACGCCGAAGTCATCCTCACCGAACACTGGATGTGCGTGCGCGACATGGACTCCTCGAACGGGGTGTTTGTCAACGACGAGCAGGTGCAGGAATGTCCGCTCGAATCCGGCCACGTCCTGCGTCTGGGCGACGTGTGCATGTTGGTGAAGGATGCGCCGGTATTGAAGACGGAACGTGAACTCGGCGCCTGCGTGAATCACCCTGAGACGGTCGCCACCATGGTCTGCAAACAATGCCACCGGCGATTCTGCGGCGCCTGCATCCACATTCTCCGGCGGCAAGGCGGGCAAATCATGCGCCTTTGCCCCGAGTGCAGCGGGCATTGCGAATCGTTGACGGGGCCGCATCAGGATTCCAAAGGCCGGCTCGCTGGGTTCGTCCGTAAACTGCTGAAGAAACCTCCGCCGCAGAAGCCGTACTACGACTGACCGGAGACCGCGGCGGGTCGTTTGAGGATCACTCAAAATGCGCGCCCTTGGCGCATCGCGTGCCCGCCGCCGGATGAAAACACGCTGAAAACGTCGTGGCATTGCCAGTGCTGGAAGTGGGCACGTATGAAACGGCCGTGGCACGGCGAGTTGCCCCGCGGGTTCACCGTGGTTGAACTGCTGGTCGTCATTGCGATCATCAGCATTCTCGCCGCCCTGCTGTTGCCGGTCCTCAATCAGGCGAAGTCGCGCGCAAAACGCATCGCCTGCGTCAGCCAGCTTCGGGAGGTCGGACAGGCGGCTCATGTCTTCGCCAACGATCATCGCGGCCAGTTGCCGATGCAGGTTCCGGTGCGCGACGGGGGCTCGGAGGAATTCACGCACGCGACCGGCAACTTCACGTCCCGCCATTATCAATCACTCTCGAACGAGCTGGCCACGCCGCAACTGCTGGTTTGTCCGGCGGACACACTCCTGTCCGCACGAAGTTTTGCGGCCCTGCAAAACACCAATGTGAGTTATTTCGTAAACGTCCGGGCGGAACACGGCCAAGCCACGTCCATCCTCGCCGGTGACCGCAATCTGACCAGCGACCGGCTTGGTGCTCTGACCGTGTTGCCCCTCGGTGCGAACAGCCCGTTGCGCTGGACGCACGAGTTGCATCGGTTCAAGGGCAACATCGTTTTCAACGATGCGCATGTAGAATTGTTTTCTGGTCCAACCCTCGCAATCCCGACCGGGAACTCACTCGCGGAGGCCCAATTGGCGATGCCGCCCGGGCCAACAACCGCTGCACCGACGGCGCTTAATTACAGTCAAGCCCCGGCCCCGGTTTCCGCCGAGCGTCCACTCCCCGCAATGTCGCTAGGCTCGCCCGCCGCGCCGGCACGGGCACAAAAAGGAACAGCGAATTCCCAGAATTCCACACACACCGGATCGGGCTCACTCCCCCAAGACGTCTCGGAACAGGTCAGCGCTCAAAAAGCCACTTTGCCGATGGTTTCGACCAACACCCCGGCGGGCGGAGCGGGGGGCGCAACGGAAGAGGCGATGATGTTGAGCCAGTTTGATTCGCAGGTGGTGTCGTTTTTGCAAGGTTTGATCAAATGGACGTATCTGTTGGTGCTGCTGCTACTGCTGCTCTATCTGGCCTGGCGGTTTTATATTTGGAGAGCCGGCCGGGGTCGCCGGCGCGAAGCAAACATTCACCCCAACCGGATGCCATGATCCTCTGCCTAAAAGCAAAACGGCGTAACCGGCAGGGTTTCTCCCTCATCGAGGCGATCATTATTTCATTCATTCTGGCCGTGCTCATTGCACTCTGGCTACCGCGGGTGAAGCGTCCGCGGCGACCGTCGCCCACGTTCCAATGTGTGACCAACCTGAAGCAAGTCGGGCTGGCTTTTCGCCTGTGGGCGCTGGACAATGGGGACAAGTATCCCATGGAAGTCTCGGTCACGAACGGCGGTACGATGGAACTCCTCGGTGGCGCGCTCGTCGCCCCGCACTTTCGAGTCATGTCGAACGAGTTGTCCACTCCCAAGTTGTTGTTTTGTCCGATGGATTTGCGGCGGACCCGGGCGACGTCGTTTGAAACGAATTTTGCCGACGCGAACCTGAGCTATTTCATTGGCCCTGACGCGACGGAAACGAATACCACGACGTTCCTCTCTGGCGACGACAATTTGTCTTCAAGATCATTGCCGTTGAAACGGGGATTGGTGGCGCTCGGGACGAACAGTCCGATTGCCTGGACGTCCCAGCGCCACTCGAACCAGGGAAACATTTTATTGGCGGACGGAAGTGTTCAGACGTTCAATTCCGTGCGACTGCGTGCCGCCTTCGTTGCAACTGGCGTCGCGACAAACCGGCTTTTGATGCCATGAGACAAAAGCGGCATACTTGGCGGAGCAAGGGCTTCTCGCTCATCGAGGCGATGCTCGTTACGTTCATTCTGGCGGTTTTGATCGCGGTTTTTCTGCCGCAATTGGTGCATCCCCGACGCGCCAGTCGAATCAGTTGTGTGAACAACTTGAAGCAAATCGGACTGTCCTTTCGCCTCTGGGCCGGGGACAACGGGGACAAGTTTCCCATGGAAGTATCGGTTACCAACGGCGGCACGAAGGAATTGGTTGGCAGCGGTATCGTGTATGTGCATTTCCTGGTCCTCTCCAACGAACTGAGCACACCAAAAGTTTTGTTCTGCCCGAACGAAACCAACGCAAAACGAAAGCCAGCAATCAGATTCGACACGACGACGCCATTGCCCGCCGGCCAGATTCCACTCACCAACGACCTCAGTGTGAGCTATTTCATCGGGGTGGATGCGAATCAGACGAACTCCGCCATGATACTCTCCGGCGATGACAACTTCACAGCGGCCGGGAAGCTGCCCAAGCCGGGATTGCTGCAACTATGGACCAATACTCCCGTGGCTTGGACTTCAAAGCGGCACGACAAGCATGGCAACGTGGCGCTGGTAGATGGTTCGGTGGTAACTCCAAACAGCCAGCGGCTTCGACAAATCTTGTGCAACACAGGGCTGGCCACCAACCGGCTGGCGATGCCGTGACCAATGAATATCCAACTGCTTGAATGATGAAACGGCACATCGGACGAAAGGCCGCGTTCACGGTGGTAGAACTTCTGGTGATTTTAATCGCCGTCGTAGCGTTGTTGTTGCTGTTAATCTCCCGTGTGCCGCGAGCGAAGGAGAAGGTCCGGCAGCAACAATGCGGTGAGAATCTAAAGGTAATTGGCGTGGCGTTTCACCTCTGGTCAACGGATTCATCTGATTGGTTTCCAACGCAAGTCCCTGACCGCCGAGGAGGCGCACAGCAAGCCATCACGAGAGGTGAAGTCTGGCGGGCATTTCAGGTAATGTCCAATGAACTGGCCGAACCACGTTTTCTCATCTGTCCTTCGGACAATCGGCTGGCCGTTCCTGCCTTTGCCGGTTTGCAGTTCAACAGCAACGTCAGCTACTTCATTGGCATGGACACCAGCGCAGACCAGCCGCAGATGTTTCTTTCGGGCGATCCAAATCTGGAAGTTGACGGTGTCGCCACTAAATCCGGAATTGTGATGCTCCAAACCAACGACACGGTTGGCTGGACAGCGGCGATTCATAAGCGGTCCGGAAACATCGCACTCGCAGATGGTTCGGTGCTGCCCTTCGACAAACAGCGTATGAATGAAGCATTGGCACGGACTGGCGTCACCACCAATCGGCTGGCGCTGCCGTGAGTTGAAAGCACGGCCAGCCTTGTCGTCGCTCTCAGCCCCTAATCCCAAGTGATTTGAGCCAGGTCAAAGATCGCGTTGGCCGGTTGTGCAATAAATGACAATGGAAGGGCAAAATTCGTGTGGTGAGTTTGCCTCCCAACGACGAGCCTTTCGGTGGCAAATGAATCTGGGCCAGCACAATTACGCGCCAAGCGAACCTCGCTGTGAGGTTTGCCCGTTGAACTGCGTCCGAACGGGCGTGGCCGTGCGCATCAAGCAGCTTTGCGCCGCGCCGGAGGTTCAGGATCGCCTGCGCGAAATCGGCCTGGGCGAGGATCAAATCATCCGGCTGGTCACCAATCAGACCAATTTCATCTGCCAGGTTTGTAACGCGCGGCTGGCCATCAGCGAGGCGCTGGCGCGGACGATCATGGTCGAGCCGGTCCTCCAACCGGCGCGGTAGCGGCGGGCGTCCTCGCCGGCCGTAGAGCCGCGGCGTCCCGCCCGGCGGAAAAAACCTTCCGACTCACCAACCGTTCATCGGAATACCTGGATCGCTGAAATGTTCGCGCGTTCTTCCGGGCGGCAGGATGCCGCCCTCTACGGCAGTCGGGACGACCGCCGCTACGGCGCAAATCGCGCCACCATTTTTTCCAACGCGGTAATCCAAAGCGGGTGCTCGTTCATGCACGGAATGCGCGTGAACTCCTTTCCACTCGCGGCCATGAAATCTGCGCAACCGCGCATGCCGATTTCCTCGATTGTTTCCAGACAGTCCGATACGAAGGCCGGGCAGATGACCATCATCCTCTTTTTCCCTTCCTGCGCCAGTCGCACCAGCTCGTAATCCGTGTACGGTTTCAGCCACGGGTCTTTGCCAAGCCGCGATTGAAAGGAGACGGAATACTTTTCCTTCGGCACGCCCGCGAGCTTAACGAACGCCGCCGTGGTGGCGAGACATTGTGCGCGGTAACACGTCGCGTGCGCCGGGCTGGCGACCTCGCAGCAATTCTCGACCTTGAGGCAATGGCAACCGGTGGTGTCGGACTTGATCAAATGCCGCTCAGGAATTCCGTGATAACTGAACAGCAGATGATCGTATTCCTGCTTCAGAAAATCCGCCGCGCTCGCAACCAGCGCCGCAATGTAATCCGGATCGTGATAATACGGCGGCTGGACGGTGATTTTCATTTGCGGCGCGAATTGGGCCGCGACTTCCTGCACACGGACGACAGCGGTTTCGTAACTCGACATTGCGTAATGCGGGAAGAGCGGAATGAGTAGCACATCCGTCGCGCCTTTGGCCGCAAGGCTTTTCACGGCCGACGGGATTGACGGGTTTTGGTACCGCATCGCCAACTCGACCGGAATTTTCACTCGTTTCTGCAGCGCCGCATGGACATGTTTGCTCGTGACGACCAATGGCGAGCCATCCTTCGTCCAGATTTTTTCGTAAGCGTGGCCGGATTCCGCGGGTCGCTTGATGAGAATCATTCCCACCACGAACCGGCGCAACGGCCAGGCGAGGTCGAGCACGCGCCCATCCATCAGAAACTCGTTCAGATAACGGCGCACGTCGGGCACGGACGGCGAATCCGGCGAGCCGAGGTTGACCAATAAGACAGCTTTGCTCATGTCAATCGTTGATTCGTTAAAACGGTGGAACGTTAAAACGGCATGAGCCTGAAGTCACGAAGCAACCCTTCACGGTTCTGAAGTTTTTGCGCCATCGCCATCCACGTCATTGGCGCTTCAGACCCATCTTTTTGATTCGCGAAAGCAGCGTCGTCGGTTTGACGCCCAGCAGTTCCGCCGCGCCGTCGGCGCCCTTGATTTTCCAGCGGGTCTTTTCCAGGACCGCGAGCAGGTTCTCGCGTTCGCGGCGTTGCATTTCGGCTTCCGTGAAGAATTCAGGCGCGCTCCTTGGGCCGGGTGGTGGTTTGACTCCAGCCGGAGTTAGCCCGGAGCTTGTCACCGGCAGGTCAAAGTTCAACGGGCCGCCGCGCGCGAGGATGACGGCGCGCTCGATGACGTTGCGCAATTCGCGAACGTTGCCCGGCCAGTTGTAACTCTGCAGCCGGGTCACGCCGGCTTTCGTTAGACGCGGTTTTGCGCACTTCAACTCCTTGGTGGACAGATCAACAAAATGCTTCGCCAACAGCGGGAGGTCGTCCATGCGTTCCCGCAGCGGCGCCACCTGGATCGGGAAAACGTGCAGGCGATAATAGAGGTCTTCGCGAAAACGGCCCGCCGCCACGGCTTTCTTCAAGTCGCGATTCGTGGCGGCGATGATGCGGACATTCGCCTGACGTGTGCGGTCGTCGCCCACGCGCTCGTAACGTTTTTCCTGCAAGACGCGCAACAGTTTGCTTTGCATGTCCTGTGGCACGTCTCCGATCTCATCCAAAAAAATCGTCCCGCCCTCCGCCGTTTCAAATCGGCCGGCGCGGTCCCTGACGGCGCCCGTGAACGAACCGCGGACGTGGCCGAAGAATTCGCTTTCAAAAAGGTCCTTGGGAATGGAGGCGCAATTCACGCGCACCAGCGGACCGTCTTTGCGCTGGCTGCGACGGTGAATCTCGCGCGCGACGAGTTCCTTGCCCGTGCCGGTTTCGCCCAGAATGAGCACCGAGGCTTCCGTCGGCGCGACCAGATCAATCTGGCTGACGATTTGCCGCAGCGCGGCACTTTGGCCGACGAGATCGCCGAACGCCCGGGCCTCGAGCACCTCCTCCTGAAGATAAACGTTTTGCTGTTCGAGTTGAGCCTTGAGCCGCCGGATTTCCTCGAAGGCGCGCGCGTTGGCGATCGCCGAGCCGATGTGGTCGGCAAACACCCGTCCCCACGGCCGGCCTTCCTCGGATGGCGTCGCCCGCATGAAGCCAACAATTGCACCCAGGATTTCGCCTTTGTAAGTGATGGGGGTTGCGCCGCAGCCGCGAATCTGTTCCTGCTCCAGCCAGTCGAATCCAGCTAGATCATCGCGATGCTGGGACAGATCGCGCAGAATTATTTGCTCACCGGTCATGGCGGCTTTGCCAACAAAGCCCAAGCCCAACGGAATTCGCGCATTCGGATCATCAAAACGTGGGGATTCTGCTGGCGACGCGGCCAGCGAGACCCCTTTGCCTGCGACCAGATGCAGGCAGCGGGACTGGTCGGGACAATCCGAGCGATGTGGACAAACGGCACAGCGATCGCCAGCCTCGATGAGCCAGATTTGAACGCACACCATGTAAGGCCGCTCCACCGCCAATCGCACGAGCTTCTGAAGCAATTGCTCCAACGAGTGCTCGTGCGCAATCTCCAGGAGCATCTTGAGCGCGAAATTCGGATCAAACCGGCTGTCACTTTCGGATTCCATGACCCAACAACTTTGCCCGAGATGCGCAATGACGTCCACCAAGTTCCGGACGACTTTTCGGACGTTCAATTTGTCGAACCGGTCGGCATCAACGCCAAAGTTGTGGAAAGCTTTGGATTTTGTGGCTGTTTGCTGCGACGCCCAGCGTTGGCACGTCCGGTGCAAATAGAGTTTCGGATTGCCAGTCGCAGTCGAAAAAATGAACGCACCGCACGGCCAAGCCCGGATCATGGAAATCCACGAAGCAGATTTCGAGGTGGAAGTCCTCAGGTCGAAGGGAGTGGTGATCGTTGTATTTTCGGCGCCGTGGAGCCGGCCTTGCCACGTTCTCGATTCGGTGCTGGATGAAATTGCGGCGGCGGGCAAGAAGGGCGTGAAGGTCGTCAAGCTCAACGCCGACGATAATCCTGATCTCAGCCTGGTGTATGACATCCAATCCATTCCGGCTTTGTTGTTTTTTGTGGACGGAAACCTCAGTGCCAGGGTGATCGGCACGGTCAGCAAGGAGGCGATTCTCGCGAAGTTGCAATCGGTCTTTCAAAAAGGCAGCGACGAGTCTTCCACCCCCACCGGCAACAACGGCAACAGACCATGAGCGCTGCGATCCGTGAAACCAACGCCGCCCTGCCGCGTTACTCGGCAAGACGGACGCGCCATCACGTGGATTTTTTCTGCACGGCGCCCGATGCGCAGGGCGTACGGCTCGTGGGCGATTTCAATGGATGGGATCTCGCCGCGACGCCGATGCGCCGGATGCCGGACGGTCGCTGGATGGCGAGTCTGGAATTGAATCACGGCCATCACCGATACCTGTTCGTCGTGGATGGCAGCCCGAGACTTGACCCCAACGCGACCGGCACGGCGCGGGAAAATGGCGACGAACCGGTGTCGCTCATCGGCGTAAGTTAAATATGGATTTTCCAAACTGCCAAGTCACCAACCACACATGAATATTTCGTTTCGCACGCTCATCCTGTTGATTGCCGCCACTACGCTGACTTCGTGTTCGCGAACAAAAGCCCCGCCGACCGTGGTGCCGGAAGTAGCGACCATCACCGTAACCCGCCAGCCGGCATTGTTGACCACCGAGTTGCCCGGCCGGACTTCGCCGTTCCGTGTGGCGGAGATTCGACCGCAGGTCAATGGTCTCATTTTAAAACGCCTTTTCACCGAAGGCTCGGACGTCAAGGCCGGCCAGGGATTGTATCAAATTGACCCCGCCCCGTTTCAGGCCGCGCTCGACAATGCCAAGGCGGCCTTGGGCCGGGCGGAAGCCAACGTGCCCGCCATCCGGTCGCGGGTGGAGCGCTACCAGCAGGCGCTCGCTGACAAGGCGGTCAGCCAGCAGGACTTCGACGATGCGTCCGCCGCCCTCAAGCAGGCCGAGGCCGACATTCAATACTACAAAGCCACGGTGGAGACGGCGCGCATCAACCTGAATTACGCCACGGTGGTTTCGCCCATCTCGGGCCGCATCGGGACATCGTCGGTGACCGATGGCGCGATTGTGACAGCGTATCAGCCGGTGGAGCTGGCGACGATTCAACAACTCGATCCGATCTACGTGGACGTGCCGCAATCCACGACCGAGCTGCTGCGATTGCAACGCCGATTGCAGCAGGGGCAACTCAGCCAGGACAGCACGAACGTCAACGACGTGGAATTGATCCTCCCTGACGGCGCGAAATATCCTTTGCACGGGACGCTGCAATTTCGCGACGTTTCGGTGGATCCGAGCACGGCGACGGTGATCTTGCGCATGGTATTCCCGAATCCGGACGGCGTGCTGCTACCGGGCATGTTCGTGCGCGCGCTGGTCAAGGAGGGCGTCAATGACCAGGCCATTCTGATTCCCCAACAATCTGTCTCGCGCGACACCAAGGGAAATCCGCTTGCTTTGGTGGTGAACGGCAGCGCGCAGGTTGAGCAACGAATGCTGAACCTCGATCGCGCCATCGGCGACCAATGGCTGGTCACCTCCGGTCTGGCGATCGGTGAGCGCGTGGTCGTGGAAGGAATGCAAAAAGTCCGGCCCGGCGTGCAGGTGAAGGAAGTTCCGTTTGTGGCGCCGGCGAAACCGCAAACCAAACCGGCCGCGCCCGTTCAAACGGTTTCATCCGCAAACTGAGCAAGGCACGCCATGTTATCCCGATTCTTTCTCACACGGCCGGTGTTCGCCTGGGTCATCGCCATCATCCTGATGGTGGCGGGCTGCCTGGCGATTCACTTCCTGCCCATCTCGCAGTATCCGCCCATCGCGCCGCCGTCCATCGCCATCCAGGCTTTTTATCCCGGTGCATCGGCCGAGACCGTCGAGAACAGCGTCACCCAAATCATCGAGCAGAAAATGACCGGGTTCGACAAGATGCTTTACCTCTCGGCCACCAGCGATTCCTCCGGAGCTTCACGCGTTGAACTGACATTTGCCCCGGGCACTGATCCCGACCTGGCCTGGGCGCAGGTGCAAAACAAACTTCAGCTCGCCATGGCCAGCCTGCCCGAGGTGGTGCAGCGCGCCGGCGTCAAAGTCAGCAAGAGCACCCGGAACTGGCTCATGATCGTGGGCCTGATCTCCGAGGACGGGAGCATGGACGGAGACGACCTGCGCGACTACGCCCAATCCAACCTGGAGAAAGTGCTGTCACGCGTGCCGGGGGTCGGCGAGGTCGAGATCTTCGGCGGCCAGTACGCCATGCGCATTTGGATCAATCCCGACAAGCTGACCGATTATCAGATGACGATGCAGGACGTGGTCGCCGCGCTACGGGCCTACAATGTGGAGGTGTCCGCCGGGCAGTTCGGCGGGGCGCCGGCGGTTGAAGGCCAGCGGCTCAATGCCGCCATCATCGTTCAAAGCCTGCTCAAGACGCCCGATGAATTTGCCAACATTCCATTGCGCACCAACCCGGACGGCTCCGTGGTCCGCATTCGGGACGTGGGCCGGGCGGAGATGGGAACGGACACCTACGACATTGTGGCCTATTACAATCGCGGGCCATCCATCGGCAACGGCAAGCCTTCCTCCGCGATGGCCATCCGGCAGGCCGCTGGCGCGAACGCCCTCGAAACCGCCGACAACGTCCGGAATAAACTGGCCGAGATGAGCCGGTTTTTCCCGGCCGGCATGAAGGTCGTTTATCCCTACGACACCACGCCGTTCGTGCGGGTGGCGATCAACGAAGTCGTCAAAACGCTCATCGAGGCGATCATCCTCGTGTTCCTCGTCATGTATCTCTTCATGGGCAACATGCGGGCCACCTTGATTCCAACCATCGCCGTGCCGGTGGTGATTCTCGGAACGTTTGCGGTGCTCGGAATCTTCGGCTTCTCCATCAACATGCTGACGATGTTCGCCATGGTGCTGGCAATCGGGCTGCTCGTGGACGACGCCATCGTGGTCGTTGAAAACGTCGAGCGCATCATGAGCGAGGAAGGACTCTCGCCGTTTGAGGCGACGCGCAAATCCATGGATCAAATCACCCCGGCGTTGATTGGCATCGGGTTGGTGCTCTCGGCGGTGTTCGGGCCGATGGCATTTTTCAGCGGCTCGACCGGCGTCATTTACCGGCAGTTTTCGGTCACGATCATAGCCGCGATGCTGCTTTCCGTTTTGGTTGCCTTGATCCTGACGCCGGTGCTCTGCGCCTCGTTTTTGAAGCCCGTGCCCAAGGGGCATCAACCCGCCGAGGGCGGCATCTGGTTCTTGCGACCGTTCTTCCGATGGTTTGACCGGCTATTTTACAAAGCGCGTGAACGGTATCTGACGCTGGTCGGGCATTCGCTCGCAAAGAAGTTGCGCTATGGCGTCGTCTTCATCCTGATTGTCGGCGCGATGGCTTTCCTGTTCCACCGCATGCCCACAGCTTACCTGCCGGACGAAGACCAGGGAATCATGATGGTGATGACGCTGCTTCCCGCCAATGCGACGCTCGAACAAACCAAACAGGTCCTGGCTGGCGTCAAAGATTATTTCGTGAACGACGAGAAAGACGCCGTCGAATCCATCATGACGGTTTCGGGCATCAGTTTCTCGGGCCGGGGACAGAACGCGGGGCTGGCTTTCATTCGGCTCAAGGACTGGGACTTGCGCAACCGGTCGGACCTGAAGGTCACCGCCATTGCGGCCCGGGCCACAGCGAGGTTCTCCAAACTGCGCAACGCCATGGTGTTCGCCTTCGCGCCGCCCGCGGTGTTTGAACTGGGTCAGGCGAAGGGCTTCGATTTTCAGTTGCTCGACCGCGGCGGGCTGGGGCACGCCAAACTCATGGAAGCCCGCAACATGCTCCTCGGCATGGCGACCAGAGACCCGGCGTTGACCAAGGTCCGCCCCAACGGCCTCGAAGACGTGCCCGAATATCGGGTGGATGTGGATTGGGAAAAAGCCGGCGCGCTGGGCGCACCCATCTCGGCCATCCACGACACGATCTCGTCGGCTTTTGGAAGCGCGTACGTCAACGACTTCATTCAAGGCGGTCGCGTCAAACGCGTCTTTGCCCAGGCCGACGCGCCTTACCGGATGTTGCCGCAGGACCTGGAGAAACTTTACGTGCGCAACACGGCCGGAAAGATGGTGCCGTTTTCCTCGTTTGCCTCGGGACATTGGACTACGGGTTCGCCGAAGTTGGAACGGTTCAACGGTTTTCCGTCCTTGAACCTCCTCGGCGAATCCGCTCCCGGCCGGAGTTCCGGCGAAGCGATGGCGGCGATGGAAAGTTTCGTGACGAAACTGCCGCAGGGAATCGGTTTCGACTGGCAGGGGCTTTCCTATCAGGAACGGCAGGCCGGCGCGCAAACCGCGCCGCTGTATGCCTTTTCCGTGCTCGTGATTTTCCTTTGCCTGGCGGCGTTGTATGAAAGCTGGCCGATTCCCATCTCCATTCTGCTGACGCTGCCGTTGGGCGCCATCGGCGGAATGATCGCCACCAGTCTCGCCGGGTTGCCCAACGACGTGTATTTCCAAATCGGACTGCTCACCACACTCGGCTTAACGACGAAGAACGCGATCCTGATCGTGCAATTTGCCAAGGCGCGCGTGGAGGAAGGCATGGGCCTGGCGGAAGCCACACTGGAAGGCGCCAAGCTGCGGTTGCGTCCCATCATCATGACCTCGCTGGCCTTCGGCTTCGGCGTGCTGCCCCTGGCGCTGGCGCACGGGGCCGGGGCCGGTGCGCAAAAAGCCATCGGCATCGCGGTCGTGGGCGGCGTGGTGACCTCGACCTTTCTGGTGACCATCTTCGCTCCGCTGTTCTTCGTCATGATCGAGAAAACCTTTGCCAAACGCCGCAAGCCCGTCGCCCAAACGCCTGCCCTCACTCCAACGCCGGAGGTGACGTAACATGAAAGCCAAAGCCGTTGCATTCTCGACATTGCGAACAAATCCGCGTGTGGCTCATCGCAGGGCAACTCTCCCTCACCCCGGCCCTCTCCCGCTGGGAGAGGGAGAATCGCCGTCCGGGTTGCGGAGTGTTGAGCGATGGAGCTTGCCGGAAAATCTTCATTCCGCCGGAGACGAACAACGGCTGTTCCCTCTCCCAGCGGGAGAGGGTCAGGGTGAGGGAGAATCGGTCGCCTTTAAGCGCGCGGGCGGACGATTTGTGATTCCAAACCACGGATTCTTTATTCGGATGATTTTTCTCCTGATGAGCCTCGCGCTGATCGGAGCCGGCTGCACCATGACGCCGAAATACAGCCGCCCGGCCGCTCCTGTTCCGGCCAAGTGGCCGACCGGCCCGGCCTACGACTCTCAACCCACAGCGCTCGATCCTCAACTGCCCGCGTGGCAGGATTTCTTCACCGATCCCAAGCTGCAACAACTCATCAGCCTCGCGCTCACCAACAATCGCGATCTGCGGATTGCCGCATTGAATGTCGAACGCGCCCGCGCGCTCTACGGCATCCAGCGGGCCGAGTTGTTTCCCGTGGTCAACGCCAACGGCGGCGGCGGCAAAACCAGCATCCCGGGCGATCTGGCCAACAGCGGCAAACGCCAGACCGTCGAGCGTTACGACGCGAACCTCGGTGTTGCCTCCTGGGAAATTGATTTCTTCGGTCGCATCCGCAGCCTGAAAGACCGCGCCCTCGAGGAATACCTGGCCACGGAGCAGGCGCGTCGCAGCGCGCAAATCCTGCTGGTTTCCTCGGTGGCCGACGCGTATCTGGCACTGGTTGCCGATCAGGAAAACCTGAAGCTGGCGCAGACCACCGAGAAAACACAGCAAGCGGCCTACGTTCTGGTCAAACGGCGCTTCGACCTCCAGCTGGTGAACGAATTGGATTTGTTCCGCGCCCAAACGCCGCTCGACGTGGCACGCCGCGACGTCGCCATCTACACGCAACAAGTGGCGAAAGATCAAAATGCTTTGAACCTGCTGTTGGGCACGACCAGTGGCGGCGAACCCTTGCCGACGGAGTTGAGCGAAGTCGCTCCGCTTCGGGAAATCAGCGCCGGCGTTTCGTCCGAGGTTCTGTTGCTCCGGCCGGACGTGCTGCAAGCCGAGAATCTTTTGAAGGCTGCCAACGCCGACATCGGTGCCGCGCGCGCAGCGTTTTTCCCGCGCATCTCGCTGACCGCGGCCATCGGCACGGCGAGCGATGAGCTTTCCGGTTTGTTCAAGGCCGGTTCCGGCGCGTGGAATTACGCACCGCAGATTGTCATGCCGATCTTCGACGCGCGCACCTGGTCGGCTTACAAAGCCGCGAAAGTGCAACGCGAAATCGCCGTGACCCAATATGAGAAAGCGATCCAAAGCGCCTTCCGCGAAGTGTCCGACGCGCTCGCCATCCGCGGCACCGTGGAGCAGCAGGTTTCCGCGCAAGAGTCGCTGGTCCATGCGTTGGCCGAAACCTATCGCCTGGCCAACTCCCGTTTCGACAAGGGAATTGACAATTACTTTGGCGTGCTGGACGCGCAACGATCCTTGTTTGCGGCGCAACAGGTCCTCGTTTTCCTCCGCCTGGAAAAACTCTCCAGCCAGGTCCGGCTTTACGCCGTGCTGGGCGGCGGCTGGCAATCGGCAGAGAAGCCCACTGCCACCGCCATGACTGATTCGCCGGAGAAGCCTCGCCGCGATTGATACGACTTTTACGTGGCCCGCAGGTCAGGGTTTCGCGGTTGGATCTGAACGAACGTGCTTTTCGACGCGCTCCGCCACCTTGCAACCCGACACAATCGAATCGCTCAACGAAACGCCATCGCGATAATGGCCGGCGAGGAACAGGCCGGGCGCTTTGGCTTCGACTTCCTTCATCAAGTCTCGATGGCGCCCGTAGCCGACGTTGTATTGCGGGATGGCCTTGGGGTAGAGCACGCAATTCTGGAACGTCGGCCTGCCGCACACGCCGAGCAACACTCGCAAATCTTCGCACACGACCTCGTAAAGCTTGTCGGGCGGCAACAACGCCAGATCCGGATACCGCTCGCCACCGATGTAACTGGTGAGCGTGAGATGGCCGGCCGGCGCGCGGTTGGGAAACAGCGACGACGAAAAAATCGTGCCGAGGATTTTGAACCCCTCGATTCTCGGAATCAACATGCCGAAGCCCTCGCACGGATGCGCCACGTCCTCGCGGCGGAAGCCCAGCACCACGCTGGCCACGGGCGGATAGCGGATTTCGGAAAACGCGGAGAGCGTAGGACAGGCGTCGCGCCTGTCTCCGTTCTTTTCCGAAACATTCGAGACAGGCGCGACGCCTGTCCTACGCAGTTCCAATTCCGCCAAACGGTGCGCCGTCCCGCAGAAAATCACCGCTGAATGTTCGAACTCGTCACTGGCTGCCGACACGCGCCAACCCTCTGCGGTTTGTGTTAGTTTCGTGACGGCAGTATTCAACTTCACCGCGTCGCCAAGCCGCGCCGCCAGCGTGTCCGTCAGAACCTGCAAGCCTTCATCGAATGAAAACTTCGGTGCGCGGTCCTTCGCCACCTCGCCACTCTTCTTGCGGGCGCGGGCGCCGAAGATCTGGCCTTTGATCATCGAGCCGTAATTGTCCTCCAGCGCCTTCAACTTCGGAAATGCGTGGGTGACGGATAGTTTGTAGGGATCGCCCGCGTATATCCCCGCCACCAGCGCATCAATCGCGTGATCGAGAAATTCCTGATTGAACCGGCGCACCACGAACTGCGCGATGCTTTCCTCCACGCCATCACGCCGTGGTTTGATGAATGGCTCACGCAACACGGCCAGTTTGGCTTTGCGCGTGAACAGCTCCGTCGTAAAAAATCCCAGCGGCGAACCAGGCATGGCGATGGGCCGCTTATAGCGCACGACGTAGCGCGCCTCCGCCTTCGGATCAGGATCGAGCCGCCGTGGTTGCAATCCGGCGTCGCGAACAAGCTCGGCAATCTTGGGTGAGGTTTCCAAAATCGTGTTCGGCCCGAACTCGGCGAGGTAGCCGTCTTTGCGCAACGATTGAATCACCCCACCGACGCGCCCGCTGGCTTCATACACGGTGACCGGGACGCCGTTGCGTTTCAGGTAAAACGCCGCCGTCAACCCGGTGACGCCGGCGCCGATGATTGCGACGGATTTCATTTCTTACGGCGTGGTTTCTTTGTTGCAACGTCTGCCGCCGAGCGCAGTGCAGGAGCGTGTCGTTTCTCATACTCCACGCGGAAGCTTTCCAACAAGGGCAGTTCGATCCGGTCCTTTTGGCGCCCGCTGGCCCGTTTGCTGGCGATGATGTCGCGGAGATTGGCGACGCGAAAAATACCTTCCGTCAATCCGCGCGCCCTGGCTTCAGCAAAACTCTTGATCCCATCCGGCGCGAAGACCAGGTCCACATCAAACGGACCAGTTTTGATTTGAACGAAATCCTTGCCGTTAACGATTTCCCGCTCCAACGATGAATTAATTTCGAATCCAATTTTACGCAGCGCGGCAACGATGCGTCGCCCGTTCTCCGCTGAGCGGGCGGGAAAGACGTCCACATCCTGGGTTGTGCCGGGATAGCCCAGCAAGATCGCGCCGCTCTTGCCGATGAAGAGGTAGTCCACCTGTTCCTCGCTGAACGCGTGGGCAATCTCCTCGGCTTGAAGCGGGCGGAATTCGCGGCGTTCGGTCATGCGGCGCGTTTGAAACCGAGATACTCTGGTAAGTGCGCTTCACACCACTCGCGATACTCGGCCATTGAATCAAACGAGCGCCACGGCGCATCATCCAGCACCGGTCGGTAAACCCGATTGAAGCCGTACTTGATCCGTTGTGCCAGCGGCCGGGCCATCTGGCGGCGGCACTGCTCGCGAAACGCGGCCTCGGTCTGCTGCTCGGTTTGTCTCATGGCCCAAAAGTCTAGCCGATTGGCCAACTGCGTCAAACACCGCCGTCAAATCCGTCATACCGGCGCCGATGATTGCGACGGATTTCATTTTCACTGCTTTGCGGCCTGCCTGGCCTTCCGCTTTGCTTTCTTCCCGCTCCCGCCCCCGGTTGGCGCAGTCTGGCCGGCGGCAGGGTTCAATTCGTCGAGCACGTTTTGCAATTTCTGGCGCGCGGCCTTGGCGGCATCGTTTTGGCCTTCGGCCACAACCAGCGTTTCCGCGAACGGCGCATCAGTCATATCGAACAACTCCCCGCTGCCGGTGAGTTTCCAACCATCGTTGCGCGCGTACCACTGCTCGCCCAGTTGCACGTAAACCCAGTCGCGCGGATTCCCTTTTGCTCCGCGCAATTGAGGCGCGAAACTGTGGCTGTCGAGTTTCACGCCGACGGGCAGTTTTGCGCTGGCCAGTTCGGCGAAGGTCGCATAGAAGTCGCTGAAATCGACCAGATCCTTGAGCACACTGCCTGCTGGAGTTGTGCCCGGCCAGTTCGCGATCAGCGGCACCCGACTGCCGCCTTCGTTGAGTCGGCCTTTTTGGCCGTCCACCATGCGGCCGTTGACCTGTTGCCGGCCCACGCTGCCGTTGTCGCCGACGAAAACCACGATCGTTTTCTCCCGGAGCTTCAGGTTGTCAAGTTCCGTGATCAGTTTACCGACCAGCTTGTCCATGTAGGTGATGTTGTCGGCGTAGTGGTTGGCTTTGCCGGCAGCGTCCGGCGCCGAGTCAGGCGTGCGCAGAATCGGGGCGTGAATGAGCGGCATCGGATAATAAACGAAGAACGGCCCGTCCCGGTGGCGACGGATGAAGTCCACGACGAATTCGTGCAGCAGGTCCGGTCCGTATTTGCCTTTGGTGTCGGTGAGGGGCTGGCCGCTTTGGTTGTAGGCGGGGTCCCAGTAGCGGTCGCCCTTTTCGCCCACACCCCAGATGAGAAATTCGTCGAAGCCCCACGCCGCGCCGTCGGCTTTGGTCGTGAAATAACTCAGTTGCCGCCACTTGCCCGCGACGGCGGTGGCGTAGCCGGCCTGCTGGAGCGTCTTGGCGATGCAAACCTCTTTCTGCGGCGTGGCGGCCGCACCCGTGCCGTTGTTGACCACACCCGTGCGAAAAGCGTAGCGCCCGGTCATGCACAGCGCCCGCGACGGCGCACACAACGGCGCGGCGTAACAATGCTCGAAGCGCACGCCACCCACCGCCAGCGCGTCAATGTTCGGCGTTTTGAATTCCCCGCCATAGCAGCCGATGCCGGGAATACCCAGGTCATCGGCGAGGATGAAAATGAGGTTGGGGCGCGAAGGTGTGTCCGCCGCGAAGGGGCGGAGCGCGACGGTGGCGAGGAAGGCGAGGGCGGTAAGGCGCTTGATCATAAATGCGATTTACAGGGGGCGCTGGTAGATTCGCCGAAAAACTTTCGCGCCTCGTTGATTGGGGTCAACGATGGTGATGCCGTCCTTGCCAAAGCGCGCGGTGACCAGCGCGCCTTTGCCGGCGCGAAGGTATTTGAAATTCAAATCACGCACGATGCGGGCGGCGTGAATGATCGCAACCACGATGCGGGCATCTTCCGCCGTGGGATAAATTCCCGCCACCGCTTCGCGGGTTTCGTTCCGGAACTTCATCCGGCAGACCGCCACCAAACCCGCCGTGAGACTGTCCACTCCGTAACCCACATAGGCCGATGAACCTTCCGGGCGTTTCACGTCGCGGGTAAAATGGTTGTTGGACGTGCGCGAGCCACCGCCCTGGTTCCACCACCGGAAACCGCGGTATTGCTGGTCGCTTTCCACCTTGCCGTCCGCGCCGACGATTTCGTGGCCCTGGTTCACCGGGCCTTCAAAGTCCGGCGGCGTGATCCAGTTGTTGTGGAAGTTGATGCTCATGCCGTTGGCGAAATCCACCCGCACCTGCACGGCGTCGTAGGCATTGATGCCATCGCGCACGAGGCGCTTTTTCTGGCCGACGGCCGTGAGCGAAACGGGCTTGCTGTGGTAGTAGTGATAAGTCAAATCCACCCAATGCGGCCCGACGTAGCTGAACGGATCACTTCGCTCGACCCATTTGAACGTGCTGGTCGAAACCTGGAGCGGCTCTTCGAGATACGCCGTGCCGTAAAGCGGCGCGCCAATGCGCTTCTGGATGTCATCGCGAATCCGCAGATGATCCGGGTCGTAGCGCTTGTGCATGTCCACCGCCACCACGCACCGTTTTTTCCGCGCAAGCGCGATGATCCGGTCGGCCTCGGAAATGTCGAGGCACATGGGTTTCTCGGTGATGACGTGAATGCCCTTGGTCAGCGCGGCGAGAATCGGTTGCGTATGCAAATGGTCGGGCGTGGCGACGGCCAGCACGTCGAGGTCGGCAATGTCCCGCAGGATTTGAACCCACGGCGTCGCTCCGGAGTATTTTTTCGGCGAATGACCGGTCCACTGCTTGAACGCGGTGGCGGACCGTTTGGCGGACTTATCTGAACGCGTGGCCACGGCCACCAGATCAAATTTCACGGGCGCAAGTTCACGCGCAAACTTATCGAAACCAAGGCGCGCCAGCTGGCCGGCGATGCCAAAGCGTTGCAGGTCGGCGTAGGCGCGCAAATGCACGTCACCGCCGAACATTCCCGCGCCGACGAGGGCGATTTTGATGGTGCGTTCCATGACTGGTTCGAGTGTATCGGTTGGGTTAGTTTGCAACCGCCGGACGGTGGGAGGCAATGAATTTCCGGCGCGCGGCACTCCGGGCCGCAGCGCGTTCGAGTATCGTATGTTGGCCGAATTTTCCAACGGGACTTACAAAGCGGACAGGCTGCGGCCCGGAGTGCCGCGCGCCCATCGTGCAGATCAGCCGGTTCGATCCGCGAGAAACAATGCTTTTCTAAAATTCGCGATGCGCCATAATGGGGGCGCGGTTGGAACAACCCGCCTTTACCGACAACGTGAAATCAAAAATGAATTCGACCATGAACCACTTCCAGATCTGGACCTTCCTCTCCTTCGCAGGCCTGGCGGCTGTTTTGCTCGCGGGCTGCGCGACGCCCACCGGTGATCCCTGCATCACCAGATCACCCTTCGGCAAAACACCCGATGGCACGCCCGTGGAGGTTTTCACCCTGAACAACGGCAACGGCATGGAGGCGCGTATTTGTAATTACGGCGGCATCGTGCTTTCGCTCCGTGTCCCGGACAAAAACGGCCGGCTTGGCGACGTGGTGCTGGGCTACGACAACCTGGACGGCTATCTCAAGAGCAGTCCCTACTTTGGCTGCCTGGTCGGGCGGTATGGCAACCGCATCGCGAAGGGCAAGTTCACCCTCAACGGCAGAACCTACACCCTCGCAACCAACAATTACCCGAACGCGCTGCATGGCGGGATCAAGGGTTTTGACAAGGTGGTATGGGACGCAAAGCCCATCATGGGCCGGCAAGGTCCGATGCTTGAACTTCACTACGTCAGCCAGGACGGCGAGGAAGGTTATCCCGGCACCCTCAGCGTCACGGCGGTTTACACTTTGACGGCGGACAACGCCCTCCGGCTCGATTTCACCGCCACCACCGACAAGGACACCGTCATCAATCTCACGCATCATTCCTACTTCAACCTGCGTGGCCACGGTGACAACCTGGGCCACGTCGTCCAGATCAATGCCGACACTTTCACCCCCGTGGACAGCACGTTGATTCCGACCGGGGAACTCCAGCCGGTGGATGGAACGCCGTTTGATTTTCGCCAGCCCACGCCCATCGGCGCGCGGGTCAATGCCAACGACCAGCAGATCAAGTATGGCGGGGGTTACGACCACAACTGGGTGATCAACAAGCAACCCGGCAAACTGGCGTTGCAGGCCACCGTCTATGAACCGGAAACCGGCCGCGTGATGGAGGTCTGGTCCACTGAACCCGGGCTGCAATTTTACGGCGGCAACTTCCTCGACGGCTCGATCACGGGCAAAGGCGGCTGGGTTTACAAATACCGCAATGGCTTTTGTATGGAGCCGCAGCACTTCCCCGATTCACCGAATCAACCGGACTTTCCGTCGGTCGTATTGAAGCCGGGGCAGACGTACAAGAACACGATCATTTACAAATTCAGCACGCGGTAACAAACCGCGTAGGACAGGCGTCGCGCCTGTCTCTGATGGCCCGGATTTTTTGCGTTGATCGAATCGGCGTTGTCAGCAATCGAACCAAGCGATGAGTGAATTCATCAAACATGGAGACAGGCGCGACGCCTGTCCTACGCTGGAGTAAACGCCCATGCACTGGCTCGACTGGATTGTCATCGGCCTCTACTTCGTCCTCATCGGAGGAATCGCGTGGTGGTACGGGCGGCATCAGAAGGACAGCGTGGATTATTTTCTCGCCGGCCGAAACGCGGGCTGGCTGGTCATCGGCGCTTCGATTTTCACCTCGAACATCGGCTCGGAACACATCGTCGGACTGGCGGGCCAGGGCGCGGTCACGGGCATGGCGATGGGGCATTGGGAATTGCATGCGTGGATTCTCATCGTGCTCGCCGGCTTGTTCGTGCCGTTCTATTACAAGACCGGAGTGCAGACGATTCCGGAGTTCCTGGAACGACGCTTCAACGCCCGGGCTCGCCTGATTTTGTCCTGCGTTTCCCTGGTGGCTTACGTGTTCACGAAAGTCAGCGTGACGGTTTACGCCGGGGCGGTCGTTTTCCAGGCGCTGTTGCCGGATACGTTTGGCTCGCCGCAGAACGCGTTTTGGGTCGGGGCGTTTTTCACCGTCATCGTGACGGGGGTTTACACGGTGTTCGGCGGGATGCGAGCGATCATGAACACCGCCACGCCGCAGGCCGTGATCATTTTGTTCGGCTCGTTTGTGATTACCGCGTTGGGGCTCGCCCGGCTGAGTAATGGTCAGGGCGTGCTGGCCGGCTGGAACGAACTGGTCGCGTCCTGCAAGGCCAACGCTGCGAACTTCGCCTTGTGGCGTCCGCTCGGCAGTCCGTTTGATCCCGAAGGTTTTCCGTGGCTGGGCATCTTGATCGCTTCGCCCATCGTCGGCCTGTGGTATTGGTGCACGGACCAATACATCGTGCAGCGCACGCTTTCGGCCAAGGACCTCACCACCGCGCGACGCGGCGCGTTGTTCGGCGGCGTGCTGAAAATCTGGCCCGTCCTGATTTTTCTCGTTCCGGGCCTCATCGGCTGGGCATTGCATCAGAAGGGATTCATTCAGTTGCCGATCAAGGCTGATGGCACAGGCATCGCCGGCGACCAGGTGTTTCCCACGCTGGTCAAACTGCTGTTGCCGCCGGGCATTCGCGGACTGATCGTGGCCTGTCTGCTCGCGGCATTGATGAGTTCGCTGGCCTCGTTGTTCAACTCCAGCGCGTCGCTCTTCACGGTGGACATTTACGAAAAGCTGCGCCCCGGAAAATCCGAAAGACATTTGCTTTACGTCGGCCGCGTCGCCACCGCGACGGTCGTGTTGCTGGGAATGATTTGGATTCCGGTCATGGCGAAAATTTCCGGTGGCGGGCTGTATCAATACCTGCAAAGCGTCCAGGGTTATCTCGCACCGCCCATCACCGCCCTTTTCTTTCTCGGCCTGTTTTGGAAACGAATCAATGCGACAGGCGCGACCTGGGGCCTGGCCGGTGGATTCCTACTCGGCATGGCCAAGCTGACCATCCAGGCCTTTTATGGGAAGGGAAAATATGAAACGCCCGAACTCCTTGCGGCCATTGGCAATTTCAATTTCCTTTATGCCACGGGTGTCTTGTTCGCCGCGAGCGCGTTCATCATTGTTGTGGCGTCGCTGCTGACGGCGCCGCCGCCGGAGGAAAAAATCCGCGGACTGACTTACGGTTCCATCCACCAGGAAGCCGCCGCGGAAATCCGCGCGAGTTGGGATGGGTGGAACAAGCTCATGGTGGGGATGATCCTCGCCGCGACGGTCGCGCTGTATCTCTATTTCAGCTTCTGGCTTGATTGAGATGCCAAATTGACTTGTGGGGCGAATCCTTTGTGTCCCGGTCATCGCCGCCAAAATTTAGCGGACAACCGGCGCGCGGCCTGATAATAAATCGCCGATGGTTAATCCGTTTCGTTGTAACTCAGCGCGACAAACCGTGACAACCGACCCCGGCAATCTATGACCGATACATTCAAAATCTTTCCCCTCGACCTCGCCATCTTCGTGGTGTTCGTGCTGGCCGTCATTTCGGTGGGCCTCATCAAAAGCAAAGGCGAGGGCAAAGACACCGAATCGTACTTCCTCGCGGGTCGCGGCTTGAAGTGGTGGCTCATCGGCGTGTCGCTCATCGCCGCCAACATTTCCTCGGAACAATTCGTGGGCATGTCCGGTTCAGCGGCGGATTACCTGGGCATGTCCATCGCCAGTTACGAATGGATGGCCGCCATCACGCTGGTCGTCGTGGCGTTTGCCTTCCTGCCCTACTTCCTCAAGACCGGCATTTTCACCATGCCGCAATTTCTCGAACACCGCTACGGCGACGCCACGCGCGCCATCATGGCGTTCATGATGATGGTATTGCTGATTTGCGTGTCGCTCACGGGCGTGATCTACGCAGGCGGCTTGACCATGAGCGAATTGTTCGCCGGCAACAGCACGTTCGGTTTCAGCCTGACCACTTGGTGCTGGATCATGGGCTTGATGGCAGCGGCCTACATCGTGGCGGGCGGACTGAATGCGTCGGCTTGGGCGGATCTTTTGCAAGGCATCGCCCTCGTTCTGGGCGGCGCGGTGATTGTCTGGTTCGCCTTGGACAAACTGGGCGCGACACCGGTTGCGGCCCTGACCGCGGGCAGCGCCAATCCACACGACGTGGCCGACGGCGCGAGCGGCATCCAAAAACTCATCGCCTTGAACCACGAAAAGCTACGCATGGATTTGCCGCGCTGGGACAAGAACATTCCGTGGACGGCGTTGATCATCGGGCTGTGGATTCCGAACTTTTACTATTGGGGACTGAACCAATACATCACGCAACGCATCCTCGGCTCGTCGTCGTTGAAGGAAGGCCAGAAAGGCATCGTGTTCGCCGCCGCGATGAAGCTGATCATCCCGTTCGTCATCGTGATTCCCGGCATCATCGCGTTCAACCTGTACAGCAAGGACCTCGCGGAAATCGGCTCGCGCAAATACGCTGAGGAATGGCAGGCGTTTCAGGCGAATCTCGGCAAACCCGAAAGCGGCCAGGCGTTTTTGCCGGGCATCCAATGGGCGCGCATCAATCCCGGCCCGGCCGCACAAATCCACGCGCACAATCTGGCCGTGCTCAAAAGCAAGGGCGGCAAAGCGGACGACCTGAACGAAGCCGCGCTCACGGACGAGCAGAAGTTTGTGACCATCCCCAGCAGGTTGGAAAAGCTGTCCGGTGTGACCGTCCATTCTCTCGTGAACTACAAGTACGACGCCTCGCTGAATCTGCTCATCAAGAAACTGCTCCCGTCCGGCAGCGGTTGGGTGGGATTCGTGCTTGCGGCCTTGATGGGCGCGATTGTCAGTTCACTCGCCGCCGTGCTCAACGCCGCCTCCACCATTTTCACGATGGACATCTATCACCGTTACATTGACCGCAACGCGACGCAGAAGGGGCTGGTCTTCGCCGGTCGTGTGGCGGTGGGCGTGTTTGCTCTCTTGGGTTGCTTGATCGCGCCCAATCTCGACAAGTTCGGCTCGATCTTCAAATACATCCAGCAGTTCCAGGGCTACGCCTCGCCGGGAATTCTGGCCGTGTTCGTGTTCGGCATCCTGAACCGGCGCGGACCGGGCATCTGCGGCGTGGTAGGATTGATCCTGAACCCGATCCTCTACTGGGCGCTCGACGAATACACGAACATCGCCTTCCTCGACGCCATGGCCGTGTGCTTCTTCGCCGTGCTGGTGGTCATGTGGCTGATTGCAGCGATCAAGCCGCTGCCGCAACCGGTCGAATTCAAGACCAACACCCGGTTGAATTTGGAAACTTCCAGTGGCGCCAAGCTGGCCGGCATCGCGGTGGTGGTTGTCACGTTGATCCTCTATTTCATCTTCAGTCCATTTGGGATTGCGAAATAGAAAAGCGCAGCCGGGGAACTTAATGAAAATCAACCGTCGTCTTTCCATCGGCATCAACATTAACCTCGTTTGGAGCATCGTGCTGCTCGGCTTCGGCATGGTGATGTTGGTACTGTCGCGACGGTCGGCAGGAAACAAAGACGGCTGAGAAGAGGGCTGGCTGCAAAATAATCCGTCTAACCATCATGAAACGGCTTATGCGTTATTTGGCTCGTCTGCTCTTGTTATTGATTTGTTGTACTTCAGCTGATGCCGAGCAAACAAACGCTCCATATGCGCTATTGGTTTCGCTGGCCACGAAGGATTCCAAAACCATTCCGGAGCATCCTGTCTTTATTTGGCCGTGGGTTAAATCACCAGGAGCACATTCATTTACAAACGGAATGTCAGTGGCGGACCTTGTTGCGGTAGCGGGCGGACTTACAAATGATGAGCGCGCCAAGAATATCCCGAAAATCTATCGTCCGTTGACTGTCTCGGTCATGCGCCCGTCCGTAACCAATCCGAACCCACTCACCTCTATTTATCAATTCTCCCTGGATTGGTCGAAGAAGGACGGCGGCATCTCTGCTTGCGATTTCAAGTTGCAGGAAAAAGATTTCGTTTCGGTGAGCATGTCCAAAGTTGTTCCGTAATGTGAAGTTCCCAAAAAGAATTTCATGTTCATTCGTGTCCATTCGTGGTTAGACAAGCCGCAGCTATGAGCCAACTTGCCAATCAAATCGCCGTCGTCATCGGCGCCGGCCGCGAGACGGAGTTTGCAGACGATCCTTGGCCAAAATGAGAAGGACGACTGCTGTTCCCCCCTCCCCCAGGGAGAGGGAGAATTATTCGCCAGCTCTTGGAGAATCGTGCGTTGGAATTTGCCGAACGGTCATTGGCAAAAAAGGAGACGATCGATTGCTGTTCCCTCTCCCAGCGGGAGAGGGCTGGGGTGAGGGAGAGTCGCACAAATACAACAAGACGCCGATGTTGAAACAAGCTCCCAAAGCAACGCGCATCGCCCGCAACCTACGCAAGGAAGATTCGTGGGGCGAACGTTTGATGTGGTCGTGGTTGCGCGACCATCGTTTCGCAGACTACAAGTTTCGCCGCCAGCATCCAATCGGACCTCACATTTTGGATTTCTACTGCACTGAGGTAAAACTGGACATCGAGGTGGACGGTTTTCAGCACGGCAGGCCAGATCACCAAATTGCGGACGCAGAACGCGACGCTTTCCTGGAATCGCAAGGCATCAAGGTGCTCCGGTTTTGGAGTTCACATTTGAGGAGAGACAAGGAAGCGATTCGCGGCACGATCTGGCGGATGTTGCAGGAACGCGCGCCGCGTCCGATGCCGGATTATTGCAGGCCGGGTTTGGTGGGTGGAAAAGTGGATCGGAAGTCATGAGAACTTTCTAGCCGTTCTCCCTCACCCCAGCCCTCTCCCGCTTGGAGAGGGGGAATCGTTGTACGTCTCACGGCATTTTCGTGTGGCGAGTATCACTGAAAGATTTTCGTGTTCATTCGTGTCCATTCGTGGTTAAACAAGCGCCGTCTATGAGCCAACTTGCCAATCAAATCGCCGTTGTCACCGGCGCGGGTCGCGGGATCGGACGCGCCATCGCTTTGAAATTTGCCGCCGAGGGCGCGGACGTGGTCTGCGTCTCGCGCACCGCCGAGAATTCCGAAAGGGTCGCCGCCGAAGTCCGCGCGCTGGGCCGCAAAGCGTGGGCCTACGCCGTGGACGTGGCGGACGCCGCCGCCGTCGAAGCCGCCGCCGAAAAAATCCTCGCCGAGTGCGGTCGGGTGGACATCCTGGTGAACAATGCCGGCGTGACGCGCGACGGGTTGCTCATGCGCATGAGCGGCGAGGATTGGGATGCGGTGCTGGACACGAATCTCAAGGGCGCGTTCCACGTCACGAAAGCGTTCAACCGCGCCATGCTCAAACAGCGCGCCGGGCGCATCATCAACATTTCCTCCGTCGTCGGCCTCATGGGCAACGCGGGCCAGGCCAATTACGCGGCGAGCAAGGCGGGCTTGATCGGTTTCACGCAATCCTGCGCCCGCGAATTCGCCTCGCGCAACGTCACGGTCAACGCCATTGCGCCGGGCTTCATCGAAACGGACATGACGGCGGCGTTGAACGAGGCGGCCAGGGCCGAATTGCTCAAGCGCATTCCCTTGGGCCGATTCGGCCAGACGGAAGACATTGCCGGGGCAGCCGTGTTTTTAGCCGGTCCGGCGGGCCGTTACGTGACCGGGCAGGTATTGACGGTGGATGGGGGAATGGTGATGTGACGGCGTGAAATCGTTGAATGGTTGAACCGTTAAACCGGCCGCGCCGGATCATGGGGTTTCCGATTCAACGTTTTAACGTTTTAACGGTTCAACGACTGATTCAAAAAAAATGTTCACTCAGGTCTTGACGCCCTGTGCGCGTCTGGCATAGACACAGGGCAAAAACCGAAACCCGGAGCAACAACATGGCTGACAAAACGATTGAACAACGTGTCAAAGACATCATCGTCGAGCAACTTGGCGTCAACGCGGATCAGGTAACCGCGGAGGCCAAGTTCATTGAAGACCTCGGCGCGGATTCACTGGACATCGTGGAACTGGTAATGGCGCTGGAAGAGGAATTCGGCAGCGAAATTCCCGACGAACAGGCCGAGAAACTTCTAACCGTCGGCGATGTGGTCAAATACATCGAAGACCTCCAGCAGAAGTAGCCGGACGCGACCGATTTCGGGGCGGTTTCAACCCGCGTCGCGGGATTGAACTGCCCCGTTTATTTTATGCCGACCAACTGGACCGAACGCAGGGTGGTGATCACCGGCTTGGGCGTGGTGACGCCGCTGGGCCACTCATTGGACGAGTTTTGGAACAACCTCGTCGCCGGCAAATGCGGCATTGATAAAATCACCGCGTTTGATGCCGCCGCGTTCGACACGCAAATCGCCGGGGAAGTGAAAGCCTTCGACCTGGCGCCGGCGTTTCCCTCCCCCAAGGAAGTCCGCCGCACCGACCGCTACTCGCAATTCGGCGTTTATGCCGCGTGGTCGGCGCTGAAGGATTGCGGCGCGGACCTCGACAAACTCAATCGGGACGAAATCGGCGCCATCATCGGCTCCGGCATTGGCGGACTGGAAACCACCACCGCGCAGCACAAGATCATGCTCGAACGCGGGCCGGGACGCATTTCGCCGTTCATGATTCCGATGCTGATCAGCAACATGGCGAGCGGATTGGTTTCGATGTATTACAACCTCCGCGGGCCGAATTTTGCCACTTGTTCCGCCTGTGCCACCGCCAACCACGCCATTGGCGAGGCCTGGCGCACGATCAAGATGGGCGAAGCCGTGATGATGTTCGCTGGCGGCGCGGAGGCGGCCGTCGTACCCATCGGCATCGGCGGCTTTTGCGCGATGAAAGCCATGAGCACGCGCAACGACGACCCCAAGACCGCCTCGCGTCCGTTCGACAAGGACCGCGATGGTTTCGTCATGGGTGAAGGCGCGGGTGTCATTGTGCTGGAGGAACTCGAACACGCGAAGAAACGCGGCGCGAAGATTTACTGCGAATTGACCGGCTACGGCAACACCGCGGACGCGCATCACCTCACCGCCCCCGCGCCCGGAGGCGAAGGCGCGGTGCGTTGCATGAAAACGGCCTTGCGCAACGGCGGCCTGAACACCACCGACGTTTCCTATATCAACGCCCACGGCACTTCCACGCCCCAGGGCGACATCGCGGAAACGCAGGCCATCAAGACGGTTTTTGGCGACCATGCGCGCAAGCTGGTGGTCAGTTCCACCAAGGGCGCGACCGGCCACATGCTCGGTGCGGCGGGTTCGGTGGAAATGACCGCGTGCGCCCTGGCCATCAAGCACGGGGTGATTCCGCCCACGATCAATATGCAAAACCAGGATCCCGAGTGCGACCTGGATTACTGCGCGAACACGGCGCGCGAGATGCCGGTCAACGCCATCGTCAACAACTCCTTCGGCTTCGGCGGCCACAACGCGACCATCACGGCGAAGAAATTTACGGGTTAACCCGTGAACTTTCTACATCTCATCGAACGCAAACGCGACGGCCACGCTCTGACCGGCCCGCAAATCCGGCAGATTATCGCCGCCTATACCGCCGGGCACATTCCCGATTACCAGAAGGCCGCGTTCCTGATGGCGGTCTATTTTCGCGGCCTGACCCCGGCGGAAACCGCGGCGCTCACCCTGGCCATGCGCGATTCCGGCGAAGTGTTGAAATTTCCCAGAGACCAACGTCCACTGGTGGACAAACATTCCACCGGCGGCGTCGGCGACAAGGTTTCACTCCCGCTTGCGCCCTTGCTCGCGTGTCTCGGTTTCCGCGTGCCGATGATTTCCGGACGCGGCCTCGGCATCACCGGCGGCACGCTGGACAAACTGGATTCCATTCCCGGTTACAAAACCACGCTGTCTGCCCGGCGCATCGTGGAAATCGTCCAGTCGATCGGCTGTGTGATTTGCGGCCAGACCGACCGCATGGTGCCGGCGGACAAAAAGATCTACGCCCTGCGCGATGTGACCGGCACGGTGTCCAGCATTCCCCTCATCACCGCGTCCATTCTTTCGAAGAAACTGGCCGAAAGTCTCGAGGCGCTGATCCTCGACGTGAAATTCGGCAGCGCCGCGTTCATGCAGACCAAGGACCAGGCCCGCGAACTGGCGCGGGCGATGGTCGCGCTTGGCACCCAGTGCGGAGTGAACACCCGCGCAATGCTCACGGACATGAATGTTCCGCTGGGCCGCGCCGCCGGCAACTGGCTGGAGGTGAAGGAAAGCGTAGCGTGCCTGGAGCCGCGTCGCGGCGCTTGGGAGAGCGCGGCCAATGTTTCTCCGCCGAACAAGTCAGCCGTGAACTCACGCTCGCCGCTACAACCAATTGAAGACCTCCGCGCCATTGTCCTCACCTGCGCCGCACATTTGTTGGTGCAAACCGGCAAAGCCAAATCCCTCAGTGCCGCGCTCAAACTGGCTGAGGATTGCCTGAATTCGGGCGCTCCGCGCGCGAAATGGGACGAGATGATTGTCGCCCAAGGTGCTGACCTGGCGGCGTTCAACCGCAAACTCGCCCGGGACTTCACGGCCCGCACGGTCGCTGAACTGAAAGCCAGCCGGGGTGGTTTCATTTCCAGTTGCGACGCGCGGTTGATCGGCGAAGTGATTCGCGACCTCGGCGGTGGCCGGCTGACGAAGGATTCCGTCATCGACTACGATGTAGGCGTGGATCAAATCGCGAAGCCCGGCGAACGAGTCAAAGCCGGCGACGTGCTGGCACGCATCCATGCGGCGGACCGCTCCCAGGCGCAAGCCGGATGCGCGCTGCTCAAGGCGGCGTTTGCAATCACCGCCCGGCTGCCCGCCCCCACGCCGCAGGTTTGGGAAGTGATCAAACCGCCCCGGCCGCGGTCCGGTCCGAACCAACTCGCGACTTGAATTCAGCGGGGTCGCGTTTACTCTCTAAAGCAAGCAGACACGCGCGACCGTAACACGACGGCAGCGGGTCTGCCCGGCAACCAACCATGATCAGCAACCGACGCACGTGGGCCACGTTCGAGGAAATGCGGCAGGCCGCCGAAACCGGCGACCCGCAGGCGCAATGTTACCTGGGGGTCTCCTATCAGAATGGCCAGGGAGTCACGCTGGACTACCAGGAGGCGGTGAAATGGTTTCGCCGCTCCGCTGAACAAAACGATCCCGTCGCGCAGTGCTACCTTGGCTTCTGTTATCAGGCCGGGCAGGGCGTCCCGCAGGAATTCGGACAGGCCGCCAAGTGGTTTCGGGAGGCGGCGGATCAGGGCGACCCCGCGGCCCAATTTAATCTCGGCGTGCTCTACGAAACCGGCCAGGGCGTTCCGCAAAATTTTGCCGAGGCGGTGAAGTGGTATCATGCGGCGGCGGAACGGGGCGAACCCCAGGCGCAGTTCAACTTGGGCGTCTTTTACGAACAAGGCCAGGTTGTGCCGCAGAATTTCGAGGAAGCGGTGAAATGGTATCGCGCCGCCGCCGAGCAGGAAGTCGCGCCGGCCCAATGCAATCTGGGTTTGTGCTACCAGACCGGCCGCGGCGTGCCGGAGAACAAGGCCGAAGCGGTGAAATGGTTTCTCCGGGCCGCGCGGGCGGGCGACAAGACCGCCCAACACAATCTGGGCGTCCACTACGCCACTTCCGAACCTGAGCCCACCGGCGAACCCGCCACCGAAGAAGCGACTGCGGACGAACGCGCTTAATCGTCGTCGTCGTCGCCTTTTCCATCCAGCCGCAAACGCAGTTTCCGCAGGCCCTTGCCGTGGGCGCCGGCCAGTTCGACCGGATAGCGTGCGTTCACCCCTTTGACCGAATGCCAGAGGATGCGGTTGAGCGTATCTTCATCCGCGCGATCCACCGCCTCGAAATTTTGTTCCATGCTCATTTCCGCCCAGTGGCGTTGTTCGCCCTGGAGCTTCGCCGTCGGTGGATTCATCTCGTCGAGCGGAATTTGATTTGGCAGGCAAGTGAAAGGTTTGAAATCCGGCCTGGTGGAAAAACAGTCTGTCATCAACGGCGAGAGCGCGACCATCTGGTTCATCGGCGGGATGCCAAACATGCGCGACATGGTGTGCAGCACGCTGGTCTGGTTGTAAAACCGGCTCACCACGGCGCCGCGTTTCGTGTAGGGACTCACCAGCGTGCAAACCGAGCGATGTCCGTCCACGTGATCAAAGCCGTTTTGCGGGTCGTCCTCGATGGCGAAGATGCAGGTCGTCGGCCAGAATTTGCTGTGGGAAATCCGCTCGACAATCCGGCCCAGCGCGAGGTCGTTGTCCGCCACCTGCGCCCGCGGCGTCGGGGCGCCGGGCTTGGTGCCGGAGGTGTGGTTGCAAGGCAGAAAAATGATGACGAGGTTCGGCCAGTCCCCGCGCCTTTCATAATCAGCGAACTCTTTCAAGAACCCATCCGCCCGCAGCACGTCCGGAATGCTGAGATTCCAACCCGGCGCGGTGGGACAACTGTAACGGCGCAAGGTTTCGATCTGGTAGTCTTGTTCAAAGGTAAATTTGCCAGTCCGGTTGATGAAGTCCTGATATACTTTCAGGAAAGGCGCGGACTGTGGCAGAATTGCCGATTGGGCCATCTCGCCGTAATTCCGAAATGACAGTCCGTGCAACAAGACTTGGTCCCAGATGAAGCCCGTGGCCGAATAGCTGATCGGGTCGTCGCCGGAGTAAGGATAGCTGCGCGTCCAGCCGCCAAAGGACTTTTCCAGATAATCCGTCGCGTAGCCTTCCATGGCCCAGGCGTGACCATCGGCCGAAAGCACGCCGTTGCAGTAATAATTGTCGAGCAAGACGAATTGCTCGGCCAGCGCGTGCTGGTTGGGCGTGACCTCGCGACCAAAGGTGCACAGTTGCGGATCAGCGTTGCCTTGCGGCAGGTCGCCGAAGACCTGATCGTAAGTCCGGTTCTCCTTGATGATGTAAACGACGTGTTCAAACACCGAAGGCTCGCCGAGGCGGCGCGGCACGGGCACGGGTTGACGGTGGCTGGTGGACTTTTCCCAGGCGCGCAGCATCTGCGGCACGCGCGCATCGGTGTTCACCTGTTTGGTGTACGCCGGCAAGGTCGAAGGCGCGGGGATGCCCACCTTGTTCACCGTGCCGAGATGGTTGCGGCTTTTCCAACCCTTCTCGGACTTAAGCGGATAACGCGACCCCAAGCCCTTGATGTTCGCGATGTAAAGATTCTGCCCGTCGTTGATCAGACCGCCGGGATACCATGCCGTGGGAATGAAACCTACCACCCGGCTCGCCCGTGCGGTCGCTTCACCGAGTGCGACGACTGCCACCGCGTTGTTGCCACCGTTGGCGACGAACAACGACCGGCCGTCCTTGCTCAACGAAAGCGAATTCGGCGCGCTGCCGAACAACAACTCCGGGTCTGGTCGGATGGAAATCGTCTCGACAACACTCAGGCTGGCCGTGTCAATCACGCTGACGGTGTCAGAGTTGGCATTGGCAACGTACAGGGTGCGGTCGTCGGGGCTGAGTTCCAGGTCGGAAGGATGGAGGCCGGTGACGATTTGCGCGATTTCACGTCCTGCCGCCAGGTCCACGATGGATACCGTGCCGCTCGCCGCCACGCCCTTTTCGTCCACCAAAGTGTCAGTGCCCGACGACCTGGCCGTTCGTTCACCCTCACGGGGATGCCGTCCGCCCCAGTTGGAAACGAATGCTTTCCGGCCTTGATCAATCAGAACCACATCGTAAGGCGCGACACCCACTCGCACTTCCCTGACCAGATTGCCGGACGTGAGATCAACAACACCGAGACTGTTGTTCCGGGAAAGGCACACGTAAGCCGTTCGCTCGTCCGGCGACAGCGCCAGCCCGCCGGGAGCCGAATTCCCTTTGCCGTCCGGACCTGGCAGCATCAATTTCCGGCCCAACTGCATTTTGCCATCGGCCGCAACCCTGGCTTCCCACATGAAATTTTGCGACGTGCTGGCGAAGATTCGCAAACCGTCCCGTGTAACCGCAATGCCGTGGAAGGAACTGCCGCCAGCGGGGAATTTCAATTGCTGCCGGATTTGCCAGTTCTCCGCGTCAATCGCCAGCAAACCACTGCTGTCCTTCACGTAAATCGTGCGCCCATCCGGTGACGCGGCCAAATCCACGGGCCGGGCGTTGAACTCAACCGCCTGACCGACCGGGCGGATCAATTGGTGGGTGGGAGTCAGGTGGCCGACGGGCAATGGACCGACGTGGTCACTGGTGTTCGTGTTGGTTTGGCAGCCGAGAAGGAGGCAGAGGCCCGGTAGAAGAATTCTGGATAAACGCATGACAATAATACTCGGTTGCAATCCGAACGAAGTCAGCTTAACGAGCGACTTGTCTTAGGCCAAGAGCGAATCCAATTTGCAACGGCGGAGTTTATTTAATTGTCACGAAGGATTTCGGCGCGGGCGTCGTCTTCCTGTATGAAGATCGAAAATGAACTTACAAATGATATGAAAACACTGAACCACCTCATTCTTTGCCTGATAATGCTCGCGTTCTCCCAAGCCTTCGCCCAACAGACCGCGCCAGGGGCGACAACGTTTTCACAGCGAGTCAACGCGGCTGCGGCTGCTGAAGCCGCAAACCCGCCAAAACTCACCAGATTCAGCTTCGATTTCTCCGGCGGCACGCCGAAGCAACTCATCGCGGCCATTGAGAAGGCGATGGGCAAACCGGTGAATGCGATCATTCCGGATGAACATGCCGACCTCCAATTGCCACCGCTCAAGATGAGCAACGTGAATGTTTCCCAGTTGTTCGAAGCGTTGCAACGCGCGAGCTTAAAGAGCGAGAGATATGTGACCGGCACGTATTATGGCGGTGGCTATGCCGGTGCTCCCGCATCAACCTACCAAGTTATACAAACCAGCTACGGCTTTAGGACCCAAGGCGACCCGACGGATGATTCCATTTGGTATTTCTTTGCTGATAAAGTTCCTACCACACCCGCCATAAAAACCTGTCGCTACTATGCACTCGCCCCTTACTTGGAGCGTGGCACGACCGTTGACGACATCACCACCGCCATCCAGACCGGTTGGAAAATGCTGGGCGAAAAGGACACCCCGACCATCAACTTTCACAAGGACACAAAACTGTTGATTGCCGTGGGCGAACCGAACAAGTTGGAAACCATTGACGCGGTGTTGAAAGCACTGTCACCATGGTCAAACCCCACGCCAATATCCACACCTGCTTCGCCCGTTCCGGCTTCGAGGCCGATTGGGAAACCGAAGACAGAGAATTGACAATTGCCGGCCAGTTGCAATGCACCGACTTGGACCACCACTTTCATCTAGCAAACGTCGGCGCTGATTCAGTCGGGCCTGATTCGCCAGGCCCGCTGGACGTGGGGACACTGACGCGTGAAATGGTGAAGGGCGATGAAGCGGCTTATCGGATTTTTTATGAAGCCTACGTTCACCGGCTCAGCCGTTACCTGCTCGTGGTCACCCGCGGCGACGAGGACGCGATGCGCGAAGCCTTGCAAGCCACGCTGGTCCGCGTCGTGCGGCACATCAAGGTTTTCCCGGACGAAACGCAGTTTTGGAACTGGCTCACCGTGCTGGCACGCACGGCGCTCGTTGACCAACAGCGCAAGCGGAGTCGTTACCTTGCTTTCCTCGACCGCTTCACCGAACACGCGCGAGCGGAGGTTTCAGGCGCAAACGATGGCGAAGCGGACGCCCAATTGCTCGCGTTGCTGGAGCACAGCCTGCATTCGCTGCCGTCCGACGAGCGGGAACTGGTCAGGCGAAAGTATTTCAGCAACGAGTCAGTGCGCGAAATCGCCGGAGTTTTGCAAACCAGCGAGAAAGCCATCGAATCGCGCCTCACGCGCGTACGGCACAAGCTCAGAGCCGCCGTGTTGACTGCCTTGAAACATGACCCGACGAACTGACAACGAACGGCTGCTCGCCGAAGTGATGGGCGACTCGGACGCCGCCTTCCACGAAGCGTTGCTCGGCGAGACCTTGCGCCTGGCGCGACGGCGTCGCCGATTTCGACAAGCGCGCCGAACGGTCGCCGTACTTGCGGGGCTGGTGGTTCTGGCCGCGTTGGTTTGGCAAGCCTTCCTTCCGCGGATCTCTACACTGGAAATACACAGGGGAAACTATACGGTAATTCAGACCCAACCGCTGCCAGTCGCATCGCTCGTAACCACGCAACCCCTCCCGGCAGACTTGCTCATTGCGTCCATCACAACTGCGGGCGTTGTCGAGACAGCTGCGAACACCGGGCAGTTCCGGGAAATTGGCGATAACGAACTTCTGGCAATGATCGCCCCGAAAGTCGCCGCGTTGGTTCGACTGGGACCGCACGAGGCGGAGTTGGTTGTGCTGGAGCCGGCAAGTCAGGAAGCCTCGCCACCAAATTGATGGCGCGCGGCACTCCGGGCCGCAGCGGTGACAAAAGCCCGGGAATGCTCCGGAAAAAATCGGGCCGCCAATTCAGTGATGGAGTTGCTGCGGCCCGGAGTGCCGCGCGCCATTTCACCCCAGCACTTCGCGCACGTATTTGCAGTTGGCCTGATAGCTTTCGAGAACTTTTGCCTTGGGCGGTATGGCGCCCTCGATCTGCACCCAGCCGCGGTATTTGATGTCGTCGAGGGCCTCGCGGACTTTCTGGTAATCCACCTTGCCCTGGCCGAGCAGAAAGCCGTTTTCCTTGAAATGAAATTCGCAGATGCGCTTGCGACCGATCGCGCGGATTTCCTGGTAGATGTCGTAGCCGCAGAAATTGGAGTTGCAGCAATCGTAATAAACCTGCACCGCGTTCGAGCCGACGCGGTTCAGAATGTCAAGGTGCTGTTCCGCGTTGAGCCAGCTTTCGATGCCGAGCACCACGCCGGCCTTCTCGGCTTTGGGCGCAACGGCTTTGAGCCGCTTCACCACTTCATCCACGCCGGGTTTGTCGTCGCGCAAGTCGCCCTTGCTGAAGAACGCCAGCAACACCACGCGCACGCCCAGCGCCTTGCAGACATCAATCGAATCGCTCACCCATTCGATGGTTTGTGGCTCGCTCTTGTAAGGCACCAGGTTCAACTCGCCAATGGCCAGCGACGCGATTTGCAGGCCGGCCTGCTTCGCGGCATCGCGGTAGCGTTGCTGTTCCTCGGGCTTGCGCAGCTTCAAATTGTCCGCCGTGGTGCCAAGGCTCACTTGAATCCCGTCCAAACCAATCTCCTTGCCCAGTTCGAATGCGGCGGGATCACCCATCTTGCCAATGGACCAGTCGCACGCGCCGATTTTGAAGCGCCGCTTCGCCGGTTCGGCGAACAAGGGGGCAAAGGGTGAGGACAAAGCCAGCGCAGTCGCGGCCTGCGCCGAACGGACGAGCATCTGGCGACGGGTGAGTCGAGTGAGTTGCTTCATGGCTGTGATGTTGCGTTGGATTTTTTAAAGACGGAAGCGCGTTCTTTCGGAGATTTCTCCCTCACCCTTACCCTCTCCCGCTGGGAGAGAGAAAAGCCAAGAACGGTTCACATTCAAGGTCGGCGAAAGGATTCGACGGCGTGCTGACGACAATTCTCCCTCTCCCAGCGGGAGAGGGCCGGGGTGAGGGAGAGTTTCACTTTTTCGCGCGTTCTTCACTTCAATTTCAACGGCTTCACTTTGATATTCCGATACGCCACCGGCCCGTGGTCGCCCTGGAAACACAGTGGCCCGACGGTTCCTTCGGGCTCCACGCCACCGCGCGTCGGGCCGTTGAGTTCCAGATTCTCGTGAATGACCTTGCCGTTGTGCAGCACCTTGATGAACTTCGCGTTCTCGGTCTTCTTCCCACTGGCGTCGAAGCGCGGCGCCCGGAACGTGATGTCGAATGTCTGCCATTCACCCGGCGGTTTGCTGGCATTGACCAGCGGCGAGTGGCCTTCGACGTCTTGCTCGTTGATCCAACGGGGATAAATCCCACCGCACTCGATGCCCGGATATTTGTCCTTCGCCACGCCAAAGCTGTCGAAAACCTGAAGCTCGTAGCGGTTCATGATGTAGATGCCGGAGTTGGAATGTTTCGAGATGCAAAACTCAATGTGGATTTGCGCATCGCCGAACTCCGCCTCCGTGACGATGTTGACCGTTTTGAACTTCGGCCCGTTGACCATGATGCCTTTGCCGGGTCGGACGACGAATTTGGTTGGATCAGCGGGGTCGAGGGAAACTGATTTGGCGGCCAGCCACGCTCCCGTCGGCTGGCGCCAGCCGGTGAAATCCTTGCCGTTGAAAAGAGATTTTGTCTTTTCAGCAGCGGACAACGAACACGTTACCACGGCGAACAGCGAGACCAACGTCAGAGTCTTCATGCCGGGAAATTAAACCACGGATGGCGCGGATTGCACGGATTTCTTCGCCCAGCCAGAGGTATTGAGATCAATCCTTGTCATCCGCGGTCAATTCAGTGTTTTCAAAATCGCTTCGGCCGCGGCACGCGGATTTTCCGCCGCGTAAATCGGGCGGCCAATGACCAGCCAGTTCGCGCCGGCCTGAATGGCTTCGCGCGGCGTGAGGGTGCGTTTTTGGTCATCGGCCTTTTCCGCGCCGGTGCGGATGCCGGGCGTCATCAGTTGAACATGACCCGGCAACACCTGCCGCAGGATCGTGATTTCCAGCGGTGAGCAAACCAGCCCGCGCAACCCGGCCTTCACCGCGAGGCCCGCCAACCGCTCCACCTGCCGGCCCGGGTTCGGTTCACAACCGATCTCGGCCAGCGTGTTCGCATCGGAACTCGTCAAAACCGTCACGCCCAACACCAGCGGTGCGTTGCGGCCGGACTGCGATGCGGTCTTTTGCGCGGATTCCTCGGCAGCGCGCATCATTTCCAAACCGCCGCTCGTGTGGATTGTGAGCATCTGCACGTCGAGTCGCACGGCGGACGCCACCGCCTTGGCCACCGTGTTGGGGATGTCATGAAATTTCAGGTCGAGAAAAACCGCGGCACCGGTGTCGCGGATTTGCCGGACGATGTCCGGCCCGGCGGCGGTGAAAAGTTCGCTGCCGATTTTGAACGCACCGACGGCGGGCGCGATTAGCTTCGCCAGTTGCAGCGCCTGGTCTGCCGTGGGCACATCGAGCGCCGCGATGATCGGGTTTTGCATTGTGGGCGTCAGGCTACGACAAACTGGGGGAGAGAAAAGCGAATTCAAGCCCAAGGAAAGCGCGGGCCGCTTTCCGCTGGACGGCCCGCGCCGCTTGTCCGCCACTCTCGATGACTGGTTTAGTTTTTGTGCCAACGATGGCGCGTCAGCGCAGCAAGTGTTCCCACCGCGAACAGCAGAAAGCTGGCAGCGATGATGACGACGCCGGCAGGCAAGGTGCGCAGTCCCGCCACCGCCTGGTCAATCGGACCAGAGGTTGCCACGAGAAGAGCGGCGACCGGAACGATCACCGGCGACCATTTCTTGAAGACAAATCCTTGGGCCAGCCAGAAGACCAGCACCAGCGCCCCGAGCGAAAACGGTTGGAGGAACGGCGCGCCGGATCGAACCCAAACCAGGGAATGGATGACCCACGCCACGCTGGCGAGCACGCGCACCGAGACGGCGCCGTTGTGCTCTTCGTCGCGCCAGCGCAAGCTGTGCAACACGAGAAAGACCAGCCCGGTTTGGAACGCCCAAGGAATGGCATCCTGAAGTTCCTCCCCGAGCCTGCCCGCGGCCAGCGCGGCGGCGAAGGCCCCGAGAAATGCCAGTTTGGGATTTCGCGATAATGCCGAACCGAGGACCAGATACGCCAACGTCGCCAACCACACGAACTTCTCCCGGCTGAACTCAATCGCACTTGGATGCGTCCAGGCTTGCGGCGAACCGGCCACCGCCACCGTCAAGGAAATCAGCATCAGATGCAACGCGAGGCGGTTGCGACGATCCGCGATGAAGGTCGCCGCAAAAACGAACGCGTTCAGAAAATTCAGCATGAAGAAGATGCCGTTGCTGCCGGTTCCCGCCGCCGTCAAGGCCGCAACGATGGGCAGGAACAGCGCCACGACCTGCAATTCGCGGTCCGGTTTGGTGACGATATCGGTCAATCGTCGTCTGAACGTCCAGGCCAGTGCCCAAAGCGTTGGCGCGAGCAGCACGCGGGTCAATTTGAAATCATATACGTAGCCGAGGCAGTAAAGATGAACGCCCGTACCCAGCAGCCAGAGCACATACGTCCCGAGCAACCACCACCCACGTCCGGCCGCCTCTCCGCCCTCGCCGCGCGCCCGGGGCAACAGATTCAGGAGGGCGCAAAGCGCGGGCAACAGCAGAAACCAGCTCCATTGATTCATGTGGTAGGCCGCGCCCCAGGTCGGTTCAACGCCGTATTTGGTTTCTTGAAATATCCGGTAGCAGATGGGTAACGCGGTATTCACGACCAGCACCGCAAGACCGCAAGACCGCAAACGTGGTGGAACTCGCATGGCGGGAATCCAGCATTGGACCGCACCAAAGCGGATGGTCACCACGAAAGCCGTGGCCAGCGATAGGAGCCAAAGCGTGTGCAGATTGATCAGCGCGGCCTGGCTGATCAAAATAAACGGCACCAGCCACAACAGGTTCTCGAGCACGAGCAGCAACTTGGCGTCATACCAAATGGCCCGTCCCGCCAGCATAATGGCCACGCCCACCAGCAACAGTTCATACAGTTGAAGCGAGGAAAAGTTGAACGTAAGCTTGGCGACCTCGGTGCGCAAAAACCCCGTCTCCATGGACACGCGATACATACCGTACAACAGCAGCGCCGCGCTCACGAGGTAGAAGGGATTGCACGCGAACAGGCGCTTGAGCCAGCGCAGCAGCGTCTGGCGGGAGCCGGCCGTCAGCTCGAAGGAGCGGGCCGGCTCGATGGGAGGTTGAGTTTCCGTCCTTGTCTCTGCGGATTTGGTTTCGTCATGCATACGATCTCCGCGGTTGAGGTTGACTGCCGTGGCTCTGCCGCCACAGTTGAACGTTCAGCATCGCCCGGGCCAGCGACGATCAAGCGATCCAAACGGAAGATATTTCGGCGAAATGAGCAAAGTGAAAATATGTGCGGTCGCAGACCGAGGATTTTGCCGGCACTTTCTCACGCGTTTCGCGTGGGTTTCCCCCATCGGCCTTAATCCGCCAGCCCGCTTCCTTGAAACTGTTCAACGCGCGTGACGGTTCGACCGGACTCAGTCTTGCCACCCAGTCCGACGCCGACAGCGAATCCGGCGGTGGGAGGGAAACTCGAACAGTTGGAATACAAGAACCAAGGAAGACGAATCAAGCAGGGGTGGCAGCATGCAGATCTTTGACGTGATCCCCACGACGGGAGCGCGGACTGACATGGCTGAAACAGTCCGCGCTCCTCGCCACCACCCTCCTCAGCCTTTTTGCTCTGTGGGCCAACGGGGCGACCGGGTCGTCACCACCGTTACCAGAGCGAAATGCAAAAAAACTGTGCCGGCCGGCGACGGTCCCCGGTGTTGAGACGACGAAACAATGCAAACGCGTTGCTCGCACCGGGGCTGCCGAATTGCTGGCGCAACCAGAACGCCAACCAGGCAGGAACCCAACTGCGCCGGACCGGCAAAGCCATGGCCCGCGACTCCGTCCACTTGATTCGAATCGGAGTCGCGAGTCTGCTCGCACAGGTTTGGTTTACGTCGTTCATGCGATTCAACGATTGAGTTCGACAGTCGCATTTCTCCGATTAGCATCGCTTGGGCCAGCGGCGGATGAGCGCGAAAAAAACGGGGTTTTGCTCAGGAATCCGGCAAAAGAAATTTTTGGCGCGTCGCCCGCCTCGCGTCGGAAGCGAAATTTTCACGCATCCCGCGTGATTTTCCTCCCTCGTCTCTTCACTCTTTCTTCGGCCTTCGCCTTTGCCTACCCTGTCACCATGAAAGTGATTCGCTTCACCGACCGGGACTTCGCCGCGCGATTGCGGGAGGTCACGGCACCGTCCAGCTTGTTTGATCCGGTCATCGAGCAGCGCACCCGCGCCATCCTCGACGATGTCCGCGCCCAGGGCGACGCGGCGGTGTTGGAACTGACCGCGCGCTTTGACGGCGCGAAACTCGCCGCCGACCAGCTCGCCCTCACGCAGGCGGAAATGATGACGGCGTCGCTCAGAGCCGATGAAGCGCTGCGCGCAGCCGTGGCGGAAGCGGAACGGAACATTGCCAACTTCGCCCGGAAGTCTCGCCGCCGGAGCTGGCAGATGAAGAATTCGCATGGCGCGACCGTGGGCGAGAAGTTTGATCCGTTCCAGCGCGTCGGGGTTTACATCCCCGGCGGAACGGCGCCGCTGGTTTCGACCGCGCTCATGACGGTCACGCTGGCGAAAGTGGCCGGCTGCCGGGAAATCGTGGTGACCACGCCCTGCGGCAAGGACGGTTCGGTGAATCCCGCACTGTTGTTCACGGCGCGGGCGGCAGGCGCGACGGAGATTTACCGTGTCGGCGGAGCGCAGGCGATTGCCGCCATGGCCCACGGCACGCAGACCATTGCCCGCGTGCAGAAAATTTTTGGGCCGGGCAACGCCTATGTTGTCACTGCCAAGCGTTTGCTTGTCGGTCACGTGGCGATTGACCTTTTGCCCGGTCCGAGCGAAGTGCTCGTGCTCGCGGACGACACGGCCAATCCGAGATTTGCCACCGCCGATTTGCTGGCCCAGGCCGAACACGGTTCCGGTCACGAGCGCGTCTGGCTCGTGACGACATCCGCGAAGCTGCTCAAGGCCGTTGAAAAGGAAATCGCGAAGCAGTTGCCCAAACTTGCACGACGGGAGTTCATCCAACGCGCGCTGGCGAACAACGGCTGGCTGATTCAGGTGAAATCACTCGCTGACGCAGTGACACTGACCAATCAACTCGCGCCGGAGCACTGCGAAGTAATGACTCGCAATCCACGCCGGGTTTCCGAAGGCATTTTGACCGCGGGGGCAATCTTCCTCGGCCCGTGGTCACCGACAGTACTGGGCGACTATGTCGCTGGTCCAAGTCACACGCTGCCCACCGGCGGCGCGGGCGCGTCCTTTCCCGGCCTGACCGTGGATCAATTCCAACGCCGCACAAGCGTTGTTGAGTACAACCGGACCTCGCTCAAGCAGGCCCTGCCCGCCGTGAAGAAATTCGCGGAACTCGAAGGCCTGGGTGCGCATGGCAAATCGGCTGAATGGCGGAAGTGATTCAATTTAACTCGCCTCGTTCCGAAAACGGGCGTCTTCATTCAGCGCACTGATTGACTCAGTTCCATTTCTCAGCCGGCAACTAACGAAAGAAGAACACTGCTGGTTCAAGGCCCTTAATGCCTCCGCGTGCCACGGTCCTGCCATTGAAAGTTTTAACGCACCAGCGCTTCTCTCCGGATCTGTGCGTGACGTTTTGGTCGCGCGACTGTCAGCTTAATCGGTATGCAAGCTATAGCCGACATCTCAGACAAGATTTACGGAACACATCCGGTCGCCTGTTACCGCAGCCCAACCCACGATGCAACCTTGGCCCGCGCTATCCGGCCTCCCGGCGAGATTCATCCCCGATACCTTTACCTGCAGTTGGTGTTCCGGAGGCCAGCGCCTTCTGACCCTTGTCTAGTCATTTCTTCCGAGATCACTGAAGAAGGTCGTAAGCCTGTGCTGGGAATTTATGATGGCGCCGGACACGAAATTCTCAGCGACGAAATCGGTGACTGGACAGATCTCACGACTTTTAGCCGAAAAGCCGTCGGCTTGGCCGCCGACCGGTTCGCCACCAATTTTGCTGAGAATGTGATCCGGAAGATGCCAACGATTATTTGCCCATCATGTGGAACAGAGAATCAGGCGAAGGAACGATACTGTTCAACATGCTCGGAAGATTTGGATCGTGCAGGCTGAGCAAGTTCAATCGGAGCTTCAGCTTTCCCGCTTCAACAAATATTCGGCCAACGCCTCCAGCGCCACGGCTTTGCCTCTAAAACTTTTCAGCGCCGCGAATGCTTTGTCCGTCAATTGCGCCGCGATCTTCCGCGATTTTTTCAGGCCGACGATGGACGGATAAGTGGCCTTTTGCGCTTTGGTGTCCTTGCCCGCCGTTTTGCCGAGCTTCTCGCTCGTTTGCGTTACGTCGAGGATGTCGTCAATCACCTGGAACGCGAGGCCAACATGGTAGCCGAAATCAGTCAGGGCGCGAAGTTGCGTGGGCGTGCAATTGGCGCTCATGCCGCCGAGCCGCGCGGAGCAGCAGAGCAAGGCGGACGTTTTGCGTTCGTGGATGTAGCGCAGTTGCGCGGCGGAAGTTTTCTTACCTTCGCCTTCGAGATCCGCCACCTGCCCGGCGATGAGTTGCAGCGACCCGGCGGCGTGGGTGATTTCCCGGATAATGGTCTGGTGCGAATAACGCGGCCAGCTCCGACACTGCGCGGTGATTTCAAATGCCTGGGTCAACAGCGCGTCGCCCGCCAGAATCGCGATGCCTTCGCCGAACACTTTGTGGTTGGTGAGTTTGCCCCGCCGGTAGTCGTCGTTGTCCATGGCCGGCAGATCATCATGCACCAGCGAGTAGGTGTGGATGCACTCGACGGCACAAGCCAAAGGCATGGCGTCGGCTTCGCGTCCGCCGCAGGCCGCCGCGGCCGCGAGCACCAGCGCGGGCCGCATCCGCTTGCCGCCGGCGAAAAGCGAATAGCGCATGGCCTTGTGAATCGTCGGGGGTTTGGTTTGCTCCGACGGCAGGAAGCGGTCGAGCGCGGCGTTGACGGCGGTGGTGCGCGTTTCCAGGAATTGCTGGAGATCAAAATTTTGTTTTTGCGGGTCGGCGGGCCCTCGGGTCTTTGCGGACATGCGTGATTGTTGTAGGAAATGGCCTCCCGGGGCGCAAGTTTGAACCGTTTTTTTCTATTGCATCCGCACCCACAACCGCTATTTTACCCCGCTCAATTCGGGCCAATAACACTGTGAACGCAGAACTTTGTCGAAAAGCACTGGAAAAGGTTGGCAACCCCAACGTCCTGGTCAACCTGATTTCGCGCCGCGTGCGCCAGCTCAACTCGGGCGGCGGCGGTTTGAGCCGACCCTTGGTGGCCGACACCACGCATCTCGGCGCGGCGGACATCGCGTTGCGGGAAATCATCGAGGACAAGATCGGTTTTGAAATGCCCGAGCTGGGCGATTTGGTCCGGCCCGCGCCCAAGAAGCGCAAGAAGCACTGAGCCGGGAAGCTCCAGGCAAAAGTCCGAAGTTCAAAACGTTCCCGGCTCCCGCCTGAGGTTGCAAAGCGCCCGGGCGTATCCGGCGAGGTTCGTCCGGTTGGGTTCGGGAATCTGCCCTTGATTTCTGAACCTTGAGCTTTGAGCTGTTTGTCCGATGCCTGACATCGTCACCAACCCGAAAGCCCGGCGCGATTACCACGTTTTGGAAACGTTCGAGGCGGGCGTCGTCTTGCGGGGCACGGAGGTCAAGGCCCTGCGCGCGGGCAAGGGCCAGATCGCGGACGCCTTCGCGCGGGTCGAGAACGGCGAGGTCTTCCTCCACAACGCGCACATTGACGAATACTCGCACGGCAACCTCCAGAATCACCAGCCGAAGGCTGTCCGCAAACTGCTGCTGCACAAAACCGAGATCCGAAAGCTTTTTGAACTGGCCGCGGTAAAAGGCAACGCGCTCTTTCCGTTGTCCTTTTACTGGAAGAACGGGAAAGTGAAAGTCGCGCTCGCCGTGGGCAAAGGCAAGGCCCAATACGACAAGCGCGAGGATTTGAAACGACGCGAGTCCGACCGCGAACTCAAGCGCGCGCAAATGCACCGGCTCAAAGCCAGGTAGGGGTTGCATCGGGAAGGATTCCTGATTGAATTCCCGCTGGTTTTGTCGCGTCAACTTGTGGTATGGGTCCTCAGCAGGCTGCTCGTTATGTATAGATTAATCCTAGCCATCGCCGCGCTGGTCGTGTTGACCAGTTGCCGGCAGACCCAACCTGAGTACAAAACCCCGGTGGCAGCCCCAACCCCGGCCCCAGCCCCGACGCCGCCGCCACCCAAGGTGGAATACAGCCCGGTTTACGACACCCAAATCAAAGCGATATTGGAACTGGCCAACAAAGGCCGCTGGGAGGAGGCGGACACGCAATCCCAGGCGCTGCTGCAGCGCGACCCGCAGAACGCCATGCTGCAACGCCTCAACACCTGGGTGATGCAGCAAAGCCAGGCCCGCCGTGAACAGGCGCTGGAAGACGAAATCCGCAAGGTGGACGCCAAGAATTCCGTTTTCAATCCCACCCTCCGCAGCCTCCTCGAAGAGCAGAAGGATCGGGGACTACCCGCGCGCAAGGACGTGCGCGACACCGTGGACCGGATCGAAAACGCGCGCTACATCCCCGAAAACTACGGCAAGGTCATCCGCGAACAAGGGCCGTTGTTTGAACTCGACAGCACCAACGGACCCATGGCGCAGATTCTCGAGAAGCCGGTCAACATCCACCTCGACAACGTCCCGCTCGAAACCATCATCATGCAACTCAGCCAGTCGGCGGGCATCAACATCGTCGCCGACAAGGGACTGCCCGCGCTGAAACAGGTCCTCAGCGTCAATCTGGACAAGGTGCAACTCGCCGAGTTTCTGCGGTACCTGGGGCGCAATTACGAACTCCAGTTCCAGGTCGGCCAGGACCTCATCTGGGTCGTGGACGCCAAGGACCCCAAGCGGTTGATGGAGGAGACGCGCTTTTACCGCTTGCGCAAAGGGTTTGTGCTGCCGGCGCAATTTGGCACCGAGGAGGTGGCCAAACAGACCGTCACTGCGGGCGCGGTCACGACGGTGAGCGAAAGCCAGAAATACCGGAAGTTCGTCAACGATGAAGCGCCCGCGATGCCCGCGCTGGAACGCGCCATCACCAACCTGTTCGCCGGTTCGAAATACATCATTGATTACGAACGCAACCTGGTGGTCGCGCGCGGCACGCCGGAACAATTGCAGACGCTCGAGGAAGTCATCCGCGAATTTGACAAACCTATCCAGCAGGTGTTGATCGAAGCGCGCTTCGTCACGATCTCCAAGCCCGCCTTCCTGCAACTGGGCGTCTTGTGGGAAACGGGCCGCATCTCCGGGTCGGCCCGCCAGCCGCAGGATTTCACCGGCCTGGTGGGCACGCCCAATCTTCCCGGCCTGAGTGTCGGCATCCAGGAAACTTTCACCAATATCCTGGGCAGCGACACGCTCAGCGCGACCATCAGTGCCCTGGAACAGAGCGGCGAAAGCCAGACCCTCAGCGCCCCGCGCCTGACCGTCATCAACAACCGCCCGGCCACCATCAGCGACGGCAAGGTCCAGTACTACTATGAGGAATACCAGGTGAAACAAACGGTGCAGCAGTACTACACCGCGTCGTCGTTCGTGCCCAGCGGCAAGCCCACCAGGATCACCTCGGGCGCCGAATTGAACGTCATGGCCAGCATCAGTGGAGACGGCCGAAGCATCGTGCTCGCGTTGAACCCGCGCGTGAACACGGACGTGCAACTGGTCAAGTTCGCCACCCTCACCGACTTTCAAGGCACGGACGCCGCCGGCCGGCCCATTTTCAGCACCTACGACATCAACCTGCCGCAATATCGCACCCAGGAACTCGCCACCCGCGTGGTGGTGAAATCCGGCGAGACCGTGGTCATGGGCGGCGTGCTCGAACGCGAGAAAACCACTTTTGTCGAGGCGGTCCCGGTGCTGGGCAACATTCCCATCCTGGGCACATTTTTCCGCCGCCGTACCGAACTGGACCGGCCGCGTTATCTGCTGGTGTTCGTCACCGCCACAATCCTCACCGATTCGGGCGAATTCCTAATTTACACCGACAACCGACCTCCCTCCCCGTAGCTTGAAGCCGTCGTTTCTAAAGAAGCCGGGTCGCTTCGAGCCGCCGCTGCGCCGGGTTCTGGCGGTGGACGCGGGGACTCGTTGCCTGCGGTTGTTGCTCCTCGAACGCCGCTTTGGCTGGCTGCGGGTGCTCAAACAAGAGGCGCTGGACCTGCACGAGGAAGGGCTCGTCTCTCCCGAAGAACTCAAGGCCCACGTCCACGCCATCGTCGAAAAGTGGGGCCGGCCGCCGGTCGCCCTCGCGCTGCCGCAGCACGTCGCCGTCGCCCAAATCCTCGATCTCCCCGCCGCGCCGGAAAGCGAATCGCGCCAACTCATCGAGGCGGAAACCGTCAAGCTCGGCGGCGTCAGCGAAAGCGCCATCGTCTATGATTTCGTGCGCGTTCCGGCACCGGCGGAAAGCCGGCATCGTTTCTGGGTCACGTTTTGCCAGGAAGGCGAGATCGAGTCGCGCATCGCCCAACTGGGTCTCGAAGGCGAGGATTTTCGCGAGATAACCACGGCCGCCAACGCGCTGCTCACCGCCTGGCAGGTGATGCACCCGCAAACCCGCCACGCCGTGCTGGTCCACGGCGGCGCCCAAAACACCACCGTCGTCATTGTGCGCGACGGCACGGCGGTGTTCGCCGCCAGCTTTTCGATGGGCGGCGATTTTTTCACCCGCGCCATCGCACGCCTGCGGGCCTGCCCGGTGGAGACCGCCGAGAACCTGAAGCGACGGGAAAACCTGCTGGAGGATGCAACCCGGTTGCCGGGGTTTGCCGAGGTGGTGGATGGTTGGGCCGCCGAGTTGAAACGGCAGGTGAACGAATGGCACGAGCACCAACCCGGCGCGACGCGGGAACCTGCCGCTCTCACGCCCTATGTTAGCGGCGCCGTGTTTGATCAGGCGGGCCTGCTGGATTACCTGAACGCCCGGTCGGGATTGAAGTTCCATCGCTGGGCGACGCAACAGTCGCCGGACGCGGTGGTGCCGGCGACCGGTTTTGAGATTGCGCTGGGCACCGCGTTGCAGGCCCTGGGCCAGGGCGCCCAACCCGTGTCCCTGTTGCCGGCCAGCCGGCGCGCCGGCTGGCACAACCGGTTGGGCCGGCAACGCTTGGAATTCGCGAGTTCGCTTCTGCTGCTCATTGTGCTGGTCGCCCTGGGTTTCGGCATCTGGCAGAAGGTTGCCCTCATCCGGCAGAAACAGGCGCTGCAGACCAAGGTGGACAAGGCCCGGGAATCCGCCCAGGCGAACCGGGCCTACACGGAGGATTTGCTCGACAACTTTGATCTGTTCCGCCCGATGTTCGAGCGCCAACAGAACACCACCGATCTGCTCCACACGCTCGGCCGACTGCAACTGGCCCGCAGCAACCAGAACTACTGGTGCGTCCTGTTCGCGGACCAGCAATCCTACTTCAGCCATTCCGCCGAAACGCCGGCGACGAACAAGCCGGCGGCGCCGCTCGACTTCGTCCGCGTACGTTCCATCGTCACCAACACCTCGCCGGTCAAACCCGGCTGCATCGCCGAACTCTGCGTGCCCGAGGATTCCGACACCGCGCGACAGGTGTTGAGCGCCCTGGTGGGTGAGTTGAAAAAGGACCCGACCTATGCGCGGGTGGATTTGCTCTCCGAAGATTTGCGGCGCAAGGTGGCGGACCCGACGGTGATCCTGCCCGAGAAATACTTCGCGCTCGCGCTGGATTTCGCCGCGAACGAATTTCAACCGCCGGCGCAACCGCGCAAAACCCGCGGACCGGCGGCACCCCGGGCGACGTCCCGATCCGCGTTCTCCGCCGACACGGCCAACCCACCCTGACCCGATGACTTTTGCTCCCGAAAGCCGGCGGCGCTGCGTCATCCCATGCCTGGGAATCGGGCTCGCGGCGGTTTATCTGTTCGCGTTCGCCCCGTTGAGCCGGAAGGCGGACAGTCTGGATGCGCCCTTGGAAAAAGCGTGGCGCGAACTCGCCGGCATGCTGGGCCAGACCAACGCGGTGAGTCTGGACTTTGTGGCCATTACCAACCAGCTCGCGGAAACACGCATCGCGGTGGCCGCGCTGGAAACCGCTCGCCGCCAGGCGCAGGCCCGCATTGAACCGGGCGAACCGCTGCGCGCACGGCTGAACGAAAGCTTCCAACTCGTGGAGTACGACAGTGAAGTCAGCCGGCGCATCAGCAACCTGGTCCGGCTGGCCGCGGAAAAAAAAGTCACCCTGGAACCCGCCGTCATCGCCGGGTTTCCGGAGCAGACCGTGGAAGTCCGGGAGCCCGAACTCCTGTGGGCGGAACTGGAGTTCCTTGATTGCCTGCTCACCGGCGCGATCCATGCGCAGGTGGCGGTCATTCATTCGGTTTCCGCGCCGGCGTTGCTCACCAATGTCCCGCCACCGCTCGGCGTGCGCACCCTCACGGAACTGCCGGTGCAGATCGAATGTTCCGGCCCGGCACCGCAGGTCACCCGCTTCCTGCAATCGTTGCCGTTGCGCGGCGAGGAACTGAAGGCCGCGGGCCTGCCGGAAGCGCCGACGAACAAGCCCGCGCTCTACGTGGACCGGCTGGTGCTCCGCAAGCAATCGCCGGAGAAACGCGACGAAGTCCGCCTCTCGCTTCGCGCCGCGGGATTTGTGTATCGGAAGTGAAACCCTGTTATGCTCGGTGAAACTGTAAGAAGTCGCTGGTTTTCGGTCAGTGTTCACGCGGCGCTCTGGCTGCTGCTGTTGCTGATTGTCCTGCGGCTGGGCGGCACGCATCCGCGATTCAACGAAAGCCGGCCCAATCCGGCCACCGTGGTCGCGCCCGCGCCGGTGGCCCGGCTCGAGCATCTTTTTGTCGCCCGCCCGGCCACACCCGCCGCGAGCCTGAACCTGCAAAATCCATTTGACACCACCTACTTCATCCCACACGCCACGCCGCCGCCCGCCCCCACCACCCGGAAAATTCAACTGACCTATCGCGGCTTTTATCAAACTGCCAACCAGCCGAAACACGCCCTGGTCCTGTACGACAACACGCACATCAGCGTCGCCGTCGGGAGCTCGGTGGTCACTAACCTGTTTGTGGCGCAGGTGACCGCCACCAGCCTGACCCTGACCAACGCCTTGGCACAAACCAACGTTCTGACATTGAATACGCGGAAGGAAATTGAGATACCACTCCGATGATCGCGGATTCTGATGTCACTTCAAAGGAAGTGGGCGACCTGCTGGTGGTGCAGGGCAAGCTCACCGAGGCGCAGTTGGAGCAGGCGCGGCGGCGGCAGCGCCGATTGAGCCTGCCCCAGCACCACGCCATCGTGGACCTCAATTGCGCGTCCGAGGAGGACACCTGGCGCGCGCTCGCGGAGGTCAGCCGGCTCGAATTCGTCGATCCGGGCGCGCTGGACCTCAAGCGCGAGACCCTCGAACTGGTCCCGCTCAAGCTCATCTTTCACTACCACATGCTGCCCATCGGCGGCGACGCGGATGCGGTGACGCTCGCGTTCAGCGAACCGCCCAGCCAGATGGAACTGGGCAACCTCCGCCTGCTGCTCAACAAACGCTGCAAAATCGTCCTCGCCACGCCCAGCGCGATCCACGCCGTCATCAAAAAGCAATTTGGCCTGGGCGCGGAAACGCTGCAACGGCTGCGGGAAGAACGGGGCACGGAAGAGTTGGACCGCGAAATCGTTTTCGACGTGCAGGGGAAGGAATCGGATTCCGCGTTGGAAGCGACGGTGTCGGCGTTCGTGGACCAGATTTTGCAGGAGGCGCTGCGGCTCAAGGCCACGGACATCCACCTGGAACCGTATCCAAATTCCATCCGCCTGCGTTACCGCGTGGACGGCATTTTGGAAACCGTGCCGGTGCCGACCGACATGCGCCAGTTGCACGCGGCCGTTGTGTCGCGCCTCAAAATCATGGCCGCCCTTAACATCGCCGAGAAGCGGCTGCCGCATGACGGGCGGATCGCGATGAAAACCGGCGACGAGGAGTACGATCTGCGCGTCTCGATCATGCCCACCAAGCACGGCGAGGCGGTCTGCCTGCGCATTCTGGGGCGGCAAAGCCTGTTCCTGGATCTCGGCCAGCTGGGGATGGAGCCGGAGCAGGAGGCGGCGTTTGCGCAACTCACGCAATTGCCGCAGGGCATGGTCCTGCTCACCGGCCCGACCGGCAGCGGCAAGACCACCACTCTCTACGCCGCGCTCGCCCAGGCCAATGACGAGGGCCGGAAAATCATCACCTTCGAAGACCCGGTGGAATATCAACTCGACGGCACCGTGCAAATCCAGGTGCGCGACCAGATCGGGTTGACCTTCGCCACCGGACTGCGTTCGGTGTTGCGCCACGATCCCGACGTGGTGCTTATCGGCGAAATCCGGGATTTTGAAACCGCCGAAATCGCGGTGCGCGCGGCACAAACCGGTCATCTGGTTTTTTCCACGTTGCACACCAATGACAGCATCAGCGCCGTGACGCGGCTGTTGGAAATGAAGATTGAACCATATCTTGTGGCTTCATCGCTGGTGTGCAGCATTTCGCAACGGCTCGCCCGCCGGATCTGCCGGCACTGTGCCGAAACGGACCCGAACGTGCCCGTGGCCGTCCGCAAGGAAATGGCGATGTCGCTGGGCCTGCCCCCGACCGAGGTGAAAGCCTCGCGCGGACGTGGTTGTGTCGAGTGCAACCAGAAGGGCCATCGCGGCCGGGTGGCAATTTACGAGTTTTTCCTCCTCAACGAGACCATGGCCGACCTGATCCAACCCGGCGTCAAGAACAGCCAGCTCCGGGAAATCGCCGCCAAACACGGCTGGCGTTCCTTGCGGGAAATGGCCTGGATCAAAGTGCAACGCGGCTTGATTCCCATCTCGGAACAGGAACGCTGGACGCGCGTCATTGATTCCTCGGTGCTCCGGCCAAGCAGCGCCCGGCCTTGACGTCAGAACAGGCCGGGTTGCTTGCCGGCGGCCGGTTTCAGTCCGAGCTTCTTGTAACTCAACTCGGTCGCGACGCGGCCTTGCGAGGTGCGATTCAGATAGCCTTCCATGATGAGGTACGGCTCATAAACCTCCTCCAGCGTGTCGGGCTCCTCGCCCACCGCAACGGCCAGCGAGTTGATGCCCACGGGCCCGCCGCCAAATTTCACGATGATCGCTTCGAGAATGCGCTTATCCATTTCATCCAGGCCGTTCTCGTCAATCTCCAGCATCGCCAGCGCCTTGTCGGCGATCTGGCCAGTGATCCGGCCATCGTGTTTCACCTGCGCGTAGTCGCGCACGCGGCGGAGGAGATTGTTCGCAATGCGCGGCGTGCCGCGGCTGCGCCGGGCGATTTCATGGGCGCCCGCTTCGTCTATTTCCACGTTCAACAATCGCGCGGAGCGGACGACGATCTTTTGCAGGTCCTCGGCCACGTAGTAATCCAGGCGCTCGCGCACGGCAAACCGCGTCAGCAGGGGCGCGGAGAGCAGGCCGGCGCGCGTCGTTGCGCCGATGAGCGTGAACCGCGGCAAATTCAAGCGGACGCTGCGCGCGTTTGGCCCCTGGTCAATGATGATGTCCAGCTTGAAATCCTCCATCGCCGGATAGAGGTATTCCTCGATGGTTTTTTGGAGGCGATGGATTTCGTCAATGAACAGCACGTCGCCTTCTTCGAGATTCGTAAGCAGGCCAGCCAGGTCACCGGCTTTTTCGATGGTTGGGCCGCTGGTGCTCTTGAGGTTCGCTCCCATGGCCTTGGCCAGGATGCAGGCGAGCGTGGTTTTGCCGAGGCCGGGCGGGCCGTTGAGGAGGATGTGGTCCAGCGCTTCCCCGCGTTGCCGGGCTGCGGCAACGCCGATTTCCAGGCGTTCCTTGACCTTGGGTTGGCCCGTAAATTCGGAAAAAAGCGAGGGGCGCAGCGTCAATTCGAGCGCGGCATCGGGCTTGTTCAGCGTGGAAACGGGCCGTTCAGGCATTGCGCGCCAGCATGGGCAAACAGGTAACGAGCGGCAAGGGCAAAGGTTGTTCCATTGTTCCGCAAGCCATTGAGCCATCGCAGCGTAGTGGCATGGCATCAGCCGGGCAATTCCCGGGCAACCGGTGATTCCCCGGCCTGTTTGTCGGGGCATTTCGGGCGCAGAAATGGCCAAAAAAGGGTTGGCAACCGCGCACGCCTCTTGCATAGTTTCGCGCTCTAAATTTATGGCAACCAAATCAAATCGTTTCTGGATCGTTCTATTCATCATGACCCTTGGGCTGGCGTGTGGTGCTTTCGCCAGCGAAGCCGACATTAAAATCCCACCGCTCGACACCGTGAAGTTCGCCGGTTTGGGTGGCATCTCCGGCATGACGTTGATGTATCTAGGCATCGTCATCTGCGCCATCGGCGCGGTTTTCGGCTGGGTGCAGTACGTTCAGACCAAGGCCCTGCCCGTGCATGATTCGATGCGCAACGTCTCGAACACCATCTGGGAAACCTGCAAAACCTACCTGTTCACCCAAGGCAAGTTCCTCGCGGTGCTTTGGGCGCTGATCGCTGCTTGCATGGTGTATTACTTTGGCGTGCTGTCGCACATGACGGCGGGTCACGTCGTCGTCATTTTGCTCGCCTCCATCCTCGGCATCCTCGGCAGCTACGGCGTGGCTTGGTTCGGCATTCGTATCAACACTGTCTCCAACTCTCGCGCCGCGTTTTCCGCACTCAAGGGCAACCCGCTCGCCACCCTGGGCATCCCGCTCCGCTCCGGCATGAGCGTCGGTCTGCTGCTGGTCGCCGTCGAACTGTTCTTCATGATCTGCATCTTGATTTTCCTGCCGCGCGACCTCGTGGGCCCTTGCTTCATCGGCTTTGCTATCGGTGAATCGCTCGGGGCGTCGGTGCTTCGTATCTGCGGCGGCATCTTCACCAAGATCGCCGACATCGGTTCGGACCTGATGAAAATCGTTTTCAAGTTGCCCGAAGATGATCCGAAGAACCCGGGCGTGATCGCGGACTGCACCGGTGACAACGCCGGCGACTCGGTGGGGCCGACGGCGGACGGCTTTGAAACCTACGGTGTCACCGGCGTGGCGTTGATCGCGTTCCTCGCCCTGGCGCTGGCGGCCAATCCGGCGATTTGTGCGACGCTCATCATCTGGCTGTTCGTGATGCGCGCCCTGATGATCGTGACTTCGCTGGTCTCGTATTTTGGCAATGAAATATTGAGCAAGGCGAAATACGGCCATCAGAAGGATTTCGATTTTGAAGCGCCGCTGACCCATCTGGTTTGGATCACCTCGGCGGTTTCCATTGGCATTACGTTCGTCGCCAGCAAACTGCTGTTGGGCGACTTCGTGGACAAGGCGGGCGTCGCCCAACCTGCGTTGTGGTGGGTTTTGTCGGTCATCATCAGTTGCGGCACGGTGGCCGGCGCGCTGATTCCTGAATTCACCAAAGTCTTCGTCAGCACCAACTCGCGACATGTTCGCGAAGTCACGAATTGCTCCAAGCACGGCGGCGCGTCGCTGAACATCCTGTCGGGTTTCGTGGCCGGTAACTTCTCCGCCTTCTGGATGGGCCTGTGCATCATGGTGCTGATGTTTACTTCCTACTACTTCTCACAGAACGCTGCCGTGTTGTCGCTCATGCCGGAAAAATTCCTCTTCGCCGCGCCGATCTTCGCGTTCGGCCTTGTCGCCTTCGGCTTCCTCGGCATGGGGCCGGTGACAATTGCCGTGGACAGCTACGGCCCGGTCACCGACAACGCCCAATCGGTTTATGAATTGAGCCAGATCGAAGGCCGCAAGGACATCAAAGCGGAGATCAAAAAAGATTTCGGCTTCGACGCGGATTTCGAAAACGCCAAGCACCAGCTCGAAAAGGGCGACGGTGCGGGCAACACCTTCAAGGCCACCGCCAAACCCGTGCTCATCGGTACGGCGGTCGTCGGCGCAACCACGATGGTGTTCGGCATCATCATGTTGTTGGAGAAAATGTATGAACTCCAGGTGGCTTCGGGGATTCCGGGCATTTTCAAACCGGTCATTCACGCGTTGAGCATCGTGCAACCGGAAATCATTCTCGGCCTCATCATGGGCGGCGGCGTGATTTACTGGTTTACCGGTGCGAGCACCCAAGCCGTCGTTACCGGTGCGTATCGCGCGGTGGTTTACATCAAGGAACACATGAAACTCGACGCGAAGACCGCATCGGAGAAGGACAGCAAGGAAGTCGTCCGCATCTGCACGGTCTATGCGCAAAAAGGCATGTGGAACATCTTCATCGTCGTATTCTGCTTCGCGTTGGCACTGCCGTTCTTCAATCCCTACTTCTTCATCGGTTACCTGATCGGCATCGCGTTCTTCGGTTTGTTCCAGGCCATCTTCATGGCGAATGCCGGTGGCGCGTGGGACAACGCCAAGAAGATCGTCGAGGTTGACCTCCGCCAGAAAGGCACGGACCTCCATGCCGCCACCGTCGTGGGTGACACCGTGGGCGATCCCTTCAAGGACACCTCATCCGTGGCGATGAATCCGGTGATCAAGTTCACCACGCTCTTCGGCCTGCTGGCCGTTGAAATCGCGGTAACGATGACGAACCAGACCGCGAAGACCGCCATCGGTGGGTTCTTCTTCCTCGTGGCGTTGATCTTCGTGTATCGCTCGTTCTACGGAATGCGAATTCCGGAAGACAAGTAACCGGACACCCTCTCGTTCTCGCTTCGCCCTTCTCGTCTCAGGACGGGGAGGGCGTTGTGCTTTAGGCTGTGGACTGGATGCTTTGCGTCATTTCAATGAGTGCCAGGCCAGCGATTTCCTTTGCTTCTCATCCCTCGGAACGGCAGATTGAGTGAGTTGCCCACCCAGCGAGGACGACCTTTGATGCAAGAACCATCCGCCATTCGAAAAATCGCATTCCTCGGGGACTATCTGCCGAGGAAATGCGGCATCGCCACGTTCACAACGGACCTACGTTGCGCCGTGTCAGGGGAGTTTCCGGCGATGCAATGCCTCGTCGTGCCGGTCAATGACCGCGAAGGTGGATACGATTACCCCCCGGAAGTGCGCTTCGAAATTGCGGAGCAGGACCTGCCGTCCTATTTGCGCGCGGCCGATTTTCTGAACATCACCGATGTGGACGTGGTTTGCGTGGAGCACGAGTTCGGCATTTTTGGCGGGCCGGCGGGCAGTCATGTGCTGGCACTGCTGCGCGAGTTGCGGATGCCCATCGTCACCACGTTGCATACGGTGCTGCGCGAACCCAATGGCGAGCAAATGCGCGTGATGCGCGAGTTGATCCGGCTTTCGACGCGGCTGGTGGTCATGACCGAACGGGGCGTGGAATTTTTGCGCGATGTATATCGCGCACCCGCAGCCAAGATTGACCTCATCCCGCACGGCATTCCCAACATGCCGTTCGCCGACCCGAATTATTTCAAGGACGAGTTCGGTGTGGCAGGCAAACAGGTGTTGCTCACGTTCGGTCTGCTCTCACCGAACAAGGGCATCGAATACGCGTTGCGCGCGCTGCCGGACATCCTCCGGAAATTTCCCAATATCGTTTACGTCGTTCTGGGCCAGACGCATCCTAATCTACTGCGCGACGAGGGCGAAGCGTATCGCTTGGGCTTGGAGCGGTTGGCCAAAGACCTCGGCGTGCAAAAGCATGTCGTGTTTTTTAATCGCTTCGTCGAGTTGGAGGAATTGATGCGGTTCATCGGCGCAGCGGACATTTACCTCACACCCTATTTGACCGAGGCGCAAATCACTTCGGGCACGCTCGCCTACGCGTTCGGCGCGGGCAACGCCGTGGTGTCCACGCCTTACTGGCACGCGGCGGAATTGCTGACGGCGGAACGCGGCAAACTCGTGCCCTTTTGCGATGCCAAAGCGATCGCCGCTGCGGTGGTAGAACTGCTGCGGGACGAACCATTGCGTCACACGATGCGGAAAAATGCCTACAAGCTCGGGCGCGACATGATCTGGAGCCGCGTGGCGCAGCATTACGTGAAGTCCTTCGAGCAGGCGCGGCAGGACCACAGTTTCGTCGGGCGAAAATCGTCGCCCATCAAGACGCTCGATGAACAACCCGGCCAGTTGCCGGAACTGAAGCTGGACCATTTATTTCGGATGAGCGATTCGACGGGCATCTTCCAGCACGCGAGTTTCACCGTACCGAATTTCGCCGAGGGCTATTGCACGGACGACAATGCCCGCGCGTTGGTGCTGGCGCTCATGCTGCAAAACCTGGGGCAAGGTTCCCCACGTCTCACGGCACGAGCGGCCACTTATGCCGCGTTTCTGAATCACGCCTTCGACCGTCAGCGCGGGCGTTTTCGGAACTTCATGAGTTTCGACCGCCACTGGCTGGAAGAGGTCGGCTCGGAAGATTGCCAGGGGCACGCACTGTGGGCGCTGGGGCTGTGTGTGGCGCAGGCGGGCCAGGGCAGTTTCCAAAGGTTGGCGGCGGAACTCTTCGAACAGGCGCTGCCCGTGGCGGCTGAGTTCACTTCGCCGCGCGCGTGGGCGTTCACGCTCATCGGTATTGACGAATACCTGCGCCGACTGAGCGGCGATCGGCGCGCGAACCAGATTCGCGAGTCGCTCACGGCGAAACTGATGCAACGCTACGCCGACGCCGCCACCGAGGATTGGCAGTGGTTCGAAGACGTGGTTTCCTACACGAACGCCAAACTGCCCCACGCGCTGATTCTTAGCGGACGTTGCATGAACAACGAAATCATGCTGGAACTCGGCCTCAAGAGCCTGCGCTGGCTCATCAAGATTCAGACTTCGGATGCTGGCGCTTTCCGGCCCATCGGTTCGAACGGGTTTTATCCCCGTGGCAAGGAGCGCGCACTTTTCGACCAGCAGCCCATTGAGGCCCAAGCCACAGTGTCCGCCTGCATCGAAGCGTATCATGCGACGAGCGATCCGTTCTGGGTGGCGGAAGCGCGCCGCGCGTTCGAGTGGTTTCTCGGACGAAATGATCTGGGCCTCGCGCTCTACGACGCGGGCACCGGCGGCTGCCGCGACGGGTTGCACATGGATCGGCTGAGCCAGAATCAGGGCGCGGAATCTACGCTGGCTTTCTTGCTCGCGCTCGCGGAAAAGCAGGCGCTGCAAAATACTCTGGCCAGTTTTAAGGGATCACCGGGCGAATAGGGTGGCTTCCGGAGACCCAACAGGTTTCGGTTGCGTCGAATCCGAAAAAGAAAAAGCGGAGTCCGGTATACCCGAACTCCGCCGTGGAATCCAAAACGGACTAGTAGCGATTGCGACTGCCGCCGTATTCGCGGCGACCGCCGCCGCCCGACCGCTCTTCGCGGGGCCTGGCGACATTGACCGTGAGGGCGCGGCCATCAATCTCCCTGCCATTCATGGCGGCAATGGCCTTCTGCGCTTCCTCGGCACTGCTCATGGTCACAAAGCCAAAGCCGCGGGGGCGACTGGTCGTGCGATCCATCATCAGGTTGGTTTCCGTGACCGTGCCATGCGCGGCGAACGCGTCTTGCAGGTCGTTTTCGGTGGTATTGAAGGAAAGGTTTCCAACAAACAATTTATTACTCATGTGATGCTTTACTGTCCGACTAACCTTAACTTTCCACAGACTGTTCCCGAACGTCGGGTTTAAAATCATCACTGAACGGAGTTCACTTGAAGATTCACCATGCCTTGAAAGAGACAAGCTATCTAACAGACGGATGCAAAGTGACAGGTTCCGGCGAAAATGGCAACAACTATCGGCAACAATCTTTTAGATGAAATCCGCCGCTCCCCACGCTTGAGCAGTGTGGCGCGGCCTGATTTCATGCCGCCCCGAAGCCCGGAAATCTCCTGACGATTGTTACAGACGGCGAACTATCTTCTGATAACATGGGCGCTTAATTGATAAAAAGAATCGAAACGTTATGCGACCCCACAAATCCACACCGCGCGCGGATTACCGTCAGCAGGAAGCCCAGCGCACCAACGCATCGGCCAGTCTTTCGGAGACGTTTCAGGAATTGAAGTCGTTGACCATCGAGTTCGGATACTTTAGCCCCGAAGGTGTCACGCGCAACCGCCAGATCAAATACACGGTCAACCCCGACCACGCCAAGTCCGTGTTCCGCCTGGATTGTGACAACCATGAATGTGTCGGTGGCGATTTTGATCTGAGCGAGACGCTGGCCAAAGCCGTGGCCGCGCGGCAAACCACGGTCACCGGCGAAATGTGCTGTCAGGGCTGGCTCAGCAAAACGACCATCAACAGCGTCCATTGCCACAATATCCTGCGCTATAAACTCAGCCTTGCGTATGAGAAACGTGCCTCAAAGGCTTCGGGCCCATTGCTAACCGTTTGATTCCGCTGCCGTCATTCACCCAAGCCGTGCTTTCTTCCTTCATGGACGCATAATCCGATCAGTCATCGCACAGAAATGAATCCATGACCAGCACACGACCCGCCGTCCATGCGAAACGCATCGGGCCAACCCTCGTCCCGGACCGCGCGCGGGTGTTGATGCGCCCGTTTTACCCCAGCACCGACGACATCGCGCGGCGAATCGTCGCCCGTGTTCTGTCGCTCTCAGACCAGGAGGTCGCACGGCTGTTGGGCCAGGTGCTGGGCGAATTTGAAGATCGTCACGAGCAGGTCGAAATATTTTTCCGCAACCGCTTCGCCCAATTGTGTCAACGCCTGGACGAAGCGTGGGAGATTTCGTCGGAACGGCAGGCGCTCATTGGCGCTCACTTCACGCACGAATATTCCCCCGAGTCCGCAGCGCTGTTCAATCCTTCCATCGTGCCTCACCCGGACCAGTCCGGCCTGCCCGAGGGCGCGCTTCGTTTCATCCTGAGTTTGCGCGCCACGGGCGAAGGGCACATCTCTTCCATCGCTTTCCGGACCGGTATCGTCAGTGCGCAACACCGCATCACGATCACGCCGGCGGTACCGCTGGTGACCGAGCCGGCACGGGTGCCTGATGCCGGATACGAGAGAGCCTTGTTCGCCCGCAAACTTCAGGAGGCCGGAATGCAAGATGACAATTCCCGACGCGTGCTGGATCGCCTTGCCGAAAACTTCACCCTCGAGGAGTTGCACCGTGTCCTTCTGGGGATGCGCCCGCAGGCCGATCCGGCTGACGGCGCTGCCAAACACACCGCCCGCGGGATTCTGCTGCTGGCAGAATCAAACTACGAAGTGAACTTTGCGCCCGGCAGCCGCCCTTCGCAGCGCATTCTCTTTCCCTCCGCGCCCAGCCAAAGCAACGGCATTGAAGACGCGCGCTTCGTCCGCTTCCAGAACGATGATGGCAGCTTCGCTTACTACGCCACCTACACGGCTTACGACGGCAAGATCACGCTCCCTCAATTGCTCGAGACGCCGGACTTTCTCCATTTCAAGTTCAGCACCCTGAATGGTCCTGCCGTGCAAAACAAAGGCATGGCGCTTTTCCCACGCAGGATCAACGGCCAATTTGCCATGCTCTCCCGGCAGGACGACGAGAACCTGCTGCTGATGTTCTCGGACAACGTCCGATTCTGGCAAACGCCCAAGCTGCTCCTGACGCCCGCCCAACCGTGGGAATTCTTCAAGATTGGCAACTGCGGCTCGCCAATTGAAACGGAAGCCGGCTGGCTGGTATTGAGCCACGGCGTCGGCGCGATGCGGAAGTACTGCGTCGGCGCGTTCCTGCTTGATTTGAACGATCCGACGCGTGTCATCGGCCGCCTGCGCGAGCCGTTGCTGGCCCCGAACGAAGCCGAGCGCGAAGGCTACGTCCCGAACGTGGTGTATACCTGCGGCGCGCTGCTGCACGGACGAGAACTCATCATTCCCTACGCGATGAGTGATTACGCCACCAGCTTCGCCACCGTCCCGCTTGACGACCTGCTGGCCGCCATGGAGTGAGCCAGCGAGCGCCGACGCGTGCGGCACCCACTCCTGCCACGCCACAAAGTGAGTGACCCGGCGGAAGTCCGGGGCGGGAATGTCGCCTCTGGATCGGTACCGGGGCGAACAGTGGCGACGCGGCTTGCATTCTTCATTTTGAGCATTGTCCTCCATGCATTTGTCCACTACCTTAGTTCACGCGAACCTTCCAAGACTTGGCCTGACAGCTTTTGGTGTCTCCGCAGACCTTGGTGCAACCTATGAAAATCAATTTGAAAACGAGTAAGAGCGAACGCCAGACAGACCCCCCAGCTTGGAAACAGATCGTGGCCCGCTATCAGAACCCCGCAGTCGGTCGGGCGGTCTGGCAGATTGTGAACACGCTCGTTCCCTATGCGGTGCTGTGGTATTTGATGTACGTCTGCTTGGCCGTTTCCTGGTGGTTGGTCGTGCCGCTGGCGATTCTGGCGGGTGGCTTCCTGGTGCGGATGTTCATCATTTTCCACGACTGCGGGCACGGCTCCTTTTTCAAATCGGCGGCGGCCAATCACATCCTGGGCGCCATCACCGGCGTGCTGACGTTCACGCCGTACTATCATTGGCGCTGGCAACATGCCATCCATCACTCCAGTGCGGGCGATCTGGACCGGCGCGGCATGGGCGACGTGTGGACGCTGACCGTGCAGGAGTATCTGGAGGCGTCGCGTTGGAAGCGGTTCGCCTACCAGTTGGCGCGCAATCCCGTCGTCCTGTTCGTGTTGGCGCCGTTGTTCCTGTTTCTGGTGATGCACCGTGTACCCTCGCTCAAGGCCCCGGTGCGGGAACGTTACTCGGTCTATTGGACAAATCTGGCGGTCGGGGCCATCGCCGCCGGGTTGATTGGGGTATTCGGTCTCAAGGCTTACCTGATCATCCAGTTGACGATTCTCCTCGTGGCCGGCTCGGTGGGGGTGTGGTTGTTCTATGTGCAGCATCAATTCGAGGGCGTTTACTGGGAACGCAGCGATCGCTGGGATTATGCCACGGCCGCATTGAAGGGCAGTTCGTTCTACAAACTACCCAAGGTCCTCCAATGGTTTTCCGGCAGCATCGGCTTTCACCACATTCATCACCTCAGCCCGCGGATCCCCAATTACTACCTGGAGAAATGCCACAAAGCCGAACCGCTGTTCCAGACCGTGAAACCCGTCACGCTGTTCTCCAGTTTCAAATCGTTCACCTTTCGGCTCTGGGACGAACAACGGCGCAAGCTGGTCGGCTACGGCCACCTCAGAACCGTGCGTCGGCGACCGCGACCGGCGAACGGGAACTGAACTGGCGGCCATTCAGCGTTGCGACCGGAGCCGTCCGCCGCGCATGGCAAGCGGATGCGGCAATCGCTGCTCGGGGAGTCTGCACTTCGCGCCTCGCGCTGCGGTTTAGCCGCGCGGTTCGAGGCTTTACTTCGTTCCGGTGACGGCGCAAAGTCCGAACCGTCGTAGTAGCTCAACGGCAGTCATTCAAAACCATGAGAAAGGCAAAACACCATGAACAAGCGAATCGTGATCGGAATCCTGGCCGTGTTCGTCGCGTGGCAGGTGCTGGACTTCGTGCTGCACGGACTGGTGCTGGCCTCCACCTATCGGGAAACCGCTGAACTCTGGCGGCCGGTGGTGGAAATGAAAATGGGATTGATGCGGGTGGTGGGCCTCGTGGCGTCGGTCTGTTTTGTCTGCCTCTATGCCTGGTTGGTGCGGCCCAAGTCCTGGGCCACAGGCTTGTCCTACGGGCTGATCCTCGGAGCTGCCAATGGTTTCTCGATGGGCTTTGGCACGTATAGCGTCATGCCATTGCCAGAGTCACTCGCGGTAGCCTGGTGCATCGGCGCGATTGTGGAAACCGCCGTCGCGGGTTTGCTGGTAGGCTGGATCGTGAAAGAACCCGCGGTTCAGAAAACGGCGGCGTAATCCCAGCCGCCTCGACTCAATCAAAAAAACTGAAACCGACGCTTGACAATCATAGCCAAGAACCTTGCAATACAAGGTAGCGATGCGGCTATGATAATTACAAAGCCGGATTTGATGCTGATTACTGCGACCCGCTCAGTTGAGAACGGGGCCGAAAGCGACTTACGTTTATATCGTCGGCTCTGCCAAGCTGGCGTTGCGTTGCTGGTCGCCGTCGGGATGTTGGTGCTCCTCCTCGGCGTTTGGTTGTCGTCGCCTCGCAGTGAGCCACCGGTAGAACACCACAACAATCTGCCGTTTGATGCCTGGATTCTCCAACCCTTGGTTTCCGGGAACCTTGCCATTTGTTTGCTTTGGGTCTGGTTGGACCAGATGGCGATCCGTTTCTGCAATCGAAACGCAGGTATCCGCGACGCCTTCCTGCAGGTGATGTTGCTCATGGTTCTTGTCACCACGGTTTCCTGTCTGTGCCTCGCCGGAGTGCAGGGAAACGACCAGGCTTTCGCCATTGCCCTGTTCATCACTCTGCCGGTCCTGGTCGTGGCCGTTCCATTGCTATGGCTCGTGATGGGCCGGATGGCATCACTCGCATGGGGAGCGCTGTTGCTCGCGGGCTTTGCGGTCGCCAGCGGCATCGCTCAGCAGCGCGCCAGCGTCGAGATGGATGCGGGCGAGGACGCGAGCCTCTTCGTCGCGAATTCTTACCTCATCGGTTTGGCCGTCGCCATTTGGTTGCTGTCCTGGACGGCCGTTCCTCACGCCGAGGAGAGCGCATGAGCGATTATTTCGACAACTGGACCGTGCAAGCGCGCAAGGGACTTCTCGACATGTGCATTCTGCGCGCGCTGGCTGGCAAAGAACGTTACGGATACGAACTGGTGAAAACACTCGTGGATGTGCCCGGGCTGGGCCTCACCGAAGGGACCTTGTATCCGCTGCTTTCGCGCCTGCGCGTGCAGGGCCTGGTCAGCACACGGCTCGAAGAATCCAGTGAAGGCCCCGCGCGCAAATACTACACGCTCACCGCTGAAGGCCGGAAAGTGCTCGCCCTCATGGAAGCTTACATGGACAAATTGAACGAAGGAACGCGTGTTCTGCGCCGGAAAGGAGAATGACCATGACCACCTGGACTGAAGCTGCCCGCGATGAATTGCAACGTTACTTTGATGGCATTCGCCCCGCGCTCGCGGCCTCCGGCGCGGACGCGAACGAAGTCATCGAAGACTTGCGCCGGCATCTGGACGCCGAGATCGTTGCAGCCAATCTCACCGTCGTAACCGAGCAGGATGTGAAACGCGTGTTGACGCGCATTGGCGCGCCGGAGCCCCCCGCAGCCGGGCCGCCTAAACGGCCTTCTAGCGAACCGTCGTTGCCCATTTCGACAATGGCCGGGCCGGGCCGGTTCGTCGGCGTCTTGTTGATATTCGCCGGCATCATTCTCCCGATCATCACCCTCGTGCTCGAATTGGCCACGCACATGTGTGCCGGAGCTTTCTTTGACCCGCTGCCAACATTCTGGAACGTCTTTCTCGTGGCATTCGTGCCGATCGCGAACCTGCTGACGTGGAATGCCATTCGCCAGAAGCGGGCAGGTCGCCGGAACTGGCTGGGTTGGGTGAACGGCATCACCATCGGCGTGGCCGGTTACTACGCGTTTCTATTTTTGCCGCTGCTGCTGCCCGGCGTGATCGCGATCATATTTTTCGGCTGGGGTTTGTTGCCGTGGTCACCCGTGCTGGCCTTGATCGCGACTGCGGGGTTGCGGCGTTACTTGCGCCAACTCGGACCAGTCGGCGAAGCGCCTTTGCCCGGTTTCTGGCGCGGATTTGGTCTGGGACTGCTGGCACTGGCCTTGATCGAAGCCCCGAACATCGCCACCAAGATTGGCTTGCAGAAGGCGGCCTCCGAGTCGCCCCAAGAACAACGGGCCGGCTTGCGCTGGCTGCGGCTGGCCGGGCGGGAGGAAACGCTTCGGCGCGCCTGTTATGGTTTCAGCCGCCGCGCACAGGAGATGGACATCCTTAGCTCGCTCGTCGCCGAGGCAAGCCACGTGCCCGCGGAGCGCGCCCGCGAAATTTACTACCGCGTCATAGGCCGGCCTTTCAATTCCGTCGCTGCGCCTGACGTGCGCACCGGTCGTGGTGCCTTCGCGGAATTGAACGATTGGACCTGGGACGAAGACCACGGCGGCGACAAAGTGGGTGGCCGTATCAAGGGCCTGACGCTTCGCAGTTCACGTTTGGACACGATAGCGGACGCCGATGCGGCCTGGAGTTACACGGAGTGGACGCTTGAATTCAGAAACGACGGCGTGCAAGACCGCGAGGCCCGTGCGCAAATCCTGTTGCCGCCCGGCGGCGTGGTGTCACGCCTCACGTTGTGGGTGAACGGTGAGGAACGGGAGGCCGCGTTTGCCGGACGCTCGCATGTCCGCGAGGCTTATCAAAAAGTCGCGGTGCAACAGCGCCGCGATCCGGTGCTCGTCACCACCGCGGGGCCGGACCGCGTGTTGATGCAATGCTTTCCCGTGCCGCGCAATGGCGGGATGATGAAGGTGCGGCTGGGTATCACTGCACCACTTGCGCTCGCTTCCCCGTCGGAGGGCACATTACGCCTGCCGTGTTTGCTGGAGCGGAATTTTAACATTCCGGAGGGCGTACAACATTCCGTCTGGGCCGGCGAGGCGGGGGAAATCAAATCGCACGGCAACGCGCTTGCGACCGAAGCCACCCCACCCGTCCATTCGGCCTTGCGCGGTTTGTTGATGAACCATGAACTCGCGTCGTCACAGGGACTGCTCACGGTTGTCCGTGATCCGACACAGCTCGTCGCCTGGTCGCGGGACACTCGCAATTCGAACAGTCAGTTCATCCGGCAGACCATCCAGCCCATCACCCACACGCCGCCTGTCCGCGTGGTGTTTGTTGTGGACGGGTCGCGCGACATGGCGGCGCACCTCGCGATTGCGGCTGACGCAATTCGCACTTTCACCGGCGACGTCGAAACGATCGTCCTTGTGGCATCGGACGAGGTTGTCGAATTCAACGGGACGGGAGCAGGCGGACGTGGCCCGGATGCCGCGACGGCTTTGCGGCGATTCAAGGCGCGCGGTGGTCAGGACAACGCCCCCGCCCTGCTGCGTGCTTGGAACCTCGCGGCCCAAAAACCGGGCAGTGTCATCGTCTGGCTTCACGCGCCGCAGCCGATTCTCCTCGATTCCGCCGAACCGCTCGTGCAGGCCCTCGAACGCGCGGGCCGCGACGCGCCACACATTTATGATCTGCAAGTTGGGACCGGTCCCGACCGCATCCTCGAAAAGCTGGACGGTTTCACGCGCGTTCATTCGGTCCTGCGCAAAGGTGATCTCGCGCAGGATCTCAAGGAACTGATCGGGTCCTGGCGAATCGGATATCAACGCTGGACGGTCGTTCAAACGGTGGTGGATTCGGAAGCCCTCGCGCGTGAAGGTGGCGCAAAAGAAACGGACCTTCATCTGGCAAGGCTCTGGGCGCTCGATGAAGTGCGCCGCCTGCGGGCCGAGCGGAAAGCCGACGACGCCATGCGCCTGGCCGCAAATTATCAACTCGTCACACCGGTCAGCGGTGCGGTCGTGCTGGAAAGCCAGCAACAATACGACCAAACCGGCTTGAAACCCGTTGACCCGCAAACCGTCCCGGCAATTCCCGAACCCAGCTCCATCGCGTTGATCGGGTTGGGTGCCGTGGCCTTGTTCGTGTTGCGCCGTGGGCGTCGGAGGTCCGCCGCCGAAATAAACATTCGATGAAAATCACTCCACGTGCGGTCAAGTTAACCCTCGCGCTGACTGCGCTCGGTTTCGTCACCGGGCTGATCGCCTGCCTCTTCCTCTCCCTGCGAATCGGTGTGGAAGTGCGCGCGATGTCGCAGACCGCCATTCAACGGCATCCCGGCGACCCGTTGGCAGCGCTGATGCAATGCGTGGAAGATACAAACCTCAGTCTTCGGGAACGAAATCGCGCAGTTTGGACCTTGGGACAACTCGGCGACCGGCGCGCCTTGGCGTTTTTGCGGAAGCATTACTCAGGCGATTCATGCGATCACGCCAACGCGCTTTGCCAGGCGGAACTGCTCAAGGCGATCAAATTACTCGAAGGTGGTGCGAACGCCTCGGCCTGGGTTTGGCTGCGCCTGCCGCGCTCGTACGACTCGCGGTTGCCGGCCGTTCAGTGATATTCCTGCAAAGTCTGCACGCCGTATCCGCTCTTCTTTAGCGCCGCGATCCCGAGAGCCGCCGCCTTGGCGCCGCTGATCGTGGTCATGATGGGGGTGCCGGTGTAAACCGCCGTCGTGCGGATTCTCACTTCATCGGCGCGCGGAGTTTGCCCGGTCGGCGTATTGATGACGAGCTGGATTTCCTTGTTCTTCAGCAGGTCAATCGCATTGGGCCGACCCTCGGACAACTTAAAAATTCGCTCCACCTTCAGCCCCGCCTGTTCCAAAACCGTCGCCGTGCCACCGGTTGCGATCAGTTCGAAGCCCAGTCCGGCAAATTGTTTTGCCACCGCTGCCACCTCGCCTTTGTGCGCGTCGCTCACGCTGATGAACACGCGCCCGCCCAGCGGCAAAGGCGCATTCGCTGCCATCTGGGACTTCGCGTAGGCCGTGCCCAGATCCGCATCCAACCCCATCACCTCACCCGTCGAACGCATTTCGGGCGAGAGCAGAATGTCCTGGCCATGGAAACGGTTGAACGGAAAAACCGATTCCTTGACCGTCCAATATTTCGGCCAGATTTCCTGAGTGAATCCCAGTTCCTTCAGGGTTTTTCCAGCCATCACCTTGGCCGCAAGCTTCGCCAGCGGCACGCCGATGGCCTTGCTCACAAATGGCACCGTGCGCGACGCACGCGGATTCACCTCCAGGACATAGACCTTTTCGCCCTTCACCGCGTATTGCACGTTCATCAGGCCAATGACCTTCAACTCGCGCGCCATCGCGTGAGTGTATTCGCGGATGGTCTCAACGACCTTTTTCGCCAGCGTATGCGGCGGCAGAACCATCGCCGCATCGCCGGAATGAACCCCGGCAAATTCGATGTGCTCGAGCATGCCGCCAATCACGATGTCGCCCTCGCTCGCGTTCTTGAAGCGTCCCACGTCGGCAATGCAGTCCACATCCACCTCGGTCGCATCCTCGAGGAATTTGTCCACCAGCACGGGACGTTCGGGCGACGCCTCCACCGCGAAGCGCATGTAGTGCTGCAATTCCGTATCGGAATAAACAATCTGCATCGCCCGCCCGCCCAGCACGAAACTGGGACGGACCAAAATCGGGTAGCCGAGCGTTTTGGCCGCTTCCAACGCCTCCGCTTCATTCGTCGCGATGCCGTTCGGCGGCTGCGGAATGTCCAGTTTGTGCAGCATCGCCGCGAAGAGCTTTCGGTCCTCGGCAATTTCGATCTCTTGCGGCGACGTGCCGATGATGTTCACGCCGTTCTTTTGCAGACCAAGCGCGAGGTTGAGCGGCGTCTGCCCGCCGAACTGCGCGATGGCGCCCCAACATTTCTCCCGCTCGTAAATGTGCAGCACGTCCTCGAGCGTCAGCGGCTCGAAGAACAGCTTGTCGCTCGTGTCGTAATCCGTGGAGACGGTTTCGGGATTGGAGTTCACCATGATGGTTTCAAATCCGTCTTCCTTCAGGGCAAATGCCGCATGCACGCAGCAATAATCAAATTCAATCCCCTGACCGATGCGATTCGGTCCGCCACCCAGAATCATCACCTTCTTCGCGGTGTTGCCTTTGACCTCGTCATCGCCGCGATCGTAGGTCGAGTAGTAGTAAGGCGTGTACGCTTCAAACTCCGCGGCGCACGTGTCTACCAGGCGATAGCTAGGCACGAGGCCGAGCTTCTTCCGCCAAGCGCGAATGTCATCCTCGGAGTTCCGGGTCAAATGGGCAATCTGCCGGTCGGAAAACCCGAGCGACTTGGCTTTGGCGAGCAATTCTTGATTCATTTCTTAAAATACCAGGCAAAGTAAGACTGATCGCCGGATGACTGGCAAGTCTGTCTTGAAAGCAAAAGCAACAAAGCCGGGAAAATTCCCGGCTTTGCGTGCGTGCAATTTTATGAATTGAATGATCGGAGTTGCGTAACTCGCTTACGGCCGGACAGTCAAGCGGAAGAATTTCCGCGGCGTGCTGGGAGGTGGTGTCACACATGCGGTATAGCGCACCGCACCGTTAATATCTTCGGCGATGAAAGGCAGGATTGAATCGCGCCACTGGTTGGAATTCAAATCCGTCGTTTCCTGCAACACATGCTGATCGCCAGTCCAGATGAGATTAAGGCACGCGGCGGTTTGATCGAGACTTAGCAGGGGCGGTAAGCTGGAGATGGCGACCCTTTCAATCAAAGGTCCGGCATCCGGACCGTCATAGGTCGCCACAAGTTGCGGTGCTAGGGCCACGGTTTGTAAAAACACGCCGGCTATGAGCAGTGGGGCATTGTCACCCGTGGTCGAACTGAGGATGAGAGCGGCGCGGTTGGAGGAATTCAAATCCAAATCAAGGCCTGGAATGGGGTCACCGCTTGCAGCGGGGGCGGCGAAGCCGTCCGGCTGGCCGTTGAAGTACATTTGCAGACTCGGTTCGCCTTCGGTGATGTCCACCACCAGCCCCAACCGGCTCCAAGTTTCGGGCGGAACGGTTGCGCTGGACACTGCGGTCACGTCCGTGCCGCCGACGGCGCCGCTCAAGCGAAGATGATTCTGGGCGTCAATCGTCCAGGTAAAGCCCCCATTCGTGCTGCCTTGGTTAGCGAAGAGGGTTCGAACCAGGCCACTGGAATTGCTCGGCGAATACACATCAAACAAAAGCGTATAACTCGTGAGGTTGGAATCTGTGATCGCTGGCAAACGGATCGTGGTATCGGGCGGCAATGCCGGCAAATCCAGCAGCCTGACCGGAAAGCCCAAGGGTGACGACACGCCAAAGTCTTCGGTGCTACCAAAGCCCATTGCCATGGTGTTGGAGCCTTGCACGAGGAGGGCCGGGCCTGGATTGCCCGCCAATGGATACTCGGGGTCATCAAACCGCCATCCCGCCCAATCTCCGTCTTGGATGGAGGGTGTCAGCCGAAGCGTTCCTGGTTTCGGCGGTTTTTTTGACTGCACGGTTAGCATGGTGCTGGCGGTGGCATAGCCACATTCGTTGGAGACAACAACAGTGTACATCCCCGCCAGATCAGTCAACAATGGGCCCGACGGTCCGGAATACTTCACTACCAAGCGATGCTTTTGGACACCGTGATAGGGGCCGGTTTGAGGTTGCTCGGTCAGCGCGACATTGTTGTGATACCACTGGTAAGTCATGGGTGGAGTGCCACTCACCTCTACTTCCAATGTGTTACCCATTTTATCGTTGTCATAGATGCGTTGGCTGTCGGTGATGAACACAATCACTGGAGGATCACACACACCGCATTCTGAAAGGCCGGTCAATTCCACCCGCAGCCCGGTCGCCGAAGCGCTCAGGTTCGTAACGTAGAAGTCCAGCGTGTTTACGTCGGGGTATGCCAGGAAATTCCCGGCGCCGACGTTTTTGGGTTTGGCAAACGAGAAAGTGTGCCAACTGCTCCAACCGTCATGATTTTGCGGGTGGAGGATGTTGTCCACGGAAGCCCCGTTGAAGAAGAACTCGGCATCATTGTCGGCGGCCCAGCGACCGTGGATCGTCGCTGTGTCCGGATCCACAAATTGCGGGAGAACGAAGGTGGCTTGGTAGTGGTAAACCCCGGGTGGACAGGCGCTGCTGTCCCAGTCAGGAGCCGTCACCGGCGCGATCCACCCTGAAATGCTGGAGCCGAGCGCGCCCCAAGGTGAATTGGCCGGCACTGCGGTTGGAGTTGCAGGCCACGGTGAATACCCGAGCGGTGCTTCGATCAACTGATAGTGCAAGTCCGGCGTTCCGGGGGCGAGCAGGTTGCCATCCTGATCCACGCCGGTGTTCCACACCGCCAAGGGCTGGAGTCCCTGATTGGAAGATTGGGAACCCACGCCGGAGGATTTGAGCGCCAGTTGAAAAGTTTCGGTCGTCACGTTGCCAACGCAATCAGTGGCCTTGAGAGTTACTTTGACAGAGTGAGCTGGCGGGTTCGGGGCACGGACAACTGTTCCTGCGGCTGGTATCTGCTCGATTACCACCGGGCAACCGCATTCATCAGTGGCGCTCGCAAAAGGCAGGAGATTGGGCAATTCGCAGTTTGTAAGTGTGAGCAGCGGGCCTTTTGGCTCCAAGTGCGTCCGATCTAGTTCAAGTACTGGCGGCGTGCGGTCGTACGCTACGACCGTCACCGGGCAGGTCGTAGCATTGCCACAACGGTCAGTAACCGTAACCGCGACCACGACGGCCCGGCCAGTTACTTCCGTGTTGGCGGCGGGCACCTGGCTGAAGGTCAAATCCTTGTGCGGTGAGCAATTATCCGTGGCTTTGAACTCGATTCTCGGGATCCTGACCTTGTTCAAACATTTGGGTTTCGACTGTGGCGACATGATAAAGTCCGTGGGGCACTCCGCAACCGGCGGGGTCGTGTCTTCGATCCAAGAATATTTTACCGCCAACGGCGCCGACACGTTACCGCAGGTATCGGTTGCAGTGACCGTAAAGGTGCGCGTTTTGGCGCAAGCGGTGCCGCCATCCACGTGCGACACATTGACGGTCGGCGTGCTGCAATTGTCGGTCGCCAAAACTTGCGCCTGTATGCTGGCATCCGTCGGCAACGTCAGCGGATTACAACCGAGATTGCTGCCTACGGGAACGCTTGTGATAGCCGGTAGCGTGGTGTCCACCTCCGTCACGGTCTGGGTGCAAGTGATACTATTCGTGGAACAATCGGCGATCAGCCAGGTTCGGGTGTGTGTGGATGCGCAGGAGCCGACATTGGTTATCGTGCTCTGGACGGTGATCGTTATGTTGTTGCTACAGCAGTCGTTGGTGGCTGTAACCGCATCGAAAGTCCACGCCGAGCCGCATTCGACGGTTTTGTTGGTGCCGCAGGTGAAGCGGAGTTCGTTGGAGCAGGAGAGGCAGTTGGCGTTGGCTTGGACGCAAACCTTCACTGCCAAGCCAACGCCCCAGTAAGGAGTGACGGGGGACCAACTTCCATTGAGGTAGGTATAAGTGTCCCAGTCCTGGTTGCCGACATTCCAAATTCGCAACGTCGTACCACATGTTGGCGGACAGCTATACAAGTTGGTCCAAGTGCTGGGGCCGGGGCCGGGAGCTCCCAGAATCTGGCAGGCGTTGTTGGTCGGGTTGCAAGGTAGTGGGCAATCCGGCTCGCAACCGAAGAACGTGTTGGTGTACGGATTTCCGGGATTGAAGAGAGCAAATCCTTCGCCCAACGCCAACGTCAGGTCGGGAAACCATTCACCTGAAAAGGCAGTGTAGGTTGCGGCATTCAGATCGTAGTCCTGCGTTTGAGCATCCCACTTGTACACCACCGCACCGTCCGGCGCGTTGGTCAGCAATGCGCTGAGGGTGTTCGTCCTGCGGCAAAGCACATTGGCGAGGAGGTTGAAGCCGGGTTCTATGACCACGGAGTAACTGGCGGGATAGGGAGGGAAGCAGTTGTCGCAGCAGTTGGTATTGACTTGTGCCGCCAATTTGCTGACGCCGAGGACGATTAAGATCGCCACCATTGTGCTGAGGCATGAGATCCGGCGCATATTCATAGCCTGGTGTTTCTGTTGATCATACAATACTGCCCGAATTCTCCGGGGTTGGGCTCGTGCGGAAAGCACATGCATGCCAGCAATGACTGCGAACCAACTGTCGCCAAACCAAGGGGACATTGGTGTTTTATCACCGGAGCGAGGGATTGCAAGCTTTTGTCAAATTACAGTGGGAATCCGAGTTGAATCCGCTGATGACTCTCCATGGAACTCATTGCGAAGAATTCTTGATTCATTTCTGAATTGAAATCCGGCAATGTGAAGCCCATGCAACAGCGAATGGCAAGTCTTGCGGGCGAAAATCCCGCGCGCGCGTCGTGGACTGCGCCAGTCCTCTGGCGCTTTTTAACCACGTGCGGCCAGAAAAGCGCCAGAGAACTGGCGCAGTCCAAAACTTGGCGGAGCAATCAGCAGGCTTATTGCATAACAGCAGTCGCTCTGCTGTTCTATAGCAATCTGACTTCGGCGCAGACGCGCCAAATTCTCTGCCCCCTATCCCGCCTACCACGCACCAACCTGCTCGTCTTTCACAGTCGCCATGGTGAAGTTCTGCCCGTCAAATCCAGAGCCGACTGGCGAAAACGCCGTGCCGAAATCCTGCGCGGATTCGAGCAGGTCGCGGGCAAGCTCCCCGGACGCGAAAAACGCTGTGCCGTGGATGTGCGCATCGAAGAACTCAAAGTCTGTGGCAGTTACGAACGCCGGCTCATCACCTATGCCTCCGAACCCGGCTCGCGCGTACCAGCATACTTGCTCATCCCCAAGATCGCCCTTGATGCGCGAAGCCCGGCAGCTTCACGCTTGCCGGCCGTGCTTTGCTTGCCGCCGACGGATTCGAAATACGGCCCGCGCGTCTGCGTGGAAAAAATGCGGGACTATTACCGCGCCTACGCTCACGACCTCGCCGAGCGCGGTTTTGTGACGCTCTCGCCGGCCTATCCGCAACTCGCCAATTACCAGCCCGACCTCAAGGCGCTGGGTTGGCAGAGCGGCACGCTAAAGGCCGTGTGGGACAACATGCGTGGACTGGATTTGCTCGATTCGCTGCCATTCGTAAAGCGCGGCAAATACGGCGCGCTCGGCCACTCACTCGGCGGACACAACGCGATTTACACCGCCGTGTTCGACGACCGCGTCAAGGTTGTGGTCTCAAGTTGCGGCTTCGATTCGTTCCTTGATTACGGCGAAGGCAAACCGGGTTTCTGGGAGCCCGAACGCGGCTGGTGTCAAACCCGCTACATGCCAAGGCTTGCTGACTATCGCGGCCGGCTGGAGGAAATCCCGTTCGATTTCCATGAACTCATCGCCGCTCTCGCGCCGCGACCGGTATTCGTCAATGCACCCTTACGCGATGATAATTTCAAACCTGACAGTGTGGATAAAGTCGTGAAAGCAGCTACAGCGATTTATGCGTTGTATGGCGTGCCACAAAACCTGACCGTGGAGCACCCCGACTGCGCCCACGATTTTCCGGAGGAAGTGCGGGAGCAAGCGTATCGGTTGCTCGAGGAAACACTTCACTGAGGCGATCCGGGCTATTTTGCGGCGCAGAAAAGCTTCTGCTAAAGGCGAAACATCTTTCGCGCGTTCTCGTAAAGCAGCTTCCGCTCGATCTTCTTGCTCGGCGCGAGCCGGCGGATGGCGGCAATGGTGTTCGCGCCCTGACATTTCGGCACCGTGCCGACGGGATCGTTGCAGTCGCTGCCGAAAAGCAGTTTGTCCTGATGCCGCTCCAGGAATCCCCGCGTGAATGCTTCGTCACGAGTCAAGGCGTTGAGGCCTGAACTTGCGGACAGATCGCCAAACATGTTCGGGTAGTCCGCCAGGTAACGGTCGGTTAACCCGCCAAGCGTGATCGGACCTTTGGGATAGAGCTTTTTCGAGTCATCCACGTTGTTCTTGTCCACGTTGGCCCACCAAGTTTGCGCATGGCCGATGAAGTTCACCCGCGCATATTTTTCGAGCATCTTGTCGAAGCGATCAAAGCCGTAGTTGTACATCCCCGCCTGCCAGTGCATCAACACCGGCACATGCCAGGCCTGCGCCACCTCGTAAATCCGCTGCATCGCCGCCGAGTCGCACTCCACGCCGAATTTCTGCTCCGCAATCATCACCGCGCCCCGCTTTAAATATTTCTCGAGTTCCTGGGTCGCACCGTCGAAATCCGGCACTTCGTTGACGGCAAACCGAAACTCCTTCGGGTGCGCCTTCGCGAATTCGTAGCACGCCTGATTGCCAAGCGCCTTGGCCTGCAAACCGTTTGCCACGCCCTCATGCGTGGACGGCGTCTCCAGCGGCCGCCCCGCCGGCAGCAGAATGGTTTTTGTGATGCCCATCGCGCGCTGATGTTGGACGAACATCACGTCCAGCCGGCCGCTGTAACCGAGGTGCTGATGGATATCTATGATCGGTCCTGCGTCCGAACTCGTCGTGGCGCAGCCGGTCAGCGCCACGCCCGCCAGTGCAAGTCCGCTGGCGGTGAGAAAGTCACGTCGAGTCACAGCGAGCTCGGGTCCGTTTGCGAGAAAAGGCGATTGGCTCATACCGCCGGATTCTGCGCCACGAGCGGGAAGATTACAAGGCCGCCGCTTCGAGCGGGCGCAATGCATCCGCCGGGCAAGGACTCACGTTACGGGAGGCATGAAACGGCTGGCCGTCTCGCTGAAGCTATGGAGTTGCGACTGTTGCCACGCCGCATCGCGGCCAAGTTCCCGGGCCAGTTCGCGGGCGACTTGCGGTGCTTGGGCTACGGCGGCGCGGGCATTCAGGAAGAGCAAACGCGTGCGCCGGGCGAGGACATCCTCGACTGTGCGAGCCATTTCGTGCCGCGCAAACCATGCGGCGGAGTCGTCGTGACTGCCCGGATTGCGGATGCGCAGCTCGCGCGTGATGCAGGGGCGTTCGTCGAGCCGCCCCAGCACGATCGCATGATCCACCGCGTCTTCGGCCATGTGGCGATAGGTGGTCCATTTCCCGCCGGCGATCGTAAGCAGGCCGGAGGACGAAATCTCGATGGTATGATCCCGCGAGAGCGCCGCCGTATTTGACACGTCGCTGGCTTTTGCCAACGGCCGGATGCCGGTAAAGACGCTGAGCACATCGGCTCGGGTAGGCCGCCGGGCCAGATAGCCGCTCGCAGTTTCGATGATGAAATCAATCTCCTGGCCTTGCGGCGTGGGTTCGAGTGTCGAGGCGGGAATGGGCGTATCGGTCGTCCCAACGACGGCGTGCCCGTGCCACGGGATGGCAAACATTACGCGCCCATCGCGCGTGTGGGGCACCATGATGGCGGTCTCACCCGGCAGGAACTCGCGCGGGAGCACGATGTGAACACCCTGGCTTGGCGCGATGATGGGCTTCGCCCCGGGTTGGTCCACGCGGCGCAGCTCGTCGCAAAACGGGCCGGTGGCGTTGATGACGCAGCGAGCTCCGAGCGTGTGCGAAGTCCCGCTCTCCTCGTCGCGAAAGGTGAGGCCATTTACAAATCCATCGCCGTCCTTCGCGAGCGAACTGACCCGCGCATAATTGAGCAGACAAGCGCCGTGTTCGGCGGCAGTGCTGGCCAGGTCAATGAGCAGGCGCGCGTCGTCGAACTGCCCGTCGTGGTACTTCACGCCGCCACGGAGGCCGTCCTGCGAGAGCGTCGGAATGCGTGCGAGCACTTCCTCGCGTGAGAGCACCTTCGATGGACCAAACCCGTACCTGCCCGCGAGCAGGTCATAAACCTTCATCCCGATGCCATAGAACGGCGCTTCCCACCATTGGTAATTCGGCACCACGAATTGCATGTCATGGACCAGGTGCGGGGCATTTCGCAGCAGCAGCCCGCGCTCTTTGAGCGCCTCCATCACCAGGGAAACGTTGCCCTGTTGCAGATAACGGACGCCGCCGTGGACGAGCTTGGTGGAGCGGCTGGAGGTGCCCTTGCCAAAATCATGTTGCTCAAGCAAGACCACGCTGTAACCGCGCGAGGCCGCATCAACCGCGATGCCGATGCCGGTCGCGCCGCCGCCAACGACGGCGATGTCCCAAGGTTCCCGGCGGTCGGCGATGCGCCGGAGGAAGTTGTCACGTTGCAGGAGTGGAGTGGAGTTCATAGATTGGTTCACAGAAGCAGTTTCCGGCTCGCCCCTCGCCCCGTCTCTCTCCCCATCCGATGGGGAGAGGGTGACCAAAGGCCGGGTGAGGGTCACGGATGCCTGTTGGGAAATTCGATTTTGGAGTCACTCCAGGCATTGGCTGATTGGAATAACGGACGCGCCACATCACTTGCGTTCCTCCCATTCGCGCGCACGACGCAACGCCTCATCCCAACGCGAGCAGCGATAGGCGGCCTCATCGGCACTCATTTCCGGCTCGAATGTTCGGTCCGTCTGCCAGACGCGTGAAACTTCGGCGCGACTTTGCCAAAAACCGGTGGCAAGCCCGGCCAGATAAGCGGCGCCGAGCGCGGTCGTTTCGATGACCTTCGGCCGCACGACGGGGACTTGTAAAATATCCGCCTGGAATTGCATCAGCAGGTCGTTCGCGGACGCGCCGCCATCCACCCGCAGGCTGTTCATGGCAATCCCGCTGTCTTCCTTCATCACCGCAAGCACATCGGCGACCTGAAACGCGATGCCTTCCAGCGCGGCCCGTGCGATATGCGCGGCGGTCGTGCCGCGCGTGATGCCGGCGATGATGCCGCGCGCGTATTGATCCCAGTGCGGCGCGCCAAGCCCGGCAAAGGCCGGCACCAGATAAACGCCACCGCAGTCGGGCACGGTCGCGGCAAGTTGCGCCACCTCTGCGGAGGTCTTGATGATGCCCAGCCCGTCGCGCAGCCATTGCACGGCGGCCCCGCCGATGAAAACGCTGCCTTCGAGCGCGTAATCGGTTCGCCCGCCGACGCGCCAGGCAACGGTGGTGAGCAGTTTGTGCCGCGAGATTTGCGGCTCGGTACCGATGTTCATCAGCATGAAACAACCGGTGCCGTAGGTGTTTTTCGCCAGGCCGCGCTCAAAGCAGTTCTGTCCGAAAAGCGCCGCCTGCTGGTCGCCGGCGATACCGGCGATCTCGATCGGCGCGCCGAAAAGTGTCGTTGCGCCGTACACTTCGCTCGATGAACAGACCTCGGGGAGCACGGCGCGTGGCACGTCGAGCACGCGGAGCAACTCGTCGTCCCAGCCCCCGCACAGGTTGTAGAGCATGGTGCGCGAGGCGTTCGAGGCATCCATGATGTGGCGGGCACCGTTGGTGAGTTTCCACACCAGCCACGAATCAATCGTGCCGAAGGCCAGTTCACCGCGTTCCGCCCGCGCGCGTGCTCCGGGCACGTGATCAAGCAGCCAGCGCACTTTGCTGCCGGAGAAATACGCGTCAATCACCAACCCCGCGCGTTGCTGGATCAGATCGGCATGGCCGGCGGCATTCAGTTCATCACAGAACTTCGACGTGCGACGGTCCTGCCAGACAATCGCGTTGTGGATTGGCTCACCCGTTTTGCGGTCCCAGACCACCGTCGTCTCGCGTTGGTTCGTAATGCCGATGCCGGCGATGTCGGCGGCGGTGAGTCCGGCCTGCGCCATCGCCGCACGCGCCGTGGCGAGTTGTGTCTTCCAGATTTCGTTCGCGTCATGCTCGACCCAGCCCGCCTGTGGAAAGATCTGACGAAACTCCTGTCGCGCAACGGCACGAATCGCGCCGTCATGATCGAAGACGATGGCGCGGGAACTGGTGGTCCCCTGGTCAAGAGCAAGAACTGCACTCATGCGGAGTCGCTTTTTTCATCGGCGCGATTGTTCAGGTCAACGGTGCGCTGTCAAGTGTCCTACGAGCAGCACGAGTGCGTGGTTTTTCCCCGAGGCCCTTCCGGCAGCGAAAGGTGCGTCGCCGGTCGGGCAACCCATCGTGACCAACGACAAGCAAGTCTCGGCCACCGTTTCTTCGAGCGCCGAGAGAAAGTTCGTTCGAATGAAGTCGCAGTAAACCTGGCGAATTATTTCCTTTGCGGTCGCCACTCCTCGTGTAATGTCCGGTCAGTCGCCCAACATCTGGTCCATCGGCCATGGCCACCTCTTTGGCGATTCGGTTTGTTCCGAAACGCAATTGGCCGAATGAACCATGAACGCAAAACCTCTGCTTTTCCTCCCGGACTTCGCTTCGTGCTTGTTCAACGCCGTCAGCCTTAATTTGCGGCGAAGACATATTTCCCTGCTGGCCGCTGCGCTGTTAATCATCGCCACAAAAGGAAACGCCCAGACCTTCACGCTATTGAAAAGTTTATCGGTCACCAATGGCGGCGGCTCGACAGGTGGACTCACGCTCACGAACGGCATTCTCTACGGCGCCGGTGGTGGCGGTAACTCGAATGCGGGCATTGTCTTTGGCATCGGCACCAACGGAGCGGGATTCTCCGTGATTCACCATTTTGCCGGAGGCAGTGAGGGCGAATTTCCCATCGGACGAGTCGTTGTATCCGGCAACACGATTTATGGAATGACCTATCGCGGCGGCACCAATGACGGCTTCGGGGACGGTGGCATCATTTATCGAGTGAACACGGATGGCAGCGGCTACTCCGTCCTCCGGCGTTTGAATCGCGCGATGAACGACGGCGTCAAGCCCTCTTCCGGCATGGTCCTTTCGGGTGGCAATCTTTACGGTACGACCACTGGAGGTGGGGTTAACGACCGGGGCACTGTCTTCAAGATCAGCACCAATGGCTCCGGCTACGAAAATTTGCATTCGTTCAGCGGCGGCAACGACGGGGAGCAACCGGAGTGCGAGTTGATCCTGATTGGCAATACATTGTTCGGGACCACGGCTTTCAGCCAATTCGCGACGAGCAGCGGCGTGCTTTTCAAAATCAATACCGATGGAACGGGCTTCACCAATCTTTATACATTTCCGGTGACATTCTCCCTGCTGGCGGGGTACTTGGAGACTAGTCGCCTGACACCGGTGGGGGACGTGTTCTATGGCGAGGGCTCGTCGTATGAAAACAACGAAATTCTGCCCAGCATCTACAAAATCGGCACGAATGGCGACGGCTCTCAAATTGTCGCACAATTGCCACCCACATACGGCATTCGTGGCCCGCTCACTTGGACGGGTCATGAGTTGTTGGCCGTGGCGGTGCAGGATCTAAGCTCCGGCTCCTTTGATCAGATCTTCCAAATAAGAACCAACGGCACCGGATATTTCGCACTGAAGACATTTGGTGCATCTGGCACGACGGATCCCAACCAGCCACTCGGTGATTTTGCTTTGAACGGCACCACCATTTACGGCGGGTCGTCAGGGGGCGAGTTCAATTACGCAACAATCTTCAGCTTCGACACTCGCCCGCGACTGACAATTTCCGGTGACACCGCCATGAAAATCAGTTGGCCGAGCTACGCCCAGGATTATCAGTTGGAGCAAAGCCCGACGCTCGCAACCTCCAGTTGGACCAATGTCGCCGCATCACCAGTGGATGACGGCACAAACCGGATGATCACTTTGCCTGCGCCAACGACATCGAATCCGATGTTCCACCGGTTGCGACGCTAGCCAGTAGCCCGACAGAAAGACAATGAAAGCCATGAAAACTTATATTAGCATCATGATGCGCCTTACCACTCGCCTGCTCGCGCCGAGCCTGTTGCCGGCATCAGTCTTCGCGCAAGACAACCACGCCGTCCTGTTGACCACCATCAACAACCCCACGCCGGCGAACTTTGACCTGTTCGGCGAAACGGTGGCGGCGATGGGAGATGACCTCGTGCTCATCGGCGCGGGGGCCGCCGCAGGTGGCGCCGGGGAGGTATATCTGTTCAACTTGAACGGCACTTTGTTGAACACGTTTACCAATCCGGGAACGGCGGGCAACGGATTTGGCGGATTGGGCGGCGAGAGAGGTTTGGCGGCGATGGGTAATGATCGGATCCTGATCGGCGCGTTTAATACCGTCGGCGGCGTGCCGTTGGACCAAATCGGGGCGGCCTTTTTGTTCAGCACCAACGGAACGATGCTGACCACCTTCACCAATCCCAACCCCGCCAAGGTGCAGGCGTTTGGCTGGTCGGTGGCGGCTGTGGGAAATGATCGGGTGATCATCAGCGGACTCGCGAATGTCAATTACCCACCGCCCTATCCCGGCGGCGTGTACCTGTTCACCACCAACGGCACCTTGTTCACCACCTTCACAAATCCAACCCCGGCCATTCCCGGCGGATTCGGTGCTTCGCTGGCCGTAATCGCGGGCAACCGCTTGCTCATCGGCGCCCCAAATGATGGGCCGGGTGGGGCCGGCGTCGCGTACCTCTACAGCACCAACGGCACGTTGCTAATGACGATCACCAATCCCGTCCCGGCGGATGGTGATAATTTCGGCGAGGCCGTCGCCGTCGTGGGCACCGACCGGCTGCTCATCAGCGCGACGGACGCCGCAGCCACAAAAGGGACTGGCGGCTCGGCGTACTTGTTCACCACCAACGGCACGTTGTTGACCACCTTCACCAATCCCACTCCAGCAGCAAACGAGTCCTTCGGCTGGTCCGTGGCGGTGGTCGGCAGCAGTCGCGTGCTCATCGGTGCGTATCAGGAAGGCGCGGGGGCGTTGCGAAGTGGTGCGGCGTATATCTTCAGCACCAATGGGACGTTGCTGACCACGATGACCAATCCTACCCCGGCAGTGAACGACTACTTCGGCTGGGCCGTGGCTGCGGTCGGGACTGACCGTGTGCTCATCGGCGGCCCATGGGACGACACGGGCGCAACGGAGGCTGGTTCGGCCTATTTGTTCGCGCTGCCTTACCCACCGTTGAGTATTGCGCGAAATAGCCCCGCTGTTTCGGTCAGTTGGATCACCGCTGAGACCGGACTGATCTTTCAGCAAGCGGATTCAATCGGCTCACCGGTGGTGTGGAACGACTCAACCAACTCAGTTTCCGTCGTCGGCCTGACCAACGTCGTTCAACAAACACCCGCCACAGGCGCGACCAATCGCTTCTTCCGGCTGCGCCGGCCCTGACTCACGAGCTTAATCAAAAGCAAACCAAACAAGAGCAACCCAAAATGAAAACCCTTCACTCCTTGCTCGCAACTGCCGTTCTCGTCGTTGCTTCGGCAACGGTCGCCGACGCTCAATCCAATAAAC
>CAYWMD010000024.1:0-90176 GCA_964458575.1 uncultured Bifidobacteriaceae bacterium | reverse complement strand
TCTGCCGTGAGACGCGCGGCGATTCTCCCTCTCCCAGCGGGAGAGGGCTGGGGTGAGGGAGAGCTGCTGCAAAATGCATTTGGCGTGGTCCAATTCATCGTTTCAAGCTTCCGCCAGTTTTATGGTCCGCCCTTCGTGATGCGAGCGCCAGGCGGCGTCCATCACAGCGCTTTGTTTCAGGCACTGGCCTTCAAAATCCCGCTCGTGCCGGTCGCCATCAATTTCGTCCGCGAAATCGTCAATCATCAACCGGAACTGGTCCGCCTGCGGCGCGGTAAATCGTTCGCTGCCGGCTTTCGTCTCCAGCACGACCGCCACGGACATCTCCGGCATCACGGAGAAGGCGCGCTCCAGTTCGATCCTGCCCTCGGTACCGATGATCGAATAACGCGACCGGTATTGGAGATCGAACCCCGCCGCACATTGGGCGATCTCGCCGCCGGCAAAAGTGACCGTGACTGCGACGGTGTCGTCCACTTTTGTCTGCTCGTCGAAGTGCAACTGCCCGGACACAGAAACCGGCGCGGACAGTACTGTCATCAACGCCGCCGCGATGGGATACCCGCCGCCATCGAAAAAGACTCCACCGCCCAGCTTGGGGTCGTGGCGGAAATCGCCCGGCGGCGGTTTGGGATACGTGAGTTCACCGCGAAAAATCCGGGGCGTGCCGATGTGGCCTTCGCTGATGAGCTTTTTTACGAGCGCGTGTTGCGGGTGGTAGCGGAAACCGAAGCCCTCCATGAACCGCACCTTCCGCTCGGCGCAGAGTTGCAACACATCGCGAGCGGTGGCGTAATTACGGAACGAGGACTTCTCGCAAAGAATGTGTTTGCCGTGTTGCGCCGCGAGCCGCGCCCAGTGTTCGTGCAACGCGATGGGGGTGGAAATGTAAACCGCGTCCACGTCGGGGTCGGTCAGAACGGCCTCGTTGCTGCCGGATTTTACGCAGCCAAATTCGTGCGCGAACTTCTCCGCTTTGGCGGCGTCGCGACTGCCCACGCGCTCCAACCGCGCAAGGTTCGTGGCTTTCAGCGCCGGCACAAACCGTCGCCGCGCGATGCTCGAACAGGCGATGAGGCCAAACCGGACCATGTTACTGGACGTGCTGGCTCGTCTTGTTTTGTTCCTTGTAGAACGCGCTCTTGGGATCGCCATGATCGCCTTCGCCCATGCCCAAATTCTGGTGGACGATGGGTTGCTTGCAATCATCCCAGCGCTTGGTCAGGAACGAGACCGACTGGCAATCCGTGATGGCGAGGAAAACGTGATACGTCCCGCGCGGAATGAAAATGCACTCGCCCTTGTTCATGTAGATGAAGTGCTCCTTGCCGGTCGCTTCATCCTTCTCCACCTCCACGCCCGCGCCGTCCACCAGCAGGATGTATTCGTCGAATTCCGGGTGGCAATGATTGCCGCGGATCTTGCCGGCCTTGATGAACTGGTGCGTCCATTCGAGGATGGGCGCATCGGGAACAAAGGAAAAAATCGCGCCGCGCCCGTCCCGAATCGTGTTCAGGTTGCAATTCGGCTTGAAGGATTTCATTCGCATAAGTCAGTGCCCGTAAGCTTAGGTGCGCAACCCGCCTCAAGCAAGGCAGTGTTTGCCGGACGGGCAAAGCGGCATTCGCGGCTTGGTTGAAATCTCCGGTTGTATTCAGCCCGCTGAAGCGTATTCTTCATCCCTAGCAACCCAAAACGCAGCGACACGTGAAAACTGTCCGCATCATGCCATGAAAACGACCATCCGCATCCTTGCATCCGCCACATTTGCATTCTTGGTTGCAAACCACTCGCTCCACGCCCAATTGGTGGCCGATGGGACGACGGCCAGCATCAACGCGGTCACTACCAACATCACGGGCAACCTGACCATCGGCACGAACGGTTCATTCACCACGCTGGTCATTACGAACGCCGGAGCCGTCACCAACAGCGGCAACGGCGTCATCGGACAGAATTCCTCTGCCAGAACCAACCAGGTGATTGTGACCGGCGCCAACTCTCGTTGGGGTGTGGGCGGGAACTTGAACTTTGGCGTGCTGGGTTCCTTCAGCCGGCTGATCGTGACGAATGGCGGGCGGGTGGAAAACAACTTCGGAAACATGGCGTTCAACGGCGGGGTCAGTAATGCGGCCGTCGTCACCGGCGCCGGTTCGGTTTGGACGAACCGAGGCAGTGTCAACATCGGCAACAGCGGCTCATTCAACCAGGTGTTGGTCACGAACAACGGCAGGCTCGGGGCTGGTGGCGGGGTGAACGTGGGCAATGGCGGCTCGTCGAACCAATTGTTGATCACCAGTGGCGGGGTGGTCACGAGTTCCTCGGGCGCGCTGACCGGCAACACCGGCAGCCGGGGCAATGTGGCGGTGGTGCGTGATGTGAATTCGCTTTGGACGATGAGTTCGGGACTGACGGTCGGCGCCAACGGTGATTTCAATCGGTTGCTTGTCACCAACGGCGCGAAAATATTTTCCAGCGGGGCCTACGTCGGCGCCAACTCGATTCAAAGCGGCATCGGTCATTCCAATCTGGCGCTGCTCGCGGGCGCGGGTTCGACCTTGACGAACACTCTCACGTCCGCCGTTGGAAACTTCGGTTCGTTCAATCAATTGATCGTGAGCAACGGTGCCGTCATGCGCAACAGTTCCGCCAGCGACCACACGATCGGATTTCAGACCGGCAGTTCCAACAACACGATGCTGGTGTCGGGGACGAATTCGCTATTCGCCAATCGCGGCGCGTTCGCCCAATTGTACGTTGGCCTGAACGGATCATTCAACCGAATGTCCGTGCGCGATGGCGGGAGAGTGGAAGCCGACACGACCACCTTGGGGGTATCCGTCACCAGCACGAACAACGTAGCGGTGGTGGCGGATCCCGGCTCGACGCTGTTATGCAGCCGCGATATGAACGTCGGCAGTTCCGGTTCGTTCAATCAACTGATCGTCACCAACGCCGGCACGGTGCTGGCTACCGGCATGACTTTGGGCGCTGCCAGTACCAGCGCCAATAACCGCTCGGTGATCGAAGGCGGGAGTTTGATCGTAACCAATGCCGCCGGCAACGCGGTGTTTGACGTGCGGCGCGGAACGAACGAATTGAAAGCCGGTTTCATCGAAGTGGACCGGTTGCGCGTGACCAACACACTGGGCGAATTCGAACTTACGGACGGAACACTCCTCACCCGGAGCACCACGAACGACAACGGGCGGGTTTTTGGCGTCGGCGTCAACAACGGCTCGGCGCCGGCGGTGTTCCAACTGGCCGGCAACGGCATCCACTTTTTCGGCAATGGCCTGAGCATCGCCAACAGCGGCTATTTGACCGGCAACGGCACGATCATCGGCGACGTGACCGTGCAAACGTTGGGCACGCTCTCGCCCGGCGCGTCCGTCGGGAAACTGGTGTTGAGCAATTCACCGGCGTTGCAGGGCAAGACCGTCATGGAAATCAGCAAGAACGGATCGGCGTTGACCAACGATCAAGTTCAGGTGGCCGGGCCGCTGACATACGGCGGGTCGCTGGTTGTGAGCAACCTCGGGCCGACCGCGCTGGCCGTCGGGGATCGCTTTCAACTTTTCATCGCCTCTTCGTATGGCGGCGCGTTTGCTCCGGTGACGCTGCCCGCGCTGGGAGAAGGGTTTGCCTGGACCAACAAGCTTTTGGTGGACGGCTCGATTGAGGTGGTGGCGAATGTGACGCGACCGTTCGGCGTGGACGTTTCGCACTTCCAAAACGAGAGCGGCATTCCGCAGGCATCGTGGGACCAGATGTATGCCGAAGGCAAGCGGTTCGCCTTCATCAAAGCGACCGAGGGACTCACTGGCCCGCATGACGCGACCATGGCCGTCAATGTCCAGCGCGCCGCCGCCGCGGGTTTGCTGGTGGGCGTTTATCATTACGCGCATCCGGAGAATCGTCCCACCACGAATGGCGCGATTCTGGAGGCCAGCAACATGGTCGTGTATGCCGGCAGCGCCATCGGCGTGGGCCGCTTGCGCCCTGTGCTCGACCTGGAAGGCAGCGCAGCCAACCTGTCCACGACGGCGCTGACCGATTGGGTGATCGCCTTCTGCAACGAAATCATCGCCCGGCGCGGCCCCGCGGCGGCGCCGATCATCTACGTTACGCAAACCTTTGCGAACAACGAACTCGACAGCCGTCTGGCGAACTACGATCTCTGGCTGCGCACCGTCGGCAGTGGGGCGAATCCCGCCGTGGATGATCCGCCCGGGCAGGGTTTCGCGGATGCGACCGGCGTGTTCAACGACTGGTCCTTCTGGCAATACAGCGCCACCGGCAGTTCCGGCGGCATCAGCCCGCTCGATCTCGATGTGTGTCATGAGGAATTCAAACCCCTGGCGTCCTATGTCATCACCAATGTCGTTCAGTCGCCCGTGCAACTTTCCGGAATGACCGTCGGTCCGAATGGCGGCTTCCAATTCAGTTTCAGCAACGCCCCGGGTGCGTTGTTCACGGTGCTGGCGACCACCAACGTCGCCTTGTCTTTGTCCAACTGGGAGGTTGTTGGCGGGGTGACCGAAATTTCTCCGGGCCTGTTCCAGTTCACGGACCCGCAGGCCACCAATCACGCGCAGCGGTTCTACCGCGTCCGCTGGCCATGACCGACGGATCATTTGATTCAGCGGCATCAACACTTCATACGGTCGGCGCACAAACTCAACGTGCTTGGTGGCTTCCCGCGATTCCGCAGGAAACAGGCTTGATTTCGAAGATGGATCTGCCATGGTTTAAGCGGCGTCAGGGCTTGCGCTGAATCCAGCAAACCGTTTTGAAGATTATGAAAACTCGGAACGAGATTCCCTCGGCTTCGCTCCCCCAAATCCTCCTCACGCTCCTCGTGGTCTTCGGTGTGCCACGCCAACTCCCGGCCCAGCTCGTGGCCGATGGCGGGACGACCAACGTGACGACCGCAATCAACCTTTTGCCTGGCAATCTCATTGTTGGCACCAATGGGGGCAACACCATCTTGAACATCATCGCCCCCGGAGCGGTAACCAACGCGTACGGACACGTCGGCTTGAATGTCACCAGCACCGGCAATCAAGCCCAAGTGCGGGACAGCGGCGCTGTGTGGAGAAATACCCAGACCCTCTACGTGGGCGACCAGGGCGCGGGCAACTCCCTGGTGATTAGCAACGGGGCGCTGACCTCGTGTATGGGCCTCGTCATTGGCAACACCAACTCCTCCACCGGTAATCAGGTCATCGTTACCGGCCCCGGCTCGGTCTTGAGCAACGGCTTCGTCTTTTCGCTGGGCAAACGCGGCAGCGGAAACCAGTTGGTCGTCAGCAACGGCGCGGCGGTCACCGGCTCGCCTTCTTCGATGCTTGGCAATGACTCCAGCAGTTCCAACAACGTGGCGCTGGTCACCGGTCCGGGTTCGGTCTGGAACACCGGCAACCTTAACATTGGTTTCGCGGGTAGCGGCAATCAGTTGGTCGTCAGCAACGGCGGAGTTGTGACCAGTTCCACCGTTGACATCTCCTGGCAGTGGGCCAGTTCTAATAACACGGTGCTGATTGCCGATACGGGCTCCCTTTGGACATGTTCCTCCGGACCAAACGTCGGCGGCAGCGGCAACCAGTTGGTGATCAGCAATGGTGCAGGCCTTGCCGGCAATGCCTACCAAGTGGGCCTCGCCGGCACCAACAACATGGCCCTGGTGACCGACCCAGGCTCTTTCTGGAGCAACAGTGGCAGGCTTTATGTCGGCGCCGGCAGCAATAACCAATTGGTCGTGAGTAACAGCGCAGTCGTCGTCAGCACCGACGGCTTCATCGGCAACTTCAAGGATAATTTTAACACAGTGATCATCACCGGCGCCGGTTCGGCGTGGACGAACTTCGGGATTTTCAAGGTTGGCGCCGAGGGCGCGGGCAATCAGCTCCGGCTGGTGGCGGGCGGCAGCGCCATCTGTGGCGACAGCACGTACATTGGCTATAACAGCGGTTCGGACAATCTCCTGCTCGTGGCGGGCGGCAGTCTTGCCGTGACGACGAATCTCGACGTGCGCCGCGGCACGCTCCAACTGGACAGCGGCACCGTGACCACCACCAACTTTCTGGCCACCAACGGCAGTGCCGGCACCATTGTCTTCAATGGCGGCACACTGGCAGTAAGTAATACCGTCGTGGCCAATGGCAGTCCCCTCGTCGTGGGCGACGGCGTATCCGCGGCCACGTATCAGATCCTGGGCCACGGCCTGCACACCTTTGCCGACGGATTGGTCATCACCAACAACGGCCGGCTGGAAGAGAAGATTTCGAGCCGGGGCGCGATGATCAGTGGGCCGGTAACCGTCCGCACCGGCGGCACGATTGACCTGACGCCGGGGCTGGCGGCATTCCTGGTATTGAGCAATTCGCCGACGTTGCAAGGTCAGGTGGCCCTGCAAATCATCAAGGCGGGGGCAGCCAAGCTCAACAATCAGATTCAGGTGGCAACCGCGTTGAACTACGGCGGCTCGCTGGTCGTGACAAAATTCGCTGGCGGCTCGGCCCTGGCGGCGGGCGACAGTTTCAAGCTCTTCAATGCGACCGGTTACGGCGGCGCGTTCAGCAGCCTCAGCCTGCCGGCGGCGGGTGCGGGGCTGATGTGGACCAACAAACTGTTGCTGGATGGTTCCATTGCGGTGGTCGCCCAAATACCGCCGGTGATCAGCGGCGTGACGAAGTCAGACACGAATCTGGTCTTCAAGGTTACGGGCGGTTCGCCCGGCGGCCCGTTCTCGGTGTTGACCTCGACGAACGTGGCGTTGCCGCTGAGCAGTTGGACGACAAACCGCACGGGTAATTTTGATTGGCTGGGCAACCTCACACTCACCAACGTCATTGATCCCGCCACACCCCAGCGCTTCTTCACCATCCGGGCGCCGTGACGGCGCCGAGCGCGTCACGCCAACCAGCGTTCGAGATTTGCACGCACGAACGCGTCGTCGTTCAAGTGGGGGTAAGCGCGATGGACGCGGTCAATCTCCTGGCGCTGGCCGGGCGAAAGCTGTTCGCGCGGATTGAGACAGAGCGTATTGGTCATCAAACCCTGACGTCGCAGCACTTCATGGATGCCCGCGATGCAACCGGCAAATCCATTCGCGGCGTCGAAGAAGGCGGCATTGCAGTCCGTGACGAGGGTGGCCAGCGTGAGCAGCCGGGCAGGAATGTCTTTGTTCGCGCGCGCCGCTTGGCACTCATCGAGCAGGCGCACCGCCGCTTGGGTCCAGCAGGCCCAATGGCCCAGCAACCCACCCACGATGCGCAAACGCACCTCGCCCGCCGCGGTCGGCACGGCATATTCCGTCAGCAAATCGGTCACGATGGAATCGTCATTGCCCGTGTATAACATGATCTCGCCGGCGCGGCCCGCTTCGGCCACGGCGCGGACGACGTCCAGGGTCTGGTAGCGGTTGAACGGCGCGATTTTGATGGCGACGACGTTGGGAATTTCAGCGAACCGCCGCCAGAAGTTGAACGGCAACACGCGACCGCCGACCGCCGGTTGAAGATAAAAGCCCATCAACGGAATTTCGCGTGCGACCGTTCGGCAATGCTCCAGCAACGCATCGTCATCGGTGTTGCGCAACGCCGACAGCGAAAGCAGGCCGATGTGGTAGCCGGTCGTGCGCGCGAACTGCGCCTCGGCCACGGCCTGCGCGGTCGGACCGCAAATCCCCGCGATGCGCACGGTGCTTCGTCCGGTCGCTGCGTCGCACGCGGCGATGGTTTCCGATGCCAGGGTCAGGACCGGTTGGAAAAGTCCGTGCTGCGGTTCGCGGATTTCAAACTGGGTGGTGTGGACCCCGACCGCAACGCCTCCCGCACCGGCCGCATGGTAGTAACGGGTGAGCGCGCGCTGACGGCGTTCGTCGAGCTTGCGTCGTTCGGTTAATGCGAGCGGATGGGCCGGAATAACAAGGCCGTCCCGGAGCTTTTTCCGAATCCAGTCCGGCGGCAGGGGAAATTCAGGCATAAACTTTTAGCTCGAAGCTGGGAGACGCATGTCAATATTTGCCGTCGCGTACTTCGAAGTGGGTCGGCTTGCCGAGACTCCGTCCGCCGCGTTTCACCCAGTCCGCCGTCCAGCGAATCATCGTGTCCAGCGGTGTGGGCGGATCGCCGAGTTGCGCGCGGAGCTTCGTCGTGTTGCCGAGCAGCGCGTCCGCGTTTTCGGACCCGGAAAATTGCGCGGGTTTGCCCATTAACTCGCCTAGTCTGGTGGCGACCTTGCGCGCGGACAGAATCTCGCCACAAGTCAGATTGAAAACGGCGGGTGGGGTGGTTGCCAGCGCCAGCGAGCGGATCGCCATGTCGTTGGCGTCGCCCTGCCAGATGCAGTTGAAGTAACCGTTGGCCAGGTCAACGGTTTTGCCCGCCCAAACCTTGTCGGCCAGGTCGCGCAACACGCCGTAACGCATTTCCGCGGCGTAGAACAGACGCAGCAACACCAGACGCGTGCCGTTCCGGAGCGAGTAAAATTCAAAAATGCGTTCGCGGCCCACGGTGGCATTGGGATATTCGCCCAGCGGCGTCAGCGGATCGGACTCCAGCGAGCCGCCGCCGGCCACGGACGAATGGGGGTACACGTTGCCGGTGGAAAGCGCGACGAGGCGCGAGGCGGAGTAATGTTCTGCCACCCGTGCGGGCACGAGCGTGTTGGCGGCCCAGGTGGTCGCCGGGCTTTGCGTCGTGCCGAACTTGTGGCCGACCAGGAAGAGAACGTCCTCGGCCGTGGGCAGCTTTCGCACCGCTTCGGCGTCGTAAAGATCGCAACTCAAAGTGCGCACACCGCGTTCTTCAAGCCAGTTGCGGTAGGCGGCGTTGGAAAAGCGGCTGACCGCGACCACGTCGAGCTTGTGCGCCGCTGCCTCGGCAGCGCGACGCGCCAGCACAGCGAGCGTTGGCCCCATCTTGCCGCCAGCCCCGAGAATGACCAGCGGACTGCGGACGGTTTTGATGAAGCGAACCAATTCCTCGCGCGGCCGGGTGAGGAGATCGTCCAGCGCGGCCTCGGACTCGATGACTTCCGGCAAGTTGGATGACGCAACGGTTTGCATGTGCCGATCACACGATGCCGGGGGAAGTTCCCGCCGCAATATTTTTCTGCGGCTTGTTCGCGTCTTCGGCTTGGGTTAAACAGGGACATGCACGTTCGACGTCTGCCGGGATTTGCCGCGATGCGGCGAGCACCGTTCCGGTCAGGGTCGTCGGCCACCATCGGATTCCCGGTCCTGCCGTTGTCAGTCATTGCCGCCATCGGCCTGCTGTTGTCGCCGCCAGTTGCCGTGGCGGAGGATTCAACTCCCGGCGAGCCGGGCAACACGTGGAAGAAGGGAGCATGGACCGATCCGAACTTCTTCCCCATCGCCGTTTGGCTTCAGTCGCCCGCCAACGCGGAGCGCTATCGCCAGGCCGGCATCAATGTTTATGTCGGGTTGTGGGAGGGGCCGACGGAGGACCAACTGGCGGCGTTGAAGCGAGCCGGCATGCTGGTCATCTGTGCACAAAACAAGGTCTCGCTGGGTCATCTGGACGATCCGGGCATCATCGGCTGGATGCACGATGACGAACCGGACAACGCCCAGTCGCGCGGCGCACGATTCGGTTGGAGCCAGCCGGTCCCGCCCGAGAAGGTCGTTGAGCATTATCGGCGGCTGCGCGCGGCGGACGCATCGCGACCCGTGTTGCTCAATCTCGGCCAGGGTGTGGCCTGGGATGGCTGGTATGGCCGCGGCACCCGCAAGAACCATCCGGAAGATTATCCCAAATATCTGCAAGGCTGCGATGTGGCCTCATTCGACATTTATCCGGCGGTGCACAAGAGCAAGGAGGTGACGGGGAATCTGTGGTTTGTCGCGCGCGGCGTCGAACGGCTCGTGCGGTGGACGGAAGGCAAGAAGCCCGTCTGGAATTGCATCGCGGTCGCCCGCGTCAGCAATGTGGACCGGAAGCCGACGCCCCGGGAAGTGCGTTGCGAGGTCTGGATGTCACTGATTCACGGCTCGCGCGGGATCATTTACTTCGGCCACCAGTTCAAGCCGAAATTTGTGGAAGCCGCGCTGTTGGAAGATCGCGCACTGCTCGAGGCCGTGACCGCGCTCAACCGGCAAATCAAGGAACTCGCTCCCGTTTTGAACAGCGCGACGGTGCGGGACGCTGCCAGCGTTCAATCCACCAACGCGGCCGTGCCGGTGGCGACGATGGTAAAGCAGCATGCGGGCGTGACGTACCTTTTTGCGGTGGCCATGCGGGCCGGGGAAACCACGCCGCAATTCACGCTCAACGGAATCAGCGGCGATGGCGTGGTGGAAGTGGTCGGGGAAAATCGCACTTTGACCAGCAAAGCGGGAAAATTCACCGACCGATTCGGTCTCTGGGACGCGCATCTGTACCGCATCAAATAGTCCGGCGTTTACCCGTCGTTGGGGCTTTTCGGGACGACCGGCTGTTTCCGGTCGCGGACTCAATCCACAAACAACAACTCGTTCGCGAGCAGCACAACTTGCGCGTACTTTTCGAGCGGAGAGAGGGTCGTGCCCGTTTCCGATTGCGAGGCGATGAATTGTTCCGCCAGTCGGATTTCCGAGGGCTCCGCCGGGCGTTGCCAGACCAAACGGTGGATGGCGCGGATTTTTTCCGCGGTGATACGGGTGCGTTGGATTTCGTCGCGTTGGACGAGGCGGCGCGCCTGTTCGATGACGAACGAGCTGTTCATCATGAACAACGCCTGTTGCGGCACGGTCGTGTGGAAACGGCGCTGGCTGCTCGTGTCGGGATTGGCGAAGTCGAACGTGCGAAACAGGCCGGGCAGATTCTGGCGATCAATCAATCCGTAAACCGTCCGGCGCGTGGGGAACGGTTCAGCCACGAGGTCTACCGGCACGCCGCCCATGGTCAGATCGAGCTTGCCGGAAACGGCGAGCAACGTGTCGCGCAACGCCTCGAAGTCGAGCCGCTGGCGATTCTGGTGGGAGAGGTAGCGATTGTCGGGGTCGGCTTTGAAGCTGGCGGCGGTGGCGTCGCTGCTTTGTTGGTAGGTGGCGGAAAGCAAAATCGTCCGGTGCAGCTTCTTCACGCTCCAACCGTTCTCCATGAAGGTGGCCGCCAGAAAATCGAGCAACTCCCGATGCAACGGCGCTTCGGTGCGAACGCCAAAATCGCCCGGCGTGTTGACGAGGCCTTCGCCAAAATGTTCCAGCCAGACGCGGTTGACGAACACGCGCGCCGTGAGCGGGTTGTCGCGGCTGGCGATGGCCCGCGCGAGTTCGAGCCGGCCGCTGCCATTTGTGAACGGTTGACTCGTTGACGGGCGCAACACTTCGAGAAAACCGCGCGGGACTTCGGCGCCGGGATTGGCAGCGTTGCCGCGAATCGCGATGTGCGAATTTTTTGGCGCGGCGCGATCCGCCAGCGCCATCGCCCGCAGCGGCGCGCCGTTGTGCGTCCAATTGAGCGCTTCAATCTTGTTGCGGAGCGGCGCCGCGCCCTCGCCCAGTCGCCGGGCGTGGAGCGTTCGGGCCAGGTCCATCGGCAGGTTGGGCGGCGCGCTGTCGGCGTAAAGCACCTGGCGCAATGCCTCGCGGTTTGCATCGGCGAGTTGGGTGGGCGCGGGCTTCTTTTCTTTCCCGGCGGCGGCCAGCGCTGCCTTCCATTCCGCGTCCACGGCCTTGAACAGCTTCGTGTAGGCTTCGGCAACTTGTTTCAGGGAATTCGTCGTCTGTTCGGCGAGCGCCTTGGCGACAACAGGGTTTGGAGTTCCGCCTTCAGGCGGTTGGGCAACGGAACCGCCTGAAGGCGGAACTCCAAGCTTGGCGGAATCGGCAACGTATTTTTCCAGCAAAGGTTTGGAATTGGTTGCAAACCCCGCCTCCGGCAATGCGGCCAGTTCAAACCATGGCGCGAAAATCGGATCGGCCTTCTTGCGGCGCCCGTCCAGGTCGGCCAGCCAACGCCGCAACACGGCGGGCAATGTTTTGTACTCGCCGGCGAGCGCGTCAAATTTGGCTTGGTCCGGCAACTGTTCCGCCGCGCGCGCGCCCAGCAAATAGTCGCCGACCTTCTGGCGAAGATCGTCGAGGAACTTCGCGATTTCCTTGTTCTCGAATTCGGCGATTTCCTTTTCGATGTCGGCTTTCTTCTTCAGGAAGTCCTGGTAGTCCGCCGAATCGCGCAGCGGGCCGAGTAACGGCGACTCCGCCGGTTCTTCGCTGCTGGCGAAGATTCCGTGCAGCGCGTAGTAGTCGCGCGTGGGGACGGGGTCGAACTTGTGGTCGTGGCAGCGCGCGCAACTGACGGTCAGCCCCATCGTGCCGCGGCTCACCACGTCAATCCGGTCATCAATGATGTCGTTTTGATTATTCAGAAACCGGCGGCCCAGGGTGAGAAAGCCAAGCGCAGCCAGCGCGCTTTTGTCCTCGCCCATCGGCAACCGGTCGGCCGCGATTTGTTCCACCAGAAATTCATCGTAAGGTTTGTCCTCGTTGAAGGCGCGGATGACGTAGTCGCGATACGTGAAGGAGAACGGGTAGCGCCGCTCCACGCCGCCCGGCAGATAGCCCTTGGTGTCGGCGTAGCGCGCGACGTCGAGCCAGTGTCGTCCCCAACGTTCGCCGTAGTGCGGCGAAGCCAGCAGGCGGTCCACCAGCCGCGCGTAAGCGTCCGGTTGCCGGTCCTGCACGAATGCCTCCACTTCCTCGGGAGTGGGCGGAAGCCCGGTAAGATCGTAACTGACCCGGCGAATCAACGTCCGCCGATCCGCCGCGGGCGACGGGTCGAGTTGCTTTTCCACCAGCTTGGCCAGCACGAAAATGTCAACGGGTGTTTGCACCCAGCGCTTCTTCTTCACCGCGGGCAACGCCGGTTTCGTCACTGGCTGAAACGCCCAATGCCGGGCGCGGGCTTCGGCGATGTCGGTCAGCGGTTTTGGTCCGGTGGTATCGCGCGGGTCGGGCGCGCCCATTTTGACCCAGGCTTCGAGCGTGGCGATTTGAGCGTCGGAGAGCTTTTTGTCCTTGGGTGGCATCTGCATCTCCGGGTCGGTGTAACGCACGGCTTTGATGAGCAGGCTGGCGTCCGGATCGCCGGGGGTGATGACCGCGCCGGACGTTCCGCCTTTGAGCAACGCCTCGCGCGAGTCGAGCCGCAAGCCGCCTTTCACTTTCTCCGCCTTGTCGCTGTGGCAGGAGTAACAGTGGTCGGCGAGAACGGGGCGGATTTTGTTTTCGAAGAATTCGATTTGTTCCGCTGTTGGTTCAGCGGAGGAACTTTGGAAAACAACCAAACTTGTGCAGAAGAAAACGCAGACCCTCACCCCAGCCCTCTCCCATCCGATGGGAGAGGGAGATTTATTCACCGCTGTCTGGAGTGTTGCAGGTCGGATTTTGTCGGACGCGCTTCCGCAAAATGAAAAACTGCCGATTGCTGTTCCCTCTCCCATCGGATGGGAGAGGGTCAGGGTGAGGGCAATTCGCTTTTGCTTCACGCGCAACCCTAATCCTTCACGCAATCAACTCCTTCACGACTTCACCATGCACGTCAGTCAGCCGGAAATCCCGGCCGGCGTGGCGGAACGTCAACTTCGTGTGGTCAAACCCAAGCAGTTGCAGAATTGTCGCGTGCAAATCGTGGACGTGAACGGGATTCGCCACGGCTTTGAACCCGAATTCGTCCGTCGCGCCGTGGACGTAACCGCCGCGCACGCCGCCGCCCGCCAGCCACATCGAGAAGCCGTGATGGTTGTGGTCACGGCCATTGACCTTGCCGGCGTTCGCGCCGGGCGTCGGAAGTTCGACCGTGGGTGTGCGGCCAAATTCGCCGCCCCAGATGACCAGCGTGTCGTCCAACATGCCGCGTTGTTTCAAATCCTTCAGCAACGCACCGATGGCTTGATCGGATTCCTTGGCGAGTTTGCGGTGACCATCCTCCAGGTCATCGTGATTGTCCCAAGGCTGGCCCGCGCCGTGCCAGACCTGCACGAACCGAACACCGCGCTCCAGCAATCGGCGGGCGGTGAGCAACTGTCGCGCTTGCGTACCTTCGCCGTAGAGCTTCCGGACGGATTCGGGCTCGCGCGCGATGTCAAAGGCGTCGGTCGCGTCCATTTGCATCCGATACGCGAGTTCGAATGATTGGATGCGGGCTTCCATCTGGGCGTCGTTGGCGCGGCGGCGGGCGTGCCGTTCGTTGAGTTCGCGCAAGAGTTCCAGCTGGCGGCGCTGCTCGTCGGTCGTCACGAATTTGTTTTTGACGTTCTCGATGAGTTTCTCGATGTCCTGATGTTCGGTGTTGATGTACGTGCCCTGAAAAATTCCGGGGAGAAAGGCGCTCTGCCAGTTCTGCGATTCCTGAATCGGATGGCCGCCCGGGCACATGCTGATGAAGCCCGGCAGATTCTGGTTCTGCGTACCGAGGCCGTAGGTGACCCACGAGCCCATGCTCGGCCGCGGCAACCGGGCGTCGCCGCAGTTCATCAACAGCAAGGACGGCTCGTGGTTCGGCACGTCGGCGCGCATCGAGCGGATCACGGCAATGTCGTCAATGCTCTCCGCGACGTACGGGAAAAGTTCGCTGACCTCGATTCCGCTCCGGCCGTGCTTTTTGAACTGGAACGGCGATTGAAACGCCGTGCCGGTCTTGCGTTCGGTGGCGAGGTTGTCCATCGGCAGCGGCTGGCCGTGCAACCGGGCGAGCATGGGTTTGGGATCGAACGTGTCCACGTGCGACGGCCCGCCGTTGGCGAAAATGTGGATGACGCGTTTGGCCTTCCCGGGAAAGTGTGGCGACTTCGGGGCGAGCGGCGAATCGGCGCTGGCGGCGTTGTTGGACAGGCTGGCGGCGAGCATTTCCGGCGCGAGCAGGTTCGCGAGTCCGAGCATCGCGAAGCCCATCCCGCAGCGGCCGAGAAAATCCCGGCGCGTCAGGAAGCGGTCTTCCAGCCTGGGCTGATGATGTTGTGCGTTCATGGACAGCAACGTGGCTGCGCGGTGACTGGCTTCAGACTGATTTCAGCGGAGCAAAATTCAGCAATTCGGAAACCGGGTCAACCCTCAAAAGCGATCAATCCCCGCGCCGTTTGTCATTTCGGCTCCGCTCTGCTCTTCCCTGTCATCGGCACGAAGCGGACCGGCAGGACGGCGCGTTGCTCCACGCGGCCTTCCTTCTTTTGCAGGAGGTACAACGCTTGATCCCCAGCGGTGCCGACCGGAATGATCATCCGACCGCCTTCCTTGAGTTGATCCACGAGCGGTTGTGGCACTTGTTCCGGGGCACAGGTCACGATGATCGCGTCGAACGGTGCCGCTTCCGGCCAGCCCTTGTAGCCATCGCCGGCGCGGACCATGACGTTCGTGTAACCGAGCCGTTTCAAATCCGCCTGCGCCCGGCGGGCCAGTGGTTCGACGATCTCGATGGTGAACACGTTGCTGACCAATCCCGCCAGCACGGCGGCCTGATAACCGGAGCCGGTGCCGATTTCGAGCACCTTGTCGGTCGGCTTGGGTTCGAGTTTCTCCGTCATGAAGGCGACGATGAACGGTTGCGAAATCGTCTGGTCGTATCCGATGGGGAGCGGATGGTCGCCGTAGGCTTGGGAGCGAAGGCGTTCGGGCACCAGCTCGTGTCGCGGCACCTGGCGCATCACGGCCAACACGCGCGCGTTGGTAATGTCCCGCCCCGGCGCGGCGAGTTGATCGCTGACCATCCGCTCGCGCGCAGCGGCCAGGTTGGAATCCACACCTCGGACGTTGCAGGAAACCGTTTGGCAACCCGCCAGAACCAAAAGCCAGAGTTTCGTTCCCAGGCTGATTGACGCCGTGCCCACATCGTAACGATAGTCGCCGGCGGGCTGGTTGCAACCGCCGATTTCAGTCGGGGACATACACAGTTGCAACTTTACGCCTCGCGGAACCGGCGGCAAGGATGCCGCACTCACCGGCACGCTGGGAAGCGTGCCTCCACCGTGGTGGCAGGCATCCTGCCTGCCGGTGATCGCGGCTTCCCAGCCGCGTATTCCAAATGCTTCGCCCGTGGCACGAAGTTACGCCGCGCAAATACGCAATCATGACTTGTTGAATCGGCGAATTTGAATTCTCCTGTGGTGGCGTCCGATGCAATCAAACCATTATTGCCTGATCCTGTGCGCGTGCCTTACCGCGGGTTTTTCCCGCGCGCCGGCGGCGGACCAGCCGCAATGGGGACAGGCGTGGTCGCGCAACATGGTTTCGGCTGAGAAGGATCTGCCCGATTCCTTCGATCCCAAGACGGGCCGGAACATCAAATGGGTCGCGAACCTCGGAACGCAATCACATTCCACGCCGATCGTCGCCGGAGGCCGCGTTTACATCGGCACGAACAACGGTGAGCCGCGTGACCCGAAGCATGAAGGCGATCGCGGCGTGCTGATGTGCTTTGAGGAAGAGACGGGCCGGTTTCTCTGGCAACTCGTCGTGCCAAAGCGACATGAAGATCCGTACTTCGACTGGCCGAACACCGGCATGTCGTCGTTTGCCACGGTCGAGGGCGATCGTGTTTACATCGTCAGCAACCGCGGCGAGGTGTTGTGCCTGGATGCGCTCGGCCTGGCCAACGGCAACGACGGCCCGTATCGCGACGAAGCGGCGCACATGACGCCGTCGGAGAATTCGGTCGCGCCGCCAAAACCCACCGTCGGCGCGGAAATTTCGCCCGAACCCTTGCGTCCGCCCGCCGACGGGAAGCTGCTCCAGCCCGGCCCGACCGATGCGGACATTCTCTGGGTGTTCGATCTGGTGACGGGCGCCGGCATCTGGCCGCACGACGGCGCGCACAGTTCGATTCTCATTCACGGCGATTATCTCTACCTGAACACGGGCACGGGCGTGGACAACACCCACCAGCGGATTCGCAAACCTGACGCGCCGAGCCTGGTGGTCCTGGACAAACGCACGGGCCGGCTCGTGGCGCGCGACGACGAGCACATCGCGCCGAACATTTTTCACGCGACGTGGTCCTCGCCTTCATTCGGGGAAGTCAACGGTCGTCCGCTGATTTTCTTTTGCGGTGGTAATGGAGTGGTTTATGGATTTGAAACTGTAGCCGACCCCTCACCCGGCCCACGGCCACCTTCTCCCCGTCCGACGGGGAGAAGGCAGGGAGAGGGGGAGGTTTCGAGTTTGAAGAAGGTCTTCCAGTTTGACTTTGATCCGGCCGCACCGAAAACGAACGTTCACAAGTTCAACACCAATCGCCGCGAGGGGCCGAGCAATCTCTATGGCATGCCCGTCCGGTACCGGAACCGCCTTTACGTGGCCGGCGGTGGCGACATTTGGTGGGGCAAGAACGAGGCGTGGCTGAAGTGCATTGACGTAGCGGTGCTCGCCTCACGAAACACCACCCTCTCCCCATCCGATGGGGAGAGGGACGGGGTGAGGGGTCTGCTTTGGTCCTACCCGCTGCAAAAGCACGTCATGTCCACGCCGGCAATTTACAATGGGCTGGTGTTCATCGCCGACTGCGGCCGGACGTTTCACTGCGTTGACGCGGAAACGGGCAAGCCAGTTTGGATGCACGAAATCAAAGGCGAAGTCTGGGCCTCGCCCTACGTTGCGGACGGGAAGGTGTACCTTGGAACCCGCAGTGGCGATTTATACGTGTTCGCGGCGAGCCAGCAAAAGCAGTTGCTGGCCGAGGCCCAACTCGGCGATCCCATCAGCGCCACCACCACGGCCGCGAACGGCGTTCTCTATGTTGCCACGATGCGACACCTTTACGCGGTGCAAAAAGGAAAAGCGGCGAAACCCGGCCTGCAAAAGGACAGGTAGGCACAAGGAAACGCGGGCTTGAGGTGGGACGCCCAGTCGAACAAACCGCCCGGATAATTCGTCAGATTCCGCTACGCATGTTTGCATGTGCGTGACGGAACAGATACGCTCGCACTCGTTAGAAAATGAAAAGCATCCTCACGGTTATCGTGATTCTAGGGCTGGCCGGCGGTGGTTATTGGTTTTGGAAGAACCGGGCCGCCACCGGCAACGGCAGCCGTGTCTCCACCCGGCCCACCACCGCGGTCGTCATCCAGACCAACATCAACTTTGCTGTGAATGCCGCCGGCGAAATCAGCCCCGCCGAACAGGTGTCGGTCCGGCCCGAAATCAACGGCCGGATCGAAGCCATGCCGGTGGACCTCGGCGACCGGGTCAAGAAGGGCGACCTGCTGTTCAAACTGGACGATGCGGAATTGCAGCAGCAGCGTGCGTCCAACCTCACCGACATCGAGCGTGCGAAGTTGGAACTCGAAAAAGCCGAACGCGATTTCAAGCGCGCCCAGCAGTTGCTCGCCGACAAGTTGATTTCGCAGGAATTGTTCGACGACACCCGGACGGCGTTCCAGCTCGCCAAGAATGCGCTGGAACGTTCGCAGAAGGACCTCGCCATCATTGAGGAGCGCCTGACCAAGACGGAAGTGCGCGCGCCGTTCGATTGCACGGTGTTGACGCGGCCGGTTTCCATCGGCCAGGCGGTTTCCGGATCGGGCGGCGTGAGCGGTGGCACGGAGGTGCTGACCATCGCCGACCTGGCTTCGATGGTCATCAACGCCCATGTCAATCAGGCGGACGTGCCCCGGCTCAAAGTGGACCAAACAGTCGAAGTCACCGTCGAAGCGGTGACGGGCTTGAGCGTCACCGGTCGGGTTGAGCGCATCGCCCCGCAGGCGACCATCAAGAACAACATCAAAGGCTACGCCGCGCGCATCCTGCTCAAAAACGTGGACCCGCGCGTCCGTCCGGGCATGACGGCCAACGTGAAGATTCCGGTGGCCTCGGCCGACAACGTGGCCGCCGTGCCGCTGGCGGCCGTGTTCACCGAAAAGAACCCGGAAACCGGTCAATACGAACGGTTCGTTTACGTGCAGCAGGAGGGCGCGTTCGAGAAGCGAAATGTGACGGTGGGCGTGTCGGACTATTTCTTCGCCGAGATTCAAGGCGGGCTGTCAGCCGGTGAAATCGTGTCGCTCGAGCTTCCCAAGGAGGAACAAGGGAAAAAGGCTGGCCAACTGGCCGGTAAAAAGCCGTTGGGCCACGACGCCGCGCCAAGCAGCCTGGCGTCCAGTGCCTCCGGAACGGCAACCAATGCCAGTCCCGGTTCTAAGGATGGACGTTCGGACAAGGTCAAGCGCAGCATGCGCTGACCGCCGATGAATTTTTCAGGAGCATCAGATGGCGCTCGTCGAACTCCGTAACGTCAGCAAGATTTACCATCTCGGCGGCGAGGAAATCCGCGCGCTCGACGACGTCTCGCTGGACATTGACGCGGGCGAATTCATTTCCATCATCGGCCCGTCCGGCAGCGGCAAGTCCACGCTCATGCACATTCTCGGCTGCCTGGATTCACCGACGAAAGGCACAATCCAACTGGACGGCGTGATGATTCAGGATGCGTCGTCGCGCCAGCTCGCCGCGATGCGCAATCGCAAAATTGGTTTCGTGTTTCAGTTCTTCAACCTGCTGCCAAAACTCAACGTGCTGCAAAACGTGGAACTGCCGATGATTTACAGCGGGGTGTCCAGCCGGGAGCGCCGGCAGCGGGCGATGGCCGCGCTGGAAGCCGTGGACATGGCCAACCGCGCCAAACACCGGCCGAGCCAGCTTTCGGGCGGGCAACAGCAACGGGCCGCCATCGCCCGCGCGCTCGTCAACAGTCCGCGCATCGTCTTTGCCGACGAACCCACCGGCAACCTCGATTCCCACACCGGCGATGCCATCTTGAAGTTGTTTCAAAGGCTCAGCACCGAGGGCCGGACAATTGTGCTGGTGACACACGACCCGGAAATTGCCGCCGTCACGCCACGCCGGATCGAAATCCGCGACGGCAAGATCGCCGAGAAGATTGATCTCACGCTCGCAGGAATATCCAAGCCATGAGCCCGTCCAACCCGCCGGCTTCCAGCGATGCGCTGCGTCATTCGTCATCCCAGTTGATGACGACGCTGCTGGCCGGGTTGCGGGAAATCTGGGCGCACAAGTTCCGTTCCCTCCTCACGATGCTGGGCATCATTCTCGGCGTGTCGAGCCTTGTGGCGATGTCGGCGCTGGTCACCGGCATGGAGCGCGGGGCCAAGGAGGCGCTGGTGGCGATCGGGGGACTGGAGAAAGTGCGGGTGGAACCGTCCGAGATCCCCATGGACCAGCGGCATCTGACCGATCAGGCGGTGGGCATCACGGTCAATGATGTTTATGCGTTGCAACACAGTGCGCCGCTGGTGACCACGCTTTCTCCGGAGATGCGCGCGTCGGCCACGGCCACCGCGAATGGCAAGACGTTCCGGCCCTGGATGTGCATCGGCGCGTGGCCCGCCGCCATCGAAATGTACGAGCACACCCTGGCGCACGGCCGCATGTTCAACGAACTCGACGACGAAATGGCGCGCAACGTCTGTGTCATCGGCACCAGCGTGCGCGATGAACTCTGGGGCGCGCCGGACCAGATCGGCCGCGAAATCATTCCAGTGGGGGAAACCCTTTATCTCAACGGGCTGCCCTTCACGGTCATCGGGATGTTTGAACATTACGAAAGCGACAATGACAAGCAGGCGCGTGAACTGGCCAGACAATCGGGGACGCCATCCCAATCGCCGGGCGGCGTGAGCCGTGACCGCGGTCACAGCCACACCGGCAGCAGTTTTGTTTACGATCTCAAGAATTCGACGGTTTACGTGCCGTTGAACACAATGTGGATGAAGTTCCGCTCGGGCATCAGCGTTACCAGCTCCGGCAGCAGTTCGCGTTCGACCTCGATCAGCGCCGTTGGTTCAACCGGCGATCCTCGACTGTCGGTGCTCCAGATGAAGATTGTCAGCGTGGATGTGTTGACGGAAGCGTTGCAACAAATCCGCAACGTGCTCATGAGCACGCATCGCGGGATTGAGGATTTCTCGTTTCGCACCCAGGAGGACTGGGCCGAACAGATCAACACGTTTGTTCGCAATGCGCGGCTCAGCGGCGGACTGATCGCGGGTATCAGCCTGCTCGTCGGCGGCATCGGGATCATGAATATCATGCTCGCCAGCATTTCCGAGCGGGTGCGGGAAATCGGCATCCGTAAATCCGTCGGCGCGTCCACCGGCGACATTTTCATCCAGATTCTCGCGGAGTCGGTCGTGATTGCGATTCTCGGCGGACTGGCGGGACTGGTTACGTCGTTTGCGCTCGTGCATTTGCTCACCGATCTCTCACCCATGAAGAATGCTCCGGTCGTCACCCCGCTGGCGCTCGCGGTGGCCTTCGGTTTCAGCGTTCTCGTTGGCGTGCTCGCGGGCATCCTGCCGGCGGTCAAAGCTGCGCGCCTTAACCCAATTCAAGCGTTGCGCTATGAGTGACGGCATCTACGCCTTGCCATTGGCGATTGAAGCGAGGTCGAGACGATCGGCGTGCGCGCCTTTCGATCTTGGATGTTGGATGTTGGATGTTGGATGTTCCGCGTTGGTTGCGTACCTTTCCGCGTTCCCATGACGCTCTCCACCTCCATCGCCGCCGGTCTCAAAGAAGTCTGGGCGCACAAATTGCGGTCACTCCTGACCATGCTGGGCATCATTCTGGGCGTGGCCAGCCTGGTGGGCATGGCAGCCATCATCAAAGGCATGGAGAACGGCATGCGGGAAGCCATGGTCGCGATGGGCGGCGCCGACAAGGTCCTGCTCGAACAGGAGGATGTGCCCGCGGATCAGGAGCATCTCGCCGACCAGGCGCCGGGCCGGACGATGACGGATGCGCTGGCCCTGCAACAAAGCGCGCCGTTGCTCAAGCTCATTTCTCCGGAGATGGAGGTTCGCGGCGTAACGTTGTCGCGGGGCGACAAGACGAGTCTGCCCTCCGAATGCGTCGGTGTATCGCCGGCCGTCATTGAAATGAATTTACACACGCTCGAACATGGGCGTTTCTTCACCGACCTCGACGAGGAGAATGCCAACGCCGTCTGCGTCATCGGCACCGGTATTCGCGACGATTTGTTTGGATCGCCGGAGCGGGTCGGGCGGGAGATTATTCCGTTGGGCGAACAGATTTTGCTCAACGACCAGCCCTTCACCATCGTGGGCATGTTCGAACGCTACGAAGGCGAACAGGAGAAGAAGCAGCGGGAACTGGCGAAGGCCCAGCCGCAACATTCGGCCTCCGGGCCCAGTCGCATGCGCGGTTTTGGCCGGGGTGGCAATTGGGCCTTCGTGCGGAAGAACCAGACGATCTATATGCCGCTGAACACGGCCTGGCTGCGCTTCCGCACGGCGGGCGACCGGGACGGCGTCCCGGATCCGCGCCTTTCTTCCATTGACCTCAAGGTGCGCGATCTGGGTCTCCTGGAGCCCGCGCTGCAACAGGCGCGCAATATTTTGATGGTGACGCATCGTGGCATCCAGGACTTTGGTTTTCAAACGCAGGAGAACCGGTTGGAAGCCATTGGCGAACAGATCCGCAACGCGCGCGTCAGCGGCGGCATCATCGCGGCCATCAGCCTGCTCGTTGGCGGCATCGGGATCATGAACATCATGCTCGCGAGCATCAACGAACGCATCCGACAGATCGGCATCTGCAAGGCGGTGGGGGCGACGGGCTTTGCCATCTTCACGCAGGTGCTCATTGAAAGCGTCGTCATCGCACTGCTGGGCGCGGCGATGGGTGTGGCGGCTTCGTTTGGATTCGTGCGCGTGCTGGCGTTGATCTCGCCCACCGCCAACGCGCCGGTCATCACGCCGCTGGCGATGATGGTGGCGGTCGCCTTCAGCGCCGCGGTGGGCGTCGTCGCCGGATTGTTTCCGGCGTTCAAGGCGGCGCGGCTCGATCCGATTCAGGCGCTGCGCTACGAGTAGGAACGGTCGTTCGAGACCAGGGTGTTTGCGTTGCGGAATGCCACACTTTCGCGGTTGAACCCACGGGAGATTCAGTTTAGAACTCCGAGCGGCTATGAACAAAAGAAACGAAATCCAAGGTCTCAATCGCCGAACCTTCCTGAAATCAATCGCTTTGACCGCCGGCGCCCTCAGTTTTCCAACGATCGTGCCTTCGTCGGTTTTGGGCCGTGGTCGCAACGTGTCGCCCGGCAATCGCCTGACGGTGGGCTGCATTGGTGTCGGCGCGCGCGGCACCGCGGACATGAATGGTTTTCTGGAGCTGCCCGAGACGAAAGTCCTTGCGGTATGCGATCCCTACGCGGATCGGCAACAAAAGGCAAAAGAGAAGGTGGACAAAAAATATGAGTCCAAGGATTGCAAAACCTACGGCGATTTCCGCGAAGTGCTCGCGCGGGAGGACATTGACGCGGTCCTCATCGCGACGCAGGACCATTGGCACGCGTTGATCGCCGTGGCGGCCGCCAACGCCGGCAAGCACATGTATTGCGAGAAACCCTTCGGCGTTTGCTTCCGCGATTGCAAAGTCATCCACGACGCGGTGCGAAAAAAGAAGGTGGTGTTCCAGACCGGCACGCAGCAGCGTTCCGACCGCAAGTTCCGTCAGGCCTGCGAACTGGCCTTGAACGGGTATCTCGGGAAAATTCACACGGTCGAGGTGGGCTCGCCCGGCCCGGATTTCAAGCCGAAATACACCGGCGCGCTGGACCCGCAGCCGGTGCCCGAGGGATTCGATTGGAATACGTGGGTCGGCCCGGCGGAGTTCAAACCGTACAATCCAGGCCGCGTCGCGTGGCCCGATTGGTATCTCATTTTTGATTATTGCACGGGCTTCATCGTCAACTGGGGCGTGCATCACCTCGATATCGCGTCCTGGGGCTGTCCGGAAATTGGCGCCACGAATTTTGAAGTGGATTGCCAGGCGACGTACCGCCACGAGGGTTTTACCGACAATGTGTACGGTTGGGAATCCACCTTCTCCTTCCCCAGCGGGTTGAAGATGATTTACTCGGACAAGGATCATTTGAAAACCGGCTGCAAGTTCATCGGCGACCAGGGTTGGGTGCGCGCGGATCGTCCCGTCATCGAAGCCGGGCCGGAGTCGTTGTTGGAAATCAAACTCAAAGACCGCGACCTGCACCTGCGCGTGTCTGACAATCACGTGAAGGATTTTGTGGACGCAGTCCGCGATGGCACCAAACCGGTCTCGGACGTGGACGCTGGTTACAAGGCGTCCTATTTGGGCATGACCGCCGACATTTCGGCACGCTTGAACAAAAAGTTGAAGTGGAACGCGAAGAAGGAAAAATTTGTCGGCACCGGCGCGGACGATGCCAACGCCATGCTCGCGCGGCCGTTGCATAATGGCTGGAAGTTCTAATTGCTGGGGGCGATACAGGCATTCGATGCAGCGACGATCTATAATGTCTCCACGGAGAAATCGTCCCCTGGTAAACAGGGTCTGTTGCCTTGCGTTGCTCTTCACCATGGGGGGCGTGGCTTTGGCGGCCGAACTACGGATTGGCGCGATGAGCAAGAGCATCACACCCGACCAACCGGTCGCGCTGGATGGGCAGATGTATTTGCGGATTTCGGAGCGGGTTGAATCGCCCATCACTGCCACCGCGCTCGCGCTGGAATCGTGCGCGGGTGACAAGACGCTCGATCAAGCCATCATCGTGTCGTGCGACCTCGTGGCCATCCGGGAGGGCATCCTGGACGAGGTGCGCCGCAAAGTGAAACCGCGGCTGCCAGATTTCCCGGTCAACAAGCTGTTCCTATGCGCCACCCACACGCACGCTGCGCCGGTGACGCGAGAGGGTTATCATGATGTCCCGGAAACCGGCGTAATGAAACCGGCGGAGTATATGGAGTTCATGACCACGCAGGTCGCCGACGTCGTTGTCGAAAGCTGGCAGCAACGCGCCGCAGGCAAGGCGGGCTGGGCGCAAAGCCAGGCAGTCATCGCGCAGAGTCGCCGGCCCGTTTATGCGGACGGCACGGCTAAAATGTATGGCCCCACTCGCACAAAGAACTTCATGGGCTTGGAGGGCTACGAAGATCACAATCTCGAGGTTTTGTTTTTCTGGGATCGTCAGGATCGGCTGGTGGCGACGGCGATCAACGTGCCGTGTCCCGCGCAGGAAGCGGAGAGCGGCCGCCGGTTGCACGCCGACTTCTGGCATCCGGTGCGCGAAGAATTGCGCGCGCGTCATGGCACCAATCTCTGCGTGCTCGGTTGGACCGGCGCCGGCGGCGATCAAACCTCGCGCCCCCAATACGGCCAGGCCGCCGACGAGCGCATGAGGAAATTGCGCGGGCTGACCCGCTTGGAGGAGGTCGCGCGCCGCATCCTGAATGGCTGGGAGGACGCCTACGAGTGTGCGCGCAAAGACATGCGCGACGACGTCGAGTTGCGCCATGCGGTCAGGGAAATTGAATTGCCCCGGCGACGAATCACAGAGGCCGAAGCCGCCGAGGCCCGACAGGAAGCGGCCAAATACGCCAAAGACCCGCTCCAACTCAGGCGTCAACGCTGGCATCAAGCCGTTGTGGACCGCTACACCGCCCAGCAAGACGGCAGCGAAAGACCTTATCCGATGGAGCTGCACGTGTTGCGGCTCGGCGACGTGGCGATTGCGTCGAACGAGTTTGAGCTGTTCACCGACTACGGCATCCGTATCAAAGCGCGCAGTCCCGCCGTGCAAACCTTCATCATTCAACTTGCCGGTCCGGGCACCTACCTGCCCACCGAACGCGCCGTGCGCGGTGGCGGTTACAGCGCCGTGGTGCCGAGCAACCTGATTGGCCCCGAAGGCGGCCAGGTGCTCGTGGATCGTACCGTTGACGCACTCAACGCATTTTGGAATTCCCCGGAGAAAAATTAAATCACGAAACAAAGCGCCAAAACACAAAACAGAAAGGACAAAGCATATGGGCAAAGTACACATCGGACTGAACGCGGAGTTTTCCCGCAGTTCGGACAAGCCGTTCGAATGGGCCGTCAAGGCCGCTGCCGACATGGGTTACAAGTATTTCGAGCCGATGGTTCATTTCGGCCGGGAGTTGATGAGCGAAGCCGGCTATTTCCACACCGTCTCGATGTTTGATGATCCGTGGCGCATCAAGGACGCCTGCAACAAGGCGAAGCTGAAAATTTCCGGCCTCCAATGCCACGGACCGCTGGGCCGCCCCGATGTTCACGGCGAATACATCAAGCTCGCCATCCGCGTCGCCGGCGAAATCGGCGTGCCCGTCGTCAACACGGACGAAGGCATCAAGGCCAAATGGACCACGGAGGAAGAAGACTTCGTGTTGATCAAGTACACGCTTCAGGAAGCGGCGTTCATCGCCGAACGGCGCGGCGTGAAAATCGGGATCGAACCGCACGCGCAATACTCGCGTCATCCCGACGGTTTGGACCGCATTTACAAGCTGGTCAAATCACCGTCCATTGGCATCAACTTTGACACGGGCAACGCCTACCTTTGCGGCCATGATGTTTATCGGTGGCTGGACCGGGTTGCCTCGCGCCTCGTGCATTTGCACGCGAAGGACATCTCGGTCGCGCATTCCAAGGCCGAACGCGGCAAGGTGACCGGCACGCCGGTCGGTTGTGCTTGCGGCGAGGGCGTGCTCGACTGGGAACGCATCATCAAGATCGTGAAGAATAAATGCCCGCGCGACATCGTGTTCTCCGTCGAATGCGGCACGCCGGCGCAGGCGGCGAAGAGTCTCGAACATTTGTCGAAGCTGGTGTGAGACCGGTTGACGCATGACGTCGCTCAGCACTGGCGGCAGGGATGCCGCCATCACCGGCACGCTCGAAAGCGTGCCTCCACCGTGGAGGCAGGCATCCTGCCTGCCGGTGAACGCGGCTTCCCAGCCGCGTGGTTCTGCAATTCGAGCCTGGGTTGTCGGTCCAACCCGGTGGTGGATGGCGTCACTTCTGTTGTCGGCCCAATGCCTTCTTGCAGCGCCAACCGCCCCACTGCAACCGCCACCACCTCGCGAGCGCGGCGAAGTTGAAGCAGTCCTGGCCAAAGCGCCGAAGCACAAGAAGTCGTCTCCCGCCAACCCCATGACGATCTTGCTCCTGGCTGACGTGAAGGATCACGGGCCGGAAGCGCACGACTATCCGCTCTGGCAGGAACGCTGGGCGCGCCTGCTCGGCGGCTCGGCGGCGTGGGGCAAAGGTCCGGTGAATCTGTACGGTGGTACGAATGTGTCGCCAGCCGAAGCGACACTTGTGCCCGGCGTCAAAGTCCTGAAAGCCTGGAGTTGGCCGAGCCAGGAACAATTTAACACCGCGGATGTCGTTGTGGCGTTTTGCTATTTGAACTGGGACTCCAACCGTCTGGATCAGGTGGAAAAATATCTCGGACGGGGCAAGGGGTTGGTTGTCATCCACGCCGCCACCTGGACCAAGCCGAAGGCGTCCGCCGAGGTTGGAGCGCTGTTGGGCATCGGCGGTTTTCAGAAATATCACCATGGTTTGGTCAAACTTGAGATTGAAAGATCTGACCACGCCGTCTGCCTGGGCCTGCCGCGCGAAATCGAACTGCACGACGAAACCTACTGGCCCGCGACACCCGAACCAACCGCGCCCGCTTATACCGTGCTGGCCACGTCTTCCGAGCAAACCGATCCCGGCAAGGCAAGCCAACCGCACCCGATGTTTTGGACCTGCCAACCCAAAGGGGGCCGAGTCTTCGGGTGCGTGCTGGGCCATTTCACCTGGACCTTTGACGATCCTTACGTGCGAATTTTACTCCTGCGCGGAATTGGCTGGGCGGGTGGAACCAATCCGTTCCGATTCGATTCCCTCGTGTTGCCGGATGCGCTGGTGAAATAGCCCGGCAGGATCATCAGCGGCCTTGAACGCATCGAGAACGCTTGTTTCTTCGCGTCGGCGGCTTCACATTAGTGCCATGCAAGTTCCTCTCGTGATGACAGTGATCGGCAAAGACCGAACGGGTCTGGTGGAATCCATTGCCCGCCTCGTGGCCGACCACGGCGGCAACTGGCTGGAAAGCCGCATGTGCCGTTTGGGCGGCGAATTCGCCGGCATCCTCCGCGTGCATGTGCCGAACGAAAAGCGCGCCGCGCTCGAAGAGGCGCTGAAGAAATTGACCGACTTGAGTGTCGTGGTTCGCGCGGATGATGCGCCGGCTGGCCGGGACGAAGCGCGATTTGCCGTGCTGGAACTCATCGGTCCGGATCGTCCAGGCATCGTTCGCGAAATCACCCACGCGCTGGCCGCGCAAGGCGTCAACGTCGAGGAACTCACCACCAAATGCGTGAGCGCGCCGATGTCGGGCGAGCCTTTGTTTCAAGCCAGCGCCAAGCTGTTGTTGCCCGGTACCGTGACCGTGAGCGGGTTGCGGCAGGCCGTGGAACGAGCCGTTAGCGGGATGACCGTGGAAGTCTCGCTCGGTGAGTTGAAATGAGTTGACCAGTCGCCACTGGTCAAAGTGCGTCCGGTCCGGGATCAGCCAAGGAATTTCCTAGGCAGACTTTTGACGCAGTTTCGTGCATGACATAGCTTCCTGAACCGCCCGATAAAATGAATCGGGTACGACGCAGCCTATGAACGGAACCAACACAGCAAAGAACGTTTTGACCTCCGACGTTGAGATCAAAGGCAACCTCAAATTCTCCGGCGAACTGGCGTTTGACGGCAAGCTGGACGGCGAAATCCACACCGATGGCGTCCTCAACCTTGGCGACGGCGCCGTGGTCAACGGCAACATCAACGCGCAGTCGGTGGTGGTGCGCGGCAAGATCACCGGAAACATCAGCGCCAAGGACAAAATTGAGATCAAGGCCAAGGCGGAATTGTTCGGCGACATTCGCGCCGCGAAGTTGACCATCGAAGAGGGGGTCACGTTCGTCGGCAAAACCGAGGTAAACCCGAACAAGGTTGCGCCCACGCCGCCGACCGTCCGGCCGGCCGAAGCGCCGAAACCGCCGGAATCCGTCAAACCGCCAGGTCGTTGAACGACCCACTGGGTCATCCCCGGACGGCTTTGAATGTCTGCCAGCCAGCAGGAAAGGGCGCGGGTCGTCTGTCCGCATTGCGGGCACGTGCAATGGGAGCCGCGTTTGGCGTTCTCCACCCTCTGCAAAAAGTGCCGCGGCCATTTTCACGTCCAGGAAGTCCTCAACCCGCCGCGTCAAGTCGTTGAAACCAGACCCGCTTTGCGGCGGGTGACATGTTTCGACTGCAACGCGGAACTCGAAGTGGCCGCGAGCGCCGAATCCACAATGTGCAAACGCTGCGGCCGGTATGTGGACCTCAAAAGCTATCGAATCACCAACGCGGTTTCGAAGAACTTCAAAACCAAGGGCGCCTTTGTCGTCGAACCGAAAGGGTACGTATTCAATACGGAAGCGGTGGTTGGCGAGGCGGTGATCAAGGGACGCTTGCTCGGGAAGTTGCTGGTCGAAGGGGCGCTGGAAATCCATTCGACCGCTGAAATCAGGGGCAGCTTCCAGGCGGGCCGGTTGGTCATCCCGGCGGCGAATCACTTTCGTTGGAAGGAACTGATCAACGTGAACTCCGCGGAAATCGCAGGCGAACTGGCCAATGACCTTCGAGTCGAAGGCGCGGTGGTTGTGCGATCCACGGCTCGTGTTTTCGGTGACATCACGGCGCATCACCTGATCGTCGAGCCCGGCGCCGTGCTGGTCGGACGCATCCAGGTGGGCGCACGGCGTCAGGGCTAGTTTCGTCCACCGTGCGCAAAATCGGGCTTGGCGAAGTCCCTGGCCCGACGCTTCTCTTCAGGGCAGGGGTTCGTTTTCCATGAAAACCCTTGTTTTTTATTGGAATTAGTGAAGGCAGCGCAAACTGGCACGGCCATTGCAATCGCCCGCCGCAACTGACTCAGCAACATACAATCGCAAACCCGATGTTTCGGAGCCCGGCAAAATGTACGTGAGGTCCACCCGACGTGGGCGCAAGAACATCTGGTGATTTGGTCATGAACTCAGCATCCCCGTCACCGTGCACGTCCCCCATCCTCGACTATCTCGACCAGTTGCACCGTGAGTTCGCCGCTGTCACCGAGGGCAATGTCGCCACCTACATCCCCGAACTGGCCAAGGCCGATCCCAACTGGTTCGGCATTTGTCTCGTAACCGCCACCGGCCATGTATACGAAGTCGGCGATTCGCGCCAGCCGTTCACGATTCAATCCATTTCCAAACCCTTCGTGTATGGCCTCGCGCTGGAGGACCACGGGCGGCAGCACGTGTTGAGCAAGGTTTCCACGGAGCCAACCGGCGATGCGTTCAATTCGATCAGCCTCGAACCCGGCACGGGCCGGCCCCGCAATCCCATGATCAACGCCGGCGCCATCGCCACGACTTCGCTGGTCGAGGGGAAGTCACCGCAAGGGCGGTTGCGCCGGTTGCTCGACATGTTCGCGCTGTACGCCGGGCGCGAAGTCGCGCTCGACGAAGCCGTGTACCGTTCCGAGAGCGAAACGGGCCATCGCAACCGCGCCATCGGGTACATGCTGCGGAACTTTGACATTCTTTCCACCGACCCGAAGCCGTCAGTGGAATTGTATTTCCAGCAATGCTCGGTGTCCGTGACCGCGCATGATCTCGGTGTCATGGCCGCGACGCTTGCGAATCGCGGCGTCAATCCCGTGACCGGCAAGCAGGCGATCCGCGGCGAATACGTCGAGAGCGTCCTGAGTGTGATGGGTTCGTGCGGCATGTACGACTATGCGGGCGAATGGATTTACAAGATCGGCATGCCGGCCAAAAGCGGCGTGGCGGGCGGAATCATCGCGGTGTTGCCGGGACAACTGGGGATCGGCGTCTTCTCGCCGCCGTTGGACGCGCGCGGCAACAGCGTGCGCGGCATCCGGGTTTGCGACGCGATTTCCCGCCATTGCGACCTGCACCTGTTCAATCGCCCAACCGTCGGCAACTCGGCCATCCGCCTCAAGTTCACGGCGGCGGAATTGAACTCCAACCGCGTTCGCACGCCGGAGGAAAGCCGGGCGTTGCAGCGATTCGGTGGCGGCATAAGAATTTACCAGTTGCAGGGCAACCTGACCTTTACCACCACCGAGGCCGTGGTGCGGGACGTGATCGAGAGCGCGGATTCGATCCACCACCTCATCCTCGATTTGCGGCGCGTCTTGACGATCAACGAGAGCGCCTGCCGGCTGCTTTACCGGGTGCTGGAAAAAATGTCCGGCTTGGGCAAACCTGTCATGTTCACGCACGCCGACCGCCTGCCGCTGCTGCGGCAATATATGAAGGTGAAGCTGGGCGCGCGCTTCCCGGAAATGTTCCGCGCCGTCGAGGACGTTGACCTGGCCCTGGAATCGTGCGAGAACCGCGCGCTCGAAGCCGCCCTGCCCGACCGCAGCCCGGACCGGACGGCCACGCACGATCAATACGAGCTTTGTGAGCGCTTCAACCCGGATGAGATCAAGATTCTCGCCGGGCGGTTGCGACGCGGCAGTTACCGACCGGGCGACGTGATCATCAACGCCGGTGACGCCGCACGCGAAATGTTCTTCCTGGCGCGCGGCAGCGTGAGTGTTTTTGTGCCGTTGGAATCCGGCGGGCGCAAGCGGCTCGCCACCTTTTCCGCCGGCATGGTCTTTGGCGAAATGGCCGTCATTGACCGCGCACCGCGCTCGGCGATGGTCGTGGCGGACTCGGACGTGGTCTGTGACACGCTGAGTGTCGAAGACCTCGAACGCCTGGGCGCGACGCATCCGGAAATTAAAATCAAACTGCTCGAAGGGTTGAACCTTTGCCTGTGTCGTCGGTTGCGGATCGTCAATCGGAAGCTGAGCGTGTTTGACTGACGCCGAATTCCCGGCACGAAAACGGCGTTGAGCCTGCGACCTGTCTGACCGTGACTGCATCCGGCGACCGGGTCGGCCGTAAAAATCATTTGCCTGATTCGCGCTTGATTTCCGCCAGAACCCCGGCTGCGGTGGTTCGATCGCCGTGGCCGTGGCTGACCTTGGCAAAACGGACCCGGTTCTCAGGCCCGAGCACGAAGGTGGACGGATAAGCCGTTTCCCGCGGCGCGTCCCAGCGCAGTCCATAGGCGTTCACCATCGTGTAATCCGGGTCCAGCACGAACAGAAAATCCCTCGGCCATTGACGGTTTTTCATCGCCTGGAATTCCTTCGCGTGGGCCTTCAAATCTTCGGCCGGTCCGGGATAGATGAAGACCACGCGCACATTTTTCCGGGTGAACTCATCGGCGGACTTGGTGAAGTCATGCACCTGCCGGTCGCAAACGGGGCATTGGTAACCGGGCCAGCCGCGCAAAACGACGAGCACAACTTCCTGCTTCGCGGTCAGTTCGCCCAGGAGGAAGGTTTGATCATCAAGGGTCTTGAGTGAAAAATCCGGAGCGCGGTCGCCCACCTTTGGAATCCCGGCGGCGTGCGTTGTTGAAGTCAGGCAAGTGGCCATGAATCCGGCCAGCAACAGGAGAAGATGACGGTTTTTCATTTCGGTGTCTCGGTATGCTGCGAAGCAGCTTATCGTTTCACCGGCGGCTCGTCCATTGGCGTCTGCGAGCAACACTCTCGTCTCGTCCACTGGTCACGAAAAAATAATCTGCGACCCGGGAGCGTTGATCTTGACCTTCAGCAACTGCCGGTTGGCGAAGATTTGTTCGAGTTTGGGATGCGCCTCCGGCGGGGCGAAGAAAAGCATGAAGCCCCCGCCGCCGGCGCCCAACAGTTTGCCGCCCCAGGCCCCGGCGCCGCGGCCCTGTTCGTAAATGGCGTCAATCTCCCCGTTGGACACACCGCCGTCCAGACTGCGTTTGGCCTGCCACGCTTGATGCAGCAGGTCGCCGAACTCGCGCAAGGGTTGGTGGTCGGTCAGGATTTTCGCGCCGGCAAAGACCATGTCCCGCATCGTGTGCAGCACGCGCTTGTTTTCGTCCACGCGCGCGAGTTGCTTGGCCACAACGTCGGCGGCCTTGCGTTTGATGCCGCTGAACACGAGGAACAAATGCGCTTCAAACTCCGCCAGGCGTTGCGGCGCCAACGGCACGCGGTGCACCGTGAAATCGCGTTCGGTGCGGAACTCGACGAGATTGAACCCGCCGTACGCCGCGAGCACCTGGTCCTGGCAGCCGACGTTGTCCTTGAGCAGGTTGCGCTCAACGTGGATGGCTTCGCAGGCCAGTTCGTGCGGCCGGAGAAATTCGCCCTTGAAGCTGTGCAACGCGTGCAGCAGCGACACGGTGAACGCCGAGGACGAGCCCAGGCCGGTAAACGCCGGCAAGTCGGCGACGTTGTGCAGTTCGATGTCTTTTTTGAACCCGCACAACTTGAGACATTCGCGGAAGACGTTGTGTTTGATCTCCTCGACATCCCGGACGCGTTCGCTGTCGCGATACGAAAGACGGATCGAGTAGTCGAACAGGTGGCTCAGGAACGGGCTGGCGGTGACGTAGGAAAATTTGTCAATCGCCGTGGCGAGCACCGCGCCGTTCTCCTTCAGGAAAAATTCCGGGTAATCGGTGCCGCCCCCGAAAAAGCTGATGCGAACCGGTGCGCGTGAAATGATCATGCGAGGGCAAACTGTTCGCGGTTGCTCCGGACAAAATCGCCGGCCAGCGGCAGCGATTCCGGCGTGCCGATGTCCAGGAATGGCGTGTTCATTGGTTCCACTTTCAACAACGCCTGCCGCGCCGTCAATTCCGGAAAGATGTCGCGCTCCAGACTCAACGGCGTGCGATCGGGAAACGCCTGCACGAGTTCGTCCCGCAACATGTAAATGCCGGTGCTGATGAGCCCCTTGCCGGGCCGCTTTTCGGCGAATTCGATCAGGCAGCCGGACGTGTCCATCACCAGCGAGCCGTAGCGGGACGCGTCCGGGACCTCGCGCGCGTAAATGAGGCCGCTCACATCGGGGTCACCGAGTTCGATCGCGGCGATTTTGAGGTTGGCAAAGCAAAGCGTGTCGCCATTGAGCACCAGCCACGCCGGCGGATTCAGTTTACTCTGGCGGACCGCATGTACTAGGCCGCCGGCCGTGCCGAGGGGCGACGGTTCGGCCACGCACAAAATGTTCACCCCGGGCACGGGTTGTTGGTTGAAATGGGCGGCCACGACTTCCGCGCGGTAACCGGTCGAAATCACAACTCGCGTCAGGCCCTGCTTCGCCAGATAACGCACGAGCCATTCGAGAAACGGCTTTCCGGCCACGGGCGCCATCGGCTTGGGCAGGTTGCCGAGCAAATGTTGAACGCGCGTGCCCGCGCCGCCCGCAAGGACCACCGCCACCACCTCGGACAACAGATTCGTTCTCATGCCACCAGCGTGCAGACCCGGCTAGACGTTCGAGTAGATCGTGTTCCGCAGAATCGTGTAACCCTTGATGAGTTCGCGGATGCCGCGCTCCAGACTCCATTCCGGTTTGAAACCGGTCGCCGCGATGCGCGCGTTGCTCACGATGTAGTCGCGTTTGTCGGGGTCTTCGCCAATGGGCGCTTCGAGATACACGAATTTCGGCAGGTGCTTCTTGATTTCGGCGCAAAGTTCGAGCTTCGAGAGGTTCGCATCGTCGAGGCCGACGTTGTAGGGCCGGCCCTTCATCTTTTCGAAACTCGCGATGCCGTGCACAAACACCCGCACCACGTCCCGAATGTGAATGTAGTTGCGTTTGAAGTGTCCCTCGAAGATCACCACCGCCCGATCATTCACGGCGCGATAAACGAAATCGTTCACGAGCAGGTCCAGACGCATTCTCGGCGAGAGGCCGAACACCGTGGCCAGCCGGACGCTGATGCTGTTCGCGCGCGCCAGCACGGCTTCTTCGGCTTTGACCTTCGTGACGCCGTAGGTCGAGAGCGGGCGCAAGGGCGAATCCTCGGTGCAATGTTTGCCCTTTTCGCCGATGCCGTAGCCGCTGTTGGTGACAGGCATGATGATCCACTGTTCGCGCCCGGCGATGCGGCAAAGCATTTCAATCGCGTCCTGGTTGGTGGTTTGCGTCGCGACGGCGTCGGTGTTGCACAGCGGCACGCCGACGAGCGCGGCCAGGGGAATAATGAGATCCGCGCTGGCCACCAGTTTTTTCATCAAGCTTTCGTCGCGGGCATCGCCGCGGATGACGGAAAACTTTTCGTGGTGACAGCAGTCCAGCAGGCTGGCTTGTTTGAAATAAAAATTGTCCACCACGGTCACTTCGTGGCCGAGGCCGAGCAACGTGGGGGTCAATACCGAACCGATGTAACCGGCGCCGCCGGTGATAAGAATTTTCATTTGCTTCGTATTTGGTAGCAGCCGGCGGGTGCCGGCTCAATTGCTTTTTGAAAACCACCGAGGTCCAATGTCCCTTATTTGGCCGGCGGGCGGGTCGCGGCCGCTTCGCGCCGCGTCGAAATGATCAGGAAGCCCAGCAATAACACGCCCACGCCAATCGCCACCAGCGACACGTAAAGCGCTTTGACCGGCGGTTCGAATTTGAACTCCACCGTGTGTTCACCCGGCGGAATTGTAACGCCGCGCATGATGAAATTGGCGCGCAGGAGTTTTTCCGGCTTCCCGTCCACGAACACTTTCCAGTTCGGGTCAAACTTGTCGTTGAGCAACAAGACGGCGGGAGCGTTCGCCGTGGCGCGCAGTTTGATGTGCTTGGGCGCGTAGCTTTCGAATACGACCGTGCCCACGTTCTGATTGGTGCCGGGCGGGGACGCCAGCGGTTCGGCGAGCAACACGGTGTTGAGGTAATCGAAGTCCGCTTCGCCCAGTCGCTTGAGTGTGGCCAGGTCGGTGGTGTCCTGGGAAACCAGCGCATTGCCCCATTCATGCGGGAGCCGCTTGTGGAGGTCCTTGGCCCAGTCCTTGAGCATGACGGGGTCGTTCGTGGCGACCTGCCAGTTTGCGTAGAGCTTCGCCCGTGGCAGGACGCCGTTGTATGCCAACACGGCCAGTTGACCGTTGGTGGATGCTCTGGCCGTGAGTTGGTCGTAGCGCGACACGTTGGGGATTCCCGGCTTGGGCGCGATGTCGAACGTCATGGCGACGCGCCATCGCTTTTGGACCGGATCAAATTGCCCGTTGAACAACTCCAGGAACGCCGTGGGTGCGAGCAGATAGCGATTGTTGCACAGCTCCCAGCGTCGCACCGGGTTGGTCGCCAGCGCGCCTTCGAAGGCCGCCTTGTCCGACGCCAGACGGGGTTCTTGAATGATGTCTAGGCTTTGAATGTTGTAATACAGGAACAAATGCTGCGACCACTCGATGCGGTAGAGGCCGTCAAGTTGATCACTGATCAGTTTGAAATGTCTGGCCGCTTCCGGCGGCAATCGCCTGAAATCAATGAAGCGCTCCGCGGGAAAGATTGCCACCCGCTGCTCGTAGGGTTTTTCGCGCAGGAAATCAATGACGGGGTTGGCCGCGTATTTTTCCTTGTAGTTCCAGTAAATGATCCAGGGGAGATTCGCGCGCGCCAAGTCCGCCACGAGCAATACGCCCAACAAGATGCCTCCCCATTTCGCCCGCCGACCGGCGAACCAACCGCTCATCACCAGCACCACGGCGGCCACCGCGAGGGTCAGGGACAGCACGTACCAGCCGACCGCCTTGAAACTAAAGCGGGCGATCGCCTTCGCCATTTCTTCGTCGAATTGCACGGTTTGCAGGTACGCTTGGAGGCCGGACCGCGAGGAGGCATAGATGAGCCACCCGAGGATGCTGGCGGCAATGGCCAGCGTGCAGCCCGCCATCCATTTCCGGTCGAACCCGCGCACCTTCCCCCACCAGTTGCGCAAATGGTCCGTCAACGAGGCGGAATTGCTGGAAGCGATTTCCAAGTAACGCCGGCTCAGGCCGTGGACGCCGAAGGCGAAAATGATGACCAGCGCCCAACTGAACACGTGAAAGAACTTGCTCGGATTGCGTATCGCCGAGGCGTAAGGCAGCGCGTAGAACAACCGATAAAACGGCGCGTGTTTTCCAAACGCCAAGAGCAGGGAAAGAAACAACACGCCCAGCCAGAACCACAGGAGTTTGCGGTTGAGCGGAGAAAAGACCGAATGCTCCTTCCGGAATGATTGGATGCCGGCCCAAACGGCCACGAGCACGACCAGCACGCCTGCGTAACTTGCGCCCGCACCGAAACGAATGCCCCCACCTGGAGGTGGTCCCTGCTGGCCATTCTTGAAATAATGATCCCAACTCGGGTCGCGGCCGGCCGCGCCCCAGTAATTGCCGCCGTCCGGTGTGTCCATGCGGTAACCGAACAAGCCGGGCACAATGAGGTTGAGCAATTCGCGTTTGGGCATGCTCCATTGGGTCGCCCATTCCCAACGTGCCTCCCGGGCTTCGTCGGTTTGCTCCGCGCCGGCAATGCCCTTGATGGCGGTGCCGGTCAGGACGTTCAACGACTGCGCGGCCATGAACACGGCGAACACAACCACGAGCGTGAGGCGGGCGACACCGAGCCCAACCCTGCTTGATGGGGTGGCTTCACTAACCCAGGTGTAATAAAGGACGAACGCCGCGACGAACAAACTGAAGATCGCGGCGATATCCGCCCCTTCCGTCACCGCCATGCCAACCGCAAAACCGGCGAGGATGAAACGCAGCCACTTGTTGCCGCCACCGCCCACGACCGCCGCCAGCGCCAAGAAGTTCATGCCGAAACAAATCGTTTGCGGGCCGACCCCCCAGCAGGACGTGAAAAAGAAATCCGTGTTTAACATTGTCGCCAATGCGCCCAGCACGCAAGCCAGCGGCGTCAGGTTCAAGCGCCGGAAGAACAACCAGGCACTCAAGCCCAGGAAAAGGTAGGTGATGGGCACGAACCATTTGGCGAACTGCACGGGGCCCAACAGGCAGAGGAGTCCTTGCGTAATGTCGGGCACGGCGCTGCCCCCGTTGTTGCCGACCCAATTGAGGTCCTGCCACATGCCTTTAAATGCATCGGGCATGGCCGCCGACGCCGCAGTCAGCGCGCCGAGCGGGCCATCGTTGGAAAACAGCACAAAGTTCGGCAAAAGGCTTCGGTAAAACAATAGGGCCAGGATTCCCAGCAAACAAAGCAGCACCACGCGGAAGGAGGAGCGCGGGGAATGCTTGTCCGCAGCCGGACCCGACGATGACGGTGTGGTCATGAGGTTAATTACACGAAACCAAGTGCATTGTTCAAATCATAGTGCCGGAAGCCGGATTCGCTGCCAACTGTGATTTGACGGCGCGTTCCGGGTCGCCTGGCCATCCGACTATCTGCCATAGAAAACTTTGAGGCAAAACCGGGCCAGCCAGTCGGGGAAGCAACGCCGGCCGATGACTTCGGCGCAGCGTTTCGCAACCCGCCGCAGAAGCGCGAAGTTGAGATATTTCCAGAATCGGGGATGACCCAGCAGCACGCGCACAATCGGCCAGCCGAACGGGCCGAAAATGCCGCTGCGGCGAATCGGATCAGCCACGTCCCGGTATTTGTCGCTGTCCAAAAGTTCCAAAATGTGCAGCAACACCTGCCGCCGCTCCGCTTGCGACGTGGCGGTGTGGTAGTAGGAAGTCGGGTCCAGGTTGAAAACGGAGAGCACTTCCGGGACGTGGCAGATGCCGTGGCGAAAGCCGACCACGAAGGCCCCAAACCAGTCCGTAAACCAACGCAACTCGGGCCGCCAGCCGCCCGCCTCGATCAGCGCCGTCCGCTTGAACGTGGCGTTCTGACCGGCGATGACCAGGATCCCGCGCCGGCCCAGACGGATCATTTCCTCTGGTGGGAGATAGCACGGTTTGTCGGGCATGCTTTGTCCCATGTACCATTTCATGCCGGTCTTCGCGCAGCGCCACTCGACCATGCCGCTGCAAACCCCGGCCTGTGGGTATTGCCGCAACAGCCGCAGCGTGTGTTCAAAGACGCCCGGTAATAATTCATCATCCGCAGCATGAAAAAGCACGTACTCTCCGCGCGCAGCCTCCAATCCACGATTCATGGTCCGGCAAACACCAAGATTCCGCTCGTTCGCGAGGATTCGGACGATCGGATGCTTTGCTGCGATTCCTTTGAGGATCTCCAGGCTGTTGTCCGTGGACGCGTCGTTCACCACGATGATTTCGAACGGCTGGACCGGCTGGTTCAAGTCCGCCGCGAGACAGCGCTCCAGCAGATGCCCATGGTTGTAATTGGCGATGACCACCGAAATTCGGGGCTCGTTCGCAGACATAGAATCGCACGAAGTCTGGTTTGCAAGGCGCGGAACAGCAAGCGAATGATGGCGGCGGGATGGGTTCGCCCACCGCCCGGGTTCCGGCGGTTGGCGGGTGTTACCGGCCCAATTGCACTGGTTTCGAGACGTAATTTTTACACGCGGAGTATTTGCCAACCCGCCCGTTCCTGCGTATAAATTCCGGCTCTTGAACCCGCCTTGACGTGGGTCGGGGTGACATCGAATGGATACAACCAGTAGTAAAATCAAACGGGTTGACGAACTGGCGGGCACGCTGGCGACGTTACGGTCAGGCGGCAGGAAGATCGTTCATTGCCACGGCGTGTTCGACCTGCTGCACATCGGTCACATTAAACACCTGGAGGCGGCCCGGAAGCTCGGTGATGTGCTGGTGGTCACGCTCACGCCCGACCGTTTCGTCAACAAAGGCCCGCATCGCCCGGCGTTCCCCGAACGGTTGCGCGCGGAGGCGTTGGCGTCGCTGGTGTGCGTGGATTTTGTGGCCATCAACGAATGGCCGACGGCGGTGGAAACCATCCAGCGGCTCAAACCGAATCTTTATGTCAAAGGTGTGGTGCGCGAGAGCGGCAAGCGTGACCATACCAATGCCATTGACCTGGAGGCTGATGCCGTCAGGGCCAACGGGGGCGAACTGGTATTGACCGACGAGGAAACGTTCAGCGCCTCGACGCTTATCAACCGGTTCATGGATGTTTTTGCGCCGGAGACCAAGTCTTTCCTGCAAGAGTTCCGTTCGCAGCACACCCCCGAGGAAATCACCGGTTATCTGCAGGCGATGCGCAAGCTCAAGGTGCTGGTCATCGGCGAAACCATCGTGGACGAATATCAGTTCTGCTCGGTGATGGGCAAATCGGGCAAGGAGCCGGTGCTGGCCGCGTTGCACAGCCGGACGGAGCAATACCCCGGTGGCGTGCTGGCCATCGCGAATCACATCGCGAATTTCTGCGACGAGGTGGCCGTGGTTTCGGCCTTGGGCAGCGTTGATTCTTGCGAGGAGTTCATCAAGGGAAAGCTCAGTTCCAACGTCCAAACCCATTTTACGCAGATTCCCGGCGCGCCCACCATCATCAAGCGCCGGTTCGTCGAGGAATACCTTTCGAGCAAGCTGTTCGAGGTGTATGTCATGCGCAACGACGCCCTCCCGCCGGACGTGGAAAGCAAACTGTTCGCGAATTTGGAGCGTATCCTGCCGCAATACGATGTGGTCGTAGTGGCGGATTATGGCCATGGCTTGATGACCGAACGAATTTTGCAACTGGTCTGCAAGCAGGCGAAATTCCTGGCCGTCAACACCCAGACGAACGCCGGCAACCGTGGCTTTAACACCATTTCCAAATACCCGCGCGCCGATTACGTGTCCATTGGTGAACCGGAAGTGCGCCTCGACGCCCGCAAAGTGAGCGCCGACTTGCGCGCGCTTACCGAGGGACTGGCCAACAACATCGCAACCAAGAATTTTCTGGTAACGCGCGGCAGCAACGGCTGTTTGATTCACGACCGCGACAAAGGATTCTTTCACGTGCCGGCCTTTGCCATCCGCATCGTGGATCGCGTGGGTGCGGGTGATGCGGTGCTGGGAATCACCGCGCCGTGCGTAGCCCTGGGCGTCCCGCCGCTGGTCCTTGGATTCATCGCCAACGTTGTCGGTGCGGAAGCCTGCACCATCATGGGTCACCGGAGTTTTCTCGAACCGACCAGCCTGTTCCGGCATATCACATCGTTGATGAAGTAGCGCCGGCACTTTTTGAGCAGTAATTTATGAGCAGCAAAAACCCACACGGCTACAAATCACTCCTGGTCACGGGCGGCGGCGGTTACGTCGGCAGCGCGCTCGTGCCCGACCTCCTCAAGCACGGCTACCATGTCAAAGTCGTGGATACTTTTTGGTACGGACCGGATGTGTTTGATGATTGCAACCAGCATCCGCAACTCGAGCGCATCAAACTGGACATCCGCGAGAGCGCGAAGTTGAAGGCGGCGTTGAAGGGCGTGGACGCGGTTATTCACCTCGCCTGCATTTCCAATGATCCCAGCTTCGAACTCGATCCCACGCTCGGCAAATCCATCAACTACGATGCGTTCGCCGGCTTGCTGCAAGGCTCGATTGACCAGGGCGTCAAACGGTTCATCTATGCCAGTTCGTCGTCCATCTACGGAGTGAAGGAAACGCCCGACGTGCGCGAAGACGCCGACCCGCAACCGCTGACCGACTATTCCCGCTTCAAGCTCGATTGCGAGCGCGACCTGCTGGCGCACCCCAAGATGAACGGCATGGAGTGCGTGATTGTTCGTCCGTCCACGGTTTGCGGTTATGCGCCGCGGCTGCGGCTCGATCTCACCGTGAACATTCTCACCATCCACGCGCTGGTGAATCACAAGATCAAGATTTTCGGCGGCAAACAGCTCCGCCCGAATCTGCACATCAAGGACATGGTGCGCGCCTACCACGCTTTCCTCGAAGCGCCGGGTGCGAAAATCAACCGTGACGCTTTCAATGTGGGATTCCAAAACCGTTCGGTCGAAGACATCGCCATGCTCGTCCGCGACACGCTGGGCGACAAAACCATCGAACTGGAATACACGCCGTCGAACGACAATCGGTCGTATCATGTGAACTCGGACAAGGTCAAACGCGTGCTGGGCTTTGAAACCCGGTTCACCATCGAGGACGCCATCAAGGACATCGCGGATGCCTATCGCCGCGGCCTGATCAAAGACCCGTTCACCAATCCGGTTTACTCCAACATCAAACTGATGCAGCAGTTGAAGGTGAAATGACCGCATGGTCCTCGGCGTTGATTTCGACAACACGATTGTCCGCTACGACGAATTGTTTCATTCGGTCGCCGTCGAGTGCGGGTTGATTCCGGCCACGCTGCCCGCGCGCAAGAACGAGGTGCGCGATTTTCTCCGGCAGCAGGGCCGGGAGCGCGACTGGACGGAATTGCAGGGTCACGTTTACGGCCCGCACATGGCCGGTGCGCTGCCGTTTCCCGGCGTATTGGAATTCTTCACCCACGCAGTCCGCCGGCGCTTGCCGGTTCACATCATCAGCCACAAGACCCGGACCGCGGTGATTGGCGGTTATGATTTGCAGCAGACCGCGCGCGAATGGCTGGCGGCACAGGGCTTTTTTGATCCGCATCGCATCGGGCTGTCACCGGAACATCTTCACTTTGGCGAGACGCGGCAGGAAAAGATCCGGTTCATCCGTGAAACTGGCTGCACCCACTTCGTTGATGACCTTGAGGAGACCTTCCTCGAGCCAGCGTTCCCGCATCATGTCGTGCAAATTCTTTTCGGCCACCACGAAGCGCCACGCCATCTGCCCGCCGTGAATCCCATGGCGGACTGGGCGCGGATTTACAACTATGTCTTCAACGCCGCCCAATGAATTGACGCCGGAAGTGTTGCGCGCGGCGCTTGGCCCTTGGTTGAAGCGAAACGTGACCGGCGTCGAGCGGATCGGTGGCGGGCGCAACAGCCAGATTTACAAGGTTTACGCGGACGGTGTGGCGTGCTTCGCCTTGAAGGTTTATTTCCGTCACGCGTCGGACAACCGCGATCGGTTGGCCACGGAATTCAACAGTTTCTCATTTCTGTGGACGAACGGTTTCCGCGAAATCCCCGAACCCATCCTCGCCGATCCCGAGCGGGGCTGGGCGGTTTATCAATTCATCGAGGGAGAAAAAATCCCACCCGGTCAGGCGGGCGAAGCCGATGTGAACGCGTTCGTGAATCTGTTGGGGCAGTTGCGGGAGTTGAGCCGTCATCCCGAAAGTCGCAAGCTGGGCGCGGCCTCGGAAGCCTTCTTCACGGTGGATGAGGTGATGGCCAACGTTCAGCAACGCTGGCAACGCGTGCGCGCGGCCGAAGGCGACACGCCGCCTTTTCGAGCGCTGCGGGAATTTTTCGACCAGGAGCTGACCCCGTTTCTCGAAGAACTGATTCCGTGGAGCCAGGCCCGCTTGCAAGCTGCCGGCATGTCCGCGGAGCGGGAGATTTCCTGGGCGCAACGCACCCTGAGTCCCTCAGATTGCGGCTTTCACAACGCCCTGCGGCAGGCTGACGGTCGCATAATCTTTCTCGACTTTGAGTATTTTGGCTGGGATGATCCCGCGAAAATGATTTCGGACTTTTTGCTGCATCCGGCGATGGAATTGTCGGCGGAGTTGAAAAAGAAGTTTGCGTCGGCGGTGCTCCGCCGGTTCTCCGATTTTCCTGCCTTGGTTGACCGTGTCGAGAGCGTTTATCCGCTGTTCGGCCTCAAGTGGTGCATGATTCTGCTGAACGAATTTGTGTCCGACTCGCTTCAGCGACGCAATTTTGCCGCCGTCACCGTCCAGGACCGTTCGGAGTTGCAGATGCAGCAGTTGGAAAAAGCCCGCCGCATGTTGAACCGGATTCGCAGCGAGTACCAGAATTTTCCCTACCGTGATTAAACCACCTCCCGTCAGCACCACCCCGCTGGACCGGCGTTCGCGCGAACTCCGCGCGCAAATCGTCCGCATGTTGGAAAAGGGCGGGCGCGGTCACATCGGCGCGGCCTTCTCCCTGGTCGAAATGTTGCGCGTCCTCTACGACGATATTCTGCGCTACGACGCGAAAAATCCGCGTTGGGCGCAACGCGACCGATTCATTCTGAGCAAGGGTCACGGTTGTTTGGCGCTTTACGTTTTGCTGGCGGAGAAGGGCTTTTTCCCGGAAGCCGAGCTGTGGAAGTTTTGCAAGACGGACGGAATTCTCGGCGGCCATCCCGAATACGGCAAAGTGCCCGGCGTGGAAGCGTCCACCGGCAGTCTCGGACACGGCCTGCCGATTGGTGTCGGCTTTGCCCTGAACGCGCGCTACGAGAAATCAAGCCACCGCACCTTCGTGATCTCCAGCGACGGCGAATCCAACGAGGGCTCCGTGTGGGAAGCCGCACTGTGCGCCGGCAAACACAAGTTGAGCAACCTGACTGTGCTCGTGGATTACAACAAGCAGCAGTCCTACAGCACGACTTACGAAGTGCTCGACATGGACCCGTTTGCCGACAAATGGCGCGCGTTCGGTTTCGCCGCCGAGGAAGTGGACGGCCACGATATCGAGAAGCTGCGCGCGGCCCTGAAGCGCGTTCCTTTCGATGCCAACAAGCCAAGCGTCATCATTTGCCACACCATCAAGGGCAAGGGCATCAGCTACGTGGAGAACAATTTGAACTGGCACCACAAGAACAAGGTCACTCCGGAGGAAATCCAATCGCTGCTGGCCGAGTTGGAGGTTAAAGCCTGATGCGCAAGACCTGTCTGGACATGGTTTACGAGCTGGCGAAGAGGGATCCGCGGATCTTCTTCATCGGCTCCGATCTCGGCGTCGGCACGTTGAAGCAATTCAAGGCCGAAATGCCCGACCGCTTTTTCATGGAGGGCGTGAGCGAAGCCAACTGCGTCGGCATGGCCGCGGGTCTCGCGCTCGAAGGGAAGATCGTTTACGTCAACACCATCGCCACGTTTCTGACGCGGCGCTGTTTTGATCAGGTCATCCTCGACCTTTGCCTGCATAACGCCAACGTGCGCCTCATCGCCAACGGCGGCGGCGTGGTTTATGCACCGCTCGGACCGACGCACGAAGCTTGCGAGGACATCGCCATTTTTCGCGCCTGCCCGCGCATGACCATCCTCGCGCCGGCGGACGCCGAGGAAATGCGCCGCATGATGCCCGCTACCGTGGACCATCGCGGCCCGATTTACATCCGGCTGGGCAAAGGTGGCGATCCCATCGTGGCCAAGAACGTGCCGTTCCAGATCGGCAAGGTCGTCCCGATGTGCGAAGGCGACGGCGCGCTGGTGATCTCCACCGGCATCATGCTCAAGTCGGCCTTGGACGCCGCCACAGCTCTGGACGCGGCTGGTATCAAGGCCACCTTGCTCCATTCGCCAACGGTGAAGCCGCTCGATGCGGAGGCCATTTTGCATTATGCGCAGCGAGTTCCGGTCGTCGTGACGGTCGAGGAACATTCGATCATTGGCGGCTTGGGCAGCGCTGTGGCGGAACTTTTAGCCGAAGCGGATTTCAAAACACCGAAACGTTTTCGTCGCATCGGTCTGCCGGACGCATTCCCCGACCAATACGGTTCGCAGGCCAGCCTGTTGAAACGTTACGAGGTCACGACGGAAAAAATCGTTTCGGTGGTTCAGCAACTTTCCGGGAAATAACGTTACGAAAAGAAAATTATGGGCCGACTCTTAAACATCGTTTCATCGCTGCACAAGGCCACCAAGCGCGATTGCCTCGCTCGCATGGTGGACGACAAGGTCAACTGCATGTTGAAAGCCAAGGAATACGAGGCCGACTATTGGGATGGCGACCGGCGCTTCGGTTACGGCGGCTACAAATATCTGGCTGGACGTTGGAAGCCCGTGGCGCAGGCCATGATTGACCTTTACGGACTCAAGGCCGGCTCGCGCGTGCTGGATGTCGGCTGTGGCAAGGCGTTTTTGCTTTATGAAATGCAGTTGATCGAACCTGGACTCGAACTGGTGGGATTCGATATTTCCAAACACGGTCTGGCTTCCGTGCATCCGGAGTTGAAGGCGAATCTCTTCCGCTACCGCGCCCAGGATCGCTACCCGTGGGGCGACAAACATTTCGACCTCGTCATCTCGCTGGCGACGCTGCACAACCTGAAACTGTTCGAACTGCAAACTGCCCTCGCGGAAATCCAGCGGGTCGGCAAGCAGGGTTACGTGATGCTTGAGAGCTTTCGCAACGAACAGGAGATGTTCAACCTCGAGTGCTGGGCGCTCACCGCCGAGACGATTCTCGACACCGCGTCGTGGATCTGGCTCTACAACCACTTCGGCTACACGGGCGATTACGAGTTCATTTACTTCTGATGAAATTCAAGGCCGCCATTCTCGTCGAACTCAAGCAGCCGCTGGTCATTGAGGAAATTGAATCGCCGCCCCTGCGCTTCGGCCAGGTGCTGGTGAAAATTCTGGTCAGCGGCATTTGCGGCGCGCAGATCAACGAGATCGAAGGCGCGAAAGGTCCGGACAAATTCCTGCCCCACCTCCTTGGCCACGAAGCCACCGCGACCGTCGTCGAATGCGGCGAAGGTGTGACTTCCGTCAAACCGGGCGACCGCGTGGTGTGTCACTGGCGCAAAGGCGCGGGCCTGCAAGCGCCCACCCCGAAATACAAATCCAAGCTCGGTGACGTGAATTCCGGCTGGGTCACCACCTTCAGCGAATATTCCATCCTCTCCGAAAACCGCGTCACGAAAGTACCGTCGGATTTCGATCCCGAATCGGGCGCGCTATTGGGCTGTGCGGTCACGACGGCTTTGGGCGTTGTCAACAACAACTCCAAACTAGGCATCGGCGAGAGCATCGCGGTGTTCGGCACGGGCGGGGTGGGATTGAACATCATCCAATTTGCGGCCAAGGTGGCGGCGTATCCGATCATCGGCATTGACCTCCACGACCATAAACTGGAACTCGCCCGCAAACTCGGCGCGACCCACACGCTCAACGCGCGCCAAGGCGATCTGCGCGAAGAGATTCGCAAGATCGTCGGCCCACAAGGCGTGGATGTCGCCATCGAAAACACCGGCGTCACTGAAGTCATCGAAACCGCCTACGAAGTGACCGCGCCACAAGGCCGCGTCATTTTGGTCGGTGTGCCCCCAAAGGCGGCGCGGCATCCGAGTCTTTACACGTTGCCATTGCACTTCAAAAAGGTGCTGACCGGCTCCGAAGGCGGCGATTGCCGGCCGGAAATTGACATCCCCAAGCTCGTCCGTCTCTGCCAGACCGGCCGGTTGGATTTCCGCGACCTCGTTAGCAAACGCTACAAACTGGACCAGATCAACGACGCGATTGGCGACCTGAAAAACGGCCGCGTCGCCGGCCGCTGTATGGTGTGGATGGACCAACCGGCTGGCTGAGCAGTCGCCCGACCGTCGCGCGTCCCTTCTCATGAGCTTCTTGAACTGCTTCGCCAAGGCGGTGTTTCGCAACTTGGCAGAGAACCATCCCCAGTGGCTGTGTCGGCTCAAGATGATTCGCAATCATCCGATCGAGAATGATGCGAAATTCTGGAAATTGTACGCCGAAAGTCTCCGTGACGATGCCACGGTCCAGTCGTTGGAAGATTTTTTCAATCTCTACCAACTGGTACAGCTGACGCAGAAGTTGGAGGGCGAAATTGCCGAGGTCGGTGTGTATCGTGGCGGCACGGCCAAATTGATCGCGTCGCTTAAGGGCCAAAAGTCACTCCACCTCTTCGACACGTTCACGGGGCTCCCCGAAGTGCGCGCCGAGGTGGATCGGCACAAGGCCAGCGATTTTGATGACACGTCACTGGAAGCGGTGAGACGATACTTGAGTGGATTCACCGGAATTCATTTTCATCCGGGGTTTTTTCCCGACTCGGCGCAGGATCTGGCCAGGACGCCGATCCGGTTCAGCATGGTGCACCTGGACGTGGATATCTATGAATCCACGAAGGCGGGGTTGGAGTTTTTCTATCCGCGCATGGTCAAAGGCGCGGTGATCCTTTCACACGATTACCGCAATCTGGGCTGTCCCGGGGTGAAGCAGGCGTTCGATGAGTTTTTCACCGGCAAACCTGAATCCGTGATCGAGTTGTGGAAGACCCAGTGCCTGGTGGTCAAACAATAACGGGGACGCCAGAAAGTGACCCGAATCTCGGGAGTAAGACGTTGACCCTCCCGGTGCCAATCCGATAATTTTCCAGTGAAATGAATCAAGCTTTGACCTCCAACCGCGCATGAATCCACGCACCAAGGAACCGCAATATCAATACTGCATCGAAAACGCTCAGAAATCCGGCCTCACGACGTTGGGGCTGATGAGCAACTCAGTCTGGCACGACGATCCGAAACGTCTGCTGTTCGTTCTGGCCCGCTACAAATTTGTCGCAAAGATGTTCAGCGGATTAAACCACGTTCTCGAAGTCGGGTGCGCCGACGCTTTCGGCACCCGCGTCGTTCGGCAGGAAGTCAAGGCGCTTACGGCCACAGACTTTGACCCGGTGTTTGTCGAAGACGTGAACCGCCGCATGGATCCGGCGTGGCCTTTTGAGTGCGTCGTGCATGACATGCTCAACGGCCCGATGCCGCAGAAATTCGATGGGGCGTATGCGGTGGACGTGGTCGAGCACATCCAGCAGGCGGACGAAGACAGGTTCATTGGGAACATGGCAGCGTCATTGCTGCCGAATGGCGTGTGCCTCATTGGCACGCCTTCACTGGAATCGCAGGCCTATGCCTCACCCGGCAGCAAAGCCGGCCATGTCAATTGCAAGACCGGTCCCGGCTTGAAGGAATTGATGTCGCGCCATTTTCAAAACGTTTTCATCTTCGGGATGAACGACGAGGTGTTGCACACTGGTTTTCACAAGATGTCCCACTACCTTTTTGCCCTCTGCTGTGGGAAAAAGTAATGCACGCCTTTGGGCTCCAACCTTCGGGCTCCAACCTTGACACATCCGGCGGCGGTCGGCAGCCTGATTCCACCTTGAATACCACTGACAATCTCAACATGAAGTTCGTCACCAAAGAGGTGTACGTGACGGAGCAAGAGTACCCGAGCGTGGGTAAATCGCACATCCAACGCCTGCGCACCGAGGTCAAAGACACACCGCGCGGTCGCCTGCGCCTGTGTGCGCACAAGACGAACGACGACCGGATGCACGAGATGTTCATCGTGTTCACCGGGGACAACTACGTTCGTCCCAGCTACCACTTGGGCAAGGACGAATCCTTGCACATGTTGGAAGGCGACGCGGACTACATTTTTTTCGACGCGAAGGGTAACGTCCGCGACACGGTGGCGCTGGGGACGTATTCGTCCGGCCGCCAGTTTTACTGTCGCATCAACGAGAACACCCACCACGGCCTCTACATCCGGTCCGGCGACGTGGCGATCCATGAAACGACGCCCGGCCCGTTCCGGCGCGAAGACACGGCGTTCATGCCTTGGGCGCCGGAGGAGAACGATATCGCGGGAAGCAAGGCCTACAAAGAGCGCGTGTCCAAGCTCCCTCGCAAGGAACGTCCGCTCCTGAAAATGAAACAGGAAGGTGAAGAAGTTTACGTGGCGGACGAACCCATCGTCAGCGTGGGTCCGAAGGAAATTGATTTTCTGAAGGGCAAGGTCGGTTCGACGCGTCGCAAACGGACCCGGCTTTGCGCGCACACACACATTCAAAACACCTTGCATGAGATGTTCGTGGTTTACACCAGCATGACCTATGTGGTGCCGAACAAGCATTTGGGCAAGGACGAGTCGCTGCACATCCTCGAAGGCGAGGCGGACTTCATTTTTTTCGATGAGTCGGGGAAGAATATCACCGGCGTCATTCCGCTGGGCGATTACAACTCGGGTCGCCAGTTTTATTGCCGCGTCCCGGCCAATGCCTATCACTCGATGATCATGCGGACGGACAAGCTCGTCATCCACGAGGCCACGCCCGGGCCGTTTGTGCGCTCGGACACCGTTTGGGCGCCGTGGGCCGTGCCCGAATCCGACACTGCCGGTGTGGCCAAATTCATGGATCGCCTGCGTGCCGCTGGCGATGCCGCGGTAAAGCGTTAACCGCCCACGTCCTCTTCTTGATTCCGTGACCAAAGAGCATGTGCTGATTGTTGGGGGCACCAAAGGTGCCGGTCGCGCCGCGGTGCGCCACTATCAGTCGGCAGGTCACAAGGTGTCCGTCATCGCCCGGCGACCGCCCGCGACGTCCGATCAGTCCAACGTCCGCTACTGGGCGGCCGACATTCTCGACGCGGAAGCGATCCGCCGCGCGCTCCAGGAAATCTGGCAGGAAGCCGGCGGCCTGAACACCTTGCTTTTCTTCCAGCGCTTTCGCGGCCAGGGCGACGATTGGGCCGGTGAAATTGAAACCAGCCTTACCGCCACCAAGCGCATCATCGAATTGCTGGTTAATGAACACAACTGGCGCGACGGCTCGATCGTGATCGTCAGTTCCATCAATGCGAAATTCATTTCAAAGCATTTGCCCCTGAGCTATCACGTTGGCAAAGCCGGCTTGAACCAGATGGTGCGTTATTACGCGATTGCGCTCGGCCCGCGTAACATTCGCGTCAACAGCGTTTCGCCCGGAACCTTTTTGAAGGAAGAGTCGAAGGAATTTTTCCTGAAGAACAAAGACCTCCACAACCTGTATTTAAAAATGATCCCGCTGGGCCGGATGGGCACCGCTGAGGAAGTGGTGCAAGTCGTGGAATTCCTGGGCAGCCGCAAGGCCAGCTTCGTGACCGGCCAGGACATCGTCGTGGACGGCGGGATGACGCTCATGTTTCAGGAAGCGCTCGTGCGCGAAATCACCGGTGCATAGAATCAAAGAACGCTTTTGCCAAACTCAAACCCGAAATGACCATGGAAAAACAGTGTTACCATCGCAACACCTGCCGGCTGTGCGAAAGTCCCAAAGTGGAACTCGTTCTGAAGCTTGCCGCCTCGCCGCCGGTGGATGCCTACATCACCGCCGACCGGCTCAAGGAAGAACAGGAGTTGTTTCCGATGGATCTTTATCTGTGCCACGCTTGCGGCCACGCGCAGTTGCTCGACGTGGTTTCGCCGAAGCTGCTTTTCGGCTCCTACATCTACACGACTTCCAGTTCGCCGGGGTTGGTTGAATACTTCCGCGATTACGCCAACAACGTCTGCGAGAAGTTGAAACTCGCGCCCGGTTCGAAAGTGATGGACATCGGCAGCAACGACGGAACGTTGCTTTCGGCTTTCAAGAAGAACGGGATGAAAGTCCTGGGCGTTGATCCCGCGCAGGACATCGCGAAAGCTGCCACGGCTTCCGGCATTGAGACGCTGCCGCAATTTTTTAACAGCCAGACCGCCGTAGCAATACGTAAGGAGCGCGGCCCGATGACGGTCATCACGGCCAATAACGTTTATGCCCATTCCGATTTCATTGGAGACATGACCGACGGTATTGCCAGTCTGCTCGCGCCGGATGGCGTGTTCATCTGCGAGGTTTCCTACCTGAAGGACATGATGACCAACATGGTCTTCGATTTTATCTACCATGAACATCTGGACCATCACTCGGTCAAGCCACTGCAAAAATTTCTCCGTGCCCACGGCCTGCATCTGTTTGCGATTGATCACACGCCCAGCAAGGGTGGAACGCTGCGTTGCTTCTCGCAGCTGATCGGCGGCCCACGGCCGGAATCGCCTTCAGTGCAACAGTTGTTGAAGGAGGAGGAGCAATTCGGTTTGCATGAGCTGAAAACCTTCCGGGCTTGGGAAGCGCGGATTGAGAAAGCGAAACAGTCGTTGCTGGAGTTGCTCAAGAAACTTAAGTCCCAGGGCAAAACCATCGGTGGTTACGGTGCGTCAGCCACCGGGACGGTGCTAACCTATCATTTTGAGCTCGGCGACATCATGAAGTTCATCATTGATGACAATCCGATTCGCCAAAACCGTTACAGTCCCGGTCATCACATTCCGATCGTGGCCTCCCAGGTCCTGACCGACCAGAAACCGGATTATGTCATCATTCTCGCGTGGCGGTTCGCCGACATGATCATCAAGCGCAACCAGAAATACCTGGACCAGGGCGGGCACTTCATTGTGCCCATACCGGAACTGCGGGTGGTTTGACTTCCGATGGAGACAATCGAATGGCCACGTTTGTCCGTCATTGTGCCGAACTACAACCACGCGGCACATTTGCCGGTGGCACTCAAGGCCATCCTCGGACAGTCCGTCGCCCCGCTCGAAGTCATCGTTGTTGACGACGGCTCCACGGACAACAGTTGGGAGGTGCTGACCGAATTCGCGCGGCAACACCCCACGCTGCAAATCCATCGGAACGAAAAAAACCAGGGCATCGTTTACACCCTGAACCGCGCGATCAGATTGGCTCGCGGCGACTACGTTTTCCCCACGGCGGCGGATGACCAGATTCTTCCGGGTTTGTTGGAGCAATCGCTGAAGGTTCTCGCCAAACATCCGCAAGCTGCGCTTTCCTGCACGATTTGCGAGTGGCGCTACGTGGACTCCGGTTTGACGTGGCACATGGGCGCGGGCATGTCCGACCGACCTTGTTATCTCTCGCCGGACGAATTGGTGCGGTTGGGAAAGAGCGGGAAGCTTCTCATCGGCACCACCAGCACCGTCATGCGCAAAGACACGCTGCTGGAAATTGGTTTGTTCGATGCCGAACTTCGCTGGCATTGCGACTGGTATGCGGCCATGGTGCCCGCGTTCCGCTACGGAATCTGTTTCGTGCCGGAAGTGCTTTCCTCCTTCAACATCTACAGCAAATCGTTCTACTCATCCGGCCACAAAGGGCCGGAACATCGCGCGGTCCTGCTCAAACTGCTCGAACTGTTGAACTCGGCCGCGTGCGCTGACGTGAAGCCAAGAATCTGTGACAGCGGCGTGCTTTCCTTGTTCGCAACCCCAATGTTCCGAATCCTCTTGAGCCATCCGGAATATCGCTCCTTCGTCACATTCTCTTACCTGCGTCGGCTGCTCTGGCGGAACGCGGAGCTGACGGGAAAGAAAATTCTTCCGCGCGCGCTCCAACGATGGGTCTTGAATCGTTTATACCGGGCGCGGACGCGTTGAGTTCCGTACGGAGCAGGATGGAAACGATTCTCCCGGCAGATTTCTTGACAGCCGGAGGCTGCTTGCTAGTTTCTTCCGTGCGTGACGGTCGCGTAAACATCCGCACCATGCGTCGAACGCAAACCCACACACCAACGTGAGACAGGCCCGCGCCATTGCCAGATCGAAGTCGTCCATTCCCGGGCGTAATCCGGTGCTCAAAGCCATTCGTGCCCGGACGCGCACAGCCGCATTTGAGCGTTATCTCAAGAATTTGCTGGTCAAACTTTGCGCGATCAACACCACGCCCGATCCGGATGTCTCGGTCATGCGCCGAGCGGAGGCGGATTGCTTTCGGATTCTGGAGGGCGAACTGGCAGGCTTTGGGTTTCCCGGAGTGCGCACCGAACGGCGGCCGGTAAATCCGGGAATCAAGGACCACCAGCATTATTCGTTGCTCCATTTTACCAAGACGCCGCAGCGGCCGGAGGGGCTTACCCCGGAGGAAACTTACCAGGGACGAAGCAATCTGCTTTTCATCATTCCCGGCCAGCAAAAGGCGAAGCTCGGTCAGTCGGTCGCCGTCAACGCGCACGTGGACGTGGTCGCGCCCTATTTTCCGCCGCACGTCAAGCAAGACATCATCCTCGGCCGCGGCGCGTGCGATGACAAAGGGCCGCTCATCAGCATCGTCGCTGCGCTGAAGGTGTTGGCCGAGGTTGTGCCCGCAGCCGGATTGGCCTGGAACCGGAACGTTGTGGCGATGTTTGTGATCGAGGAGGAGACGGGCGGTAACGGTTCGTTGTCGCTCGCCATGGATCGCGAACTGAAGAAGCTATACGACAGCGTCCTGGTGATGGAGTGCGCCGGGATGAAAATCTACCCTGCCAACCGTGGCGCCGCGTGGTATCGCGCCGGCCTCAAACGGGTGGAGGGCGCGTCGTTGTTTGAGATGTTCGCCTTTGTCAACGAGGAGATGGAAAAAGAAGGCGCCGCGATTCGGGCGGAAAGCCGGCACGAGCTGTTTCCGCAGCGGCCGGTCCAAACCTGTCATGGCATCATTGGTCCGTTTGGTGAACATCCCAGCCGGATTTGCGGCAAAGCGGGTTTCTTGATCCGATTCGGGCGCAAACCGGACGCGAAGACGGAGTCGCTGGTGCGTGATTGTCTGGAGGCCGGCCTGGCAGGTTACGTTGGCCTTTACGGCGATAAGACAAAGGTGATTGATCCGGCAACCAGCAAAAAGATGGTCGCGCGTCATTACGACTTCAAACGGGTTGGGAACAGTTTCAAGGTTGATGTCCATGGCGCGACCGGTCACATGGGTTCGATTCGGGAGCGTGACGGGGCGATCACCAAGATGGCGCATCTAGTTCGCAGTCTGTTTTACTCCAAGTCGCGGATTGAAAGAGCCGGCGGGAAGGTGCGGTTTGAACTGGCCGGCGGAGCGGAAGGCGACGTTTTGATTCTCGAAGGTGGACAGGGTTTTGTTCCTACGCACGACATTGTCGAGGTCATGGATCGTATGCGCGGTGCGGCGCAACGGGGGGCGGAGAATTATTTGCGACGGGTCGGTTGCGTCGAGCGTGGTGAAGATGTCGTCACCGTCGCGTACGAAAAACTGCACAATGTGGCGTTCGACGGCAACCCGGATTCGCCCTCCATGCGCAACGCGATCGCAGCGGCCAAGGCTTGCGGATTGTGGCAGGATGAGCCGGTGCGGGGTTGGACGGTATCGTGCGATGCACGGTTGTTCGCCACGGAGTATCCGGAGATGGAAGTCTTGACGTCCGGCCCGGGCCAACTGGCGTTCGCGCACTCGGATGCGGAGCAAATCTCCGTTGAGGAGCTCCGGCAGGCGGCGGAGTTTCTGGCAGTGTTTCTGTTGCGGCAAACCGGAACCCTGGCCGAGTAACGATAAATGGCCTGACTTTGTTGTTGTGTATGGCGATGGAATTGAAACATGAAGGTGTAATTTGAAAACGAAACTTCGGCTGGGAATCATCGGAGCAGGATCGGTGGTGCGGGAGATTTACCAATATCTCTACTTCCGCAGCCATTACTCGCATCTCTTCGAGATTTGCGCGGTTGCGGATCCCAATGAGGAATATCGCAATTGGTTCAGCGACCTCGCCGGAGTGCCGGTCAGTCAGCGGTTCACGAATCACAAGGATCTGCTGGCCAAGGTTGAGCTTGACGCCGTCCAGGTAAACACGCCTGACAACCTGCACTGTGCGCCCACGGTGGATGCCCTGAACGCGGGGCTGGACGTGGTCGTGCCCAAACCCACGGCTTCGACGATCACCGACGCCCATGCCATGATCCAGGCGGCCAGGAAAAGCGGGCGATTCCTGGGGGTTGATTTTCACAAGCGGGAGGACCCGCGAATCAAGGAGGCGGAGGCGCGCTTTCAGAGCGGACGTTACGGCACGTTCCAGGTGGCGGTTTTCTACATGCTCGACAAGTTGTGCGTGGTGGATCCGAACCACACGCCTCGCTATTTCGCCACCGCGGATTACGCGGAGAAAAACACACCCGTATCGTTTCTGACCGTGCACATGGCGGATGCTTTGATGAAGATTGTGAACCTGGTTCCGGTGGAGGTCCGCGCGACCGGGTTTTCGCAGAAGCTGCCCTCGTTGAAACCCATTTCAGTGAAGGGCTACGATCTGGTGGACACGGAAATCCGGTTCACGACCGGTGCGGTGGCGCACATCCTGACGGGTTGGGCGTTGCCGAACGCTGCTCATTCGATGACCGTGCAATCCAGTCGCATCATCTGCTCCGATGGATTGATTGATCTTGGACTGGATACACCGGGACTCCGGGAAATCCATGCGGACGGAATTTTTGAAGTTAATCCGCTGTTCCGCAATTTTGAGGCGGACAAGACGGTGACGGGCTACGGTATCGGCAGTCCCGGCCGGCTTTATCAGCAAATCCTCGCCATGCGGAATGGAAAACTGTCCGCGTCCCAGCGTGAAATTGCCTTCAGCCCGGTGTCGCTCGGCTTCTACACGACGTTGGTGCTCGAAGGCGGCGAGAAGAGTCTGGCGGAGGGACATCAGACTTCCGTCGGCGTGACGCTCGGCACAACCGTCGATTTGCGGCAACTGGTCGCAGACCGGCTTGGGAGCGACGCGACCAAAACGTATGGTCTGACTTGAAACCAAGGTCCGATCGCAACTCTGGCGGCGTTTCACGCGATGGCTTTCTTTTGTCGCACGCGTGACAATAGCTCTCTCGCAACATCACAACGAGGTTGCTGACGAATCGTTGGGCGGCGTTGCCGCGGCTGAATGATTTTGTTGTAACGATCAGGCGGATCTTGTTGGCAGCGCTTCCCGGATTGGCGCGTTTATCCCCGTAAAATCAAGCTTTTCGGTCTCGCACATCCGCACGGCTCTACCGGTCCTGGCGAGTGCCAGAGTCAGCCGGATCACTTCGTCGCGTTGAGTGAAAATTTCTTACGTCAGGGAAATTACGGAGCGACCTCCGTAATGATTTAAAAGCCACATGCTTGCGTTATCCCACGATGAGTGAGTCAATATACAACGTTGATGACGAGTAAAAACGAGACGGGAAAACATGGCCGCGAAGGAGTCGTTGGACGTCCAAACAACGACATCGGTGCGACAATTTTTGGCGGGGGGAACGACAAGGCCGGAGTGCTTCGGGGACGACGCGGAGAGTTGTTCCAATTTCACCGGACCGTCATCGGATCGTAACAAGACGAAGCCAACAATCATTCATGTCTCTGGAAGCAACAGCTTGGTATTGCGCGCGGACGAAGCCGAAGCAGGAGCACATTGCGGCCGCCAACGTGCGGAAGCGGTTGAACCTGGAAGTGTTTCATCCGCAGTTGCGGATCGAACGGGTGACGCAGCGGGGTGTGGCGCGGGTCATCGAACCACTTTTTCCGGGTTACATTTTTGTCCGCTGCGTCATCGCCGAGACTTTGCAGGACATTCAGCGCACGAGCGGCATCAGCAGTCTGGTGCATTTCGGCGACCGGATTCCGACGGTGTCGGATGTGGTCATTGGCGAGTTGCAGGAATGTTTCCAAGCGGACGCGCCCCTGGCGCTGGATGATCGGCTGGCGCCGGGCGATGAAGTCGTCTTGGGCGATGGCGCGTTTGCCGGCATGCGGGCGTTTGTGTTGCGCATCATGCCGGCCCGGCAGCGGGTGCAGGTGCTTCTGGATATTTTGGGTGGTCCCACACCGGTGGAAGTGGACCGGGGTTCGGTGGTGTTGGAAAGAGACAGTGTGGCGGATCGCGCGCCGGTGTTGGCGTTCGCCCATTAAGCCGTGAAAACGGCGTTGCGGATTGAGTTTGAGTCTGCCGCAAAAAGACAGGGCGCCCGGCAGGTCGCCGGGCGCCAGCGAGAAATCGGGTGGGAGTGAACTCCCGCCTGCAAGTGCGGAGCTTTCCCGGTAATCGGGGAACCCCACCAGCGGTCCGGCGAAAGTTCGCGGACCGACAGGTTGTAACTCTGAGTCGTATCAAGTCGTATGTTGTTATCGAATTGTTGTAGTCAAGTGGGCGACCCCGGCCGGCTTCCGGGCGAATTGTGTCAGCCGGCGCTGCGTTCGTGCGGGGTGGCGAAATCCTGTTTGACCCAATCCTTCCTCCCATGAACTCTCCTTCTCACGCAACAAACCGTGCCGGCGCGGTATTCTCCCCGGCACCTGTCCAAATTCCGGGTTGGAAACGTGCCTTGGACATTGTCCTGATTTTGCTGGCGCTGCCGGTGTTGATTCCGCTAATGGGCATCATCGCGGTGACCATTCGGGTGGTGTCGCGCGGCCCGATTCTGTTCCGGCAGGAGCGGGTGGGTTTCCTGGGGCGACCGTTCATGTGTCTTAAATTCCGAACCATGCATGTCGGGGCGGATACGAGTGTTCACCAGGGTCACCTGCAGCAACTGCTGCAATCCGACGCTCCGATGGTGAAGATGGACGCCAAGGGGGATCCGCGGGTCATCCCGTTTGGTTCGATCCTGCGCTCTTCCGGTCTGGATGAGCTGCCGCAGCTTATCAATGTCTTTCTGGGTGAGATGAGCCTAGTTGGTCCTCGGCCGTGTCTGCCTTACGAATACCAGCAGTACTTGCCGTGGCAGAAGGAGCGGTTCAACGCTGTGCCGGGGCTCACCGGATTGTGGCAGGTCAGCGGGAAGAACCGGACCACGTTTGTGGAGATGATCCAGTTGGACATCAAGTACGCACGCACGCAAAATCCCTGGCTGGATTTTCAAATAATCTTCAAAACGGTACCTGCCTTGCTGGTTCAAATGCGAGATAACCGGAGTGCAAGGAAGGCCGCCAAAGCGGTCGTATCGTCACCGACCCCTGTTCGGGTTCGGACGGCGAACCGTTATGCCATGCCCGAAACGGCGGGCGTTGCTTCCGGGCACTCGTTTCAACAAACGTATTTAACAAGGAACGGAACATAATCAAAACCGAATTGGAGACGTAATTATGACAAAACAAATCAAAGTTGGAGTCGTTGGCTGCGGCTACTGGGGACCAAATCTGATCCGCAATTTCAGATCACTTCCAGATTGCAGCCTCAAAGTCATGTGCGACATCAGCGAAAAGCGGCTGGCGCACCTCAAGTCCCTTTATCCCGAAGTGGGCGGCGAGACCGATTACGAACACGTGCTGAATGGCGTCGGGGTGGATGCCGTGGTGATCGCCACCGCGGTGCGGCTGCATTTCCCGATGGCGAAGGCGGCACTGTTGGCGGGCAAGCACACTTTCATCGAGAAACCCATGGCCGCCTCGACGGCGGAATGCGAGGAGTTGATCGAAATCGCCCGTAGCAAGGGTTTGGTGCTCATGACCGGGCATACGTTTCTCTATTCCCCCGCGGTGCGGAAGATCAAACAGATCGTGGACTCCGGCGACATCGGCGAGATCCGCTACATTTCAGCGCGGCGACTCAACCTGGGGCTGTTCCAGAAGGACATCAACGTGGCTTGGGACCTCGCCCCGCACGACATCTCCATCATCGGGCACATCATGGGCGGAGCGCCGGTGTCGGTGAACTGCCAGGGCAGCGCGCACGTGACGCCGGGCATCGAGGATGTGACCACCATGTGCCTCTCATATCCGAAGGATCGGACGGCCATCATTCAAAGCAGTTGGTTGGATCCGCGCAAGGTTCGTGAAATGACCATCGTGGGCAGCCGGCGAATGATCGTTTATGACGACGTCGCGCCATTGGAGAAGCTGCGCATCTTTGACGCCCGTGTGGAGCGCCCACCGCATTACGACACCTTTGCCGAATTCCATTACGCATATCACTACGGCGATGTCTATGTGCCGTACATCAAGCAGGAAGAGCCGCTCAAGGTTGAGTGCCAGCATTTCGTGGACTGCATCCGCAACGGCACCACTCCCATTTCCGACGGCAAACAAGGTTTGCAATTGGTGGAGATTCTCGAAGCGTCCTCGGAATCTTTGAAACGTGGCGGTGGCCCCGTGGAACTGCCCTTCCGTTCCAAACGCGAAACCGAGGCCAAGACCAACGGCCATATTTCCGTCAATGTAGTGGTCAACGGCACTTCGCCCGCTGGGACCAACGGGCGCGCCAAGCGGAACCGGCGTCCCCGTGTCGCGGTCAAGGAACTCGCGTATGCTTGAGCGGGGTTATACGATATGAGTTCCTCGCAACCGCCGTTTCAACGCATCGCCCCAGACGTCAAACTCGGCAAAAACGTCCGCATCTACGACTTCACCAACCTCTATGGTTGTGAAATCGGCGATGATGTCAAAATCGGGACATTTGTTGAGATTCAGAAAGGCGCAAAAATTGGCAGCCGGTGCAAAGTCTCCAGCCACACCTTCATTTGCGAAGGTGTGACGCTGGAGGACGATGTGTTCATCGGTCACAATGTGACTTTCATCAACGACCGTTACCCGCGTGCCACGAACGGCGACGGTCAGTTGCAAACGGAAGCCGACTGGCATTGCGTGAAGACGCTCGTCAAACGCGGCGCCTCCATTGGGTCCGGCGCGACCCTGCTGTGCGGGATCACCGTGGGGGAAAAGGCTTTGATTGGCGCCGGCAGCGTCGTTACCAAGGACGTGCCGGCCGGCGCCGTGGTGGCCGGTAATCCGGCGAGAGTGGTCAAAACACTCGCGCCGAAATCTTGAAGGTTCGACCCGGGACGGGACGCCAGGCGTCCGCGGAGGGATTGAAAACACGGCAATTGCCTTGCCGTGACCGTCGTTCCGTGTGGTCCGCCGGTTCATCGAAAACGCTGGCGGCATTTCCCTGCGGCCGGCAGACTGGGTAAGTTCATGAATGATGATCGAGAATTAGAGGAGCAGTCATCGGGGGCATTTTCCCTGGACGCCATTTACTATGTGCTGTTTCGGCGCAAGTGGCTGATTCTTTTCTTTCTGGCCGCCGCCATCGGCGGTGGGTTGACCTTGTTGTTTGTCCTCAAACCGCCGCAATACCACTCGGAAGCCGAATTGTACATCCGTTACGTGGTTGAAGGGAGAACCCCAACGCCGTCCGGCACCGAAGCCCCCGCCCGCATGCTCAACGAGCAGGACGACAGCATCATCAACACGGAGATTGACATCCTCCGGAGCATGGACCTGGCACAGGCGGTCGTTCGGGCCGTGGGGGCGGAACGCATCCTGGCCAAGGTAAGCGGTGGTAACAGCTTCGATGCCGCCACGGGGGTGGTGCGGGAAAATCTGACGATCGAACCGTTGCCCCGGCGCAGTGTGCTGGCCATTTTCTTCCGGCATCCCGACCCCGAAATCGCCCAGGAGGTGCTGCGCAAGGTCATTCTGGCGTACTCGGACCGGCACATCGAATTGCGGCATCCTTTGGAGTTGGGGAATTTCTTCACCCAGGAAACGCAACGATTGCGGAAGGAGCTTGAACAGACGGAGCAGAAACTCAAGGACGCAAAGGGCGAGGCGGGCGTGGCTTCAATCGAGGATGCACGGAAAGAGATCTCGGCGATTCGGGAGGAGCTTTTCAAAGCGCAGGCCGACCTGGCCGGTTATCAGGCGATCTTGAGCCAGACAACCAAACTGACCTCAACGAACGGTGTGACACTGACCAACTCGACGGTGGTGCCGCCGGCTGATATCCGCGGCGAATACCGGGAAATCTGCGGGCGTCTTGAACAGTTGCAACGACGGGAGGCGGAACTGAGGGTGGATTTTCTCGAAGGAAGTATTTACGTGAAGGCGGTTCGGGGAGAAATCGACAAGGAAAAGAAACACAAGCAAGATTTGGAAACCAGATTCCCCGGTCTGGCAAATCTCGCCACGCCGGTGGCTTCATTGGCCGGCCAGCCGGCCACCACGACATCGGATCCGACGGCGGCGGCAACACAGATCCTGGCGCTTGAGTCCAAAATTGCCGTCCTGAGCGGGCAAATGACCAATCTTCAGAGTCAGGTGGACAAGGCGGAAAACATGGCGCCGATCATCGGGGACCTGCAACGCAAGCGTGAGGACCTGCAAGGCAGCCTCAAGCGCTATTCGGCAGGCATGGAGCAGTACCACATCGAGGCCGCCCTGGGAAATGGCAGCGCTCCGAACATCAGCGTGATTCAATCACCGACTCCGGCCCGCAAGATGTGGTCCAAGAAATTCCTGAAGAAACTGGGAATGCTGGTGGGCGGTTGCGCGTTTTTCGGGATCGCCCTCGCCTTCGGCCTGGAGTTCTTTCTCGATCGTTCCGTGAAGCGACCGTCTGACATCGAGAACAAATTGCGCCTGCCGCTGATGATTTCAATTCCTGACATCGCCCGGAACGGTCACCGTCAATCAAGCCGTGACCGGAAAAAATCCCGGCGACGCTCAAGGGAACGGGAACATGCACCGGTGGCCGAACCCGCAGGCACGCTGGCCGTCACGGTTTACGACCGTGGAGATTCGATGCGACGCTTTTGCGAGGGCCTGCGTGACCGGTTGATCGTTGACTTCGAGGTTCGGAACCTCGCGCACAACCCCAAGCTGGTAGCGGTAACCAGTTGCAACCGGGGCGCGGGCGTGAGCAGCATCGCGGCGGGTCTGGCCGCGTCGCTGTCCGAGTCCGGCGGCGGGAATGTGCTGCTGGTGGATTTGAACGATGACCAGGGCAAGGCACAGCCGTTTCACAAGGGCAAGCCGGGACGTGGATTGGACGAGAAGCTGAAAAGCGATTTGCAGGGTGCGCAAACACAGGAAGGCGCGTACGCCGCCAAACGGGAGGAAAACTCGCGTTTGCCGAGCATTTTGCCCCGGGGCTTTGCCAACCTGATGCCCACACTCAAAGCGAGTGAGTACGATTACATAGTTTTCGACATGCCTCCGGTCAGCCAGACCAGCATGACGCCGCGCCTGGCGGGGTTGATGGATTCGGTGTTGCTGATCGTCGAGTCGGAGAAAACCAACCAGGAAGCCGTGCAAAAGGCGAACGCAATGCTGGTCAAATCCAAGGCGAATGTCAGCACCGTGCTCAACAAGGTCCGGACATACATTCCGACCCGGTTGTATCAGGAATTCCTCAACGACGCCTGACCGGCGGTTGGTGCCGCCTGGCAACGCCGCCGCTATCATCCTCGTTCAAACGAACGGATCGCCCCGGGTTGCCCCGGGACACTGTCCGAAAAACCTCGACGTTGACTTTGTGACGAAGGAAAACGAAATCTATAACAATTGATAAAACAAGGAATCGCTGTTCGAACACACTTACAAACAAATATGTCCGCTCCCCTCATCGCAACGTCCGCCAACTCCGTTTCACTTCACGCGAAAGTCCCGGCTAGCCGGGCCGTCACCGCGCCACGCATGAAGATCTGGATTGATCTGGAGAACACACCGCACATCCCGTTCTTTAAACCGATCATCCGCGAGCTGGAGCAGCAGGGATACGCCGTGGTCTTGACGGCCCGCGACGCGTTCCAGGTTTGCGAACTGGCGGACAAGTTTGGCCTGTCCTACAAAAAGATTGGCCGCCACTACGGCAAGAACCGGCTGCTCAAGGCCTGGGGGCTGGCGTGGCGAACGCTGCAACTGTTCACGTTCGTGTTGCGGGAGCGCCCGGTCCTGGGGTTGTCGCACGGATCACGCGCCCAAATTCTCCTCTGCAATCTCCTCCGCATTCCGACCGTCATGATCATGGATTACGAACATTGCTCGGCGCCGCCGCTGGTGCGCCCGCGTTGGGAAATTGTGCCGGACACAATGTTCCAGGAGAGCCTGCACTGCAAAAACCGGGCGAACATCCGCACTTACAAGGGCATCAAAGAAGACGTTTACGCGCCCGAGTTCAAACCCGATGCGTCGCTGTTAAAGCAACTGCCCATCGGGAACGGGGACATCATCGTGACGGTGCGGCCACCGGCGACGGAGGCGCATTATCACAATCCCGAGAGTGAGGTGCTTTTTACCCACTTCATGGAACGCGTGACAAAGTCGCCGGGCGTTAGGGCCGTGCTGCTGCCGCGCAACAAGAAGCAGGAGGCGGAAATCCGGGCCGCCCATCCGCACTGGTTTCAGAATGAAAAGACCGTCGTGCCCAAAGAGGCGGTGGATGGATTGAATTTGCTCTGGCACTCCGACCTCGTTGTCAGCGGCGGCGGCACCATGAATCGCGAGGCGGCCGCGCTCGGCGTTCCCGTTTACAGTATTTTCCGCGGCAAGATTGGCGCGGTGGATCGCGATTTGCAGAAGCAGGGCCGCTTGACGTTGATCGAAAAAGTTGAGGACGTGCAGACTAGGATCCAGCTGACCCGTCGCCAGCAGAACGGCGCGCACGCGGCCGCACCGCGAACGGCTTTGTCCGAAATCGTGAGCCACGTGGACGCGATCGTCAAAGGCGGCCGCGCCGCCGGCCAACCGGCATAAGTTTAAACGCAGGAGTTTCAACCAAAAAGGACGTAATCATGGCCAGACAACTCAAAGTGCTTATCGTTGCGGGCGCCCGCCCCAATTTCATGAAGATTGCCCCGCTGATCAAATGTCTGCGGGGACGTGACGAAAACAACCAATGGAACGGCACGCGGCTGGAATACCGGCTGGTGCATACCGGGCAGCATTACGACGAGAAAATGTCCGACGTGTTCTTCGGCGAACTGGGCATTCCCGCCCCCGACATCAACCTGGGCGTCGGGTCCGGGTCGCACGCGGTGCAAACCGCCAATGTCATGGCGAAGTTTGAATCGGTGTGTGAGCAGGAAAAACCCGACTGGGTGGTGGTGGTGGGTGATGTCAATTCGACCATGGCCTGCACCCTGGTCTGTGCCAAGATGGGAATCAAAATCGCGCACGTCGAGGCCGGATTGCGCAGCTTCGACCGCACCATGCCCGAGGAAGTCAACCGCATCGTGACCGACGCGCTGGCCAATCTGCTCCTGACGCCCTCGCCGGACGCCGACGAGAATTTGAAACGCGAAGGCGTTCCCGATTCCAAGATCAAACTGGTGGGCAACGTGATGATTGACGCCGTGGTGGCGAACCTGGAACAGGCGCGCGCGCGGCAACTGATGAACAAGTTGGGCCTGGAGCGGAAGGGTTTTGTTTACGTAACCCTGCACCGTCCGGCCAACGTGGACGATCAGGCCGCGTTGACCAAGATCATGGACGAGGTCAAACGGCTGGCGAAGCGGCTGCCGGTGGTGTTTCCCATCCACCCGCGCACGCGCAAGATGTGCGCGCAATTCGGCATCGCTCTCGACGACCAGCCGGGCTTGAAAATCCTCGAACCCATCGGCTATCACGATTCGCTGTGTCTGACGGAGAACGCGCGCCTCGTGCTGACCGACTCGGGCGGGTTGCAAGAGGAGAGCACCTATTTTCGGACGCCCTGTCTCACCTTGCGTCCAAACACCGAACGGCCCATCACCGTCACCATGGGCAGCAACAAGCTCACGAGCCTGGAGCAGCTCTCGGCGGACATTGATGAGGTCCTTAATCGCGACCTGCACTACGGCCAGGTGCCTCCCCTCTGGGATGGCCAGGCCTCCGAGCGGATCATCAACAGTCTGCTCGCCTACAGTTAGTCCGCAGGTCAAAGGTCGGCGCCGCCGCCCGTGGCATTGACGTTGCTCAGTTCCGGCGTTTGCGGAATTTGCGGCTCGAATCCGTTATCATGCTGAAAGCCATTTTTACGCTCGATTACGAAATCCACGGCAACGGGGACGGTTGTCCCCACGCCCTGATGGTCGAGCCGACGCGCCGGATGCTGGATCAGTTTGACCGGTGCGGGGCCAAGCTCACCATTCTGGCGGACGTGGCGGAGATTCTGAAGTTCCGCGAATACCGCGAACAGTTCGGGCGGGATGATTATCATTACGCCGCCATTGCGGACCAGCTTCGCGACGCAATCCGGCGCGGCCATGACGTGCAGTTGCATTTGCACGCGTCCTATTTTAACGCCCGGTTCACGGAAGGGCGCTGGCGGCAGGACTGGTCGGAATACAACTTCGCCGGTTTGCCGCCGGAACGACTCGTCGAAATCGTCCGCATTGGCAAGACGTATCTCGAAACCCTGCTCAAGCCCGTGGATCCGGCCTACGAATGCATCGCATTTCGTGCGGCCAACTGGGCGGTGAGTCCCTCGCGCAACGTCGTTCGCGCGCTGCTTGAAAATGACATCCGGATTGAAACCTCCGTCTTCAAGCACGGCCGCCGCAACGGGATCGTCAGCTTCGATTACTCGAACGCACACAGCGATCTGATCCCCTGGCCGGTGGACGCGGATGACGTTTGCCACAAGAATGAAGCGGGGCGGTTGGTGGAGTTTCCCATTTATTGCGAGAACCGCTGGATCGGCGCCTTTTTGACCCGCAACCGAGTTTATCGCGCGCTGCAAACCCGCGCGCACCGCATCGCCAATTCCGAAGGCATGGCGGGGGCCGGCCCGGCGGCTGGAAATTCGAGGAACGGCAGAGTGCTGCGGAAACTTTCGATGCTCGCGCGCAAACATGCTTGGAAGGCGGATTTCAATCAATGCACCGGGCGTCAATTGATCGGCGCTCTCAAGCGGGCCGAGGCCAGGTACGCGTGGATGGCCAACGATCTGCCGTTCGTGTTGATCGGACATTCTAAGCTTTTCACCGAAGCCAACGAGCGGAGTTTGCGCGCGTTCTTGGAATTCGTGGCCAACGAAAAATCCCGGTTTGGATTTGCCACGTTCAGAGATTTTGTGCCCGCGGTTGATGCTCCGGTGACACCGGCCGTTTGCGCCAATTGACCCTAGTTGATTCATTGCCCGCCCATGAAATACGTGATCGTCAGCCCCGTGCGCAACGAAGCGAAGTTTCTGCCGCTGACGCTGGAATCGCTGGCGCGGCAGACAATTCCTCCGCATCGCTGGGTCATTGTCAACGACGGCAGCACGGACGACACCGGCAAGATTGCAGACGCTGCGGCGAAGCAGTACGACTGGATTCGCGTGGTGCATCGCACCGACCGCGGTTTCCGCCAGGCGGGTGGGGGAGTGATCGAGGCGTTTTACAGCGGATACGAATTATTGGCGAAGGAGTCGTGGGATTACGTCGTCAAGCTCGATGGCGATGTCACTTTCGAGCCGGACTACTTTGAGAAGTGCCTGGCACAGTTCGACGCGGAGCCGCGGCTGGGCATCGGTGGGGGCTTGATCTGCAACCTGCGCAACGGCGTGCTGGAGGAAGAGTCCAAGGTGGACCCGGTGTTTCACGTCCGCGGCGCGACAAAAATTTACCGCGCGCAGTGCTGGCGGGAAATCGGCGGGCTGCTCAAAGCGCCCGGCTGGGACACGTTGGATGAGGTGAAGGCGAACATGCTGGGCTGGACGACGCGGACCTTCCGGGAAATCAAAACTCTGCATCATCGTCCGGCCGGCGGGGCATACGGCACCTGGCCCAATTTTGTGAAGAACGGCCTGGCCAATTACATCGCCGGCTACCACCCGCTTTTCATGTTGTCAAAGTGCGCCCGGCGGGTGTTCGTGAAACCCTATTTGTTGCAGGCGGCTGGATTGCTGGCGGGTTTTTTGAAGGGCTACCTTCAGCGGATTCCCCAGGTCGAGGATCCCGCGCTGATCAGGTACTTCCGCCAGCAGCAGATGAACCGGCTTTTGGGACGGCAGAGTCTCTGGAGTTGACCCGCAACCGGCTGGGAATCTCCCCAAACTTTTCAACGCGTGAATCCAATCGGCTTCCTCTTCGTGCTGGTGAGCGCGTATTTTTTGTTTACGCTGCCACGCCGGCTGGCGGCGGTGCCGCTGTTGATGGGGGCCACGCTGATGCCGGCCGGTCAGGAGCTGGAAATCGGCCCGTTCCATTTCACCGTGGTCCGGTTGCTCGTGATGGCCGGCATGTTGCGGGTTCTGTCCAAGGGCGAACGCGTTGTGGGCAAGCTGGGCCGAATGGATCACTTCATGATTCTTTGGGGAGTCTGGGCCGTCGGGGCCAGCCTCTTCCATAAAAAGCCCGAGTCCATGTTGATTACCATGCTCGGGATTGCCTATGACTGTCTGGGTGCGTTTTTCCTGATGCGCATTTTTATCCGCGACTTGAATGACTTCATGCGCGTCGCCCGTTACATGCTGTTCTTCATGGTGCCGGTGGCATTGGAAATGATCCTGGAAAAACTGACACAGCGCAATTTGTTCGCCGTGTTCGGCGGTGTGTCCGAGATCGTGGGCGTTCGGGACGGCAAGATTCGAGCTCAAGGGCCGTTCTCCCATCCCATTCTGGCGGGAACCGTGGGCGGCGTGTGCATGCCGCTGGCTTACTTGTTCTGGCGGCGGAAAGATAAAAAGGCCGCGATCATTGGATTTTGTTCCTCGGCGGCAATGGTTCTGGCGTGCGCATCCAGTGGGGCGATCATGACCAGCTTCACCGCCTTCGCCGGCATCGGCATGTGGCTGATTCGAAAACGAATGAAACTGGTCCGCTGGGGTGCGGTGCTGGGCATCATCGTGTTGAATTTCGTGATGCACGACCCGTTCTATTACATCCTCGCGCGGGTGGATCTGACGGGCAGCAGCACGGGCTGGCATCGGGCGCAATTGATTCACATGGCGGTGACGCACTTTCACGAATGGTGGGCGTGGGGAACGGATTACACGCGCCACTGGATGCCGACCGGCGTTTACTGGAGCCAGGATCACACGGATATCACAAATCATTACATCCGCATGGGGGTTTATGGCGGCATCGGCTTGGTGGTGTTGTTTGCGGCGGTCGTCTGGATGGGCTTTGCCTACATCGGCAAGACCTTGCGGCGGAGTAAATACATGTCGAAGGAGGATCGGTTTACCGTCTGGGTGCTCGGGGCGATTTTGTTCAGCCACGCCGTCACGTTCCTTTCCATTTGTTACTACGACCAAACGGCCGTCTACTTCTACTTTCTGCTGGCGACCATCGCCTCGGTGTATGCGTCCACGTTCCGCAAGCCGGCGCGCGAAATGAAAGCGGCACAACCCGAAATTCTGCCCGCGGGCGAACCTCAAATCTCGACGTCCCTTGGATAACATTTCCATCATCATCGTCAGTTGGAACGCGCGCGGTTATCTGCGCGATTGCCTGAACTCCATTTGCCAGACCGGCGGCGGCCTCGTGCGCGAGGTCATCGTGGTGGACAACGCGTCCAGCGATGGCTCGCCGGAGATGGTCGCCGCGGATTTCCCCGAGGTGAACCTCATCCGTTCGGCAACGAACCTGGGTTTTGCCCGGGCAAACAATCTCGGGATCAAGGCGGCCAAAGGCGACTACCTGGCGCTGGTGAACTCCGACGTGGTGGTTCATGCCGGTTGTTTCCCGCAGCTCATCAAATTCATGGAAAGCCACCCGCAGGCGGGGCTGATCGGGCCGCATGTGCTGGGACGCGACGGCAAACTCCAGCGCACTTGCCGGCGGTTGCCGAGCGTGTGGAGCACGGTGTGCGAGTCTTTTGGGCTGGATACCGCCTTCGCGAATCACGCGGCCTTCTCGGGGCGGGAAATGCGCCACTGGAAACAGGATCAGACGGCGGAGGTGGAGGTGTTGAGCGGCTGCTTCTGGCTGGCGCGTCGAACGGCCGTCGAACGCGTGGGCGGATTGGACGAGCGCTTCTTCTTCTATGCCGAGGACGTGGACTGGTGCAAGCGCTTCCGCGACGCGCGCTGGCAAACGTGGTATGTGAACGAGGCCACCGCCACGCACTTTGGCGGCGGCAGCTCTTCCAACGCGCCGGCGCGTTATTGCGTGGAAATGTTGCGGGCCAACCTGACGTATTGGAAGAAATACCACGGCGTGCCGGGCCAGGTGCTTTATTACCTGCTGCTGCTCATTTATCACGGCTGGCGCTTTGCGCTGCGGGCGTTTCTCAAGGTAATCGGCGCGGGAGAAGGAGAAGATTTTCAGGGTCGCTATCGTGAAAACCGGGTATGTCTCAAATGGCTGTTGACGGGCCGGCGGCCCGTGGAGCAACCCGCCAAGCCCGCGGTGGTGGAAAAAGGTTTGACCTGCAAACGCGCGTGAATTCCGTACACTCCATCAAAGTTGGTGTAAACGAATCGGCCCAGGCCGCGTTCAATTTGCTTCCCGTCATGGCTTCGCTCCTGCCGGTGAAGTTCAGCTTCAAGGACCACAACGGCGGGCCGCATGCTGGTGAAATCCTCATCCGTGAGGAGGGGCGTGTGGAACATTCCGGCAATCCTTTGGCTTCGACGCTGAGCGTGCCCCGACCGGTCGTCCCGCTCGCCGCGGCCGAGCTGAAGCAAATGGAGGTGAAGTTTGCGGACGAGGCGGAAGTCCCTTTTCCTTTTCGCGGTCGAGCATTGACGACTTCGGTGGCGGGAGCGATTCAGCCGCTCGTTCCCGGCCAGAACGAAACCATTCTGGCCACGACGCCGCTCGGCCCCGTCTGGACGGTTTCAGCGAAGAACGGCGTGAAGCATTTTCAGTCCAGTTTCCCCCTGCCCGCCATTCCCAACGAGGGCAACCTGCGCGACGTGCTGAACGGCGACCGGTTTCTGGAAGTGCTGCCGCTGCTGCATTTCCTGCACTGGGTGTGCGCGGACAGCCGGTACGAGGGGCCGCCGCTGCGGGCGGGTTTCATGTTCGACGATCCGAATCTGCACTGGCCGCGGTATGGTTATGTGGACTATCGCCGGATTGCGGACCATGCGGTGCGGGAGAATTACCACGTGTCGTTTGCCACCGTGCCCCTCGACAATTGGTTCACCCATCCTGCGACGGCGGAAGTGTTCCGGCGGCATCCCCGGCAGTTGTCCATGCTCATCCATGGCAACAACCATACGCACCGGGAACTCGCGCAAGATCTGCCGGATACGGAACGGCAGGCCTTGTTGTGGCAGGCCATTCGCCGGATTGAACGACTGGAACGGGCCGCCGGCTTTGAAATCTCGCGCGTGATGGCCGCTCCGCACGGCGCGTGTTCGGAGGCGATGATGGAATCGCTCCCGCAGTGCGGGTTCGAAGCGGCCACGATTTCGCACGGTTCGTTGCGCGTGCACAACAAGGGCAAGGAGTGGACCCGTTTGCTGGGATACCTTCCCTCCGAGTTGATCCGGGGTTGTCCGGTGCTGCCGCGCTGGCGATTGGCCGCCAACGCGACCAACACCGTTCTGCTCGCGGCCTATTTGCATCAGCCCATCATTCTCGTGGGGCATCACCAGGACCTGAAGCACGGCAACGAACTCATGGATCAACTGGCGCGATTCATCAACGGTTTGGGGAACGTTGCCTGGGGGAACATGGGCGAACTGAGCCGCATGAACTATTCCCAACGTCGTGACGGCGAAACGCTAAGGGTTAAACCGTTGGGCTTGAAGGTGTCGGTCCCGCTGCCATCCGGCATCAAACGACTCGTGATTGAAAATGCGCTGCCTCGCCAGTCGGAAGGCTGGAAGGTCACGAACGGCACCGCTTCCGGTTGGAAAGCGCGCATGGGCGAGACCCTGACCCTTTCCGGCAATCCCGGCGGGCCGCTGTGGGTCGAAGCAGATGCGCGGCGACCGGCAGTGCCGCAAATGATTTCAGTCCGCCGTTCACCCTCGGCGCTGGTCCGCCGGTTGGCGACCGAGGCACGCGACCGATTGCGTTCTTTCGCGTGAAGGACAAGAAAGAACTGGAAAAACCCATGGGGTCGTACACTTCACAGAGCACCAGCATCCTGGGATTTCTTCGGGAGGCGCAGAGTTTGTACGCCACGCAGAATCGTGAGGTGTCCGCGCAGGTGGGCCGGGTTTTGGATCACTTGCGTGGCGTCGAGCGTCTGCTGGCGGAGCATTACGGTTTCCGGCTGAACGGCCGGGATGTGCTGGACATCGGCACCGGCCAGTTCCTGTTGCAAATGTACTATTTTGGCCTGCACAACCGGGTGGCGGGGATTGATTACGACGTGATCGCCAATGGCATCAACCCGTTGCAATACCTCCAGATGCTGAAACACAACGGTCCCCGGCGCACCATCAAGACCGTCGGCCGGAAGCTGCTGGGCATTGACCGGCGGCATCGGTCGGAACTTAAGGCGCAAATGAACGTGGCTTCGTTGCCCAAGGCCCGCGTTCAACGGATGGACGCCTGCAACTTGACGTTTCCCGATGGCTCTTTCGATTTCGTCCATTGCCTGTCGGTGTTTCACCACCTGCCGGATCCCGGGGCGGCGATGCGGGGCATCGTGCGGGTCCTGCGGCCGGGTGGAACGGCTTACATTTCGTTTCATCTTTACACGAGCGAAACCGGTTCGCTAGACCCGCGGGTCTTTACGGATCGTGCGAATGAGGTTGGACACTGGATGCATCTGCGTCCGGACAAAGCGCACCTCGTGCATACCAATGCCTATCTGAACAAACTCCGGCTGGGTCAATGGCGCCAACTGTTCGAGACGCACATGCCGGGAGCCATCATTACCCTGGTGCCGTCCAACCGCGCAGGCGCTAAATCGGACGCTTGTGTCCTTCAATCATCGGGCGAATTGCAGGAGTATGACCTCGAAGAACTGTTAACACACCGGTTGTGTGTATTATGGCGCAAGCCGTGAAATATCATCAGCGACAGGGTCGCCGGGCGATAACGCTTTGCCTGACACTGGATAAGGAATCATTTTCCACCGTTTAGCTGGAGGCAACGGTCTTTCAGCCACCAGCCGCGCGTGTTCATTGGTATGGATTCTGCACAAACCGACAAGTGCATGAATAGATTGGTAGTGTCCCTGTCTTGGCTTCGGTCAAGACTGTTGATTGGTGTCGCATTCTTGGGCCTTGCTGTGTCCACGCCCGCACAAGTTTATTACGTTCGTTCCGGCGCGAGCGGGTCGAACAACGGCTCGGACTGGAACAACGCCTATACGGCATTGCCCTCGACGTTGCAGCGCGGCGCCACGTACTACATAGCCGGCGGCAATTACGGCAGTTATACGTTCAACACGGCGGCCAGCGGTACCACGCGGATTACCATCAAGCGCGCCATTGAGAGCGACCACGGCACGTCCACCGGCTGGCAGGCTTCCTTCGGCACTGGATCGGCGGTCTTCTCCCCTGTGCTGCAGTTCAACACTCCGTATTGGACCTTTGACGGACAGGTGTGGCATGGCTTTGAACTGACCTGCAACCGGACCTACAGCGGCTTTGGGGGGTCCATGCAGGTCAACAGCGGCGGCGATTTTGTCACTATCCGGGGTGTTTACTTCAATGCGAACTACGCCGCCGGCAGTGGTCACACGCTCGGCTTGTTTGGCCAGGACACGATTGTGGATTTCTGCCACTTCTACAAAACCGCGTATGAAGACCATCTGGTGGGCGAACCGGACGGTACGCTGACCATCCGCAGTTGTGTTTTTACCATGCCGAATGTGCCCGGGGATGGTTCGCATCGCGACGTGTTCAATCCCTACACCTCCGGCGGGTGGAATCTGGTATTCGAAAAGAACATCGTTTACGACATCTGGTTGTTTGGCTTTTTGCTGCAAGACCCCGGGGCCATCGGTACCATGGTCATTCGCTACAACGTCTTTTCCACCTTCGGTCACGCAACGTTCCGGCTCGGCTCCGGCAACGGCGGCATGGGCAACGCCACGGTTTACAACAACGTCTTTCACAACTGCCTCGACTTGCAGGTGACCGGTTCCAAGGTTACCGAGCGAAACAACATCTATTCGCGAACCGGGAGTTGGACGGATGAGTTTGGCGACTCGACCGTTCACGCCTCGGCCGGCACTTCGGAATACAATCTTTACACACCCAACACCGGGAGCTTTCAGTCCGGCACCGGCAACATCAACGGTGGCGATGCGCTGTTCGTCAATACCGCTTCGCCGCTTGGTGCGGACGGCATCCCGTTTACCGAAGACGATGGTTTCAACATCAAAGCGGGCAGCGCGGCCATTGGCAAAGGTGTCAACGTCGGTTTGACCACGGACATCCGTGGGAATCCCGTTTCGGGCATTCCCAGCGTTGGCGCGTATGAGTACGGCGCCGCCAATACCAACCCGGTGATTTCCGTTTCGCCCGCCAGCCTGGGCTTTGGGCTGGTGCAAACCAATACGAGCAAGGATCTGACGCTGACCGTGCAAAACACCGGGGCCGGAACGTTGAGCGGAACGGCCACGGTCGCCGCACCTTTTTCGATTGTATCCGGCGGAAGCTATAACTTGTCCGCCAGTCAAAGCCAGTCCGTGACGGTGCGCTACCGTCCCACGGCCGCGGGCAGCCATTCGCAGAATATCGCCTTTACCGGAGCGGGTGGCGCCACGGTCAACGCCACCGGGGTCGGCACAATTACGAACGCCAATGCGGCACCGGCGGTTTCGGCGATCAGCCACAACTCCACCGACGTCAGTTCCGTGGTGCCGGGGCTTCAGGTGTTTGAGAGCACAGTGGTCCAATACTCCGGCACGGCCTCAGACGCGGATGGGGACGCCTTGACGTGGCAGTGGATTTACACGGTGAATGGCGGGGCCGAAGTGGTTTATCAGAGCGGCGCGGGTACGGTTGCTCCCGCCAGCTTCAGCTACGGCACCGGCACCGCCGGCAACTCCTACGTCTGGAAATTGCGTGCAAACGACGGCAAGGCGACCGCGGAATCACAACTGACCGTCGGTGTGGTTGCGCCGCCGGCGGCGGGGGGAAGCATCGAAGCCGAGTCGGGTGTCATCAGCGCGCCGTTTACCGTCGCGGGTGGATCCATATCCCAGGCGGCGACGACGGACATCACCAGCGGCGGACGGGCGACTTACGCTTTTACAATCACGGAAGCGGGTGATTATGTGCTTCAAACCCTGGTAAATGCCCCCAGTCTTACGGAGAACTCGTTTTATGTGAACATTGATGCCGAACCGGAAGATCCGTACATGGCCTGGGACATCCTGCCGCCGAGCACCGGGTTTGAGAGTCGCATCCTCAGTTGGCGTGGTAACGGAACCGCTGATGCCAATGAAATTGTGCCGAAGATTTTTACGCTGAGTCAGGGCTCGCATCAGCTCATTGTTCGCGGGCGCGAGGCGAACGCGCAATTGGATCGCATGACCATCATCAAATTGCCGTCGCCGCCACAGAACCTGAGAGTCGTGCCGGTGCCGTGAGGCCGGAAGCCGCTTAATCCTCCTGATTGTTTTTTCTTTATCCCGGTCTTGAAGCGGGCGCGCGTGTTCTGCCCTGAATCTACCGGCGCATCGAACTGGATGGTCTTAGACCGCCTGCCGCCAAGAATCCGGCGGTGAACTTGATCAAATTTTCACTTCGCCGGCGACTCAAAGGCGGGAACAATTTCCATGCTTGGGCCTCTTAATTGTGGTATGGCGAAATACCACGGTAAACCCTGATTTCCACCGATCGCGCTCCCTGAAACCGGGGGTTGGGTCGAAACTGAAGGGGCGGGAGCAAAGGCACGCCTTGTTATCCAGACCCGAATCAATGTTACGCAGAAGTTTTTTGTTCAGGGAGGCAAAGTAGTTATGGATTGCAGACAACCAATGTTGGGGGCCGGGGAAGTCGGTGTGGGTACCCGGAAACAACCAGTTCTGAAACCGCGTCGTCTGGCTTGGGCCCGGCGCGCTGCCGGAGGTCTGGCGTGGCTGACCTGTTGGTCGCTGTGCTTTCCGGGCCAGGCGGCCAACTGGTATGTGGACAAGGACGCAACCGGCGCGAACAACGGGACCAATTGGGCCAACGCCTGGACCAACCCCGCAAACGTGGTCTGGGGGGCGGCGGGAGTGAAGGCGGGAGATACGCTGTATCTGAGCGGCGGCAGCACCCGGAAAATCTACACGAATTCGTGGGTGGTCGGCGCCAGTGGTCAACCCGGTAACCCGATTCGCATCGCCATTGATGCGGCCAACCCGAGTCACAGCGGCAAGGTGATCTTTGATTACAACTACGCCGGCGACCAGGCCGAGATCACGGCCATCACCTGTCTCCAGGATTTTGTGGTATTCGATGGGAACGTGAACGGCGAGTGCCATCTGGTCATCAACAATCTGCGCAACATCCTAGATCGGTTCGAAACGGTTGGCATCTACGCGGACTCGACCGAGGGCGTGGTGGTGGATCATCTCGCCTCGACCAATTGCAACAATCCGATCCGCTTCATTTATGCGACCAACTTCACCGTCCGCGGCTGCAACCTGCGCCAGGTGCGGGGGGACGCGGCCGTGCTCGCGGCCGGATGTGTCGGGTCCTGGGATGCAAATCTGATTTACAGCAACCACTTTGAACTGCTCATCAACGCGAAGAAGCCGCCCGGCAAGGTGCAGCCCTACTATGGGCCGGATGGCATCCAGTGCAGCGACGGCGTCTCCATTTTTGGCAACACGTTTCATGAGATCAGCACCACCAACGTGTACACCTCCGACCAGCACCCCGATTTCATCCAGGCCACCGGGCAACAGACCAAAATCTACGCGAACGAGTTCATCAATATTGGCGACGCGGGAGTGGACTACGGTCTCTATGATACCGCGGTGTTGGACGGGTTGTGGATTTACAACAACGTGTTCCGGATCGTGGACCAGATTGACCCGTATCCGGAATTCATCCGCATTTACGACGGCACGCCCGCAGCGCTCCTCAACATCAAAATCGTCAACAACACGTTTGTGGATAACAACACGTGGCGCGCCATCAGCCTGTCCCGGTTGGGCGAACCCGCGACAGCCAATAACGAAATCAAAAACAACATTTTCTACAATTGTGGCGCCAACGCCAACACGCCCGCCGTTTACATCGAGGAGAACTGCAGTTTTACGACCAACTCCTTCCAGTTTGACGCCAACATCTACTACCACCCGCTAAACCGCGCCTACGTGGATTACGGCGCCACTTACGTGGCCTCCGCCTGGGTTGAGCGATTCGAGCCGCGTGGCAAGACCAATGCGCCCGTGTTCGTGGCGTACGCGGCCTTCGGTCCGACGAACAATCTCCAGCTTGCCAGCAACGACGTTGTCGCAGTGAACGCGGGTGACGACCTGAGTGCATACTTCACCAGCGACAAAAAAGGGGTTGCTCGGCCGCAGGGGGCGGCCTGGGACATCGGCGCTTATGAGTACAGCGGCGCTCCCACCAACCCGCCCCCGGTCGTTTCGCCGATTGGTCAGAACCTTTCGGACACCGATCCCAACGCGCCCGGTCTGCAAATCTTTACGAACTCGCTGGCGACGTACACCGGATCCGCGGCGGCTTCCAATGGAAACCTGCTGTCGTGGAAATGGGTTTACTCGGTCAATGGCGGACCCGAAGTGGTTTATCAAAGCGGCACGGGCACCGTGGCGAGCGTCAACTTCAACTACGGGGCCGGGACGGCCGGCAAAGGCTATGTATGGAAGTTGCGGGCGAATGATGGCCTCGCCGCGGCTGAGACCCAACTTAAGACCGAAGTGATCCTGAGCCCGCGCAATTCAACGAGCCTCGTCTTTGAAGCCGAATCCGGGGTCATCAGTCCGCCGTTTATGGTCGCTGATGGAGCTGTTTTCCAGGAGGTGGAGTCAGGCCTGACAAACGGGGGCCGCGCGGCGTACAGTTTCAATATTACAAAAACAGCGGACTACCTTGTGCAGGCGCGCGTGGACGCCCCGTTTCTGCGACAGCGGTCGTTTTACGTGAATATTGACGGGGAGCCGGAAGGAGAGCAAATGACCTGGACGGTGCCGGTCACGATCGGTTTCGAAAACCATTATGTTTCCTGGCAGGGAACGGGAAGCTGCGTCAATCCGCAGTTTTCTCCCAAGGTATTTCACCTGAGCCCGGGACCGCACAGTCTGGTCGTGCGCGGCCGGGAAGCCAACGCGAGATTGGACCAGTTTTCCATCGTGCTGGTCCTGCCCGAAATCCAACCGTTGGGGGCCGACCAGGTCTCGGATAATGGCGCGGTAGTGGCGGGACAGGTGAATGCGCTCGGACTTCCGACCTACGCCTATTTTGAATACGGCCGGGGCACCAACCTGAACCTCACCAGTGCCGTTACCAACATCGGTGCGAGCGGGGAGGTGGTGGATGTCAATATGATGCTTTCCGGGTTGGCGCCCCGAACGGTGTATCGCTACCGACTCGTGGCTTATAATTCGAACGGGACCAATTACGGCGCCACCCGGACTTTTACCACCGCCTTCCCGATCCTGCACGCACCAATTTTTCAGAACGGCAAATTCTCCGTGTCGGTGGCCACGGCGACGAACCGGTTCTATTTTCTCCAGGCGCGCACCAATGTGACCGACCCGGGCTGGGCCGTGGTGACAAACGTCCCGGGAAACGGGCAAATGCAGACGCTGACGGATACCAAGGCCACCAACGCCAGGAAATTATACCGGGTCATAGTTTTCCCGCTGCCCGAAGTGACGGTTTTGCCGGCTGCGGCCATCACGGACAGCAGCGCAGTGTTGAATGGGCTGGTGGATCCGATTGAAGTCCAGGCCACCGCCTACTTCGAGTACGGCGCGACGACGAATTATGGCAGTACCACGCCGGCGTTCACCGTTGACTACGATCACGGCTTGAGCACGATTTCCAATCTGGTGGCGGGACTGCTCCTGGAAACCGGATACAACTTCCGCCTGGTCGCGTACAACGCCTTTGGGACCAATCTGTCTCCCAACCAGACATTCACAACCACAGCGATCCGGTTGCAATCCTTTGCCTACCATGAAGCGAGTTTCTCGGTTCTGGTTTCCACGACGACCGGTCGCGATTATTACCTCGTATACAAAACCAATCTCAGCCAGGTGGATTGGATCGTGGCTGCCACGTTGCCCGGTGACGGCCTCATCCACCCCTTGGTGGACGCTTCGGCCACCGATCCGCAACGATTTTACCGCGTGCGCGTGGAATAGGGCCGGTTGGCGCGTTCGTTGCTCATTTCCAGCCAATGAATAAACCGTTGGTCAGCTTTATTGTGGTCTGTTTTAACCAACAGGACTACATCCGGGAGGCAGTCGAAGGGGCTCTTGCGCAGACCTATTCGCCCTTGGAGATAATCATCTCGGACGATTGCTCGACCGACCGTTCCTACGAAATCATCGAACAAATGGTGGCGACTTACCGCGGACCGCACACGGTTCGTTGTGCGCGCACACCGAAAAACTGCGGCATTGGCGGCAGCATCAACCAGGCGATGCAAATGGCCCGTGGCGAATTCATCGTCGGGGCCGCCGGCGATGATGTGTCCTATCCGGAACGGACGGAGGTGCTTTATCGGGCGTGGGAAGATTCCGGGCGGCGGGCTACGTCCATCTTCTCCAGCTACGTGACGATCACTGCCAAGGGAGAAGAACTGGGCGTGGGTGGAACGCGCGGCAATCCGGCCGACACCACCCTGTACCGCCCCCAGGAGGGCAGCCTGTCCGGATTTCTCGCCAAACGATTGCCCGTCGTCGTCGGTTGCACGCACGCGTGGTCACCAGCCCTCTTTAGATATTTTGGTCCGCTGGCATCCGACCTGGAGGATTTGGTGCTGTCTTTCCGGACGCTCGCTATCGGCGAATTGCTCTATGTGCATCAACCGTTGATCAAATACCGCCGTCACGACACCAACGTATCCTTTTTCGCGCACTGGGATGATACACGTTCATTCGACCATCGCGAAAAACGGCTGCGCTGGGTGGACGAGAAGACCGTCGGAGCCTACAACAACATGCTCGCGGATCTCGAAATCCTCCGCCGCGATGGCCGCATCTCTTCTCCGGACCACGAACGGTTATGTGCTGAAGCCCGCCGCGTGAGGGATTTATACGATATGGAACGGCGGATGTTGGACGGAGACTTTTTGGAACGGCTGAACGTCTTCGCGGGCGCCGTCAGGCGTGGCGATGCGGAGGGTGCGCTCCTCGTGCTGCCGCGAACCCTGCCCCGGCCGATCTATCGAAAACTCTACGTGCTTCGAGATCGGTGGCGCTCCTCCCGTCAGGCCAGAAATCTTCCCACGCCGGCCCGGCCGAACGGTTCGGCCGGATACTGATTTCCAGCCCAATTCCACGGCCACTCCGTATTTTGCCGGACGCCATTTTCCGTAAAGACGGGATGAGTCAGGCGCGGGTTCAAATGCTAAGGTCAGGAGCGTGCTTTACGCCATGATGATGTTGCGAAGCTCAAAACAAAGTGCGGTCTGGAGTTGGTCAGATGAAACATTTCTCACCAACGCATGAGCGGTTTTTTTCAACATTCGCTTGCGGTCGTCGAGCAGGGCGTCGCCATTGGCAAAGGGACGCGCATCTGGGCTTTTGCCCACATTGTGAAGGGGGCGGTCGTGGGCGAGGATTGCAACATCTGCGACCACACCTTCATCGAGGGCACGGTTCGGATGGGCAACCGGGTGACGATCAAATGCGGCGTTTATTTGTGGGACGGGCTTATTTTGGAGGACGATGTGTTCATCGGGCCGTCCGCGGTTTTTACCAACGACTACCGGCCCCGGAGCCGAAAGCCGCTCAAGCACATTGCGCAAACGATTTTGAAGGAAGGATGTACCATCGGTGCGAACAGCACGACGCTGCCCGGCCTAACCATCGGCCGCTGGGCCATGATCGGTGCGGGTTCGGTGGTGACCCGGAGCGTGCCGGATTTCGGGCTGGTGCGCGGTAATCCGGCCCGGCTGGCCGGTTGGGTCTGCCGGTGCGGCGAGAAGCTTTCCGCTGCCGCCGGTGAGCGCCTGCAATGCGATTGCGGGCAGTTTTACAAATTAATTGCCGAGGATAAAATTGAAGAAGTTCAACCGCGCAAATCAATGGCGCGGTGAAACTCAAGGACAAATTGGAGCTGGAGAGGTCGTAAGTCGTACTATGAAAACATCGTTCACCGGGTTGCTACTCGTGGCTGGAATTCTTCTAGCCGCATCAGTCGGCGCGTCAGCGGCCACCATCAACGTGAATTCGAGTACCAGTTGGAGCGCGCTCACGGGCGGTTCGGGACCGGGCGGACTGCCCGGCGCGACTGATTCTGTCGTTGTTCTCGGCGGGGCCAACCTCACCGTGGATGTGGCCAATGGTCAATGTGGCAGCCTGCAACTGGGTGGCACGACGCTTCTGTCGGGCAACGGCACCCTGACGTTTCAATCCGGCAGCCAGCTCACGTGTGCCACCAATGTGACCCTGGGTAACAGTACCCGCACCGGCAGTCTCGACTTTGCCGCAGGCGGTCTGCTCCAAGTGGGCGGGGCGATCACGGTCACGGCCCTTGGCACGTTCACAGCGGGTGCGGGCACCATCGAGTATAACGGCGCCGGGGCGCAAACGGTTGTCAGCACCCTCGGCTCTTACAACCACCTCAAGATCAGCGGTGCCAATACCAAGACGCTCGGCGGCGCCATCACGGTGAACGGCGACCTCACTATCGGATCGGGCGTTACCCTCGCGGTCAGCGGCAGCAACTACGCCATCGCGCTGGGTGGCAACTGGGTCAACAACGGCGGAACGTTCTCGGCCGGGAGCGGCATCGTCCGGCTGACCGGTGCGGGAGCGCAAAGCATTGGCGGCTCGACCTCAACGACCTTCAGCCGGCTCACCATCAATAAAGCCGGCGGCACCGCCACGGCCGATGTGGATTTCGGCGTATCCACAGTCTTCACCAACTTGGCCGGAACTTTCGACGTCACCAGCCGCACCATCACGCTGTCGGGATCCGGTACGCCGCTCGTCCTCAGCGGTGGCACCTTCACCACCTCCACCTCGACCATCAGCTACACCAGCACTAGCGGCGCCACGGTTGCGGGCGGTCTCACTTACTACAACCTCTCCACAGCGGGGAATAGCGCGGGCGACACCTTCACGGCGGGCGCGGACTTCACCGTGGCCAACGTAATGACGGTTGGACAAGGTATCTTCAACGGTTCGAGCCGGACGATTACTCTCTCCGGTTCGGGAACGCCACTGGTTTTCAGCGGTGGCACCTTCACCCCCTCAACCTCCGCCATCGCCTACACCGGCGGCAGCGGCGCTACGGTGGCTGCGACTTCCTACAACAACCTCACGATCAATGGCACGGGAACGTTCGCGCTGGCCGGGGCGACGACGGTCAGCACCACCCTTTCGCTCACCAGCGGCGACCTTTCGATCGGAGCCAACGCGCTCACGCTCAATGGGGCCATCAGCACGGGTGGCGGGACGCTGACTGGCGGTTCATCGTCCGACATTGTTTTCGGCGGCTCCGGTGCGAGCACGACTTTGCCGGCGGTCATACTGCACGACCTGACTGTCAATCGCGCCAATGGTATCGCCTTGGGCGGAGCGGTGAACGTGGGCGGTACGCTCACGCTTACGAGCGGCGCCGTCACCAGTGCGGCGAATCTTACCTTGGGCAACGGGGTGACGATCTCGCGCCAGACGGGCAGTTTGTCCGCCGCGCCGGTCTTTGGCACGAGCGTCAACGTGACTTACACCGGATCGTCCTCGGTGGCCACCGGCTCGGAAATCCCCACGAGCACCACGGTTCTCAACAACTTCAGCAACAACAACACGGCCACGGTCACTTTGGGCAGTGCGCTCTTCGTGAACGGCAACCTCGCCATCGCCAACTCCGCCGTTTTGGATGTCAGCACCAGCAATTACGGTGTTTCCGTCGGCGGCGATTGGATCAATACCGGCTCGGGAGCGCTGACCGCCCGCAGTGGCACCGTCACGTTCAACGGGACGGCTGACCAGGCCATCACCGGCACGGCTTCCACGACGTTCAACAATCTCACCGTCAACAAAAGCGGCGGAACGTTGAACGTTGCGACTTCGACCACCATCAGCGGCACACTCACGCTCACCGCTGGAACGCTCACCGTCGGTGGTGTCACTCTGACTTTGAACGGACCGACGATCGCAGGCACTCCGGAGAACCTCATCACTTCCTCGGCCTCCACGCTCGTTTTTGGCGGCAGTGCTTCGGGAGTGAACATCCCAAGCAGTGTGACTGCGTTGAACGGTCTGACGATCAACAATGCCAACGGGGTTGCTCTGAACAGCAGCCCCACCCTCAGCGGCACGCTGACGCTGACTAGCGGTGCCCTGTCCCTCGGGGCCAACACGCTGACGCTGAACGGCCCCCTCACGCGCACCAGCGGTAGCCTGGCGGGCGGGTCTGCCGCCAACCTTGTCTTCGGCGGCACGGGCGCGGCGACGTCGTTGCCCGCTGTGAGCTTGAACGATTTGACTGTGAACCGTCCGAACGGCATCAGCCTCAGCGCCGATGTCACGGTGAACGGTACGCTGACGCTGGGTGGTGGCGCGCTTTCCATCGGCGCCCACGTGCTGACGTTAAGCGGCCTGGTTGCCACGAGCGGCGGTACCCTGACCGGCGGCTCAACTTCGGACCTGATTGTTGATGGATCGGGCGCCAACACGACCTTGCCGGCGGTGGCCTCGGGGCTGAGAAACCTGACGCTCAATCGGGCCAACGGTTTGACGCTTGGCGGTGCAGTCACGGTTTCCACGACCTTGAGCCTCACCGATGGCCAGTTGAACAATGGCGCGAACCTCGCCTTGGGCAACAATGCGACCATCTACCGCGCAACCGGCAGTCTGGCCGCCGCACCCACGTACGGCACGACGGTCAACGTGAGTTACACCGGCTCGTCTGGCGTGACGACCGGACCCGAAATTCCGGCCAGCGCCACCGTTTTGAACAACCTGACGAACAACAATAGCGGTGACATCACCCTGGGCGGTAACGCGACCGTCAACACCCGGCTCGCACTCAACAGCGGCATCCTCGCCACCGGCCCCAATCAGATCAACCTGGCCGCCGCCGCCGTTGTCACAGGCGCCGGGAGCGGCAGCTACGTCAACGGCAATCTGCAAAAGGCCTTCAACACCGGCGCCAATCAGTCCTTCACCTTTCCGATCGGCAGCACCGTCTATACGCCGGTTTCCGTGGGTGCGATGACGGTTACCACCGCGGGCACGCTGCTCGCGAAAGTCACGGCGGGCGATCATCCCGGTATCGCCACCAACGGTCTTGATTCCGCGAAAAGCGTCAACCGTTACTGGACCTTGAACGCCGGCGGCATCGTCGCCTCCACGTACAACCTGACCAACATATTCGACGGTTCGGACGTTGACGCGGGCGCGAACCCGTTGGCGTTTGTGGTGCGCCGTTACAATGGAAGCGCGTGGTTGCCCACGACGGTTGGCGCGCGCACGGCCACCACGGTGTCGGCGGTGGGGCTGAATGCCTTTAGCGATTTTGCCGTGGGTGAACAGTTGATTCATCACTACGCGGTCTCGGCCGCCAGTCCGCAAACCGCCGGCGTCACCTTCAACACCACTGTGACCGCGCAGGACATCCTCAACGAAACCGTCACCGCCGACAGCAGCACGGTCTTGACCATGACCGCCACGGGCAGCGCGCAGTTCGACAGCGATGGCAATAGTGTGTTCGGCGATAACACGAAGGCGCTCACTGCCGGCACGTTCACGATCAATACCAAGGATGACGTTAATGAAACCATCAATCTGACTGCGACCGACGCCAATCTGAAGACGGGCACGTTGAGCAATCTGGTGATCAATCTGCCGGCCGGTGCGTATCGCAGCGCGGCCAACGGCAATTGGAACAACGCGGGGACGTGGGAGACCAACAATGGCGCTTCCTGGTTTCCGGCCGCGACGACGCCCGCCAGCGGTAACGCGGGCTTGATCAGCATCCAGTCCGGTCACACGGTGACCGTGACGGCGGATGTGATCGTGGATGAATTGACCGTGAACGGTGGCGGCCAGCTCAACGTGAACGATGGGGTCACGGTCACGGTGACGAACGGCACCGGCGTTGATCTCGATGTTTTGGGCACGGTCAACAACGCGGGCACCATCACCAATCTTGCCGGCGCCGTGATCGCTTTCGAGTCCCTGGGCAAATACCAGCACAATTTCAGCACCACCCCCGGCACCATTCCCACGGCCACCTGGGCGGCGGATGCCGCGTGTGAAATCGTCGGTTACACCAGCAACGTCAATCCCCCCGCTGGTTTGGGCCAGACCTTTGGCCACTTCACGTGGAACTGCCCGAGCCAGGCGGCCGGAGTGTTCAATCTCAATGGCGGCCTGACGGACATCGTCGGCAACTTCACGATTGTCAGCACCGGCGCGGGTGATTTGGCGGCCAGCACCAACGGTGGCAGCGCGGGCAGCCTGACCATGAACATCGGCAGAGACCTGGTCATTCAGGGCGGCTCGTTGATCTTCGATAACAATGCCGCGAATCCGGCCGGGACGCCCACGTATGTTCTGAACCTTGGCGGCAACTACCACCAGACCGGGGGGAGTTTCGATCACACGGCGACGGAGGCGGTTCTGACCGTCAATTTCACCGGAGCCAACAGCACGTTTACTCGATCAAGCGGCACGTTGACGACGACCCGGATGAATTTCAACGTCAACGCCGGAGCTTTGCTGACGCTGAACAGCGGCCTCACAGTTGAATCGGGGAGGACATTTACGGTCCTCAGCGGGGGCACTTTGAATTGCGGCACGAGCATCGTTTCGGGCGCCGGCACGTTCGCTGTCAACTCCGGCGGCTCGTTGGGGATTGGTGCGGCGGCGGGTCTCGTTTCCGCGCCGACGGCGGATGGCAACATCCAGACGACCATCCGCACGTTCAACTCCGGCGGCAACTACAGCTTCAATGGCACGGCCGCCCAGGCGACGGGAAGTGGCCTGCCTGCCACGGTCAACAATCTTACCATCACCAACAGCGCGGGGGTCACGCTGTCGCAGAATACCACGGTCAATGGTTCGTTGAATCTCGCCAGCGGAGTCGTGGACGCCACCGGCAGCACTTTGATCCTCGCCAATAGCGGCTCGATTTCAGGCGGTGGTTCTGCCAGCTACGTGAACGGGTTTTTGAGGAAGTCGTTTGGCACTGGCAGCGGGCAGTCCTTCACCTTCGCCATTGGTGACGGTGCGAATTACGCGCCCATTGATCTCGCATCCGTGAATGTGACTTCGGCCGGCAGCCTCACGGCCCGGGCGATTGCGGGGGATCATCCCCAACTCGGCACTTCCAGCATCAATCCGGCGGCGAGCGTCAACCGTTACTGGACGCTGACCAATTCTCCGGCTGGCATTGCCATCGCGACCAACACTGTCACCTTCAATTTCGTTGGGGTCGGCACGGATGTGGACGTGGGCGCGACGCCTTCGAGTTTCGTGGTTCAACGGTATAACGGCGGCTGGTCCACGAGCAGCGTTGGGAACCGGACCGCCGTGAGCACCACCGCGCTGGGGGTAACCGCGTTTGGCGATTTTGCCGTCGGCAACTCAAGTTCAGGCGGGCCCACGACGTTTACCACCAACACACTCTTTTTCAACTACACCAATCGCGCGGCCCTCCTGGCGGCGGGTTGGGATTTCCTCGCCCGTACCACCAATGGCACCACGCGCAACACGGAAACCACCGCGGGCACGTCGCCGCCGGACGTGGCTTACGCCCGCACTAATGCCGGTTTGGGAACTGTGTTGCGGGTGCCGGTGGACACGGGCGATTTGTGGGCTGCGGCCAACAACACGCGCAACAGTCTCTTCCGCGACCTGTCCCCCGATTGGCAGAGCGTGCGATTACAGGTTTCCTTCGCTCCGACCCAACCGTTCCAGCAATTGCAACTGGCCCTGTACCAGGACGACAACAACTACGTGGAGGTCGGCTCCGTGTATACTTATCCCGCCAACCCGGCGATCACTTTCAGTTTGGAAACGAACGGGGTGCCGCGGGACCTGGGATTCGTGGCGTTATCCACGACGAACTTGCACCTGCGGTTGGATCGGGATTTGACCTACGGATTGATCACCGGCTTCTACTCGCTGGATGGCACGAATTGGGTGACGATGGGACAGACGGACCAGGATTTGGTGGGCTCGCGCCTGGCGGTGTGGGTGGGAGGCTCGCCGGGTGGTTTCCCGAATGCGGACCTGTACAAGCTCCAGATCATCACCAGCGATACGCCGGTGGTCACGACGTTGGACTTCCAACGGCCGACGTATGTCTTCAACGCGGTTGCGGGTCAGGCCTGCACCAACCTTCAGCGGGCCCGGGTAATCCACCGCGGCCCGGCCGGTTTGCATTGGAATTTGACGAACACGGCATCGTGGCTTTCAACGAGTGTCACCAGCGGTAACGCCGCCACGGCGTTCGATCTTTCCGTGGACACCACGGGACTGGCAGCGGGCATCTATGAAACTGGCGTCAAGTTTGGAGCGCCCGACGCCGCCAATACGCCCGCCACGCTCAACGTGAAGTTGATTGTGAACCCGGATGTTCGCGCCAAGGCCGCCACCTGGCGCGGGGGCAAGCGATCGGCGATGAGCGTCTGGGTGGATGATTCCTCGGGTGTCATGTTCAACATTCTCCAGACCAACGGATATGCGGGTACCTATTTGCTCTGGGGTGTGGATGCCACGCATTTGATGCCGTCCTTCTTCACCAACTATTACAACGCCGGCATGGAGCTTGGCGCGCACACGGTCCATCACGTGTGCAACGAGCTGCAGGATGAACATACGCTGCGCTCCGAGATCGAATCCAACGTCGCCGACATCCTCACGTTCACACCCGCGCAACAGTCGGAAGTGATCACCTTCGCTTTCCCCTGCGGTCTCGCGGGTGTCCGGCAAAAGGCATCCGCCGCGGACTACTTCCTCGTCACGCGCGGGTACAACATCAATCAATTGGAAGATGCCAGTCCCTACGACTGGATGTTCCTGAAATGCCACAATTCGCACGAAAACGACCCGGCCCCCTACAATCCCTCGGCCCCGCCCAATCCGTCCGACTTCAAGACGGTCGTGGACGCCGCCATTGCCCAGGGCAAGTGGGCTAACCTCGTATTCCACGGCTTGAACAACGACGACGGTGCGGTCGCTTACTCCGTCGGCAAAGACATCTGGGTTGCGCCGGGTGGGACAATTTCGAAGTACGTTCACCAACGGGACCGGACGGTCATCTCCAACTACGTTGAAACCGTCGGGCAGATTCGCTTCGACTCCTACCGGCTGCCGCTGGAGTCGTCCATTTACCGGAACTTCGAATCCGCTTTGAAGACCAATGACCTGGTCACCTTCCAGGTGGATGTCACGGGGGTTTCCGCCGTGACCAATGTGACGGTCGATGGCATCTCGACGACGAACTATTCGATGCGCTCCGTGGCTGGCAAGATGATGCTCTTTGTGGACACCCTGGTAACCGGCTCGGCCAAGCGGATCGCCCTGGGGATTTCGAACGCAACGAATCACCCGCCCGTGCTGGCCACCAACAACAATGTCGCGATTGGTGAAGGGCAGACGCTCACGATCACCAATTCCGCGACGGACCCGGACACCAACGCGCTGACGTTCACGCTTGGCCCGAATGCCCCGTCGGGAATGACCATCTCGACCAACGGCATCCTGAGCTGGGTTCCGGGCGAGACCACCGGCGGTTCGAACTTCCCGGTGACCGTGATCGTCACCGACAACGGTTTGCCGGCGCTGAGCGCAAGCAACACCTTCACCGTGACCGTGAATGAAATGAACGTGGCTCCGGTGCTGCCGTCCCAATCCGACCGGCTGCTGATCGGTCAGACATTATTGACGGTCGTCAACACCGCCACCGACGCAGACATTCCGGCCAATCCCCTGGGTTATTCGTTGCTGGTCGGCCCCACCAACGCGGCGATCAGTTCCAGCGGCGTCATTACCTGGACGCCGTCGGCTTCCCAGGTGCCCAGCACCAACACGTTTACCACGGTGGTGACCGACACCAACACCACGGCCGTGAACGGTCAGAACCTGAACGCCACCAACAGTTTTGTCGTGACGGTGACCGCAACCCCGCTGACTTTGCCCGGGCAAACCAACCGTACGATCAACGAGTTCGCCACGCTCACCGTCACCAATACGGCCAGTGACCCGGAAATCGCTTCCCCGGGAAATGTCGGCTACCTGGCGACCAATACGTACAACTTCACCTACACCAATCGCGCGGCACTCCTGGCCGACGGCTGGGATTTCATCGCGCGCACGACCAACGGCTCGCCGCGGGATACCGAACAAACGAGCGGCGCCGTGGTTTCCTATGACCAGGCTGCGCACCCCGGCGCGTTGCGGGTGCCGGTGGATGTCGGTGATTTGTGGCAATTTCTCAACAGCACGCGGAACAGCCTCTTCCGCGACCTGTCCACGAACTGGTTGAGCATGCGGTTGAACGTGTCGCTTACGCCGACGCAGAATTACCAGCAGGTGCACCTCACCCTTTATCAGGATGACGACAATTGGGTGCATACGGGTCTCGCCTACAACAGTGGTTATGGCGGTGTCATCGTGCCCATCGTCAAGGAGACCGCCGGTGTGCCGGATCCGACGGACCTGTTCATCGGCACCGTCACCAACATACACGTGCGGCTGGATCGAAACGCAGCCAACGGCAACATCACGGCCCTCTACTCCTTGGACGGCACGAACTGGACGACCATTGGCAGCCGCAGCCAGTCGCTTGTGAATCCCCGGTTGGCCCTGTGGACCGGCGGTTCGCCGAGCGGTTTCCCGAATGCGGACTACCGTCGCGTGGACGTGGTGGTGACCAATGCGCCCAAGCGGCTGACTTACTTCCTCCTCAATGCACCCGCGGGGGCACAGATCAATACCAACGGCGTGATCACCTGGACTCCCGGTGAAACCCAGGGACCGAGCACCAATGTCATCACCACCGTGGTGACCGACAATGGCAGTCCCGCGTTGTTCGCCACCAACAGCTTCACGGTCATCGTGAACGAGTTGAACGCGTCGCCCTCCCTGACCCTTCCGGCGAATTCCAACATCGCGCCTCAATCCGCATGGAGCGCCTTGGCCACCGCGACCGATTCGGATGTCCCGACCAACACCTGGGGCTTTTCGCTCGTGTCCGGACCGGTGGGACTTACGGTCAGTCCGGCTGGCTTGATCTCGTGGACCCCGGACCAATCCCAGGCCATGACCACAAACACGGTCTCCGTCCGGGTGACCGACACCAACCCGCCCGCGGTGGATTTCACTTCCTTGAGCGTGACCGGGACCTTCCAGATTGTGGTTTCGCCGTTGCTGACGGTGACGGCCGCCAACTCCAATCGCTTCTACGGTGATCCCAATCCCACCTTTACCGGGATGCTGACGGGCGTGCGTCCGGGCGACAATATCACGGCCACCTACGTCTCCGCCGCCACCACGAACAGTCCCGTGGGAACGTATCCCATCGTTCCCGTGCTGAACGACCCCGCCGGCGTGCTGACGAATTACATCGTCGTTACCAACACCGGCGTGCTGACGGTCACGGTGCGACCATTGACCGTCATCGCGGATGCCAAGAACAAGGTGTTTGGCGCCGCGGACCCGGCCTTGACGTATCAAACCACCAGTGGATCGCTGGTCAATGGCGACGCGTTGGTTGGTGCGCTGACCCGCTTGCCGGGTGAGAACGCCGGCCTCTATGCGATCCTTCAGGGCACTTTGGCTGCCTCCACAAATTACGCGCTCAGTTATGTGGGTGCAAACCTCACGATCAGCCAGAGCAATGCGGTGGTGACCTTGGGTAACCTGAACCAGTCGTATAACGGGACGGCGCGGAACGCGAGCGCCACGACGACACCGGCGGGCCTGACGGTGGCCTTGACCTACAACGGCAACGCGGCAGTGCCGACGAATGCTGGCAGCTACGAAGTAATCGGAACGATCAACGAGTTGAACTACGCTGGCGCTGCGACCAACACGCTGGTGATCGCACCCAGTAATGCGGTAGTGACGTTGGGCGACCTGAGCCAGACGTATGATGGCAACGCCAAGACCGCGAGCGCCACGACTGATCCATCCGGTCTGACGGTGGCCTTGACCTACAACGGCAACGCGGCAGCGCCGACGAATGCGGGCAGCTACGAAGTGATCGGGACGATCAACGAGTTGAACTACGCTGGCAGCGCGACGAACACGCTGGTGATTGCGCCGAGCAACGCGGTGGTGACATTGGGCGACCTGAGCCAGACGTATGACGGCAACGCCAAGAGTGCCAGTGCCACGACTGATCCGTCCGGCCTGACGGTGGCCTTGACCTACAACGGCA
>CAYWMD010000023.1:0-93486 GCA_964458575.1 uncultured Bifidobacteriaceae bacterium | reverse complement strand
ACCGACATCCACAGCGTCCTCATCATCGGCGCCGGCCCGATCATCATCGGCCAGGCGTGCGAGTTCGATTACTCCGGCACCCAGGCCTGCAAAGCCCTGAAGGAAGAAGGCTACCGCGTGGTCCTTGTCAACTCCAACCCGGCCACCATCATGACCGACCCGGAGTTCGCCGACCGCACCTACATCGAACCCATCACCCCGGAATGCGTCGAGAAGATCATCATCCGCGAACTGGAGGTGATGAAACGCATGGGCGTGTCAGTTGATTCGTCCGTGGCTGCGTCTCGTAAGAGCGCGGCAAACTCATCGGGAAATCAGCCGCGCTCTCACGAGGCGCAGCCACAAGTTCCGCACAAACTCGTCCTCCTCCCCACCCTCGGCGGCCAAACCGCCTTGAACACCGCCATGGCTTTGCACAAAAAGGGTATCCTCGAAAAGCACGGCGTGGAGATGATCGGCGCAAAAGCCGAGGCCATCCATCGCGGCGAAGACCGGGAGGCCTTCAAGCAATTGATGCTGGCCATCGGCCTCGACGTGCCCGTTTCCGGCACGGCCCACGACATGGAAGAAGCCCGCGCCGTCGCCGACAAAATCGGCCGATTTCCGCTCATCATCCGGCCTGCGTTCACCCTGGGCGGCACGGGCGGCGGCATCGCCTACAACCGCGACGAATTCGAAGTCATCGCCAAGCGCGGCATGGAACTCTCCCCCGTTTCGGAAATCCTCATCGAAGAATCCCTCCTCGGCTGGAAGGAATACGAGATGGAAGTCATGCGCGACAAGGCCGACAATTGCGTCATCATCTGCTCCATCGAGAACTTCGACCCCATGGGCGTCCACACCGGCGACAGCATCACCGTCGCGCCCATCCAGACGCTCACGGACAAGGAATACCAGATCATGCGCGATGCTTCATTTGCGGTCATTCGCGCGGTCGGGGTGGAGACGGGCGGTTCAAACATTCAATTCGCCGTCAACCCGGACAACGGTCGCATGGTCATCATCGAGATGAACCCGCGCGTCAGCCGCAGCTCCGCGCTCGCGTCCAAGGCCACCGGCTTTCCCATCGCGAAAATCGCCGCCAAACTCGCCGTCGGCTACCTGCTCGACGAACTCAAGAACGACATCACCCGCGAAACCCCCGCGAGCTTCGAGCCGAGCATTGATTACGTCGTCACCAAGATTCCGCGCTTTGCCTTCGAGAAATTCCCGCAAGCCGACCCCACGCTCACCACGCAGATGAAAAGCGTCGGCGAGGCGATGGCCATCGGGCGCACGTTCAAGGAAAGCCTGCAAAAATGCCTGCGCTCGCTGGAGATTGGCCGCAGCGGCCTGGGCGGCGACGGCAAACCCTGGCGCATCGGCACGGAAGTCTATGGCGACCGCGACATCCTTCCGCGCGACGTCATCAGCCGCAAGCTGAGCGTGCCCAACGCCGAACGCATCTTCTTCATCCGCCACGCCCTGCGCGCCGGCTTCACCATCGAGGAGATTTTCAACCTCACGAAGATTGACCGCTGGTTTCTCGTTCAGATAAAGGAGATCGTAGATTTCGAAGAAGAACTTGCAGGAGCTAATAATTGACCGATGCCAATCCCCGCGCTGAACTCTGAAGGATTCCTGCCCGCAGGGATATTCGATTGTTCACTCGCGGAAGTGCGAACGCAGTTCGGTTCATTTCAAGGCTCTGGCGCGCGCCAGCGACTGTTCGGCAGACTCGAAGAACTGATGACTGCGATACAGCGCAGCGGTCTTTTCGAAGCACTGGTGCTCGATGGGAGTTTTGTCACGGGCAAGCCGGCGCCGAATGACATTGACCTCGTGGCGGTGCTGCGTCCCGGGCATGATTTTGAGCGCGACCTGCCGATGTCGGAATATTCTTTGGTTTCCCGCACCTTGCTCCGGCGGCGGTTTGGATTCGACATCATCGTTGCGGAACGCGAAAGCCAGTTGTATAAGACCTATGTTGAGTTCTTCAGCCGTGTTCGGGAAAATCCCGAAGCGAGGAAAGGACTGTTGCGTGTGACGTTATGAAAACTGAAGCGATTCTGACCCAGACCGTCGAGCAACTTGAACGCATGAATGAGGCTCTCGCCGCACTCCGGCGCGAACTCCTGCCCGGCCAACCGAGAAAGTTCGCCATTCTGGCTGAAGGGCCGTTGGAGGACATACGCCGGCTCCAAACGGAAATCGAACAACTCACGGGCGACCTTGCCGCCGCTCCTGCTGGAGCGTGAAATGAGCGTGCCCAACGCCGAACGCATCTTCTACATCCGCCACGCCCTCCGCGCCGGCTTCACCATCGAAGAGATTTTCAACCTCACGAAGATTGACAGATGGTTTCTGGTGCAGATTAAAGAGATTGTGGATTTTGAGGAAGAACTGGCGGGGGCGAAGAATTGAGTGTCACTGAATGTGAAGCCTGAGCAGTTAGAGCAATTATTACATGAGAATGAATGCACCTACTTGGATTTCAAGCGGGCGCAATATCCGTTTGCTGGTGAAATCGATGACGTTAAGTCTGAACTTCTGAAGGACATACTTGCTCTGGCGAACGCCGAGTCAGGTCGTGATGGTTTCATTTTGATTGGAGCACAAGAGAACAGAGGCGGGCGGGCGAAGATTCTTGGCGTTACGTCCCACCTAAACGACCATGACTTGCAGCAGTTCGTAAATTCAAAGACGCAGCGCCCGATACAATTTTCATACGAGGTAGTGCCATGTGACGGTTTTTTGCTCGGTGTAATTCTTGTCCCATCGCAAGACGGCTATTTTTTCTTGAAGAATGATTTCGGTAAGCTCTCTCGAAATATTGTCTATTACAGACTCGGAAGTTCGACCGCCGAAAAATCACCTGACGACCTAATTCGTCGGGGAAAGGAAGTCGCAACGAAGGACGATCAACCGCGATTGGAATTGGAGTTTGCTCAAATCAAACGACCATACCTGATTGGTGGAAGTCCGGTCACTCAACCACTAGGGACGACCGCAAAGGTTGCAATTCGATATGCCAAAGATTTGTCGGACGTCGAAATTGCTCAGTTAGCACCGCCCCCACCCAGACTCGCAGCGTCTGAAAACCATGAATACTTCAAGGAGTTCGCCAAGTTCGTCAAATACGCGTTCATGTATGCTCCGCTTGGGCTGCGACTAATCAATACTGGTGGATCGACGGCAACAGGAATTAGCGTCAGGCTGAAAGCTAAGCCTCAGCATAAGGTCATGATCCAATCCGAGGGTTCATATCCGGTTCGCCCGTTGCACAAATACAAAATCGCTCGGGGCTTCGAGCCCATGGCATCTCATTACCGCCCATCGCAAAAAGACCTGCTGGTGAGGAGTGACGACTCTGAGACTGAAATAACATGGAATGTCCCCAAGGTGCTTCCCCACCTTCCCGTTTTTTCAAATGGCGTGTTCTTCGTTTGTGCGCTGAATTCGCCGCTCGAACTTGAGGCGGCGATTTATGCTGAGAACCTAAGGAAGCCGGCGCAATTGATGATGACGATTTCGGTGGAGTCAGTTTCAAAGGATTTCACGGTCGAAGAGATTAATGAGCTGAGCGAAAAATTTGTTCGCGACGATCGGGATCACGGCACTGGTCGAATTCAGCTTTACGCAAAGGGGAGTTAGATTTGCTGAAATCCTACCGGGATTCAAATCCATCAGCCCCGGGTATCCGCCTTCGCATCTGCTACGGCGTGACGAGTGCGGTCCGCGCCGGCCAGGCGATCCGTGCCGGATGGGCCACCCGCGCCTACCCTGGGAAACCGTTCCCCAAATTCATCCTCACGCTTGTAGCAGCGGACGTGAGTCCGCTCCAATTCTTCCCATGAGAGGTTTTGAGCCGAGTCACGTCGGCTGCTACAAATCAAGGTAGCAACCGCGTTGCGGTTGGAGCGCGGGTGTGTCCCGCGCCGAGCGGGATCAGCCGCAGCACGTTCGCAAACCCACGCCGCAAAACATTTTCAACCGCCTCCGCCCATCCACCCGCTGCGACTGGTCCTGCGGACACAGTCGCGCTCCGTCCGAAAGCTCCGTCAGGAGCGAAATCTTTGTAGCCACCCACGCCACCAAATTCCCCCAGCCCCGTCGGGGCGGCATATTCCGCTCCTGACGGAGCTTGAATTCATTTCCACCGCGGATTCTACAAAGATGCCGCCCCGCCGGGGCTGTCTTGGACTGCGGTGGCAAGCGCAGCGCGACACCGCTTTCGCACGCACGAGACGGCTCGATTGTTCGACATCACCGCCCGATCAAAAGCGCCGTCGCCGCTCTCGCTTTGCCAGCGAACTCCATGATGTGCCCGTTTCATCCGTGAATCCCACGTCTTCAAATCCATCAGCCCCGGGTTGCGAGGTGCGAGCCGCACGGAGGTAGGGCGGGCAGTCCTCTGCCCGCCGGTCTTGGCAGACAGCCACCTTGCAACCAACGCCTTCGGGTTCACCACGCCGGCGCGCACGGAGTGACGCGCCCTACCTTGGGGAATTCTTGCCCACAAATTCATCAATGCTAGTAGGGCGGCGCTACTGCGGCGCCGGTGGCAGTGCCACCTCCCAACTGAGGCGACGGAGCACCGTCGCCCGACCAACCAAATGCGCTGCCACGCAATTCAACCGCGAACCACCCGAGGGTCCATGCAATTTCACGGCCGATACAGCCGATGGAATTTGTTCGATACGGTGTTTACCGTGACGGGATTGGAGGAAACGCTCGGCGCGAGCGTCCACGTCGGATTCGTAAGCTGCGGCGATTCCAGCAGGAGCGAACCGGAAGTCGTCGGCGTCCACGACAGCGTGGCCTGATTCGCGCCCGTCTTGGCGATCGCAAGAATATGTGCCGGCTCGGACTGCGCGGTGACTTTGTAGCTGTCGAAGTAGGCCGTGCCGGTGGCGGCCTGCGAAGCGGGATCGCCTCCGCCGGCGACGGCCGCAATGTCCGCATCCGTGAAGTCAGTGATGCCGGGATCAACAAAGGCATTCGCGAGGACTTCCCTGCCGTCGTAAATCAGCCGATAGGTCTGAGTGGCGTAATCCAGTTCCAGCCGGTAACTGTGCCATGTGTCCGGTGGCACGAGAACTCCGGGAACAGGGGCGAGGAATCCATTGCCGGGCTGCTGATAAATCAATTCCTGCGTGGCTGCATCCACAAAAGCGGATGCGGCAAGCGAATAGCCGATTCCGAATCCGTCATAGATTTCCATCCCGAAGTTCGGGCCGAAACTTCCTAACGGCAAATTGGCGGCGGTGTATTTCATCGTCCATTCCACCGCGATGATCGGAGTTGGAGACGAGCCGACATTCAGGTTTTGTTTCACGACGGAGAACCGACTGTCTGTGCCAGTGCGAGCCACGCGAACGGCTTGCGCCCCGGCGTTGACGTTCGTGGACTGAACCGTCGCCGTCCCGCTTCCGGTCTGAACCCACGTTCCATTGGCTCCGTCCTGGCCGGTGAGATTTCCGAGCGTGAAGCGTGGCGATTCGAAACCGAAACTGTCGTAAATCACGTCTTGGGTCAGGCCGCGAACTTCCACCGCGCCGATGTCCGCCGCAGCGCCGGACGGTCGCGGGAGGCCGCGTTGATCAACAACGGTTGTCGAACCAAGGGCGGCGTTGATGGCGGGCGAACCAGGCAATGGCGGCATCGTGCGCGTCGGCCCGCCGTAATTGCCGAGCGGGGCGAGCAGCGGGTTGGCATTGATTGGAGACGGGCCGGTTATCGTGCCGCTGACTAAAAAAGTGCTTTGGTTGATGTTCGCGCTCTGCCAGTTCAAAGCAGAACCCTCAGTCTGGATGTCCGCACCGCCGGGCGAGCTGTTTCCGGCGACGATGCAATTGGCGAGGCTGACCGCGCCCGCGTTGTAAATGTCAATTCCCCCTCCGCCGCCCCCGCCACCTGCCGCGGTGTCATTGCCGGTGATTGTGCAGTGGGAGAGAGATGTTGAGTCCTGAATCTCAATGGCGCCGCCGTAAGCGTTCGCGTGATTGCCAACGAGCGTGCAATTGATCAGCGTCATCACGTCTTCATTGTGAATCGCGCCGCCGTGTGCCGCGCTGTTGCTTGCAAACAGGCACTGCGAGATGGTGGCTGTCCCCAAATTGCCGAGTGCACCGCCCAGGTCTCCGGTATTTCCGGTCAAAGTGCAGCGGGCCAGACCGAGCGTTGATCCGACATCGTTGTAAATCGCGCCGCCGGCGCCGGGAATTGTTGTGCTGCCGGCATTGCCGCCCGTCATCGTCAGGTTATCAAGCGCGGCGGCTTTGCCACTGCTCACCGTGAAAATCCGATTCGTGCCGGGGCCGCCATTGATGGTGAGGCCGGAGGCGAGATGGCTCGCGTCAATCGAGGCGTTGAGGTTGAATACGATTTCGTTGGTGAGCGTAATGGTTGCGCCATTGTGACCGGCCGGAAAATAGATGCGCGCGCCGGGGAACGAGTATTTGACCGCTTCACGCAGCGAAACACCCGTGCCGCCGCCGGAAGATCCGTTGTCTTCGTCCGCTGTGGTGGTGACCAATGAGCGGAGGTTCTCCCATTCGTTCGCCACGACCAGGTCATCCCACGTCACCGTGCCGCCCGTGCCGCTGGCGAGCCGGACTTCCGTGCTCCAATAGGTGTCGGTGTAACTGGCGCTCACCGGTGCCGTGGCTGGTTCGGATGCACCGAGGTCGGGATTGACATACAGACGGATGAGGTTGTCGTCGTAATCCAGACGCGCTACCAGCACATACGTGGTGTTGGGCGCGACAGGTACCACGGAGTTGGTCAGCAAAACAGCATCCTGGATCCCGAAGTTCGCCGAGCCAAAGGTCTTTCCGAAGAAGATGCGTTCACTGGCGAAATCGTAAGAGCTCAGTCCAAAAAAAGTTGGCAGCGTCGGCCCGGTGGTGACGGTGACGCGATAATAGACCTGCTTGTTGACGTTGAATTCGTTGACCGCACCGTCGCTTTCGCTCGCGCCGTTGTATTGGCGGCGGGCGCTGTTGTTGGTCGTGACGAGCTTGCCGGAAATCACATTCGGCGCGCCGGTGTCATTGCTCCACGTGGACGAAATGCCGGTGTGCGCGACGGGCGAAACGTTTTTGAAATCCCAGTACGAGCCGGCGGCTTTCCCAGCGATAGGGCCGTCGGCGTAAACGAACGGTTCAATGCCGACGATCTCGGCGCGAGCCAAGGGAACGAGCAGCGTGACAGTGATCAGCATTAGCGCGCAAAAGCGCGAAGGTGGTCGGCGGATAAAGGGCATGGCTGGCGGTTGCGATGGACTTGGGTTTGTGATTGGGTCATTACCTCACAAACCCGCAAGGCAGGTCAACAAGGTATTTACCGGGCTTGTGCTTTGGAATGGAGAATGGCCCGGCGAGACAAGAACACTGTCACGCGCGAACATCGGCGGGCTTCAACCCGACCTTGATTACGTCGTCACCAATCCTGCGTTGCGGGACGTCCTTTGCCTTGGGCCGGGGCCGGCGATCTGCTTGCGAACGAGCCTGGAAAATGTTTTCCTTCGGCATGGCACAATCATACCCAACCCTCATTCCGGGTTTGCGCAGTCCGTTCGATCAGGTGCGCGGCCTGGTTTATTTCGGTCGCATGCTGGACAAAATCCGGCTCGCCGCAGCGGGGAAGCTGCCCCCGGATTGGCAGGCGGCGCGCGGCATGGCGTATCCCACAAGTTTCGATGCCCGCTGCTGCCGCTTTCTAAACGTGGGCTACGCGGCGCTCGAAACGGAAGCGCTCCAGGGTTCCAAAAGCGACGAGGCATTGCTGGAATGGGCGTTCCAGCATGGTCGCCGCCCGGGCGAGGAGGAAATCCAAATCTGGAATGCGTTCATGACCAAGCGTGGTTGGCGCGATGACGGCACGCAGCGCTTGAACGAACGACTGGCCGAAATTGGACTGCCGCCGGGCACGGTGCAGACGATGTTCGAGTTCATTGATCTGGATGAAGGCCGGCTCAAGTTGAATCACACCACAGGCGTTGTTCCCGGATGAACGCGGCGGCGGACATGGATGAGTCTCACGCCGCGCGAGCGTTGCCGCGGCGCAGGTTCGGGTGCTTATTTTGATCCGCATGACCTTCCGCTTTGCCCCTTCGGTGTTAACGGTTTTTGTTGCGTTGGCTGCGCTGTGGCTCCGGCCCGCAAGCGCCGGCGTTTCCGAGACGAATCATCCCTTGCCGGGAATCACCTTGATCTGTGAGATCCGCGAAAACCCACCCACACGATTGTTCGCCGCCCAGGTGAATCTCGCAAATCCCAGGGTCCGGCTCCGCGTGTGCGCGGGCGGTCCCGACCCGGACGGACCGGGCGAATGGCAAACCACATTGATGCGACCGACCCGGGTCGCCGCCCGCGAAGATTTTGATCTGGTCATCAACGGCGACTTTTTCCGCGCGCGCGGCGTCAAGGACGCGGAGGGCACCAACTCGGCGTATCGGTCAGCCATCTGGAGCGCGGTGCTGGGACCAGCGGTCACCGACGGAAAGATCTGGTCCACCAGCGAAACCCCCAAACCCTGTCTCGTCGTGCACAAGTACGGCAAAGCGGCCATCACCAACCTGGCCAAACCAACCTCGGATGACTGGCAGGTTCTCTCCGGCAACCGGATGATGGTTGAAGGCGGGACCGTCGTCCCCCAGGTCAGCCAGGCCCGGCATCCGCGAACGGCCATCGGTCTCGATGCCACCGGTACGCTGTTGATCCTGCTCGTCGTGGACGGACGCAAACCCGGCGTGGCGGTGGGGATGAGTTACGCGGAACTCGCCGGGGAACTGATCCGGCTGGGTTGCTGGCAGGCCTTCAATCTTGATGGCGGCGGCAGTTCCGTGATGGCCATCCGCGACGCGGCAACCAGTGAATATAAGATCGTTAACGAACCGACCGATGGCCGCGAGCGGGCGGTGGCCAATACGTTGGGGGTCATCATCAGGGACCGTTGACGGCGCTGGCGAACGTTTGGTCACTCCAGTCACTCCGGGACTTGCGCCGTCGCAGCCGATGGCTTACCGTCCGCGCCGTTTGCAAATTGAATTTCAGGTTTTGAAATAACTATGAGCGTATTGATTGTCGGTTCGACCGCGTTGGATTCCATCAAAACTCCCAAGGCGGAGAACCCGCGCCTGCTGGGCGGCTCGGCGAGCCACGCGGCGGTGGCGGCGAGCTTTTTTTCTCCCGTGAAACTCATCGGCGTCGTGGGCGAAGATTTTCCGAAGAAATACGTTCAGCTCTATCGGCGGCATCGGATTGATCTGGCCGGCCTGCAAATCCTGCCCGGCAAGACGTTTCACTGGTCGGGCGAATACGAGTTGAACATGAACAACCGCCGCACGTTGCTGACCGAGCTTGGCGTGTTCGAAACGTTCACGCCGGTGCTGCCCAAGTCCGCGCAAAAGACGCCGTTCGTGCTGCTGGCCAACATCGCGCCGTCGCTCCAGCATCATGTGCTCGACCAGATGGGCCGTGCGAAATTCGTCGTGGCCGACACGATGGACCTGTGGCTCAACATCGCGCTGCCGGATTTGATCAGGCTGCTCAAGCGCGTTGACGGTTTCGTGCTCAATGACAGCGAGGCCCAGCAATTGACCAAGGTAGACAACGTGTTCACGGCCCTGCGCAAGATTCACAAGCTCGGACCGAAATACGTCATCATTAAAAAAGGTTCGCACGGCTCGATTCTGTCGGGCCCGCGTGGATGCTTCATCTGCCCGGCGTATCCGCTCCACACGGTCGTGGATCCGACCGGTGCGGGCGATTCGTTCGTGGGCGGCATGATGGGCTACCTGGCCAGCGCCAAAGGTTCGGTGGACGCCAACATCCGACGCGCGATGATTCACGGCAGCGTGGTGGCGTCGTTTTGCTGCGAGGGCTTCGGCCTGAACCGCACCACGAAAGTGAAGCGCGCCGACATTGACCGCCGTGTCCGGGAACTGGAGAAGCTGACGAAGTTTTAACGGCCGGAGCGCGGTGTTTATGCCGCTTCAGCCTTGGAAACACTGAGAGCAACGCCTTTTCGGAAGGTGAAGCGGCATAAAGGCCGCGCTCCGTGGGTGTCTTTTCGAATGTTCTAATGACGCGAAATTCCAGAATCACCACGATCATTTTCGACGCTGACGGTGTCGTGATTGATTCCGAACGGATTTGGGACAACGCACAGACGGAGTTTTCGCGACGCCACGGCATCCCTTACGAACGGGAAAAACTCAAGCCGCTGCTGGCCGGAAGAAATCAGATGGAAGCCATCGAAATCCTGAAAGCCGAATACGGAATTGCCGGCGACATTCAATTGCTGGCCGCGGAACGCACCGAGCTGGTCAAAGGCGAATACCAACATGGCGTGGAATTTGTGAGCGGGTTTCGCGAGTTTTTTGAAAGCGTTCGCGCCAGCCACAAAACCTGCATCGCCACCGCCATGCCGGAGGAGCTGCTGGATCTCGTTGATGCCCGGCTGGATTTGTCGCAACTCTTCAACGGCCGGTTGTTTTCCATCGCGGCGGTCGGCCACCGCTCCAAGCCCAACCCGGACATCTTTCTCCACGCCGCGCGTCAACTCGGAGTCGAACCTGCCAGGTGTCTCGTGATCGAAGACGCGCCCAACGGAATCGAAGCCGCCCGCCGCGCGGGGATGCGATGCGTCGGCCTTACCACAACTTTTGACCGGCAAATCTTGAATCGCGCGGACTCCGTGGTGAATTCGTTTGAGGAGATTGATCTGGCGAGGATTTGACCGCCGCGTCGTCACAGTAATCAAGCGCCGCATGCGCGGCATCTTTGTAGATTCGCGCGACAGGAAAATCCAAGCTCCGTCCGGAGCGGCCTATTCCGCCCCTGCGGGGCTTTACGTTTATTTGGAATCTGTTCGCTACAAAGATTTCGCTCCTGACGGAGCTGACCGTAACGGAAACGGCTTTCTATTTATACGCTCGACACGGTCCTGAAATGGGCGTATCCCTCCAGCAGTCGGAAAGGTGAACCATCCGAAAGAAAGTGAGCATCAATTGATCGAAGTTAAACTTAGAAAAAATGAACCGGTGGAAAAGGGATTGCGCCGGTTGAAAAAGCAGATGTTGCGCGAGAACATTTTCGTGCAATTAAAGAAGCGGCGTTATTACGTGAAACCGAGCACTAGTCTCCGCATGAAAGCGAAAGCGGCGAGATTCGAAGCCATGTTGAAGCAACGGCATGCGGATGACTGACGACAGCTTTTAAGTCTCTTTCCCGGCATCTCACGGTCCTGCCCTCCGCCGAACAACTCCCGCGCTTCGTCGAAGCCGTGGGCAGTGGTGCATTTTCCCTTTCGGTGGGGCGAGCGTACTCGCGAGCCGGCTCGTCAGTAGCCTAGCCCCACTCAAAATGCACCACCACCAATCGGCGATGGAACAAAACGCCCGCGCCAGGGCGAAACCGTCGGCAAAACGCAAACGGACGAAAGCCCAATAGCAGGCCAAATAGCTGTATACCAGTGGCTCTTGAACCAGCTTGAGCAACGCAACCCGTCGGTGGCCGCTACTCTTCGTGGTGCGCCCGACTTGGAAGCAGCATCGTATTGGGAAGAAGATTCATTCGAGCCCTCATGCCTGATGACGTGGAGATTGAACTCCAAGTTGACGAATCTGTGAAGTGACCGGGACTTTCTTAAGGCTCAACCTTAAGCGCCTTCCCCATCGTCCGCGCCAGGGCGAAACCGTCGGCAAAACGCAAACGGACGAAAGCCCAATAGCAGGCCAAATAGCTGTATACCAGTGGCTCTTGAACCAGCTTGAGCAACGCAACCCGTCGGTGGCCGCTACTCTTCGTGGTGCGCCCGACTTGGAAGCAGCATCGTATTGGGAAGAAGATTCATTCGAGCCCTCATGCCTGATGACGTGGAGATTGAACTCCAAGTTGACGAATCTGTGAAGTGACCGGGACTTTCTTAAGGCTCAACCTTAAGCGCCTTCCCCATCGTCCGCGCCTTTTCCAGAATCACCGGTTTGGCTTCTTCCATCATGTCGCGCACGTCTTCGTAGCGCAGAGTGCGTTGCGCGAAGGTACGCTTTTGCAACATGCCAAGGAAGCGGCCTTCAAATTCTTTGAAGTAGGAGCCGTAGATGTGGTAGCTGTCCGCCAGGTGACAATACCGGCCCAATTGCACCGCGCGGCCCGTGAGTTCGGTGATGCGGGCGGCGATGCGTTTCTGCAATTGCACGAGGGCGAAGATGTTCATGAACGCGGCTTTGTAGGCGTCGTTGGAGCGGAAGCGGACGTTCATGCTCAACACGGGTTGGCCTTCCTCCTCCAGCAAGCGACACCAGATGCTTTGCAGACAGGCGGGGTCGTAGCAGTCGTTGTCTTCCCACACTTTCCAGGTGATGGCCTGGGCGCGGCGGGTGTGTGAAGTCTTTGCGAGTTTCTGACAGATGGTTTCGATTTGATCGAACGGCTTGAGCGACGGGACTTCGTATTTGAAGAGGCGTTGGTGGTAGGTGTATTCCCAGCGCGTATCCTTGGCGTCGCCGGGGTCGCGCACGAGGTGGTCTTTGATGCCGTCGCAAACTTCCATCACGTATTCCTGCAACTCCGCCGGGCCGCCGGGAAAATCCTTGTGGATCATCGGCTCGCCCAGCGGGTCGGTGACGGTGATGAGCATGGTGGCGTCCTTGCTCGGCGGGTCGTCGGGCTTGTCGTATTCAGTCTTGAGGTTGCAACCCTTCGCGTGGAGTTCGATGAGCGAGAGTTCCCAGGCGCGCGCAATGCTGTCCGCCTCGACGTGAAGAACCGGTATACCTTTCATGGTGAATCATCAGTTTGCCCGTGGTCGCCCGGCCAGCCGGAGCCCAAGCTGGCGAAGTCTTGACCCGGACGGAGACTCACAGAGCCGGTGGAAGTTGGCAATTGGATTTTCTAAATGCCGGAGCGCGGAGCGCGGATTGTCCTCAATCCGCAGCGGCTGGATTCGTCTGGCGTGCTGCGAGTTGGGACAACTCGCGCCCCGGGACAGTCGCCAGTAATTCAAATGGAGCGATTGCCACAAATTCCCCTTGCTTCCCGACCCGTCAGGATTAGTTTCAGCCGTGGAAGCAGTTTTGGGCTCTTCGGGAAATTATGAAAGGCAACTTATGAAATCAATCCACCCTCTCTCCATGTGCAATCGTTGTCCCATGAACCGGCGCCATTTTCTGGCCCGCACCACCGCCGCGACCTTCGGTGCTCTCGGTGCGTTGGCCGCCCCAGGCTGGCTTGACGCCGCGGAGAACAAAACCAAAACCCGCATCCGGATCATCTACGCGCTGCATGGCGACAAGCAGGACCGCCCGGACTGGCCGAACAAGGGCTTCGATTTCAAGCCCGCCATGGAACGCATCACCACCGAACTTGCCCGCCGCTGCAAGGGTTTCGAGTTCGCGGCTTCGACCGCCACCGGTGAGGAACAGGCAAAGCAAATCCTCGCCGCCGACCGGGCTACGGGCGGCATTGATGGGTATTTGGTTTACCAGATGAATTGCTGGAATCGCGTGGTGCAAACAATCGCCACCGCCGACAAGCCGGTGCTTTACGCGGATTTTCAATTCGGCGGCAGCGGCGGTTTTCTGGTTTACAACGCCGCCTTCCAACGCAGCCAGTCTCCAAATGTCGGCTTCGTCGCGTCGTCGGACATCAAGGATGTTGCCGAAGCGGTCAAATGCGTCAACGTGATCAATCAGGGCGGATCGGCGGCTGACTTCGCCGCGGCGACGGCCAAGGTGAGGCTGAAGCGCACGCCCGGTCCCGGCCGACTCGCGGGCAAGTCCGACGAAGTGAAGTGCCTTTCGCCAAGCGAATGCCTCCGGCAGTTCAAAGAATCGAAAATCCTCGCCGTCCGTAGCAACGAGGCCGGCCCCACGACCGAAATCATGGGCATCAAAATCCAACCCATGCCCTTCGCCGAACTCAACGAAGCCTGGAAGAATGCGGACAAGGACGAGGCCGGCGCCGTGGCGGACCGCTGGCAAAAGTCAGCCCGGAAGATCGAAGACGTGTCGCGCGAGACATTGGAAACGTGCGCGGCGATGTATTTGGCGGAGAAAGCGGTCATGAAGAAACACGAGGCCCGCGGCATCACGGTCAACTGTCTCGGCGGTTTTTACGGCGGACACATTCACGCGTATCCCTGCCTCGGCTTTTACGAACTGAACAACCGCGCGCAGGTGGGCGGTTGCGAGTGCGACGTGCGCTCCGCCGCGACCATGCTGGCAGGCACGATTCTCACGCAAGGCCGCCCCGGCTACATTTCCGACCCGGTAATGGACACGGCCAAGCGCCAGATTATTTACGCGCATTGCGTCGCGCCGACCAAAGTCTTTGGCCCGGACGGTCCGACCAATCCGTTTGAAATCCTGACCCACTCGGAGGATCGCCAAGGGGCTTCGATTCGTTCGTTGCTGCCCGCGGGCTACATGACGACCTCGCTGGAATTTGAACAGAGCCGGAAGGAAGTTCTGATGCACCGCGCGAAAGCCGTGGCCAACGACCCGGACGACCGCGCCTGTCGGACCAAACTTTGTGCCGAACCCGTGGGCGACTTCGAGAAGCTCTTCCGTGAGTGGGACAAATGGAGCTGGCATCGCGTCACGTTCTACGGCGACCTCAAAGAACCGGTTTACGCGCTGGCCGACGCGCTCGGCTGGAAGGTGGTTGAAGAGGCGTAACTCAACTCGTCACGCTTGACGCTGAACTCCGCCAACCGCAGCCTGCCGCACATGACGAAAACCGCAAGCGGCACTAACGCCGTGCGCACTCCATCCGCTGGCGCAGATCGCCGGCGACCGCCGACCGCGCGAAGCGGCTGGAGTGCGGCGAGTTCACCGCTGCAGTTCCTCGTTGCGCTGCTCCTGTTCGTACCGCCGGTCCTGATCGCGGTTGGAGCGGGCGGCAGCAACCCGCCTGCGGATCTGCCGTTCACGATGACGTGGCCGGAAGCACCCACCTTCCCCAACCGTAATTTTGATCTGCGTGATCATGGCGGCGTGGCGGATGGCAAGACGCTCAACACGCGCGCCTTCGCCAGGGCAATTGAAGCGTGCGCAAAGGCCGGAGGTGGCCGCGTGATTGTGCCGCCGGGCCGCTGGTTGACCGGCACGATTCACCTGAAAAGTCGCGTCAATCTTCATCTCCAGGAAGGCGCGACTGTTCTTTTCAGCACCAACCCGGAGGATTATTTGCCCGTGGTTTGGGTTCGGTGGGCGGGTTTTGAATGCATGAATTATTCGCCGCTCATCTATGCCCGCGATTGCGAAAACATCGCCGTGACCGGTCGCGGCACGTTGGACGGGCAGGGCGCGCGTTGGTGGTACTGGGCGCGCCAGCAGACGAAGAACGCCGAGCGGCTTTACCAGATGACCATCGAGAACGTCCCCGTTGAAAAGCGCGTGTTTGCCACGCCGAAAGATTCCATGCGCCCGCAACTGTTCCAGCCAATCAACTGCACCAATGTCCTGCTCGACGGCGTGACCATCCTCAGCGGACCGTTTTGGACGGTGCAATTCGTCTATTGCGATCGCGTGATTGCGCGCAACCTCACCATCCGCACCAGCGGCGCGAACAACGACGGCATCAACGCCGATTCCTGCCGCAACGTGCTCATCGAAGATTGCGACCTGAGCACCGGCGACGATTGCATCTGCCTCAAGTCGGGCTTGAACGAGGAGGGCCGCCGCATCGGCCGGCCGACGGAGAACGTCGTGGTGCGCCGCTGTGTCACGCGCGCGGGCCACGGCGGCTTCGTTATTGGCAGCGACATGTCCGGCGGTGTGCGCAACGTGCTCGTTTACGATTGTGATTTTCTCGGCACGGCCATCGGGGTGCGGATGAAGTCCGCCCGCGGACGTGGCGGCGTGGTGGAGAACATCTGGTGTCGCGACATCCGCATGCGCAACATCTCGGGCGATGCGATCCGAATCGAGACAGCATACAACGCGTGGTTCGGCTCGGAACGAGGCGCGGCGCCGACCTTTCGGAATCTCTCCTTCGCTGACATCAAGGTGAACGTGTCGTCCACCGCCATCACGATTGACGGTCTGCCGGAACAGCCGATTGAAACAGTCGTTTTCCGCAATCTCGACATGGTGGCTCACCGGGGTTTGCGTTGCGCCGAGGCGCGCGATCTCACGTTGGAAAATGTTTTCATCAACCCCTTCGGCGCGCCGGAAGTGATGACATTCACGAACACGCGTGACGTGACGATCAAAGACTGCCAGCATCCCGAGGGCGCGGAAACTTTTGTCGTCGCGAAAGGCCCGGAAACCGCCGGTATCCGGCTCATCAGCAAAGATCTTAAGCTGGCAAAAACGCCCTTCCGCGTGGAAGACGGCGCAGCAACCGACTCAGTAAAACTCGAACCCGCAGGAAAAGAATGAACCCGATCCAAATCAGACTCATCGCAACCACTTCGATCGCAACCGCAGTCCTCGCGAGCGCCGCGCCGGTGAAATTCGTCGAACATCGCATCGGAAACGTTCGGAGCGAGGCCGTGGGTGTTGGCGATTTCAATGGCGACCAGAAACTCGATATCGTGGCGGGGCCGAACCTGTATCTCGCGCCGGAGTGGCAGGTGGTGAAAATCCGCACGCTCGAAGGCAAGGTGGACGAGCAGGGCAAGGGCTACGTGGATGATTTCATGAACCTGCCGCTGGACGTGAACGGCGACGGCAAACTGGACGTCGTGTCGTGCGGCTGGTTCTGCAAATGCATCCGCTGGTACGCCCAACCAGCGGAGTTGAGCGGCAGTTGGACCGAGCAAGTTGTGGATACGAACGCAAATTACGAAGCCGGCGAACTCTGCGACATTGATGGCGACGGCAAGGCCGGCGAAATTCTGGCGCATAGCCAGGTGACGGCCTGGTATGAGATTGGCAAACTGCCCTCCGGCGAGCGCGGGTTGGTGAAGCACCTCATTGACGAAAAGAAAATGAACTTCGGTGGCGGTGTGGGGGATTTGAACGGCGACGGCCGCCCGGACGTGTTGCGGACGGAAGCGTGGTATGAAGCGCCCGGCGATCCGCGCAAAGGCGAGTGGATCGAGCATCCCTGGCAACTCGTGCTGACCAAAGACAGCAAACCCGACCACGTTCCGCAAATGATCGTGTATGACGTAAACAAGGACGGACTGCCGGACGTGATCACGAGCAGCGCCCACAACTACGGCATTTTCTGGTACGAACAGTCGCGCGTTGACGGCAAGGTTGAATGGAAGCAACACCGGATTGACGACTCGTGGAGTCAGCCGCACAGCCTCGCCTTGGCCGACATCAACGGTGACCGCACACCCGATCTCATCACCGGCAAACGCTTCATGGCGCACAATGGCAATGACCCTGATGAAAACGGTAAACTGGGTGTCTATTGGTATGAACTCAAGCGCGGGAAGAATCCCACGTGGACCAAACACGAAATTTCCTTCGATCAAGGCATCGGCTCCGGCGTGGAACTTTGCGCCGTGGATCTCGACAAAGATGGTGACATTGACGTGGTCGTCACCGGCAAATGGGGCGGGCCGGTGTGGTTTGAGAACAAGCGGAAGTAGAGCATCGATTACGACCCTCCCTCACCCCGGCCCTCTCCACTGGGAGAGGGAGAATCGTGGCCAGCCTCTTGAACTTCGGAGGACTGGGATTTGCCGGATGTCCATTGGCAAATCAAGAAATGTGCGATACCTGTTCCCTCTCCCAGCGGGAGAGGGTCAAGGTGAGGGAGAACGCAGCGACCACTTTCTGCGGGCAGCCACAGAGTTGTTGAAGCCACTCCAGCCCACCTGCAATCCGTCGCTCGTTTAGGGAAACAATTCCATCAACGCATCCGCGAAAATCTTCATCCCGCGCGCGTCGGGGTGGTTGATGGAATTCAACATGAGCGTGTTATACGGAATGCCCTGCCGCCAAAGCCGCCCGTAACGCCGCGACGCATCGGCCAGCGCCACGGAATGTTTGGCTGTGAATTCGCGCAGCCCGGTCACATAAGGCCGCGGATCGTTGTCAATGTCGCGCTGACTCGTCAGGCCCATCCAATCAGGCCGGACGTAGTGCGGCGTGAGAATGATCCATTCGGCGCCGATCCCCTGGAAGTCGGCGAGTAATTTCGCGTACCGCTCCTCCGTCTGCGTTACACTCATGCCGGCGTCATTCACGAATTCCGAGACAATGAGGTCGGGCTTCGCATCGAGAACCTTCTCGCGGTAGTTATGTTCGCTCCCCGGCGGTTCACCCAGATAACTGCTTGTGTTCCGCCCGCCCCACGCTTCCGTCATCAGTTCGATGTTGGCCCGGGGAAACCGCTGCCGCAGCCGCGTCACGAATTGTTCCTGCCAGCGGTTGTGCTGCCAGTCCGGCACATACATTCCCACGGTGACACTGTCGCCCCACGCGAGGATGCGCAGCGGTTCGCCGGACTGGAGCTTCTTCAGCGTCTTGGGCAACAATCGTTCTGCCACCGACGGACTGGGCTTCGGCGGTTCGGGATATGTAATCTCCAAGATGGGAAACAAATTTTCCGGGCCAAGTTTCGTCAGCACGCCGGGCAGCCAGATGTTGCCCAGATGGCGTTCGCCTTCATTGTTTTTTGGCGGCAACGGCGCCGCGGGACGGGCTTCACCCTTTCGCAACTTTATTTTACCGGAACGGGTCAACACCACGGCGTCGAGACGGGACAACGCGTGCCGGTAACTCACGAACACGGGCTGCTCCGGATTGATGGCGCCGTTGGTCAGGCGCCCGAACGTCCCCCAAAACGGATCGAACTCGTAATCTCTACCCCGTTCGAAAACCCGGGCATGCGAACCCGGCCCGTCACGCACGACCAGGCTGTCCGCTTCGAGCAAGCCGGGCGTGGTGGTTTCCTGCGCCTTGACGCCTTGCAGTTGCGCGCCCTTGACCCAGCCGGCGGCGGCCGGATTGAACACGGGCAACGTCGCGTAGCGTTCGGACTTCACGGATACCATCGAAGGCGGCGGAACGCGCACGGTCTGTGCGCGGGCGGTTGGTTCGCCAACCGTCACCCGCACCCGCCCATCGCCGGCTGGTGCGAAATCGGCTGCATTCCCGGTTTGCGCCATCCCGGCGAACGCCAGGAAACAACCGGCCAGAAGAATACCGTTCTGCGTCATGCGGATGGTTTAATCGTGAACCGGCTTGAACGCACGAGCATAATTGCCACAACCCTCAACCGGTTCGAATTTGCCGGCTGCTACTGGGCGCGAAAGTTGACCTCCGCCACGTCCGCACCCTTGACGATGATGTTCCGCGACGGGGGATCGAAGCTGACGTCCCGCTTTGTCACCACAACAACGCGGTCACCGTCCACGACGGAGCGTATCGTGTAGCGGCCCTCCGCATCGGTAAAGGCAAAGCGCGTCGGCCCGCTGGCGACGCGAACTCCGGCCAGGCCTTTGCCGTGGGCATCGGTGACGAGACCCCGCACCTCATGCGTGCCCGGGCGGTTTTTCAAGACTTCACGCAACCATTGGCGTGTGTGCACCGTGGATGGGCAGTCCTCGAGATACTCGACGTCCACATGAACCCCGGGTCCGAATCGCGGGTGTTGATCGAACCAGGCGCGGCCTTTCAAACGCGCGGCCCGTTCGTCCCAACCGACGCCACTGTTGTTCCAACCGTTCCCGCCCGGCCACTTGCTGCCCGGGTTATCTCCGATGAACGCCAACCACACATCCGCGATGCGGTCGTCGCGGAGGCCGATGTAGTTCATCGCAATCCGGCCGCGCGAAAAGCCGGTAAGCAAAACCGCGCCGGGATCGCCGCCGAAATGTTCGAACGCATCACGCAACGCGGCAAGGCAATACGCAACCGTCTTTGACTCGTCGCCCCAACCCGAGTGCTGCTCGCGTTGACCATCCGGCGAAACGAACGGCAGATTCAGGCAGATGAAATCCTCATTCCGCGCGAGACCCCAGGCCATCGTGCCCTGTTCGGTGAAACCGGTGGAATGGCAGAACTTGTAATAGAATTCGTTGCCGGTGTATTCGACGATGATCGGGAACGCCGCGCCGGATTTCCAATTGCGAGGCAGCGAGAGCACGTGGCGCAAGCCGGTTGTGGAGTAGGCGGGCAGTATTCGCCACACCCGTCGGCCGGGTGCGGGCGGTTGTTCGGTGACTGAAGGAACAAACACGCGCTTCGAAGTGTCAGGTTTTTCAGCCGGTGGATTGCCCGTCGCGCGGACCGAGACAAGGTCCAATTGCGGATTGGCGTTGCTCCGGGTGCGTTGCATGACGACTTGCAGGCTGTCAATGTTTGAATGTTCTACGACCCCGGAGAACGTATCCGGACCCGGGAACTGCGCCCACAGATCCACCGGAAAAATGCCGCCGGCGCCCGGCTTTAAAACCACGCGCCCGTTGGTGTTCAGTGGATATGTGCTCGCCCCACTCCAACCGCCCGGCGACAGCGCCCAAAGTGTGAACTCGACGTCCAGCTTACCGGAGTTGGTCAGGGCGAATTCCACGAAGCGATGCGCCGACAAGTCCCACTTACCCCCCGGTGCTCGCAGTGTCAGTGCCGGGCACGCGTCACCCGGCGTCGAGCGGAGCCGAAAGGCATTGCCGGTGGGCGTGACCGAGAGGAAGGCGGTTTCGAATCTCGATTTTGTCGCAGAGGTTCCGCGCGGACTCAGAAGCAGGATTTCACCCGATGCCACCGAAGGCAGGAACAGAAGCCAGGCCGAACCAACCAGACAAACCGCTTGTAGCAGTTGGCCCGCCCGGACCCGCCAATGCTCATTCATTACCCGTCCCCTCTTTGGTACCATAACCCTCTTTTCCGTATTTCCGCTCGATCACGTAGGCACGGGTGCGATTAAATGTGTCCATCTCGCCGGTAATGCGCGGGTCGTTGGTCTGGCGCTGGTATGCCTCCAGTTGCTTTTTGAGCCTGGCCTTGATGGCGGCATGATCCGGTGAGTCTGCCAGATTGTTCAACTCCCAGGGATCCGCCTGGCAATCGTAAAGTTCCTCGTGCGGACGCGGACTGACAAAAAGCTGCGTGAACCGCTTCGCCGCCGGATGGTTGGGATGCTTCATGATGAGATCAATCTCGTTGCCCGTCTCGGCCGTGTGCTCATAGCGGGAGTCTGGCAGAGCCTTGGCCGGATCAATCACCCGCCGCGGACCCGTGCCATGGTTCACGATGTATTGGTAGCGGCTGTCACGAATCATCCGGCCCGCGAGGTTGACCGGGTCATTTTCACCGTGCCATTCGAGGCCGCCCGCGACCCACGTCCGCGTTGGATCCACCTGTCCGGAAGCGCCGGAAAACAGGACATTCAAGAAGCTGCGTCCGCTCATCTCCTTGGGCACGGGCAGCCCGGCCGCCTCCAGGATGGTCGGGGCAAAATCAACAAAGCTGACGAAATCCTCCACGCGCCGTCCCGGTTTGACGCGTGCGGGCCACATCATCGCGAGCGGTTCGTGCAAGCCCCAGTCGTACACATTCGCCTTGGACCTGAGCACCTGGGTGCCGTTGTCGCCCGTCACCATGAGCAGCGTGTTATCCAGTTCCCCATGGTCCTGAAGGATTTTGAGGATCCGGCCCAGGTCTTCGTCCGCATGGCAGACTTCATAAAGCATGTTGGCGCGGCTGCGACGCACGCCCGTGGTGTCCGGCAGGAAGCCCGGGACTTTGATGTCGCTGATTTTGATGCCGTATTTCGCCTCCAGCTTGGGATAATTATCCTTTGCGCAGGGGGTGTGCGGTTCCACCGAGCCGACCCAGAACCAAAACGGTTTCGGTTGCGGGCGTTCCGCGAGAAATTTTTCGAAGTTGGCCGGATAGTCTATGGGGCTCATGCCCGCCTCGGCCTGGCGCTTGATGTTATTGAACGCCTTGCCCGCGGGGTTACGCTTCCGGCCGGATTGCGGAAGTGTATCAGTTCCCCAGGCATAGCTGTCCGGCGGCCCCCAGCCCTTGCCGGTGTAGCCCGCCCAGTAACCGCCCGCCTCCATCAGATCAGGCAGCGTGGCAAATTTCGCGGGCAGCCAGGCCTGAATGAATGCGCCTTCCTCCAACTCCCAGAAATTGCGTCCCGTAAGCAGCGAAGCGCGTGAAGGCGCACAGGAAGGGGCGGAAGTGTATCCATGCGTGAACAGGACGCCCTGCCGCGCCACGCGATCAAAATTGGGCGTGGGAATTTTCGACCAGCCGTAGGCGCTGCGCTCGAGCCAGCTCTCGTCGTCCGTGATGAAAATGACAACGTTCGGTCGGGCGGGTCTGGCATCCGCGGCATAAACCGATGCAAGCGGCAGGAGCAACTGGGCGGCGCAAAACAGCGAAGCTGAAAGGAGAAGACGGTTCATGCAGGGAATATTGGGTTATTGGACGATTCGCTCAATCCGGTAAAAACGCACGTTGCCCGCCAAGGGAGTGGTCGCACGAAAATTCCCCGAGCCAAGCCCGGATATGTTCGCGGGCGGGGCGACGGCGACAAAAGACTCCGTTAGCGCGGACGCGCTCAACAACCGGAAGGCGGATGCCGCATCGCCGTTGTCACCGGCGAAATCTATTTCCACGTTCCCGCCGGTGACGCGGAGACCGGTGATCATGGGAACGTGCGCCGCAGCCTCCGCCTGGCTCGACCGGCTGTAGAAGTTGGAGAAGCGGATGTTTCCAAGACTCGGATTGGAGGCGTTCGTCGAGCTGTTGTCTTCCACATACAAACCGAGAAAACCGCCCGCGTAGTTCGTGAGGGCGACGCTGACACTCGCGAGGTTCGTTTGCGTGTCAAATGCCGCGTCCACCAGGCGCGCGCTGTCGCCGCCGGTTCCGGGAATGGCGGCGTCGGAAAAAACCTTCAACACGGCATTGGTTGTCGGGCCATCAGACGAAATCCGCAGCTCAAGGAAATACGGGGTCGTGTTCGCGCCCCAACTGAAGCCGGAAACGCCTGTCGCCAGATTGGCAACCCGCATTCCGTTGGCAAACTGGTCGAGGTAAACCTGGCTGGTGCCGATCCCGCGGTCCACGCGCGCCAGGAATCCGCTCGCGCCGGACCCGAGGCTGGTCAGGCCAAACAGGATGCCGCCGGAAATATCCTCGTTGCCGGTTCCGCTGGTGAGATTCTCGATGCGGGTCCGGACGATCAGGTTGGTGCCCGCCTTGAGGCTGTTCGCGTTGGTCGGCCCGGCATCCAGGGTGTCGGGACTGGTATCGTTCAAAATGATCCACGCCTTTGCCGCCGTGGAGGCCGTGAGATAGCCGCCGCTGGTCACGATGAGATTGGTGCTGCCGGAGTTGACATCGAAGGTGTTGCCGGGCTGGCGTTCGCCAAAGTTGCGGTCGCGATCCCCGGTGGCGAGGGAGAAGTCAAAGCGGTGCTCGAAGTTGCCCGGCGGCGGCGGAATGACCACGTCGAAAACGCCCAACGTTCCGGCCGGCGTGATGTTTCCCTGGGTGTCGCGAATGCGATCCGGCTCCAGCGCCACTGAGTAGGTGCCGTTGTCGTCCCAGTTCCACGCGCCGCCGGGCGCGACGATTTGATACGTCGCCACTCGCGGCGTGCCATTGCTGCTGAGGTTCACGCTCACCAGCGTCGCCAACTGGTCGAAAGCGTTTGGCCCCGTCACGCGGAGGTCATTGCTGGCAATGAACGCCACATCCACGGCCGTGCTGTCGGAGTAAGTGACGATTAAATTGTGCGTAGATGCGCCGCCTTGCGTGATGTTCGCCGCCGTGAGCATCACCGTCGGAGGTGAATGATCCTCGCCCGCGCCGAACTCGAATGCCCCGGCGTCCGGCGCTCCGTTACGGCTCGTGCCGTTAATGTCCTGAAGCGTTGCGGTCAGCGCGTTGCCCGCGTCAATGGCCGCCGAGCCGGGGGTCAATTGATAATCCATGACGGCGAACGCGTCACCCGGCGAAACGCCCACGTCGCCGGCCATGTCGCCGACAACGGTCACTGTGTTCGCGGTGTTAGCAAGAATGTAAGCCTGCCGCTTCTGGCCGGCCTTGGGGTTGATCAGCCGGCCCGCCAGCGCGTCGGGCACAAAAGGTGATCCGTTGGCCGTCAGGATCGTCGTTCCGCGACCGCTCAAGGGCGCAGGATTGAATGCATCCACGGCAACCCATGTACCAGCGATGGCGTTGGTGGTTGCGTGGACGAATTTCGGATCGCCCACCGGCACGCCGTCAGTGCCGTTGCCGAAGTAAAGATTGCTGTTCTCCGTGATGGTGCCGCTACGGGCGAGTTGCGAATTACCCGCGAGAATGGTGTTGCGCAGAAAGACCGTGCCCGCGGTGGCGTTGACGTTGTTGAAACCGCCGGCCGTGGTCGTGACCAACTGGTCGTTATCCGCAATGGTGCAGTTGTTGACGGTCACGTTTGTGATGTTGGCGCTGGAAGCCACGTGCACGCCGGCACCGCGGCTGAGGCTGCTGCCAGTGAGGGAGTTGCCGGAGATAATGCTGTTCCGCATCACGAAACTCTGAACCGTGCTGACGAACACGCCACCCCCCGCGCCCGCCTCGGCGGAAGTGCCGACCCGGTTGCCGCTGACGATGCAGTTCTCCAGCAGCACATCCGAACCCGTGTTGTAGGCAAACAAACCGCCGCCGCCGGCCGAGTTGCCGGTGGGAGTCCGCACCTGATTGCCGGCGAAGCTGCAATTGATGAACGAAAAATCGCCCTTGCCGTAAACGCCGCCGCCATTCTTGCCGGATTCGTTGTTGATGAAATCGCAGCCAACGAACATCGGGCCATAGCCGTCACCGCACTGCACGTTCGCCCCGGCGCCGTTGTCGCCTTCGGTGCGATTGGCGGCGACCACACAGTTCGTCCAAAAGCCGCCGGAAGTCGCATCGAAATAAATCCCGCCGCCGCCGGTTGACCCGGTGCGCGGCCCGTAATTGCCGCTGATCTCGCAGTTGATCATCGTCGGCGTGGACGCGGTGAGCCGGATGCCCGCGCCCGCGCCGTCCACGGCGGAGTCCGAGTTGCCCGTGATGCGACAGTTGGCGACGACCACGCTGGCCGGCACGTGGAACAGACGGAGGCCGGCGCCACCGCCGCTGACATTGGTCGCCCCGGTCAGGGTGAAGCCGTCCAGACGAATGTTGGAATTGGAATTGATGTCCACCACGCGCAGGCCGGGCGTGGTCTGGCGCAGGATGGTTTCATTGGCGGAATTGATGCCGGTCCGTTGAGCGAGGTTGGTTTCGGTGCCCGCGAAGCCACCGTAAAGTTGCAGGCCGGAAGCAAGCGTGAGTGTGTTCGTGAGCACGTACTCGCCGCTCCGAACCCAAATCTGATTGCCGGCGAAGGCCGTGGCCAGGGCGGAGTTGATGTCGTTGACAGCCGTTGCCCACGACGTGCCGTCGCCGCCGGGTGCGGCGCTGGCATCCATGTAAATGTTGGGATCACCCGGCAGCGTGAGGGTGCCCATGAGCACCTCCTGGCCGTTGGTCAGCGTGCCGAAGAACTCGCATTGCATGGCCGGGTTGGTATGGCTCACCGGGATGCTGAATTCATACGGGAAGCACAGATCCTCCTTTTCCGTCCAGCCGCCGCCCACGTCGTACCGCAGTTTTGCCTTGGTAATTTCCTCGGGCAGGGCGTCGGTATAGACGTACGCCTCGGCCAGGTCGCGCCCCATCGAGATCAACAGGCCGACGAGTTTTCCGTAGGGCCCGCTCTTGCGGACGAGACTTGCCGGTGGAGTTGAAACCGCCGCGGGATCAAACATTTTCTGCTGCAAGCGGGTCTGGACGTTGATGCCCTCGATGGCCAGGGCGGTAATGCCTTTCGCCGCAACTTGAACCGTCAGCGAGCCGTTGGTGACGTTGATTGACGGTTGTGAAGCGTTCTCGACCCAGACTCGGACCGGGTGCGACGCGCCGAAGTTCACGAGGTTCGAGTTCAAGGTGATGGTCGTCGTTTCCGCGTTGAAGGATTGGTTGACGATGGCGAGGTAGAGTTTTCCGTTGCCGTAGGCCGAGAGATAATTGACCTGACGGTTACTCACAGAGAGCAGGCCGACCGGCAGCCAGAGATTCACGTTGGTTTCGTCGTAAAACCGGCCCGGGCGGTCGCCGTAAACATTGCACGGAAAACTTCCACGCACGGGGCGCGAGGGGAAATCAATTTCCATGTTCGAACGGTGAAACGTGTCCGACACCAGAAAATCCAGCGCCCAGGCGAGATACATCCACGGATGGCCAAAGTGCATTGAAGTGAACGTCATGTACTGGAGGGGATGCTCGCAATAGTTGGATTGCTCATAGACGAGCGAGTAGTCGCGGGAGAAAATTTCGCCGGGAAAGTTTCCCCAACGGCCGACCAGGGCCCAGCGCGCCAGGTCGCGCGTGAAATCATCGTTCAAGTGACGGCTCAGCCGCAGCATGCCTGCAGCGTAGTGAACGAAGGTAAATCCACGGTAAGACTCCGGCCGGAGTCCGGTCAGCGCCGGACGCCAGGCGGGCACGCTTTGTTCGGGGGCATACATCGGTTCGGGCGGCGGGAAGCCCCATTGGAGATGCCGACCGGTGCTTTGCCAGTGAATCGGCGCCTGGTTGTTCGTGTCCACGAGGATGTTCGCGGCCGGAATGCGCGGCGAGACGTTGAGGTCCGGCTCGTAGTTGCGCACCGCGAGGTTTGCCGCGGCGAGGTAATTGGAATCCCCGGTTTCCTTGAACATCTCCAGCCACGCCATGTAGTCCTGGCCGATCAAGTTGTTCGCGAGACAATAGTCGGCGCCGGCGATGGCGTAAGCCAGATCCGCCGCATCGCCGGTGAGCCGGTAAAATTCCAGCACGTCGTCAAACCGGGTGTAGGCGCGAACCACACCTTTTTGCAAACCATAGGTGCGGAAAGCCGCGCTGCGTTCCTGCGAAAGACCGTAAAGCACGCCGAGCGCATCCGACCCGATGTTCGGCCCATTCATGTTCCGATTCGCCTCCACCGTTCCCAGGTCGTTGGTCGGAAAAGGAAAGAAGGTCTGTTTTTCGCGGCTCAAGGCATACTCAATCATCGGCAACGCGCGCCGCCGGTAAAAATCCTCATCGTCCAGCAGGATGGCCGCACCGATGCCGTAGAGCGGCGAGAGCAATTTGTAAGCGCCGGGCTGGTCGGTGAAATAATCGTTGAACTTCTGCTCGTCACTCCACATCGCGTAGTTGCTCCCGCTTTTATCCGTGACGTAATGGACCAGGTTCGCGATGACGTCGTTGATGGAGCCCGGGCCGCTATTGTCGCGTTGGTCGCTGAACTCGTAGATGCTGCGGGCCATGTAGCGGTAGGTGTCGCTCCAATAGCCGGGCCGGACGACGAAACGCAGGGCGAAGGTGAAGCTCTGACTGTTGGTCAACTGGGAGGTCGCGCTGCCCATCATCGGCGCAAACACCAGGGGCTGCGCGTTGCCGGCCTCGTTGCGAAGGCCGACGCCGAAAATCGCATTGTACTGATGCGCGAGCCGCCACGGCGCGTAATCGGGATCCACGATGAGTGAACAATTCTCCGCGCCGCTGCTCAACAGCGCCATGGGCAACTGGCAGAGGTGTTCCTGCTTCAGGACGGGATTGTCCGGAAACCGGTAACCCGGCGCGGTGGAATATTGCGTGGCCGGCTGCGGCACAGCTTCGATCTGGGCCGGCGGCAATTCCGGCGCGCCGGAGTAGGCAGCCATGAACCAGCCGGCGGCTTTCGCGGTTAACGTGTAGGTGATCACCGGGTCCTGCAGTCCGGCGCCCAATGAAAGCTCCGCCGACAAATCAAAATTGGGCTGCGCCGGGAAGGTCCAAGCCAGTTTGCCACCGATCATCTGTCCCTGGCTGGCCAGCAGGGTCGTCTTGGCGCCGGCCAGGAACGGATTGTTCGTCCGCTCGCCCGTTCCGCCGTAAACATACCAAAGTGGATAAGGGAACTCGGCGTATTGAAAACCGGGATTGGTGGAACGGAACAGGACCTTGAATTCCGGCCGCAGAATCTTCGGCGTCACTCCCGCCACCACCACCGCCGCCGAACCGTCCCCTTGCAGGGTGATGGCGTAAACATCGTTGGTCAGATCGGCCGCGCACGTGGCCGGGGTCAAGGCCCAGCCCGCCAGCAAGCAAACCGGCAACCAGCGGGAACCCGTTCGCAGTCGTCCCAAAATCTCCATCATGAACTTCATCCCAGTTTCTCCTTCCCTATGGCAAATACGTCAGTCTGAGCCGGAAATATTTTGCACCCGGTTCCATCGGTCCGGCGTCACGCAAAGTGACGGTTTCGGTGCCGTTGGTGTTTTCGACAATGTTCACAAGCTGCACAACGTCCGGTTCATTCGTCCAGGTCACCAGATTCGTCGAGGCTTCGGGCACGAACAACACATCGGTCGCCTGCGCGTTGCGCGTGTAGCCCAGGTAAACGACGCCGTTGGACAAGGTGGCATTCAGAACCGCAGGTGAGTTGGTGACCTTGGGATTGGTCAGAAACGCATATTCCATGAAATTCACCTGCCGGTCATGGTCCGGGTCAGCGGTGCTGCCACTGATGGCCGGATTGGCGAGTTCGCCGGAAGTGAAATTCGCCGCCGCCCAGTTGGTGTAGGAATCGTGGGCAAAGAGCGTCAACCGGGCGGAGGTGTTCGTCTGGTTGGCTGGCGAAACGCCCTGGACAAAAAACGCGAACGAACGCGCATCCGCCGCCAGCGGCACGCTGAAGTCGAACGGCCAGGAGCTGTCCACCAGGACATTGGTCGGTCCGCCGTTGATGGAATAGTTGAGCCGCGCCTGCTGGAGCGGACCGGACCGCGCGTCGGTGGCGTTGGCGGGACAGGCCTGCAACCAGACGTAAGCGCTGGTGAGTTCCGTTCCGAACGAAAGGAGCGCGCCCTGGACCTTGCCAAATTGCGGCGCGGTCGTGGAGGCCGTGCTGCGCGGCCCCAGCGGCGGACTGCCGATGATGAGCTGGTGCTGGATTTCCGTGTCGGCAGCGAGACCATCAATGGCCAGGGCCGTCACGCCTTTGGGCGGAATGCTTACTGTCATCTGACCGTTGATGAGCGCGCCGCTGGAATCCTGCAAATCGCCGTTGGTCCAGATTCGCACCGGATGGGAAGCGCCAAAGGGCGCACGCGCCGCGTTCAAAGTGATGGTAGTGGTAACGACGTCGTTCGATTGATTCATCAGCGCCACATAAACGTTGCCGTTGCCGTGCCCGGCGACATGGTTCACTTGCAGGTCGCTGCTGGTGAGCAACGCCTGCGGCAACCAGAGCCAGACATTGGTATCCGTGTAAAACGCGCCGGGCCGGTCGCCATAGACTTTTTGTTGGAAATAGGCGCTGGCCGCCGAGTAGCGCGCAGGGAAATGAATCCGTCCCTGTGACCGCAGCCCGGCCTCGGCCACAAGAAAATCAATCAACTGTAGGGCCATGTGCATCGGGTGATGAAAGTGAAAGGAGTTGTAGGTCAGATTCGTGTATGGCTGCAACGGATAGTCCGGTTTTTCATAGATCGTCGTGTAAACCGTTTTTTCATTGTAACCCGGGAAGTTCGCATAGCGACCCACAACGACGGACCGCGCGACGTCCCGCAGGAACGAGTCGCCCGACGCTCCAAACAGCCGCAGCAAATACGGCGACCAGGACACCATAAAAATGCCGCGATGGCTGAGACTCGTGCCGGCGGCTTCACATTGCAGGCCGGCCTCCGAGAGGCGCCACGCGGGAACGGTTTCCTCGGGGATGGGCATGCCGCTCACACTGCCGCCGATGTTCACGGTGATGTTTGAGTTCGGAATCGCCGGGCAAAAATAATTGTAACCCACAAATTCCTGCGCCGCCGCCAGGGCCGCGTCGCGGTAGCCCGCATCGCCCGTTTCGTCCGCGAGTTCGAGCAGATCCACCCACATTGGCCCTATCTGCGTCCAGAACGAACTCCGGCGGGCGTCGTAGAAATCGGGTTGGGGCTGGTTGATGCGCCAGGTGATGTAGTCGTCAGCCGCCTTGCGCGCCTGGTTGAGATAGGTGGTGTTCTTCGTCAAACGATACATCGCCAGCAGGGGCCGGAGATAATTGCGCGCGTTGTCGAGCGATTGCGCGCGATTGTAGGTTGTGCCCACGTTGATGTGCGAGAGCAGCGTGGATTCAAGGTTGCTGGCAATGTTGGCGAGATAAGGCGTGCGTCCCTGGGCGAGCTGGTGGGCCGCTATGAAATCGGCCGAGTTGTCAATTGGGCCGAACATGGCCTCGTCGGGATCGTAGGTGGCGAGGCTCAGCATCGTCCGGGAGCGGGAAAGAAAATACTCCAGGGTGGGAAGGGCGCGCTCGTGGAAGAGCTGCTGGCTGTCACGGACAAGCGCGAAGCTGATGATGTGCGCGAGCGACTCCTGCCGCAGCGTGCCGGGATTGTCGCGCAGGCCGTCGAAACCGCGCTCCGGATCGTGCCACATCGCCCAGGGACTGAGAAAATAGTCGCTCATGTTATCCAGCGCCTGATTGAGCGTGGCGACGGCGTTGCGGCGATAGTCGGTGAACTGGAAGGAATTTGTCGCCACATGACGGAAGGTGTCGTAGAAACCGCCCGGCCGGACGAGCAATCGCAGTTTGAAATCAAAACTGCTGCCGGCCGTGAAGAGCGAGTTGGCGCCACCGAAGACCGGCGCGAAAATCATGGGCTGCGCCTTGCCGGCGGCGTTGCGAACGGCAACACCAAACCGCGAGTTGGCGAGCGTCGGGAGTCGGAAGGGCATTTGTGCCGGGTCAGCGGCGACCCCCACGGTTCCGCCGTTGACTCCGACCAGGGTGGCAGGAAGTGAGCAAAGATATTCAGGGGTCAGGCAACTCTGAACCGGAAAGCGCTTGCCCTGCCAGACCAAAGGTTGCCAGAGCCATTCGAGGGAACTGGTGTAGTTCTCCGGCGCGCCGGTGAAGCCGGCCATGAACCAGCCGTTGCTGCCGCAGACGAAGCCAAAGGTCAGGCCCGGCTCGCCCGCGCCGGAGGGCAGTTCCAGACTGGCAGAAAAAGTGAACAAGCCGCTGTTGGTAAAACTCCACACGATTTGATTATTGGTGAGCACCGCCGTCGCGGCGCGGCATTGCACAACCGAAGGTGCGGCGGCAAACAGGTCGGAGGTGCGAACGCCGTTCTTAATCCACGACGGCAGATCAAAATTCACGTCGTCGGCGACATTGCTGTTGGCCATGACGGGATTCACGGCTGAATAAAGCACCTTAAAATCCGGCTCGAAGTCAGCGGTCCGACCGGACGCGAGGTGGGTCAAGCGAACCGTGCCGTTGGCGGCAAGCCCCACGCCATAGACGAGATTGGTCAGGCTGATCGGAATGGGCGGATTCGTCGTGTCGTCTGTGCTGTGGGCGTAGAAGTTTGAGTAACGCACGCTGCCGCCCGCGGGGTTGCCTGGCTGATGATTGCTGTTGTCCTCGAAATAGAGGCCGAGAAAACCGTTGGAGTAGCCCGACAGGGTGGCGCTGATGGCGTTGGTGGGCGTAAGGGACTCAAACAGCGGATCGCTCAACCGGTTGCTGTCCTGTCCGCTGCCGGGAATCTGGCCATCGGAGAAAATGCGCAGGGTGGCGTTTGTGTTGAAACCATCACCGGTGACACGTAATTCGAGAAACCAGGGGGTCGTGTTGATGCCATAGTTGAAGTTTGTGCTGGTGACGAGGTTCGCTCCGCGCTGGCCGTTGGTGAAGCGATCAATAAACAACACACCGACATTCCCGGATGGATTCCGATCCACGCGGGCAATGAAGCCGTTCTGGGAAGTTCCGCTTCCAGTCATTCCAAAAAGGAAACCGCCGGAAGCGCCCTCGCCGCCGGTGCTGCTGGTGAGGTTTTCCAGACGGGTTCGCACGACAACGTTCGTCCCAACTTTCATGTCGGCTGCATCCGTCGGCGGAACCGCATCCAGGACATCGGAATTCGGATCGTTGAGGAGAATCCACGGCGCATTGGTGGTCACGGCGGTCAGGTATCCGCTGACCTGGAAATACTCCTTGAGACTGTTGTCGTCGAAGGTGCCGATGGGTTCACGCTCGCCGAAGTTGACATCGCGGTCACCGGTCGTCCGGTTGAAGTCAAAGGCCACGGTAAAGCCGCGGGCTGGGGCAGGCGACAACCCGAGGAACAACGCCAACAAACCACCCAGCAGGAAAGGAACAGCCAATGATTTCGATCCGTGCGGCAGCGGCAAGCGATCCAGGTCAGAAATCCGGGTCATACTGACCGCTGGCCGTGGTTTGGGTGTGATAACCGGGTTTCAACCCGAAATCCCCGGAACGCAGGGCGCTGCCTTTCCGATACTCGACATGGGAATCGAGAAACATGAGGTTGCCGCCCTGATCATGCAGGGAGGTGTAGTTTTGCAGGCCGGGGGCGCGTTGGTAGCACCAGGTGGAGTACTTGTTGGGGTTGCTTGGATCGCGCAACGGACGCAGATAAGCGGTGGTGGTGTAGGTGTAGTATTCCTGGATGTAAATCAGGCGAGCCGGCCGGGAGACCGACGGCATCTTCTTGCCCAAGACGACCGCGTTGCCAAAGTAGCTCGTGACATCGTTGGTGGGCGGTCGGGTGGTCGGGCAGGCGAACAGGGCGCTTTTGTTGCCCAGGTATTGCTGCAACATGCCCAGATAGTTGGTGTCGTTCCCGGTAAAGTCAAAGGCGTAACTGGTCTGCTCGGGCGTGGTTTGTTTGTTGTCGTCCAGATACAACTGGAGCGCCAGGCCGATCTGTTTCTGGTTGTTCAGGCATTGGGTGCGAAGCGCCTTTTGTTTGGCCTTGGCGAGCGCCGGCAGCAACATCGCGGCGAGAATCGCGATAATGGCGATGACCACGAGCAACTCGATCAAAGTGAAGCCGTGGCGCGCGGGCTTCCGGGGAACATCTCCAACAACTCGCGGGCGGATCTTCATTGGCATGGCAATCGGCAAGCAGCAACAGATTTCGTTCAGAATTCCGCCGTGTACCCGCCCTGCGGTTGTTGGTTCGAACCCTGGTCCTGGTTATGACCGCCCGGGATCAATCCAAAATCTCGCGAGCGCAGTTTGCTCCCTTTGGAATACTCGGCGTGCGAATCGAGGTATAAAAGATTCCCGCCCTGATCGTGAAGGGACGTGTAATTCTGAACACCGGGGGCACGCTCGTAGGCCCAGGACGCGTACTTCAATGGGTTGCTCGTTCGCATCGGCCGCAGATAGGCGGTGGTGGTGTAGGTGTAATACTCCTGGACATAGATCAACCTCGCCGGTTGGACCGACAGCGGGATTTTCTTGCCCAACACCACCGCGTTGCCGAAGTAGCTGGTGAGATCATTCGTCGAGGGACGAGTGGTTGGACAGACGAACAGAGCGCTTTTGTTCCCGAGGTATTGTTGCAACAGGCCCAGGTAGTTCGTGTCGTTGCCGGTGAAATCTAAGACGAAACTATTCTGGGCCGGCGTGGTCTGCTGGTTCTCGTCCAGATACATCTGAAGCGCCATTCCGATCTGCTTCTGGCTGTTCAGGCATTGGGTGCGGTGCGCCTTCTGTTTCGCCTTGGCGAGTGCCGGCAGCAACATGGCGGCGAGAATCGCAATGATCGCGATGACCACGAGCAGTTCGATCAGGGTAAACCCCCGGCGGCGCGCCCACCTCAATGCCTGGTGCTGTCTGTTCATGCAGCAACTGTTTCCAAACCTAAAGTCAATTGTGTCAAACGGCTGGCCCGGCAGCCAGGTGACCGCCCGGACCAGCCGCTTCGATCTCAGTATTGCCGTTGAATCCGATAAAACTGTTCCGTACCACTGGTGCTGGTTGAGGCGCGGAACGAAGTGCCACCAAGCGAAGTAATGACCGCACTCAGGTTGGTGGTGTAACCGCTCGTGAGCACCGAGGTGTTCAGGAGCTTGAAGCTGCCCGTCGTGTCACCCGCGCTGCCGGTGAAATCGATGTCAACGTTTCCGCCGCTGACATTGATCGCGGTGATGACGGGTGCCGCCGCCGAAGCGAGCTGAACCACGCGCACGTTGTCGAAGAGGGCGTAGGTGTAGGGGCTGCCGACCGAATTAAACGCATCGTCGTATCCCAGCATGATGTTGCCGTTGGTGAAGGCGGTGGCGTTGAGGGATTGAAAGACCAGCGTGTGATTGAGCCTTAGAGAAATCACCGAATCCACCTGGCTCAATTCCACATCCACCCAGGTCTTATTGGGCGAGGTGTAATCAATTCCCATCCCGCCCAGCACCGTAAACGGCGGGCTCGGCAGGATTTGCGCCAGGTCGGTTCCCAAAGGCTGGGCCACGGCCACCGGCGCATCGCCGACATTTTGGGAGGCATACACGGTTGCCGACACCGAGCCGGGGCCGTTGAGCATGGTGCTGACGGCGACCCAGATGCCATCGCCTCGGAGGACGTTCGAGTAGCTTCCGCTTATGAAGTTGGTGGCCAGACCGGAATGGTTGATTCCGAAGAGGACATTCTCCTGGTTCCCCGTGACGTCTTCATACTGGACCAACAGGTTGAATCGCAGGGCAAAGTTGTTGCTGAAGTTCTGCCCAACCGGGTAGAGGTTGATGCAGGCTGGAGACCCAATGACGCCATCCTTGTTGGCTGACAACAGGAGACCGTAATTGGTGGAGCCATTTCTCGCCGGGGGAAAGCTATTGTTAAGGTAATCGAAGAAAAAGTTGGTCGTGTAATCATCCGGCGGGACCAATGCCGTTGCGATCAACGTGTAATTGGTGTCCGAGTAACTGGAATTAAAGTCGTCAGACCACAATACGGTTTCCGCCGGGTATTCATCATCCACGATGGTGGCGGTGGCCGTGTTGTCTGTCGCCGGAGTGTAACCAGCCCCGGAATCCACCGTCAGAATGACGCTCTTGTCCCCGGCATAGACGCTGTTATCTATGGGCGTGACGGTGATGGTCTTCGTAATCTCACCCGCTCCAAAGCTGGCGCTGGTGGCGGCGGTAAAATCAACGCCCGACGCGGCTGAACCGCTGTAGCTGACGTTGACGGTTGGGGCCGTGCTGGTCAGCCCATAGCGGACCAGCGTGAACTCGGCGTACAGTTGCGGAATCGGTTCATAAGCGAAGTTACGGCTGGTATAAACGCCGATCTTTGTGGGATCATTATCCAAAATCGTCATCGTGGCCGTATCGGGCGTTTCCACGATGTAATTGTCGCCGGGGAGCAGCGTGACCGTCAACGTCTCTGCCAGTTCCGATTCGCTGTCGTCGGTCGGGGTGATGGTCAGCGTAACGTTGCTTGACCCCACCGGGATCGTTATTTGTCCGGTCAACAAGGGATAGTCCGCGCCGTTCGATGCCGTTCCGCTGACTTCATAATCGAGCGTGAGCGCCACGTTGGTGGTAACCACATCCGGAAACGCCCGGGTGAACTCGAAAGTGCCGAGGTCCCCGTTCTCATCGGCGCTGTTATCCGTGGCGACCACGGTGACGGTCGAGGGCAGAACGCCCGACTTGGCATAGAAGTTTGAAAAGCGAATGATATCAGCAGTTGGGTTGTTATCCGTCTTGTTGCTGTTGTCCTCGCCATACAGGGCAAGAAAACCCTCTTTATAGTTGGGGAGCCCAACCGTAACAGTGGCTTCCGGCGTAGCCGAATCAAAAGCCGGGTCAATCAAGCGGTTGACGTTGGTGGTGCCGGCGGCATTCGGGATATCCGCGTCCGCGAAAACCTTGAACGTCACATTGGTGCTCGTCCCGTCCGAGGTGATTCTCAATTCCAAGAAGTGCAAACTGCTGTTGGCACCATAAACAAACCCGGAACTCGCCGCCAAGGTGGCACCGCGCACCCCGTTGGTAAACTCGTCGATAAAGAGTGTGGCGAAATTTCCGCCGATGGCGGTATTCACCCGTTCCACGCGCGCAAGATAACCGGTCCGCGCGTTGCCGGTCCCGGTCAACCCAAAGAGGATACCCGCCGAAACCGCCTCGTTGGTTACAGCGTTCACACTGGCATAAAGGTATTGAATGCGGCTTCGCGCGATGACATTTGTTCCCGCTTGGAGATCGTTGACATTGGTGGCGGCGCTTGTGTCCAAGACGTCCGGGTTGGTGTCGTTGAGCACCAGCCAGACACTGGTTTTGTTCTGGGTGTTCAGATAGCCCGCGTTGACGACCGAGAGGGTGGTTGCGGCGGCCCCGTTCACATCGAATGTATTGGTGGACTGGCGTTCGCCAAAATATTGATCCCGATCACCCGACAGCCGGCCAAAATCAAACAGCACTTTGAACGGTTTTTCGGCGAAGGCGGTGGTGGCGACAAGCGCGAACATGGCGCCGAGGATGGTGATCGTGCGGTATTTCATGGGTTGGCGTGCGTTGCTGGGTTGATAAGTTCGAAACTTCCCGGTTGGAGAATGTGAGCCGGTCTCACGAATTTGCGCAAAGATTTCGGTCTGGTATTCCGGTTCACATTCACACCTTAACACAAGCCTGAACCGGAGCCTTGAGCAAAATTGCGACTTTCTTCTTAGAATTCGCGTCAGTGCGCGGCGTCCTGGCCCCGATCAACCAAGCGCCAGGCATCAGGGAATCCCCCAACGTTGGGCAAAGGCTTTGTTGCGCGGATGGTCGGGAGCGTGACCGGCATAGCGAATGTAAAGGTGGTCGTTCGCAAGCCGTTCCCAGTCGCGAGCCAATACCGCCGCGACGAGTTCGGACGTAAGTCCCTTGACGCCTTCGGTGTGCGCCAGATCCACGAGCGTCTCCTGCTGTCGTCGGTCCAACCGGGCAAAATCAACTGGCGGTTGTTCGCGCTGCAACCTTGCCTGCACCTCCGAAACTGAATGCTGCAATGCCTCGCGCAGATGCACATCAGCCGCTTCGGGCGTGCATCCCTCCGCAAAGAGTGCCTGGTTCCAAACCCGTTGCCGCCAGGCAATGCGTCGGCCCACAGGAGTCGAATACGGATAGAACCGTCCATCCGGGCGCAAACCAAAACGGCTCCCGTTCGCAGCTTTTTTCAGATACGCGATGAAGTTTTCACTCAACTCGGCCGCCGAGTTTCCACCCGCAGCGGAGGAATCGCGGGCTTGGGCTGGAGTTTGAACCGGTGACGGAGGCGCCGGAATGGCTTGGGGAGTCGAGCTACCCATTCCGAGAATGATCGCCGGTGAACGGATGACTTGTTGGCGGGCATCCTGAATCTCCAGCACGCAGGCAAAATCTCCACCCTCCTCGGTCAGTTCCGGTGAGAACTCGTACGGGTAAATCTCATCTTTCGCTTCCTGCCAGTCGCCACCGCCCTGACGCCACCACAACCGGGCGGCGATGACGTTTTCCGGCAGCGCCTCCGCGTAAACGAAGGCGCTGACCAAGCCGCGCCCTGGGCGCAACAACATCGCATGCACCTGGCCAAACGGCGCCGCAACATTCGTGAAACTCGATGGACCAAGCGGGGGAGTTGCCGCGTCGTACCATTTCGATTGAAGCCCAAGCTGGACGGCAGCGGGCGCCGCCAAAGCGACGATGCCTTTCGGCGCAACCGTCACGGCGAGGCGATTTCCGTTCAGGCGGAGCGGAGCCGCCGGCTGATTATCCCGCCATGCACGTGCAGCTTGGCCCACGTCAAACTGCGCGAGGCGATCATTGAGTTCAACCGTCGCCGTCACTGGCTGGAAAGACTGATTCCAAAGGGCAAGGTAAAGATTGCCATGGCCGTACCCGGCTAGCCAATCCAACTGCCGGGTGTCCGCCCGAACCAGCCCGCGCGGCAGCCAGAGCCGGACGTTCTGGTCGTCGTAAAACCTTCCCGGCTCGCTTCCGTAAATCCGCACCCGAAAACCACTGCCGGCTGCGCTCACCGCAGGGAAATCAATCGCGCCGCGGGAGCGCTCGAAGGCGTCACTCACGATGAAATCCAGCACCGCGCCGGCAAAGTCCCACGCATGTCCCGGATTCACCGTGGCAAAATTCCAATCCCATGGCCGGTGTTCGACCGCATCCGGCAACTCGGCGACCAACGAATCCTGCGACCGGTTGTCGCCGGGATAATTGCCAAATCGGCCGACCATTCCCCAACGCGCGACGTTGCGCAAAAATTCGTCGCGTCCGAGCGCCGCCGTTCGCATGAGCGCACCGTGCGTGTTCATCCAATACTCCATCGGATACGCGGGCCCCGGCACCCCCAATCGCGCAATTCGCCAGGTAGGCACGGTTTGCTCCGGAACGGGCAGCGGTTGGGGACGCGGAAATCCCCAGATGTTGTGATGCCGGCCGAACGAGTGTAGATGCACCGGGGCCAATCCGCCGCGATCCACCGTAACCGTCGTATCGGGCGGCACCGGATAAAGATTCAGCCTGGCCGCGACATGATAGGCGGCTTCAAGCGCTCTGGGGATGTCTTCCGGCTCGTGAGTGGCGTCGGCCAGTTCCAGCAGATCAAAAAAATCCTCCTCGCCGAAACTCGCGTCTTTCGAGGCCATCCTTGCGGCCAACGCGCGCGCTTCGGCGAGGGAATCAGCCTCGTGCGTGAGCCGCCACTTGGCGAGCATGTCGGAGAGTTTTCCCTTTGCCGGACCTTTGGCTTCGGCCATTGCGCGCAAGCCGGGCGTGCGCCCTTGGAAGAGCCGGTCAAGGCTGACGAGTTGCGCGTAGCTCAGATACGGTGCGCCGACCTCGCGCCGGGCACTGTTCGCCTGCTTATTATCGGCGGTCTCGTAGGGAGCAAAAACGCTGGTGCGACGGGACAACGCGAACTCGACTTGTGGCCGCGCCCGCCGGCGGTAGAAATCCTCATCATCCGTCACAATGGCCGCGCCCAGTCCGTATAGCGGTGAAAACGGTTTGAAGACGCCCGTCCGGTCGGTGAAGTAATCGTAGTATTTCTGTTGTTCGTCCCACATCGCGTAGTTCCGGCCCTTGCGATCAGCCAGAAAGTCCATCACGCGTTCGAGCGCCCCGTTCAGCGAACCCGGACCGGAGCTGTCCCGCTGATCCCGGAGACCGTGAATGTCCCGCGCAATGTGAGCATAGGTTGCTTTCCAGTCGCCGGCGCGAACCACGACGCGAAACGTGAACGCCCACGGCTGGCCGGCGGTCATCCGTGATTCGGGCCCGCCCAACAGCGGCGCAAAGAGCAGCGGCTTCAGCCGGTCGTCCTCGCTTTGCAGCATGAAACCAAAGCGGGAATCGTTGATCGTCGGCAGACGAAAGCGGCACTCGCGCGGATCGGCCACCAGCGCGCTGTTGCCCGAACCCGTGGCGACGTGGACGCGCGGCAGGTGCAAATCGGCTTCGCTCATCACGAAGTTGAACAACTTGTGCCCGCGCGCATCGCACTCTTGCGGCACCGGCAGGGTGTCCGCGAGCAACTCATCCGGCGCTCCGGTGTACGCGACGGAGAAAAACGCCGCATGTTTTGGAGTCAGCGTAAAGGTCCATTCCGGATCGCCATGGCCGGATGGCAGCACCAATTCCGATGCGAGAGCAAACTCACCCTGCGCCGGATACTCCCAATTCACCCGATCCACACCGGCACGCCAGCGCTCCGGCCGAAGGACGGCCCGGCGACCGACCACAAAAGGCCGCGTGGTGTCCTGGGCAGGTTCACCCGTGATTCGCACCGCCACGTGGCCTTGGGCGTTGCGAAATTCCCAAACCCGCCCGCGCTGCCCGTCCGCACGCACGACTCCGCGCAGGCTCATGCCCGCCGTCATCTCCGGCGACGCCAGCCAGCCGTTGACCGACTCGATGGATTCGCCCGCAGCCCGCCAGCGCACGGCGCTGCGCGGAGCGACGGGGTAATTGGGATGTGTCATCTGCCGCAGGCACTGCGGATCCGTTTCGCTCCACAACACGGTAAACTCCGGTGCGAAACGTTTCGCCGGCATGTTCGTGACTTGCACCGTCAGCATGCCATCGGCTTCGACCGCTATGCGGTAACAGTCGTTGCTCAACAACGCGTTGTTGCCTTGCGACGAGGGGACGTCCACCGGCTCGTTTGGTTTGGCCCCGGCAAGTGGCCAAGCGGCCAGCGAAGTTAGGACCGTTGCCGCAAGACAAAATCTCGCCTTTCGCAACACTGTCATCGTTTTACTATGTTCGATGGTCACATTACAGATTGTTCAACCAATTCGTTTCTGCTGCTTCAGCCGGCGGCCATTTTCATTTGCCGGCCACGCGCCTCAATTCGCCATCCAGCATCACCAGCTCACCCGGCTTCGTGACGAATTCCGCCACGCGCTGACCGATCCGGACTTTGCAGGAACCACCGCGCAACGCATGGACTGCCGCTCGTTTGAGCCGCCCGGACTCCCAAGCCAGGTCAACCTCGAATGCCCCGCGCGCGCGCAAGCCTTTGACGTTCCCCGAGCGCCAGGCCCCGGGCAGCGCGGGCAGGAACTCGATTTCACCCGTGTGGCTCTGCACAAGCATTTCAGCGATGGCCGCGGTCGCGCCCAGGTTACCGTCAATTTGAAACACAAAGCCTCTTGTTTCCCAAGGACACTTGTCCATCAAGTTGGGAAAGGTAATGGCCGAAAGCAGCTTGCCGACGGCTTGCCCGGCTTTTTCACCATCCCCCAGACGAGCCCAAAGATTTGCCGTCCACGCCAGCGACCATCCGGTGTTGCCCGAGTCCGCCGCTTTGCCCCCGGCTCGCGTCCCGCCATGCGCCAGGCGCAACGCCAGTGATTTGGCCGCGGCCTGAGCGAGGTCGGGTGTGATTCGCGGCGTGATGCTGCCGCCCGGGTAAACTGCATAAAGGTGCGACAAGTGCCGGTGTCCGGGTTCGGCTTCGGGACGCTCGGTGGACCACTCCAGCAACCGTCCGTCGCTGCCGATCTGCGGACCGGCGAGCCGGGCGCGCGACTTTTTCAACCGCTCGACAAAGTCATCCTTTTCGCCGAGCACCGCGGCGGCGGCCAGGCAGTTGTCGAACAACTCCGCCGCGATCTGCTGATCCATGGCCGGCCCCATGTCGAATTGAAACTTCTTTTCGCCGACCAAAAACATGTTCTCCGGCGAAATCGAGGGGCCGCTGACCAGTTTGGCTGTTTTGGGATCCGGCACCAGCCAGCCGAGAAAGAATTCAGCCGCCTCCTTCATGACGGGATAACCCTTTTCCTTCAGAAAGGTCACATCCTGCGTGAAAAGGTAGTGCTGCCACAGATGTTGACAAAGCCAGCCTGCGGCCGGTGGCCAGACGGTGAGGCCCTTGACCGGTGAAGTGAACAAGGAGGCCGTGGTGCGGTGCGACACGACAAAGCCCGGACAACCATAAACGTCCCGCGCGGTTTTGCGCCCGTTCACGCGCAGCGCGTCGATGAAGTCGAACAACGGTTGATGACACTCGCCGAGGTTGGCGGTTTCGGCGGGCCAGTAATTCATCTGGGCGTTCACGTCAAAATGCCAGCCGCAGAACCACGGTGGCGCGAGATTCTCATTCCAGATGCCCTGCAAGTTGGCCGGCAGGCCGCCCGGACGCGACGAACTGATCAACAGATAGCGGCCGTACTGAAAATAAAGCGCGGTCAGCGATTCATCCGGCTCGCCCCGCTGCACCCGCCGGAGGCGCTCGTCGGTCGGCAGCTTCGAGGCCGTGCCCAGTTCAAGACTGACGCGATGAAATAGGCGCTGATAATCCCGCACATGCTCGCTGCGGAGTTCGGCATACGACCGGGCCGATGCGGCGCCAAGCGCCTGGGAACACCGGTCACCGGGATTCTTCTCGCGATAATCCGTCGCCGCAGCCAGGAGCAACGTCACCGCGTCGGCCTTCTCAATCCGCAAGACCCCGTCCTGGCTTGTCACCGTGCCGCCTTCGGTCACGGCTTGAAGCCTGGCCAGAAATCTCGTTCCGGCGGTCGGCTTGCCGCGATCCGTCTGGCCGCTGAGTTCGATGGCCGAAGCACCGACCGATGCGCTCGCCGCATTTTCCTGGCGGCTCAATCTGGCGCTGAGGGACAAATGACCGGGCTGGTCGCACGTCAATCGTATGATCAGCACCCGGGCGGGAGCACTGGCGAACATCTCCCGCGTAACGGCCGCGTCTCCGATGCGATAAGACACGCGCGCCACGGCGGTATCCAGATCAAGCTCGCGTTGGTAATTCGAAACGACGCCATCCGCTTCAAAGGTCAAATGCAAATCGCCCAACGGCTGGTAACAACCGAGGGGACGATCACCGAGAATCTCCTTCGCGATCAGCGTTGCGGCTTCACTGTGTTTTCCTTCAAACAGCAGCCGCCGGATCTCGGGCAAATGTTTGTAGGCCCCCACCCGATCATACTCCCCGGGCTGGCCGGACCAGACAGAGTTCTCGTTGAGTGGCAGACGTTCCTCGTTCACCCCGCCGAAAACCATGGCACCCAACCGACCGTTGCCCACTGGCAACGCCTCATCCCACAGTTTTGCGGGCTGGCGGTACCAGAGTTTTAGATCGGAGCCGGGCGGGGACAGTTGTTCCGCGGCATGAATCGCAGCCGACGGCGCCAGCAACAGGGCGGCGACAAAGGTGAGAACGGGCTTCATCAGGATCACATTTTTTCCGACCGAATTGTCTTCGTTTCGCCGTTGATGCGCACCGTCACCTCGCGCGGCTGCGACGAGGCGATGCGATGAGCGGTAACCCGTCCGTTTTTCCATGTTGCATCCACAACGAAGCCCCCGCGCGCACGGAGGCCGCGGAAGCTGCCGGCGGACCATTGCTTCGGGAGCGCCGGCAGCAGGTGAATGATTCCGTCGTGACTTTGCAGCAACATCTCCGCGATGGCAGCGGTGGTGCCGAAGTTGCCGTCAATCTGAAAACAGACGTTGTTGCCCTGGAGCCGGGGATGGATGTCCATCAGGTTGGGAAAGGTGGTGCGCTCGAATTGCAGTCGCAACTGCCGGTAAGCTGACTCGCCGTCGCCCAGCCGGGCAAAGAGGTTGATGATCCAGGCGCGGCTCCAGCCGGTCCAGCCGCTGTGGTTCTCAATGCGCCACAAAAGCAGTTGCCGGGCGGCTTCGGTTAATTCGGGGGTGCGCGCCGGGGTGAACTCGTCGCCAGGATACAGCGGATACAGCGGGGAGAGATGACGGTGGCCCGGTTCCGTTTCGGCATAATCCTCCAACCATTCCTGCAACCGGCCTTTCTTGCTGATCGGATAGGGCGCGAGCTTGGCCAGGCTGGCCCGGACTTCATCGCGCAGGGCTGCGTCCACGCCGAGAATGTTGGATGCCTTGACGAAATTTTGCAGAACGTCCCGGCCGATGGCCATGCTCATCGTGGTGCCCATCGCCAGACTCGCCGCTTTGCCGTCCTCCGGCGCGAGGAAACGGTTCTCGGGCGAATAGGTCGGTCCGGTGACGAGCAAACCGCTGTGCGGATCGGTCGCAAGGGTATCAAGATAAAACAAGGCGCAATCACGCATGAACGGGTAGGCGCGCTTCACCAAAAACTCCCGGTCGCCGCTGAACTGGTAATGCTCCCAAAAGTGGCGGGCCAGCCAGCCGGAAAAATCCGGCCAGTTGCCGGACGGCGCTTTTGGCCCCCAATTGTTCATCCCGTGAAGCACCAGCCCGCGCGCGCCGTACGAAATGCGCGCGGTGGCGCGTGCCGCTTCGGTGAAGCCCTCGACCAGATCGAGCAGGGCCGTATGGCACTCCGCGAGGTTGGCGGTTTCCGCGGGCCAATAATTCATCTCCACATTGATGTCCGAAGTGTGGTTGCCAAACCACGGCGGCAGCAGGCTGTCGTTCCAAATTCCTTGCAACGCCGGTGGCAACGTGCCGGGCCGCGACGAGGCAATCATGAGATACCGCCCGAATTGGAAGTAAAGCGCCGCCAGCGAAGGATCCCGATCCTGCTTTTGATCAACCCGGTTATCCTCCGCGCCCCACATCTGGGCAAGGACGCGGCGATCCGTGGGCATGTCCCCGGCCGGCGTGCGACCGAGATTCAGCGCAACGCGGCGGAAAAGTTTCTGGTGGTCGGCGATGTGTTCGGCACGCAACGTTTCGTAACGCCCGTCCTTTGATGCGTCGAGGTCACCCGTCGCCCGTTGCGCAGGAATTGCCCCGCGAAAATCCGTGCCGACGGTCATCAGGATCGTGACCGCGTTGGCGGCTCTGACGCGGAAACCATTGGTCGTGGAAGTCAACGAGCCGCTCTCGCAACGCACTTCAAATTGTGCCTCGAACCGCACGCCCTCGGGATGTGCCCGACCGACCCACGTGAATCGGTTGTTGCCAGGATGCGACCAAACCGGTCGAGGCGGCGTAGTGACGCTGCCGACCAACCCGAGTTCAGAGTGGTAGCGATACATGTCGTCCTTCACATCGCGCCGGTAATCGAGACTGGCGGCGAAACTCAACGCGTCCGGCTGGTCGGCGGTGAGTCGGATCACGAGAGCTTGTGCCGGATGGCTGCAAAACACTTCGCGAGTGAACCGTGTATCGCCGACGGTGTAAGTCGTCCGGGCGACCGCGGTGTCGAGATCGAGTTCCCGCCGGTAGTCCTTCTCGCGGAGGGTGCCATGATCGAAGTGCAGGTAAAGGTCGCCGAGGGGTTGATACACCTGCCGCCCGCCCGCCAGACCGGGAATGGTCTCGGGCTTGCCCAGGTGCAGTTGGTCACGTTCGGCATCGGTCAGGTTCAGTTTCAGCTCTTCGGCCTCGCGACAGCGACCCTGGAACAGCAGGTCCTGCAGGCGGCGGCGTTGCTCGCGAAATGCCGGATCCGCCGACCCCGGTGTCTTCGGAACATTCGACCAGATGGTTTCCTCGTTGAGCTGGATATGATCGCGCAACACGCCGCCGTAAATCATCGCGCCGATGCGCCCGTTGCCCACCGGCAGCGCCTCTTCCCAATTCTGGGCGGGTTGGCGATACCACAAACGCAGTTCCAGTTCGCCCGCAAGCACCGACAGCGAACACAGCCATGCCCAGCTGGTCATCAACTTTGAAGTCATTGGTATTTCCGGGTCATAAGTTTTGCGGAGCGAGTGTAAAGGTCATCGTTGCTCGTGATTAAGCAGGCCGACCAGCACGTGGCCGACCCGTTCGCGCGAAGCCGGTTCTAATTCGCAGGCAGCGGTGCCCGATTTAAGGCTCGAATGACTGGTCCGCTTACCGTCGCACCCCGCTGATCCGGGCCGGAGTCGCGACTGCGGGTCCAACCAGCGATCGGCAAATGCCTTGTTCTTCGCCGTATTCGGCCAGCCTTTTTCCACCCAGCGAATGTACATGAAGCTGTCGAAAAGCCTGTTCCAGTCTTCGCTCATGACGGCCTCGTAGAACGCCGGGGAAAGGTTGGTTGGGCCTTCGGAAAAGGCGAAGTCCAGGAGGATTTCCTGACTCTTCCGGCTCAGGCTGTCAAAGGGCCGCGCAGCATGGGCTCCGGCCATGTACCGTTTCAGCTCGCCCAAGGCCATTTCCGCGTCGGCGCGCAACTGGGCCTCAGCCTCGGCCTTTGAGCAACCGCGATGATAAAGCCCTTTGTCCGTGACCAACCGGTCATAACCTATCCGCCGGCCACGCGCAGTCGAATAAGGATAAAAACGTCCGTCCGGCCTCAGGCCAAACTCGTGCGGGTTCGTCGTCTGCTTCAGGTAGGCGATGAAGTCGTCCGTGATCGAGAATGGTTCGGCCGCAAAGCCCAAGGTGCCGAGCGTCCACACCGCAACGAAGAAAGAAGCGAGCGTTCGTGCTGATTTCATAGGGTGCCCGGAGATTTCACATTGAGGTTCAGAACCGGAGAGCGCTGGGTCTTCTGGGCCGCGTTCTCGATTTCCAGCACGCACTGGAACGAGCCCTTGCTTTCATCAATGTCGGTGGAGAATTCGAAGGGATAAATCACATCCGTCCGCTCCGCCCACGGGCCCTCACCCTGCCGGTAACGCAATGTCGCCGAGATGACATTGGTCGCCGGCGCATCCGTGTAAATGAAGGAGGATGTCAGCCCCTTCCCAAGCGTAAGCAGCATCGCCGTGACGTGCCCGAAAGGGGCGTTCGTCGTGACGAGGCTGTCCGCTCCCAGCTTGACGGCGTCGGGGGCGGACATTTTCGTTTGCAGTCCCGGCGCGACTTTCGCGTTCTCGATGGCGTAGGCGACGATTCCTTTCGGCGCGATTTCGAAATTGAGGATGTTGTCGGTGATCGTCACTGTGCCCTTGTCCACATTGTCCGACCAGACGCGCGCGCGATGGGCGCCGGAAACCTCCACCAACGCGCGATTCAAATTCACGCTCACTTTCTCCGGCCGGAAGGATTGATTCCAGAACGCGACGTAGAACTTTCCGTTGCCATGGGCGGCAGCGTAGTCAACCTGCTGGTTGTCCGCTTCAAGCAAGTGACGCGGCAGCCACAGGCGCACGTTGTTCTCATCGTAGAAACGCCCGGGCCGGTCGCCATACACCTTTACCCGGAAACCGCTGTCGTACATGCACCGGGAGGGGAAATCAATCTGCCGCCCGGACCGGTTGAAAAGATCGGACACGATGAAGTCAATCACCGCTCCCACCCATTCACAACCATGGCCCGGATTGAAGGTCGAGTAGTTGAGATCGTAAATGTAATGCCTCGGCGCGTCGGCCAGTTCGCCGACCAACGAGTGCCGGTTCGAACGAAAATCCCCGGCGTAGTTCGCGTAGCGGCCGACCATTGCCCACCGTTGCAGATCGCGCAGGAAATCGTCCTTGGCGTAGGTCGCGAGTCGCATCAATTGCGCGTGATTGTTCAGCCAATAGCCTCCGCGATAGGCGCTCAATTCCGTGCCGATCAAGGACACTCGCCACGCCGGAACGATTTGTTCCGGCGCCCGCACAGGCTGTGGCCGTGCGAATCCCCAATCCTCGTGCCGTTGATAGGCGTGGCCGTGTACGGGCGCGACATTGCCCGGATCCACCCGGACCATCTCGTCGGGGACCGCCGGAAACAAATTCTGGACGACCACGTAGCGATAGGCGTTCGTGACCGCCGCGCGAAGATAAATCTCCTTGCCCGTCTCTTCGTAAAGTTCGAGCAGATCCATGAAGCCGGCGCGGGCGACGTCCACCTTTTTTTCGGCTTCCGCCAGAAATTCTCTGCGGCCCGATGCCCGGTATTGCGCCAGGGAATGCATGAATGGATTCTTGCCGGGCCCGCGCTTCGCCGCGTAATGGGAGAATGCATACGTGCGGTTTCGGAACATCCCGTCGAGCGACGTCAATTGCCCGGCATCCACGTACGGCGAACCCAGCGGCGCTTCGAGCGTGCTGACCATTCCCGAGGCCTGGACGTCGTACGGCGCAAAGACATTGTTCCGGCGCGACAGCGCAAACTCGACCATCGGCAACGCCCGGGTGCGGTAAAACGTCTCGTCATCCGTCACAATCGCCGCCGACAGGGCAAACAACGGGGAGAACGGTTTGAAAATGCCGGACTGGTCGGACCAGTAGTTGTAGTACTTCTGCTCGCCGTGCCACATCGAGTAGATCCCGGCGTCACGCTCACTCAGATAATCCATCAGATTTTCAAGTGTTCGATATAGCGGCCCGGGCCCGCTGTTGTCGCGCAGGTCACGAAAACGATAAATGTCGCGCGCGATGTATTTGTAAGTGTCCATCCAACTTCCGGAACGCAGAACGTATCGCACCGTAAAGTCGTAGGCGTCGCCCGGCTTCATCTTCGACTGGTATCCGCCCATGATCGGGGTGAAAGCCACCGGTCGCACGCGTCCATCACCCGCTTCGGTCATCAGACCGAAGCGCGAATTGCTTTCCGACGCCAGGGCGTAGGTCCACACCGCCTTGCTGTCTTCGACGAGCCGAAACGGGCTCTCCGCCGGATCAATGACCAGGGCGGAATTCATTTCGGCAGTGGCCAGATGAACGCGCGGCAGCGTAACGTGGGCTTCAGACATCACATAGTTCCGGTCTCCGGGGCGCGCGCCGATGGTCTCCTGCGGCACGGGCAGAATCTCCGCCGCCTCTATCCATGGCATACCCGTAAAGGCCACCGAGTAAAAGCCCGCTTCCCGCACATCGAGCCGGTAGCGAATCTGCGGATCGCCCGCCCCGGGTGGCAGCACCACCGCCGCGCTCAACGTGAAGCCGGTTTGCTCCGGGAAGCGCCATGTGATCGTGTTGCCTTCCCGGGCGGAGGCCATGGCGCGCAGATTGATCCTTTGGCCGGCCTGATAGGGATTCGCGGTGCCCTTGAGCGAAAGGTCTTCCTTCTTCTCAACCGCCTTGCCTCCGGCATCGTGGTAGCAAAAAAAACGTTCACCCAGCGAATTGACCGTGACCGCGATATCACCCCTCATCCCCAAGGCGTCCATTTCTCGAGCCGGCGACGCGGGATCGTCCGCATAAAACGCCCAACGTTGTGCGAACAACGGCAGCGATGGGAAGGGCCGTGGCTGCGGCCAGTCAAACCGGCCGATGCGATTCATGCTGAAGCCGGGATCCCGTTCGCTGAACATCACGGTGAATTCCGGTGCGAGCCGCTGAACGGGAAGATCGCCGGCTTTGACCGCGACGGAGTGATCGGCCAGGCACGTCAATGTGTAGCGGTCGTTCGCAAGTTCATCGCCGGACGCGTGGGCCGCGACCGCGAGAGTCAGGACCGAAAACATGCAGAGGCAGTGGCGCATCGTCGCGGGAAATCTCATGCAAGTCCTGAAGTCATGCGATCTGAATTTACGGCGACGACTTCCCGGGTCGCGTCGCTGTTGGGATCAGCACCTCCAGGATGCGCTGCGCGTAGATGCGGTGGAGAAAATCGTTCGGATGGTTCGCGCCGTTGCCGGACAGATCGAGGTAGTTCTTATGCCGGATCATTTCCAGGTTCGCTGTGGTCACGTCCGCGAACGCCAGTCCCGGCCGGGAGATCTTCAGCTCCTCGTCGTGGATGAAGCGGATCGGGCCCAGCCCCATCGGTTGTTTCGGATTGTTCAACATCGGCGTCACAACGAGAAACTCCGTTTCCGGCGAGCGTTGGTGGATCGTGTCGAGGATTTTCTCCATGTTCTCGCGGTGCGAAACCTTGCGTTCGTCCGAGCGATCATTCATCCCAAAAGCGATGATCGCGAGGTTGGGCTTCAACCAACCCACCTGGCTGTCCGCCTGGGTGAGCGCATAACCGGAGGTCGCCCCGCCGCGCGAATGATTCATGAAGGTGACCTTGCTGCCGTAGTGCCGGGCCAGTTGGTCGGCCACCAATTCGCCAAACGCCGGTTGATAAGGCCAGCAACCTTGGAACCGGGAAGCGTTCCCGCCCGCGGCGATGCTGTCACCGAAAAGAATGATGCTCACCGGCGATTTGCTGGTCAGGAGCTTCTTCAAGCGCGGCAGTTGATCGAGGGTCGAAATTGCCGCCGGGAAAGTCCAGTCGCGTGCGGCCGGTTCGTAGCTCACCTCCATCTGCCGCTCGTGGTACCATGTTCCTTCCATCAACTTGATCGCGTTCCGGGATGTTTTGACGGTGCCGTCTTTGTCCTTGCGCTGAACCAGAAAGAATTCGGAGTCGAGCTGGATTGGAGCGTGAGAGCCGGCCGGCAAAATCAACTTGCCGTCACGCAGATCCCAGTCGCGCCCCTCTCGCAACTTCTCTCCGGTTCCGTTGTGGATCACCTCGAGGATTCGCTTCGCGGGGTAAAGCAAAGGCAGCACGATCTCGGCGGCGCGGTTTTCGGTGATCGGCAAACAGGCCTCGCGATAGACGACCGGCGAGACGCCCACCGGTTCCAGCCGGCGCTCCCAATCGTTGCCCCAGTCGGCGGGCGAAGCGATTTCAATGGTCGGCGAAACACCGTTCGCTCCGGCGGGCACGCCATAGACTTCGTAGAACAACGGTTTGCTTTCGAGCCGGACTTCGAGCCGCAATTTCCTGTCGCCGGCGGCCCGCGCGAGCACGTCGCTGACGGCGCGGGTGACATCCAACGTGTAGGTGTTTGAATACCCACCCGGTTTGACCGGCAACGTCCCGGCCAAAACGTCCGGCTTGCCCGCGCTGGAAACGGCGAAAACATGCATCACGCCGCGCTCGGTGGTGCTTTTTTGACCCGGCCGCTTGACGGGAATCTTCTGCACGTCCGGCAGTTGCAGGCGCGCCAGCGGGGTCGTTTTGTACCGGACCGACGACAAATCGAAATCCAGAATCATGCCCGCCTTGCCACCGTCCGGTTCGTTGGCCAGCACCATTCTCTCCGACCGCGAAACGCCATCGGGCAATTGGCCGGACTGTTCCACGCGGGTTGCCCGCACGACTTCATCGGCCCGGGAAACGCCGGCCCAAACCAGACATGCCGCGCAAACCAGATTCAGGCCCGGCGAATTTTGGGCGAACATGCGTGGTTTTCTCATCGGTGTCATCCCGTCTGAGTTGGTGGATCAGACGGCAACCCAGCTTGTCCCGAACTGCCCGGCGGAAGAAGACCACGCGCCACACCTGACGCCGCGGCGGCTTTGACACTCGCGCCCGCCGGCAGTGTGCAGAACCAGCGGGAGGTTAAGGTGGCACATTGGTTGGTGTTCAATGCCGGCGCCGGACCAGGGCCAGCACACCCAGGCCAACCAGCAGCAAGCCGCACGTGCCCGGTTCGGGAACTGCCAAGCCCGTGATGACCAGATTGTCGAACTGAACCGTCTCCGTCCCGCTGTTGATGCGGAATTTGAAGTCCGTAATTCCCTGACCGGGATTCAATGCCGCGTGTTCGTCCATGATCAGGTCCGTTCCCACCCAGATGTCCCAAGCGTCCGAACCCACGCTGGTCGCGGCCCCGTTCGGTCCGGTGTAGGCAAGGGAACTTGCCGAGGTGTTGACGACCCAAAACACCGATTGCTGACCGGTGTAGGTGGGCCCAACCCCGCCAACCGTGGGCGGGGCGTCGCTGTTGCGGATGCGAAAGACATCCGTGCCATCAGTCGTCGAAATTCCAAACCGGGCAAAGGTGTCGGCTGCCGGCGCATCAACCGCCGTTGACCCATCGAACCCGGTCCCGATGCTGAATGTCAAAGCCGGACTGGTGGTCGAGGCGATGGCGGTGAAATTGACCGATAGCTGGATGATCGCGCCATCGGTAAGTGAAAGGTCCGTGGACCGGGTAAAGGCCCCGGCATTGGCCGTGGTTCGGTCGCCTTGCAGCGCATTGCCCACAATGCTCCAGGTCACTCCCGCCCCACTGGAGAAGATCTGGTCGAATTGATTTGCACCGGTGCCGACGTAATCGCCCGGCACACCGCCGGCGCCGAAATTCTGCTGGAACACGACTTGTGCCTCCGTGAAACCCGCAACCGTCAGGAACGCTGAGATGGCGAGCGCCAGCTTGAAGGAAGCAACCATTGAACCCGTAGATTTGCTTTTCATAAAACCCGTAAGTCTAAAATTTCAAATCCATCATGTCAGATTTCGGCAGCGCAAGGAGTAGTGAAATTGCGGCTTTCTTCTAAGATTTCGCGCCGGTTGAATCATTGCGGCTCTTCGGGTTCGCCTCACTGGCCGGACGGAGAGCGTCGCCCGAAGTTCAAGCGCACCGGCCCGAGCAAGCCCGACTCCAGGAGTGGCGACTCCTTGCCATAGAAATGCCACGTGCCAAAGGTTACGCGCTGGCGGTTGCGGGTGGCCGTGGGATCGCCAAGCCAGGCCGGCAACGCAGCGAGCCGATTGCTGGTGAAGATCGAACCGCTGCTGTCATATACCGCATCCGGCGGCAGAAATTCATCGCCGATCAACCGGTTGACCCAGCGGTTGGCGACGGCGATTTCGAGCGCGTTGCTGCCCGGTCGCACCCAATCCGTCACGTCCAACTCGAACGGCGGCGTCCATGCGATGCCCGCCGACCGGCCGTTGAGCTTCACTTCTGCGATGTCACAGACTTTGCCCAGTTGCAGCACGCAACGCATATCGGCCTCCTTCGTCCCGGCGGGGAGATGAAAACTGCTTTGATAGGTGGCGATGCCCGAGAAGTAGCGAACAAGCGGATCGCCGTTCTCCGTCCAGGAGGCGAGCGCGTCCATGCGGATCTCCCCGGGAGCGAGGCGGCCGGGATGGAACTTCACCCGCCACGGACCTGAAAGCGCGACCGCATCCGGCGCACGGGAGGCTTCGCTGCCGTGAGCCGTCAAATCCGCTGGTGCGGGCCGGCGAAACACCACGAAGACCGAGCCGGCCTTGTCCAGTTCAAGCGGCAGGCTCGCGCGGCCTGCGCTCAACTGAAAGTCGGTCGCGTCCGCAATTCGTCCGGCAACGGCGTCCCACAGTTCGGGCAGGCGATTCCCGGAGCGGAAGCGGGCGCGGACCTTGACCGGCGCGCCGCTTTGGTTGGATAGAAAATAGATATCCGCGTCCGCCGTCTGCCGATGAATAAAACGCACCGTGGCGCCCGCGGGTTCGGTTTTGATTTCGCAATCTGGCGCCACGTGGAGTTCGTCGAGGACCGGGCGCAACTGTTTGCGCGACTTTACGCGCCCGTCGGCTTTCGTTCCCCAGACGCGCTGCACAAGCGCGTCCCAATTGGCTTGGTCGTTCTTCACCTCGCGCCATCCCGAGGGCGCGGACGGCGCCGGGCCGACGATGGTTGCGCCAGCCGCGAGAAACGCATCGAGTTTTCGCAACGTGGCAATATCGGCAAACCACTTATCCGGCAACACCAGCACGCGAAACGCCGAGCCTTGCGGCAGGTGAAACGCACCGTCGCTCCAGGTCATGGGCGCCAGTTCGCGGGGATAGCATACGTCGAAATCAAATCCGTCCGGCACCTCGGCCGCCTTGGTGGAGAGCAGATAGCCAACGTCCTCGTTCGCGAACAACGCGATGTCCGCGACCGTGCGTCCTTGTTGCAGGAGGAACTGGCAGCGCCCGACATACTCCGCCCACGCGCCGGCGAACGGCCACCACGTGTTGAGGCGGCCAAAGTGCGTGCCGTAACGTCCGAGCGTGAATCCGGGCGCGATGTCCGAATACGGTTGATGAACATAGGTGTGCAGAATGAAGCGGTTGATGCCCGCCGTGAATGCGCAGTCGCCCGGGGCTTTCATTGTGGCGGGCGTGGCGAGCCAGCGGCCGTCCTCCGGCTTGGCGGTGAAAGCCTCGGCGGCGGTGATCGAACGGCCGGACACGTTGGCCATCGAAGCCACCTGCTTCATCAGATGAAATCGCGGCGTGGCGTCGGGCATCCAGAATTCGTTCATGGGCACATCGGTGAATTCGTTGCATAGATAGGGATTGAGCGGCCCGCCCTGCGCCTCGGCATAGACTTTCAAGCCGTGTTGATGCGCCAGCCGTTGCATCGTGCCGAAGTAATTGCGGGCGATCAGTTCGTTCACGACGCTGCGAAAATCGCGCAGCACGGCCTCGGATTGCTCCACCGATCCAACCACGCGCCCCGTGAGCACCGGAACCCAGGGCAACAGGTCGTAGCCTTTGATCCGTTTGAACTCCCGGGGGAAGGCATCGCTCCAGTTTTGAAAGCCGCCTTCGAAACTGTCGAAGAGGATTCCCTTGAAGGACTTTCCCACGAGCGGCCCGGCTTCCCGAATGACCCGACCCATCGCGCGCTCGAATTGAAACTCCGCCGCGGCCAGGTCAAATTTGTCGCACTCCAGGCCGTGGCCCTCGGGCACGGCCGGATGATTCTGGCTGCCGGTGGTGGTGAACCCAAACCGCAGGATCGTCCATCGTCCCGGCGGCAGCGGGGTTGTGAGCACACCGGATGCATCCATGAATTTGGCGAGGTCCAACACCCGCCCGGGGGCAATGGGCGGTCCATCCATCGCCAGCGGATAAGGCGTGACCGATTTGAGCTGCGGCGCGGCGCGGCGTTCCGCGGGTGGCAGAAACACATTCGTGCTTCGCGGCACTGCCAGCACGGTCACGTCGCGGTAGAAATCGAGTTTCGCCGCCGGTTGCGGCAGCGACACCGACACTTCCTTGCCCCCTTCGACCTCCGTCTCGCTCCAGGTGAATTGCTTCATGGAACGTTCGGGCGTATTCCACGGCCCGCCGCTGGCGGACCAGCCGGGGCAGTTCATGAGGTCGAGTTCCAGCCCGAGTTCGTCCGCGGTGCGGATGGCATATTGGACGTGCTCATGCCAGAGGTCCGACCCATAACGCACCGGGCCGGGCGGAAGATAGATGCTGACATCCAGCATCTGGGCGCCGGCAATGCCCACGCGTTTCATGTCCTCCATGTCGGCGCGAATGCCGGCCTTGGTCACGTTGCCGTTGATCCAGTGCCACCACGCCAGCGGACGGGCCTCCGCCGGAGGATTGGCAAAACCTTGTTCCAACGGTGACTGCCCCGACGAAGTAAATCCCACCGCGAACACCAGGGCGGCGAACAGGAATCCAAATCTGGATTTGGCAACGGGGCGCGGGTCGGACGAGTTGGTTTTCGGTTGCATAAAATTCAGTTGGGCTGCCATTCACCGCTTGTTCTCAAACACGGACATGTTCCACATGGTGCGCCAGGAAATCACCGGTCCATCCGCGGCGAACTCCAGCGGCAGCCAGATGTAGCCGGCGTTCACCGGATCCTCGGGCTGCCAAATGTCGAACATGGCGATCCACGCGTCCGGGCGGCCCGCAACCGGAAGCACGAACGTGCTCTGACCGCCGAAGGTCACTTCCGGCGCGGACCCGTTGTGAGGATTCACACCGCGACACGGATTGCCGAGCGGCCGATAGGGTCCGGCCATCTGGTCCGCAACGAACATCCGCGCCGCGTTGGGCCGCCAGCCACTGCTGCCCGAACCCAACAGGTAGATCTTTCCCGCACGACGAAACAACGCCGGCGCCTCCGTCGCATTCTCCACACCGTCCATCACGACGTATTCTCCGCGGGGCTTCAAACCATCGTCGGACAATCGGCCGCAAACCAGCGGCTTGTCCTTTCTTCGTTGGTCCGGCTTGCGGACGCATACGTGGTAAACCGCGCCGTCGGCGTCCTGAAAGATGGCGAAGTCCCCCGACCCGGCTGCGCTGCCTCCGCCGAGAAACTTGCCCTGATACTTGAACGGCCCGGTCGGCTGTGGGGCGACCGCCACCCCGGTGTAGCCCGCGGCCGTGCTGATTCGGCCATCGGCGGCGGGCGGATACAGCTTGAAGTACAGAACGAACCGCCGGGTGGCGGCGAGGTAAATCACCTTGGGACGGTCGAGGATGCCCGCTTCCGCCACATCAACGTGCATCCCCCTGCCGGCTTTGGCCAGGACCAGCCCGGCGTTCTCCCAGTTCAACAGATCGCGGCTGACGTAACAACTCACACCCGCTTCGTTCTTCTCGGATTCCTGTCGGCCGGGAATTTTGTACGAGCCATACCAATAATAGCGGTCCTCGTACTGCAAAATGCAAAAGCCATGCGCGTTGATGTGGATTCCGGTAGTGTCCGGCCAGGGCTGGCCGGGCTGGAAGCCATCCCTCACGCCCCGCGGTTCCGCCCGCCCGGGGCAAACGGCGGCGGCGAGAGCAAAAGCCAGCGCCACTCGACACCGGAAAGTCTGGGTATTTCTTTCCACCTCACGCATGGCAACGGAGTCGAAAAGGCGACAATGCAAGACCGGTCCTGGTCATTCCGAAAGCTCGTCGACGTCCGGGCATTGCTCAGCCGTCCCGGTAGCAGCGCACTTCAAATAACGCCGCGGGAACATTAGGCATCGGCGACATCAGCCGAATTTCGAGCTGGTCGGTTTGGATGGGCTTCGCAAACCGGATGATCTGGCGCGATTGATGGTTTTCGACAACCTCGGCGAGCACGCCGTCGTCGTCGTTTTCAGCAGGGACTCCGTTCCGCGTGGAGAACTCCTGTTTGCCGGTACCGCCCGCCGCCGCGACCAGGGAGCCGGCTTTCACCGCGGGCCGCCGGGCGGGATTAAGCACGGTGAAGTTGCGGATGCAGAACGGCATCACGCGTTCGGGATGGCCCATCAGGACGGATTCCATCGGGTGATCGTAGTCGCTGTCCAGGACAAGTTCGATCCGGCTGATGATCTGCGGTTCGGACCAAGACAGCCGAAGCACGGGCTGCTCATGGGCCAGGTCCGCCACCCAGGCATTCGGCTGGTTTGTGGGCCGGCCAAAGCCGTTGGTGAGGCTGGCAATTCCAAACGCTTCTAGCGGCGGCTGGACGCGGAGCGCAAAGTTTTTGCCGCCGGGTCGCCGCTTGGGAATCCAGAATTCGAAACCCTCAATGCCGATGTCCGGGGGCGGCGTCTGGGTTGCGGACTTCGCCACGGCCTTGTTGACGTTGTGGCAGAGCGCAAGGACACCGGTGACGCGCTGTTCCGTCAGATGCACGGCCACCGCATCGTTCTTCAGCAGGCAAACAAACGCGTAGCGCGGAACATCAATGCTGGTGTCGAACCGCAACGCCAGCTTCCTGCCGACACCCGCTTCGAGATTCATCTCTTGCACGCGGAGAATCGTGTCGGGCGTGTGGTTGTCCGGTTTGCTGCTCACGCGCAATTCCGCCCGCAGGCGAGTCGGGGCACTGACGTCCACGATGAATTCCACCTCCGGCATCGGGCCGGAGTTGACCGGGAGCATCATCGCCCACGAGTCAGTCAAGGTTTGAGTTTCACCATTCGGTTCAAGGTGGGACAATTTCAACTCGCTCGAAGCCGCCAGCCGCGCCTGTCGGACCAGATCCGCCGGATCATCAAGGGCCATGTTCGGAATGTAGTGGCCCATGCGCAACAGCGCCCGCTGCAACTCTGCTATCCGTGGCGCCGCCAGCAGACCACGGGGTTTAAGCTGGTTCCGCGCGCACAGCGCGGCGGCCATGCCAACAACCTGACCGCCCAGCCCGCAGGTCGCCATCACGCGCGTTGAGCCAAAAGCCACGTGCGACGCGCTGATGATGCGGCCCGCGAGAAAAAGATTGGTGATGTTCCGGCTGTAGTAACAACGATAGGGAATCTGATAAACGCCCTTGCTGTGCCACTGCGCGCAGCCCGGTTGCGGACTGTACACCCCGTCCGCCGGATGCAAATCAACCGCCCAACCGCCGTACGCCACGGCGTCCGGATGCCGGCGTTGCTCGATGACGTCCGGTTGCGTCAGCATGTAGTCGCCTTCGAAACGGCGGCTTTCACGTTTGCCGGGGATGGTCCCGACCCACTCGAGCGTCAGCGTATCGGCCTCGGGGAATTTGCCGGAATTCTTGATGTGATTCCAAACCCCGTAGGCCACCTTCCACAATTCCCATTTGATTTTCTCCGTGTCGTGGACCGTGTCGAGATTGCCGCCCCATTCGAGCCACCAGAGCCGGCAGCCAAAATCCCCGGCTTTGAAATCCCGCCAGCGCGGAATTTGCGTGATGTCCTTCAACGCGTAGCTCGGCGGGATGAATTTGACCGGCCGGCCGGTGTCCTTCGAGTAGAAATAAAGCGAGTGCCCCAGCAGCTCGCGGGTCGCCTGCGGCGGGGCGATCTTTTCGCCGAATTCCGACTGCGCCTCCGCGCCCACACGGAACGCCGCGCCGGCCAGAAATCCGACCACGCCATCGCCCGAGGCATCCACAAAGAGCGGCGCGGTGATCTCGTAGGCCGTGGAATTTTGCGGACAAAAAGCGCGCACGGATCGAATGGTGTCCGGATCCGACTTGTCCAGGTCATGCACCGCGGTGTTCAGCAACAGGGTGATGTTCGGCTCGCTGGCGACCTTTTCCAGCAGGATGGTGTCGAGAATGTGCGGATTGCCCTCGGGATTGCGAAACATGTTCTCGACGAGAATCTCGTCAACGATCCCGCCCTCGCGCGCCCAGCGGTTGTTGTTTCCCATGTGCGAAGTCGCGCCCAGAATCCACAAGCGCACCTCGCTCGACGCGTTGCCGCCGAGCACGGGACGGTCCTGGACCAGCACAATCTTCAACCCCGCCCGCGCCGCCGTGATGGCGCAACACACCCCGGCCAGACCGCCGCCAACGACCGCCACGTCACCGGCCACCCGTTGTTGGACCAGTTCGCGCGTGCCTTGGGTTGGTTTCTCAATTTGCATAGTTACCTTTCGCTCATGCCGCCGACGCCGCAGGCCGTTGCACCTTGCCAAGCCACAGAATCATCCACGCCACCGGGTGCAGGAACATCATGATCAAAAACCACTGGCCGTAGCCTTTGCCCTGCACCAATTCAAAAAGCCCCCCGAAAACCGAACTGACCGTCTGGTCCAGAAAGCCGGCCGGTTTGGCTGACGGACCGGACACCATCGTCGCCACAATCGTGTTCATCACGATGCCGCCCACCGTGCTGCCCGCCGCGACGACGCTGAAGACCGTGCCGAGGGAATGTTTCGGCACCACGTCCACCACGAGTGAACTGATGTTGATCAGGAACGCCAGCGCCGCGAGCACGGCAATGACGGCGAAGGTCATGGTCAGCCCCAACCCGGAGGCTTTGGCGATCAGGGGCGAGACGGGTAACAGACACGCGCAACCGAGCATCACCCACAAACGGCTCGCGGCCGGCGCATGACCGCGTTTGACCAACTGGCCCGACAGCCATCCGCCCAACAAACTCCCGACCGCCGCCGCGGCATAAACCATCCAGGTGATCTTGAGCTGATCCTGCGAGAGATGCCGCTCCGCGCTCAGGTATTTCGGAAACCAGAACTGGTAGAAATACCAGACCGGGTCGGTCATCAATCGTCCCAACAACAACAGCCAGACGATCCGGCTCGTGAAGATCTGCCGCCAGGTCCACGGTTTTTCCGACGGCTTGGTGCGCTGGTTTTCCTCAACCTCGGATTCGGTGATCAGTTTCAGTTCCGCCTCGCCCAGCAATTTGCTGTCGCGCGGCTGGCGGTAAAACCACAACCACGGCAGCAACCAGACCAAACCCGCGGCCCCGGTCAGGAGAAAGGCCAGGCGCCACCCGGCGCCGTGACCGAGCAACTGCTCAGCCAACGGGAATTTCTCAGCGTAGGAAAAACCCGCCAGCGGAATCACCAGGTACGGCGCAACGGTCGCCCCAATGGTCGCGCCCATCGTGTACAAACCGATGGCCAGCGCGCGTTCCCGCGCGGGAAACCATTCCGCCACGGCCTTGGAGGCCGCCGGCCAGACGCCCGCCTCGCCCAAACCCAGCAGGCAACGATAAACACCCAGCGACCGCAAACCCTGCGCCGCGGCGGTCATCATGTTGGCAACTGACCACCACGCAACAAAGACCAGCATGCCGGCCCGCGTCCCGATCTTGTCGGCCACTTTGCCCGAGACGAGATACGAGACCGTGTAAGCGACCAGGAAGATGTTGACGACGTTCGCGTAATCGCGATCGTCCATCTGCAAATCCTTTTGGATGGTCGGCGCCAGTGCCGAGAGGGTCTGGCGGTCCACGTAATTCAAAACTGCCGCCAGCAACACCAGCGCCACAATCCACCATCTTAGGCCGCGAATCTTCACTGCCTCAAAACGCCTTCCTGGGATTCGGATTTTCCCCCGTCAGTCTTGTCAACGGCCACCTTGAAGCGGAATGCCTTCGCCTCCGCTGCCAGCGGCACCGTGAACTCGAACGGAAACGCCGCGTCGCTCATCTGCTTCCAATCGCCGCCGGTCGAGTAATGCAGCGTGGCCCGCTTCAGTTCGGTGCCGTTCGCCTGCAAATAGACGTAGGCGGATTTCAAGTTCCGGCCGAAGTTGAGCAGCATCGCGTGCGTGCCGGCGAAATCGAGTTCGGTCGCGTCCTGCTGCCAGGCCGCATCGCGGACGGAAAATTTCTCCTGGAACTTCGGCTTGATGTCCATGCCGCTGATCGCCAGCGCCGTGATGCCGCGCGGGGCAATTTGCACGGTGAAACTCCCGGGATTCACGGGCTCCGTCTTGACCAGCTTGTTTTCCTGCCAGAGGCGACTGCTGGCTGCAGCGCCCGCCGCCACGCGGGCGAGGTTGGCGTCAACCCGACACGTGGCCGTGATGGGATCTGCCGATTGGTTCATCAAGGCGAAATAAAGGGTGTCGCCGCGGCGACCGGCCACGTAATTGATTTCCTCATTGTCGAACGTCAGCAACCCCTTGGGCATCCATAGCCAGACATTGGTGTCGCCCAGGAATCGTCCCGGACGATCGCCATAAATCTGTTGCTGCAAATACGCGTAGCCTTCCGCGAACTGCGACGGGAATTTGATCGCGCCGTCCGACCGCGATTCCGCATCCGCCACCAGGTAATCGAGCAGCATCGCGGCGTGGGGCCAGATGTGGTTGTAATGCAGCGAAGTCGTCGAATTGAGTTGGGCCATCGGCCGCTCCGCAAAATCCGGCTTCTCGTAAACCGTCGTGCGCGCCGTGTTCATGTGGTAGCCGGGAAAACTCGTGTAGCGCCCGATGATGGCGGACCGGCCGATGTCGTGCAGAAAGACATCGTCCGTGTACTCGGCCAGGCGCAACATCCACGGCCCGTGCGTCGCCAGCAAAATTCCGCGATGCCCCTTGCTCGTGCCGGAGGATTCGCACGTCAGCCCGATTTCGGAGACGCGCCACGCCGGCACGCGCTCTTCGGGAAGCAGAATCGGCGGCAGCTTGTCGCTCTTGCGATACAGCGGGGACCGACCGCCCTCGTTTACAAGCACGTCGCCCGCGGGAATTTCCGGGCACATCCAGATGTACTGGGCAAAGCGCCGCGCCCCTTCGCGCGCCGCTTCCAGGTAACGCGGCTCGCCCGTGGCTTCAAAGACTTCGTAAAGCTCCATCCAGTTTGGCGCAAAACTGGTCCAGAAAAACACGCCGCGGGCCGCCGGGTCCTTGAAATCCTTCTGGGGCGTCTCAATCCGGGCGCGAATGTAAGCATCGGCGCCGGCTTTTGCCGTGGTCAACCAGGCCGCATCGCCCGTCGCGCGCCACAGGGCGAGTGCGTTTTGCCAGATGTCGCCCCGAACGGCGGCATCGAGATTCAGCGTCCGTGTCTTACCGTACAATTTTTCAGCCGCGCGGAGGAACAAAGGGGATCGTTGGCCGGAGACACCATAAAGCGCCGCTAGTTCCGATACCGGGGCGCAGGGCCCGGTCAGGCGCGCCGAAGCGCCCTGGCCTTTCACGTTGGGATCAATCGTGAACAGGAACTTTTCCCGCGACATCATCGCCTCGACAATGGGACGGGCGCGCCGGACAAAGATGCTTTCATCGTCCGTCACGAGCGCCACCCCCAGCGGATGAAGCGACGAGACATTCTTGACCGAACCGGGAACGTCCGTGTCGTAGGCACAGCCGCGCAGGTCTTCGTTGAAGCGCGCCCAGTCACTCATCGCGTAATCAATGACGCGCTCCATCGTGCGGTTGAGCGAACCCAGCGCATTATGGCGGTAATCCGTGAACCCGTAAAGGCCGCGCGCCAGGTTGGCATAGACATCGGCGATTTTTCCGCGCTGTACGACGAGCCGCAGCTTGAAGGTGAGCGCTTCGCCGGCGGCGCGTTTTGATCCCAACCCGCCGAGGATGGGCGCGAAGACCATCGGCTGCGCCTGACCGGCTGCGTTTCGCACGGCGACGCCAAACCGCGAGTTGGCCACCGTCGGCATGGGCATGAACGGCAGTTCAACCGGATCGGCCACCACGCCCCAGACCACACCGTCCATCGCCACCAACGTCGCAGGCAAAGTGCAGCGGCCCGATTCGGTAAGGTACGGCTTCTGCGGGAAACGTTTCTCCTGCCAGATCAACGGTTGCCACATGCCGTCCATCGCCGACGGGTCCGCTTCCGGCGCGCCGACATAGCCTACGGAAAACCACTTCGCCACTTTGGGTTTGAATTGAAACATGAGCACGGGTTCGCCATTGCCCGCGGGCAGTTCGAGCGTGGCATCAAGCGTGAAGTCCGCGTTCGCCGGGAAACCCCAGACGATGCGACCATCTTTAGCCTCAGCTTTGTCCGCCCTTACAATCATGGCGGGAGCCGCGTCGAACAAATTCTGCACCCGGTCCTTGCCGGCCACCTGATCGCTCTTCGGGTCAAAGCCGTCCTCGATATGTTTCTTTGGCGCGCTACCCGATGGTTTCACGTGTTCGCTGCCGGCCCAGGTCAGCACGTTGTAAAGCGGCGCTTGCTTGCCGTCGCTCCAATCACCCCAACGCAGTTCCAGTTTCGGATCGCGGCTGGAGGCCATCACGGCGAATCGCGGCGAGAACTTCCGCGGCAGTGCGCCTCCACTGGTGACCGTGACGTCACCGTCGGCAGTGAGCGCCAGTTGATAGGCATCATTGCTCAATTGCGTGCCGGCTCGCACCGCCACCGTCAGAGCCAGCAACGTCAAAGCGAGCATCCTGGTTCTGGCCAAACTGGTACGGCCACGGCGAGCTTGCTTCCCCGTGGCGTGCCCTGAGTCCATTTTATTCATCGCCATCCAGCGTAATTCCCAAAAAATTTATTCGCTAGGCAACTTTGCGACTTTGTTCTAAGAAATTGCGCCATCAGCGTGACCAAAAAGATTGTCAAGCCGGGCCGCCGACAAAGCCGTCTCCCAAAACGGGTCGCCGTCCTCGTGGATACCTCGACTTCCTGGGGCCGACGCATCATCACCGGCATCCACAAATACAGCCGGCGCAGCGGGCCGTGGCAGTTTTTCGTCGAGGCCCGGGGGATTGAAGAACATCTCGAAGTGCCGAGAGATTGGGAGGTGGACGGGGTAATTGCGCGGGTGGGCACGAAGGAAATGGTGGAACAACTCAATTCCCTCCGCGTGCCGGTAGTTAATGTCTCGGGCATTGAAGTGCTGAACGCAACCTACCCGCGCGTAACCACCGACATGCAATCCTCCGCGCAATTGGCCGTGGAGCACTTTCTTGAACGCGGCTACGAAAATTTCGCTTATTTCAGTCTGCTGGGACTGTCATACGTCCTGAACCAACAGGATGCATTCGTGCGTCTGGTTCGCGCGCGGCGCTACGAATGCGACTTGTTCGGCGTAAAGACCCACATGGGAGCGGAGCCGGATTGGGGCTTCGACCTGGGCCAGCTGGCGGCGTGGCTCAAGGCACTGCCCAAACCGGTTGCCATCTTCACCTGGAATGCCAGCAGCGCGCGGGAAGTACTTTTCGGCTGCCAGTCCGCCAGTGTGCTCGTGCCGGAGGAAGTTGCAGTGTTGAGCGGTTCGGATGACGACCTGCTGTGCGAGGTTTCACAGATTCCGATCTCCGCCATCATGCCCGCCGCTGATCAAATCGGCTTTGAAGCGGCTCGCTTGCTCGACCAACTCATGCAGGGTCGCCCCGGCCCGAAGCAACCGATGCTGGTCCAGCCGTTGCGCGTGATTACCCGACAATCCACCGACACACTGGCCGTTCGGGATCAAATTGTGGCCCGGGCGTTGAGCTTTATTCGCACTCACGCGGGTGAATTGATTCAGGTGGGCGATGTCGCGGGGCAGGCGGGCACTTCGCGAAGGGTTCTGGAACGGCGCTTCACCGAAGTGTTGGGCCGAACCCCGGCGGTGGAAATTCGACGCGTTCATCTGGAACGGGCGAGGCGACTGCTTCATGAAACGGACCTGCCCATCCCGGACGTTGCCGACGCCGCTGGCTTCGGCTCGCCGGAGTACATGGCATACGTTTTTCGCACCGAGCTAAATCGCACCCCCATTGAATACCGCAAGGAGGTACGCAGCGGGTAGGTTCGAACGATGGCTTCTGGGATTTTCGCCGGGCAGCGTGGCGGCGGCTTTCATTGCTGTACCCTGACGGTTGGTTTGGGTTGGCCCCGTCCGGAATTGCACCGGATCATCGGAACGATACCAAAAGAAAGGCCGGGTAATCAGTGCGGCCTTTGCGCCACGAAAGTCACCATTCTGGACCAGTTGCCACCATCCACCACGGCCGCAAGCCGCTGCGGATCGAGGCAAACCGTGATCACCTATGGGCTGATCAAGCGGTAGAACTTTGCCGACCCCGCCGCTGGCAGGGTGATCGAGTTCTCATTGCTGCCGACATTCACGGTTGCCGAAACATTGGACCAATTGATCGGCGTTGCGACGGCATCGGCCGACTGCGGCGCAAAGTTCGAGGCCCACAACGGCCAGGACAGGACAATGTCCTCTCCGTCGTGCGCAATGTTCAATGATGGCGGTGGATGCACCATGACCGACCCATTTACGTAATCCGCCGACAACACCTGCGCGGTGGCACTGGAAACTTCACGCGGCACGGGTTGATCTTTGAACTGGATCACGTAGTTGTCCGGTGTTGCCGCAACTGCTTTCAACGTGACTTTCACGATTTCCCGCGTTCCGGCGGCAAAATGACTGCCCGCCGACAGGGCCAGCACAAAACCCAAGCTGCCCGAGCCGGCCTGATTGGTATTCACATTGAGCGTGGCGCCTCCCGCCGCGCTGCCCACGCTTGCGCCGACGTAACTGAGCACCACTGGATCGAACGTCAGGCTGAAGCCCAGTGCATTTTCGTCGCCCTGCGCTTCGAGGTTCACGCGCACGATGCCCGTTTGCTGCTGCGCCAGCGCGGCCAGCGAAACTTCCACGATGCGCGTTGTAAGCGGGTTTCCGCCCGCCGGTTTGACAAGCTTCAGACTCGCGGGCACGGCCTCGGCATCCGGCCCGCCCAAAGGCGTGGCCGGATCCAATACTGCTGCATAACGTCCCGCTTGCACCCAATCACTCACGGTAATGAGGCCGTTGCCGAGCACGTCCCGGGGGGCGCAATCGGCCCGCTGGAACTCGCTCGCGTTCGTCGGGTAGTCCAGCCGCGCGGCGTACCGCCCGGCCAGCACCCAATCCGTGATCCCCAGCGTGCGGTCGCCCGACGGCCGCGGCGACACATCCCCTTCGTATTCGACGGCGGTGATGCTGACCGTGCCACCGGCATAGTTGGCGGGCAACACGGTGGGGGTTGGGTCGGAAAGCTGCCGCGCAATCGGGCTGTCGCCAAAAGTGATGCTCGTGCTGGTATCGTTGGTCAGGGCGGCGGCGGTGAAACTCACCAACACCAGTTCCTGCGTGCCGGCGGGGAAGGTGCTGCCGGCGCTCAATGACAATGCCAGCCCCAGCTTGCCGCTGCCGGCCTGCACGTCATTCACAAACAACGTGGCGCCGCTTGCCGCGCTGCCCAGGTTTACACCGGTGTAAGTGAGGCGTGAGGTCGCAAAATTCAGGCTGAAGCCCAGCGCGTTCTCGTTGCCGTTGGCCTCGAGCACCACGGGCACGACGACCGTGCCGCCTCCCGTCGCATTGGTGCTCAACACGCGCACGGTCGCGGGCGGGAAATTAACGGTAAGCAGCGCGTTGCTGCTGGTCACGGAGTCAGCTTCGTTGGTCACGACGACCGCGTAATTGCCGGCCTGGCTGAACTGAATGTTCGTCAGGGTCAGCGAACTGCCCGTGGCGCCATCCAGGTTGGTGCCGCTGTGCGTCCACTGATAACTCAATGGCGCGGTGCCGCCCGCGCCCACGTAGAAAGTGGCGGTTGCACCCACCGTCACAGTCCGGTTGGTCGGCTGCGACACGATGAACGGCGCGTAGGCCACCGGGCACTTGCCGGACAGGCTGGCTTCGTACACAGCTTGCACCTCGTCGGTCGTAAGGGCTCGACCATAAACAGACAATTCGTCAATCGAACCGTAGAAGCTACTGGTCAAATTGTCCCGCGCACCAATGGCGACACCCGCTGCAAAAGTAAAACCTGGATTGTAAGCAGGCGCGGGAATGGCCGCTCCATCCACGTAGAATACGACATTGGAAACGTTTTTAGTTACTGCCACATGATGCCAGTTTGTGTCCACAATGGCTGTATTCGTCAGGGTCACGTTGCTCGCATCCGTCTTTCCCAAATACAAATAGCCATTATTGAAGATACCAAACGAATAGCCGCCTGTTCCATAACCCAAGAAGACCCCGGTCGTCGAAGCGTGAAAAGTCGCGATTGTCGGGCTGGCCCGGCGAATCCAGCCTTCGATTGTGAAGTTCTGAAGTTGCAGGCTGGCCGGGCTACCCAGCTTCACAGCATCGCCATTGCCGTCCAGCGCAAATGCCTGGCCGACACGTCCTGGTCCGATCGTTGCGTTGCCAGCATTGGTACCATTGTTCCATCCGGCTTGATCAAGCGCATCCCCTTCTGCTCGCCACCAACTGATCAGATTAGTCGTTGGCGCTGTGCAGGACGGTGCAGGATTAACCGCCAGTACGGCGTTAGAACTGGTGGCGGTGCCATATTCGTTGGAAACCGCCACAGTGTATGTGCCTGCATTGGTAAACTGCACGTTGTTCAAAACCAAAGACGCGGTCGTGGCGCCAATCAGGTTGGTGCCGTCGAGACTCCACTGATAAAGCAACGGTTGCGTCCCCCCGGCGCTGACAGAGAAATTCACCGTGTCACCCACAATCGTGGTCTGGTTGGTCGGCTGCATGGTAATGAACGGCCCGGAGCCCGCAATGCACTTACCCACACCACCCGCGTCAAAGATGCTCTTTATCTCATTCGTCGAAAGCGCGCGGCTATAGATGGCGGGTTCATCAATCACGCCCTTGAAGAAACTGGAAATACCGCCGCCGCCGCGTTCCGCGCCGATTATCAACGCGTCGGTGTTTATTGCATTGCTTAAATTCCCGGATACCGTGACCGCCTTCACGCATTGGCCGTCAATGTAGGTCTTCAATTCGACGTGCGTCGGATCTACCTGATAAAAAGTTGCGGCAATATGATGAAGGACGCCGGCTGCGGGAACCGGGGTGTACTCGGACGTGCCGTATCCGGTGTACTTGTCGAAGAAGTAAACTTGTACTCCTTGTGCTCCCGAAGGCAGCACATGTAAACCGTAGTTGCACACGCCAGACGACGAACTCTTGGCCATGAGTCCATACCAAGTCGCCGAGCCTTCGTCCTTGTACCAACATTCCAACGTCAATCCATTGCTTAAATTGAGCGAGGGACTTGATGGAATCTGGATGTAATCTCCGTTGCCATCGAACTTAAACCCTTGGTCCACTTTTGCCGGTGCAAAGGTGGCATTACCAACCAGATTTCCATTGTTGTTGCCCAGTTGATCGAACGTATTGCTCTGTCCTCGCCACCAACTGACCAAGCCTGCGGAGACATCGGCACACGTCACAGCATTAACCGTGAGTGTAGCGTTGGAACTCGTGGCGCTGCCATAGTTATTGGTGACGACCACAGCGTACGTTCCAGCGTTCGTGGGCTGCAAATTTGTCAACGTGAGCGATGCACTTGTTGCCCCGTCAAGATTCGTGCCGTTAAAACTCCATTGGTAGTTCAACGGAGCGGTCCCGCCAGCGGACACGCTAAAACTTGCGGCTCCACCCACCAAGACGGTCTGGTTCGTTGGTTGCGAAACAATGAATGGTGAAATGCCACCGAGGCACTTGCCGGTACTTCCAGCATTGTAAATTGCCAGGATTTCGTTCGTAGACAGCGCGCGATTGTAAATGGCTGGCTCATCTATCACGCCTTTGAAGAAGCTCGAAACGCCGCCGCCGCCTCGTTCCGCGCCAATTGTCAGCGGACTGTTATTGATCGAGTTGCTGAGATTTCCGGACACCAACAACACCTTGACGCATTGGCCATCAATAAATGTCTTGAGTTCGACGTGGCTTGAATCCACCTGCCTGAAGCTCGCGGCGACGTGATGAAAGAGACCTGCCGCCGGAACCGGCGCATAGTCAGAGGTTCCGTAGCCAGCATATTGGTCGAAGAAGTAAAGCTGAACTGCACCGCCCGGCTGTATGTGCAACCCATAGTTGCAAACGCTGGAGGTGGAACTTTTGGCCATCAATCCGAACCAGTCTGGTGTTCCCTCGTCCTTGTACCAGCACTCCAAGGTAACCGCATCTTTCAGATTCAATGTCGAGTTTGCCGCGATTTCCACGTAGTCGCCGTTGCCGTCAAATTTGAAAGCTTGGCCAACTTTACCGACGGCGTAGATGGTGTTGCCCATCAGAGCGCCGACATTCGTGCTGACCTCGTCGAAGCCGCTGCCCTCGGCACGCCACCAACTGATCGCCCCCGAAGGCACCGGAACACAATTGTTGGGAGGTGTCGGCCCACATTTGCCCGCGCTTCCGGCCGCATAAATGGCCTGAATTTCGCCGGTCGTGAGGGCGCGGTTGAAAATGGCTGGTTCGTCAACTTGCCCAAAGAAAGTGCCGCCGCGAGCGTCACCGCGCGACCCAATCGCGATGGAAGTGTCGAAAGCAAAAACCGCGGTGAACGGACCGGATGCAGCTTCTGGCACTGCATCAATGTAAAACACCACATTGGAACCAGCCTTGGTTACAGCGACGTGATGCCAATTTGTATCCGCCACCGTATTCGTGGAGATGACCGCCGCGATGTCGGTTTTGCCCAAAACCAGTCTCCCATCGTTGATTACTGCCAGGACATATCCATCGCGTCCGTAACCCACGACAACTCCGCCTTCGCCAGCAACGGAGCCATCGGCGCCGAGAACGTCAAAGGCCGCTACGGTCGTGCTGGATCGCTTGATCCAACCCTCAATGGTGAAATTCTGCAACTGGAGGTTGGGCGGGTTCCCAAGGTCAACCCTGTCTCGATGAGTGCCGTCAAACACAAACGCTTGCCCGACTAAACCTGTGCCGTATGTGTTCGTGTTCCCGAACCCGGCCCAAGTCCCGGTGTTTCCATCGGCTGCGTCCGCAGTCGAGTTTTCGCCCTGCCACCAACTAACGAGACCGGAAGGAGGAGGAGTGCAACTGGGTTGAGCCGGCGCATGAATCGCAACGAGAAAGCAACCCATCAGCACGACCGTGTAGGTTGGGCTCGGGATTGTGAAAGTGAAGACACCATGAGGTTTCATACGTGTTCCTGTTCGTTGTTTGGCTCTCAGCGATTCGGCGCAAGCCCTCTACCGAATCCGGTTTCGACTCTTACAAACTTAGGGAGGGCAGTCAAACAAAAGTCCTTCCCCTGGTTTGTTGACGCCCAGACCAAGTTTGGTCGTAACATCGCCCCTACAACCCCGTCGGATGATCCACAAAAGTCCACGGCACGCGGAACTTTCGGGACAGGTGCGCCGCGAGGGCTTTGACCCCGAACGTCTCCGTCGCGTAATGACCGCCATACAAAACATTCAAACCCAGTTCTTCCGCCGCGCCGTAGGTCCAGTGCGAGCCTTCGCCGGTGATGAACGTGTCCACGCCCTCCTCGGGGGCGCGTTTGAGTTCGTCGCCCGCGCCACCGGTCACGACGCCGATGCATTCGCAAATGCTTTTTCCGCCGGGAATCAGCAGCGGCTTGGCGCCGGTCGCGCGGTGCAAGCGGCGCACGAGTTCGTTTCGCGAGATCTTCATCCGGCCTTGAAAGCCGATGAATTGTCCGCGACTGAAGAAGAACGGGCGGGGTCGCTTCAATCCGAGCGCGGCGCAAAGCAGGGCGTTATTACCCAGTTTGGGATGCGCGTCCAACGGCAGGTGCGAACTGTAAACAGCGAGGTTGTGATCGAGCAGCAACCGCAGCAGTTCGTATCTCGTGCCCGTCCACGGATAGGTGGGCGACCAGAACAGGCCGTGATGCACGATTAACAAGTCCGCGTTTGCCTTGATGGCGAGCCGCACGGTAGCGAGCGTTCCATCCACCGCCGCGGCGATGCGCGTGACCGAACCGCGGTTCGCCACCTGCAGTCCGTTCACCGCGCCGTCGTAATCGCCGATCTCGCGGATGCGAAGCAGGCGGTCGCAGTGCTTGACGATGGCGGCGAGTGAAGCTTTCGGCATGGCGGGATGAAAGCAGACGCACGCGGGAGTGGAAAGCGGGAAGTGCAATGAACGAAAATCGTCCGGCCAATTTTGTCGCGCAATATCCCGTGAGTCTGGCGGCGATTCTCCCTCTCCCAGCGGGAGAGGGCGGGGCGAGGGAGAATGGTCCGAATACGGTTCTGTTCGATCAAGCCTTCAAATCGTCCGCGCAGTTCTCCCTCACCCTTGATCCCTCTCCCGCTGGGAGTCTTCATGGACTTTCTTCCGCCCGGTAGGATGGAAATCAAACGGCGATCCCTCACCCGTTCCCTCTCCCCATCCGATGGGGAGAGGGTGTCCGCAGGACGGGTGAGGGGTATTCCCAAGAGTAGAGGGAATCGCAATCGTCCGCTTCGATTGGTCCGGTAACCGTCCGGCATATCTCCGTCGTCGGCTTATTCGGCGGCGCGAAAAAATCTTTATTGCACCTGTTGCTTTCTGCGCGCGACTTTTTATAGTGCGCGTGATTCGACACGAAAGAAATGAGCAACGCAAACGACGCCACGGCACCCTGGGACATCGCCGCGGCGCGCAACTTGTATAACATCCATCGCTGGGGGGCCCAGTACTTCGACATCAACGATGCGGGGCACGTCGTGGCGATGCCACTCCAGGATGCCGGCGTGGCGGTGGACCTCACCGACGTGATCGAGGAGGCGAAGGGGCGCGGGTTGAAGTTTCCGCTGTTGATCCGGTTTCAGGACATTCTTCGGCACCGGGTCGAGTCCATCAACATGGCGTTCCGCAATTCCATCGCCGAGTACGAGTATCGCGGGAAGTATCGCGGCGTGTTTCCGATCAAGGTCAATCAATTGCGCGAGGTCGTGGAGGAGATTCTCGACGCGGGGAAGCCGTTTGATTTCGGGCTGGAGGTCGGCAGCAAGCCGGAACTGTTCGCGGGACTGGCGTTGCAGGACCAGACGGGCAGCCTGATCATTTGCAACGGTTACAAGGACACGGATTTCATCAAGATGGCGCTGCTCGGCATCAAACTGGGCAAGAAGGTCATTCTGGTCGTGGAGAAGCTCGAAGAACTGCGCCAGATCATCACTGTGTCCCGGCAGGTGGGGGTCGAACCGCTGCTGGGCATCCGCGCGCGGTTGTTATCCAAAGGCGCAGGTCGCTGGGCTGAAAGTGGCGGCGAAAACGCCAAGTTCGGACTGAGTACCGCCGAAATTCTGGCGGCGACCGAGCTGCTCAAGGCGGAAAACCTTTCGCACAGTCTCAAGCTGTTGCATTTCCACATCGGTTCGCAGGTGCCGGACATTCTCACGGTGAAGAAGGCCGTGCAGGAGGCGGCGCGCTTTTACGCCAAGCTCCACAAGATGGGCTTCCCCATCGAGTATCTCGATGTCGGCGGCGGCTTGGGCGTGGATTACGACGGCAGCCGGTCGGCGTTCGACAGTTCCACCAACTACTCGCTGCAGGAATACACCAACGACGTGATTTACTACGTCGCCGAAGTCTGCAACGCCGAGAACGTGCCGCACCCGGACATCGTGAGCGAAAGCGGCCGGGCCATCGTTGCGCATCACAGCGTGCTGATCGTGGAGGTGTTTGGGGCGATTGAAAAAAGCCGCGCCGGCGAGAATTTCACGTATGGCGAAAACGAACATCCGCTGGTGAGGGAATTGCTGGACATCAAAAAGAACCTCGCGAAGTCAAACAAGCTGGAGGCGTATCATGACGCGCTCGAACGCCGCGAAGACGCACAGCACATGTTCACGCTCGGCCTGATGGATTTGCCGGACAAGGCGAAGATCGAGCATCTCTACTGGGAAATCAGCGTTGGCGCGGTGGAGAGTTTCAAGGGCCAGGCGTACGTGCCCGAGGAAATCCGCGACCTGGAGGACAGCTTGGGCGACCAGTATCTCTGCAACTTTTCGGTCTTCCAATCGCTGCTCGACCATTGGGCGCTCGGTCATTTGTTTCCCATCATGCCCATCAGCCGGTTGAACGAGCGGCCCACGCGCGAAGCCACACTGGCGGACATCACGTGCGACTCGGACGGACAGGTGAACAAGTTCATTGATCTGCGCGACATCCGGGACACGCTGACGTTGCACAAGCTGAACACCAACGGCAACGGGCTGCCCGAACCCTATTATCTCGGGTTCTTCCTCATGGGCGCCTACCAGGACATTATGGGCGACCTGCACAATCTTTTCGGGCGCGTGAACGAGGTGCATGTCTTCCTCGAGCCGGACGAACCGGCGGGTTATTACGTCGAGGAAATCATCGAGGGCAGCACGATCATCCAGGCGCTGACGGCGGTGCAGTACGACGAGAACGAGTTGAAACGCCAGATGAAGGCGCAGATTGATGTCGCCATCAAATCCGACCGCATGAAACCCTCCGAAGCGATGCGATTGCTGGATGAATACGAACGCGGGCTGAAGGCATACACGTATCTTGCCTTTTGAGGTGCGAAATGATGCAACCGACCCAGCGGCCAGAGCGGTTGCGCGCCTTCTCGACGCCCGAAACATTCAACTTCCAACCTCCAACCTCCAACAGCCAAGGCCGGCTTGGGTTCGTTCGTTGCGCGTTAAATGTTGAATGTTGGATGTTGAATGTTTTTTTCCTTCCTTCCCAGCATGCCTGACCCCGCACCCAACGCCGAGTTGCTTCGTTCGCTGGGCCGGCTGGCCCGCGGGCTGTCGGCGCTGTTCTGGGGTTTGCCCACGCTGCTAATTGTCACCGTCCACACCGCGCGGGCCGACTGGCTCTCCCCCGTGGCCATCGTTCCGATCGTGGCGTTGAACGGGCTGTTGTTGGTCGGCTTGTGGCTGATGAGTTCGTTTCAAAGGCAGGAGCGGCCCTGGTGTGCAGCCCTGGACCGGGCGAAGCTGCTCGGGCTCGTGAATCTGGGACTCAGTCCGTTCATCTACTGGTGGAATCACGTGCCGAATGAGCGGTTCTTCGCCGTCGCGGTGCTACTGCTGGCCTTGAGCGGCATTTTGTTCCTGTTGAACCTGAATCTTGTGCTCGTACGGCTTGGGGCCATGCTCCCGGACGAAACCTTGCGCCACGAAACGCGACAATTCACCGCCCTCAACCGCGGCCTGCTGCTCGGGCTGCTGCTCTTGTCCGTGGCGTATTTTAGCATCACCCATTATCCCCGGGTGCCGCTGCAATTCCAGATCCTCATCTTTTTTCTCGAACAAGGCAGCCACTGGTTCCTGATTTTGCTCGTGCTGCTGCCGCTGGCAATGACGATGGCCCTGATCTGGAAGACCAAGGAAGTCATTCTCGACAGCGTGTTCGGCGGTCAGCGGTAGGTGCGCAGGCGTCCCGCCCGCAGCGAACTCGCCACGCGGGAGGTCCGGTGAAATTCACAGCGTTCGTGGGTTGGGTCACGTTGCGACCGGGATGGTCGCGCGCCGGCAAACGGCGCTCACTTCGCCAGAGCCAGACCGATGACCCCGGCCACCGCCAGCACGCCGCCGAAAATCGCGCGCTTGGTAACGCGATCTCCATCGAAGTAATGCGCGAGCGGGATCACCGCCAATGGCGTCATCGCGACGATCGGCATCACAATATGCGTGGGCGAGGTGATGAGCGCCCACTGATAACAGGTCACCCCGAGCGTGGGACCGCAAAGGCTGTTGAAGATGAGGAGCCGCCAGGCCTGACGCCAATTGTCCGGACGTGTGTCGTCCGGCTGGTGTGCCACTCTCAGGTAGATCAGAAACAGCACTGAAATGAAAATCCCGCCGAACATACGTTGATATGCCGCATTCAATCCATCACTCACGCCGGCAAAAACCTGCCCATGCTCCGCCGCCACCACGTAGGCCTTGCGGCTCACCACCGCGCCAACGCCCTGGCCGAACGCCGCCACGCATCCAAAAAAAATCCCGGCCCGCAGATGATGCATCGGCTCGTCCGCATCCTCGTGCGGCAGCAGCGCGAGCCCAACGCCGGCCAGGATAAGTCCCGCGTAACCCACCTGCGCCAGGGTCGGCGCGTGGCCGAGCCATATCCATTCCACCAGCGTCGCCACCGGCGCGGCCAGGCAGAGTGACAGGACCACCGCCCGACGCGCGCCCAGCCGCGGGTATGACTGGAACAACGCCAGATCTCCCAGTCCGAAACCGATGCAACCGCTTAGGAACAACCACGGAAACGCCGCGCCACGGAGACCGAAACCAAACAGATGCGAAAATGTCCCAAGCAACAACGCACCCAGCATGAGCCGCAAAAGGTTCGCCTTGGCTCCGTGCAAATGCAGGGCGAGCCGTCGCCCGGACACCGCCGAAAGCGAGAAGAGGAGCGTGGTGAGAAATGACGGGATCATTTCAAGTCGGCTTGGCGGGTGGCAGGCTGGGTGGCGTTGCCAACACTCAATTCACCAGCCGATACCAATTGTCGCGCTGGTGCGGTTCGTAACCCAGTTCCTGGATCAGCCGTTGCATGTCCGCCACGGTCATGCGGAAGGTGGTGCCCGCCTGCGAGACGACGTTCTCCTCGATCATGATACTGCCGAGGTCGTTGGCGCCGAACTTGAGCGCCACCTGGCCGATGTCCGGCCCTTGCGTCACCCAAGAGCTTTGCACATTCTCAAAATTGTCGAGGTAAATGCGTCCCAGGGCCTGCGTTCGCAAATACTCGTGCGCGCCCACCGTCGGCGCCCGGAGCTTGGTGTGCTCCGCCTGAAACGTCCAGCAGATGAACGCCGTAAAATGGCCTGGGAGCGCGACCGTCCCGGTCGCAGCACGGTCGGCAGGAGAAGATTGCTCCGACTTTGTGGACGCGCTCTTCGCATGCGAGACCGCTGCGGGCGAGTACGCCCGCGCTCCATTCGCGCGCCCGAGCGACTTGTCCTGCTGCTGGCGCAATCGCTCCAGGTGTTCGAGGCGATCCGCCAGCGTTTCCACGTGCCCGAACATCATCGTCGCGCTGGAAAACAAGCCGAGCCGGTGCGCCACGTCCATCACCTCCAGCCAATCATCGCTCATGGCTTTGAGCGGCGAAATGCGCTGGCGCACGCGGTCCACCAGGATTTCACCGCCGCCGCCGGGGATCGAGCCGAGGCCCGCGGTCTTGAAGTCGCCGATGATTTTCTCCAGCGGCTCGTTGAACACCTCACGAAAGTGGATGAATTCGCTCGGGCTGAACCCATGGATGTTCACTTGCGGAAACTTCGCTTTGATGTGCGACAGCAAATCGAGATACCACTGCTTGGTCAGCTTGGGATGGTGACCGCCCTGCATCAGAATCTGCGTGCCACCCAGCGCGACCGTTTCCGCGATCTTCTGGTCCATCTCGTCGAGGGAAATGACGTAGGCATCATTGTCCTTTTCCGTGCGATAGAACGCACAGAACTTGCAATAGACGTTGCAAACGTTGGTGTAGTTGACGTTGCGGTCCACGTTGTAGGTCACGATCGCGTTGCCGCGCCCGCCGTAAGCGTCGGCCTTGGCCAGTTGACGGCGACGATCCGCCAGCGCGCCGAGTTCCTCGAGCGGCAATTGATGGAGACGCAACGCTTCGGCTTGACCGATGCGCTGGCCGTCCCAGACTTTCTGGAGCAACTCATCCAATGACGCATCGTAGATCACGCCGGAAGCCTAGCAGGTCTGATGATGGAAACAAGGGGCGGACGACCACGCCTCCGCGACGAAGGGATCTGACGCAAATTTTTCACAAAAAAATTCTTGCGCTTCGCGTGCGTCGGCGCGATGTACTCGCCAGAGCGTGCCACCAGCAGGCCGCCTGATGTTCTTTGCAAAGTCGTACGCGAAGCAGTTGTAGCCGAAAGAATTTTCCCTGCCCTGTTCGTGGTTAGTAACCAACTCCTTGAACCGTAGTTAAACGATCCTGGGACAAAAGTCGCGGTGGTGGCCGACAGGCCTTTACTGGAAGTCGAAAGCCATCCGGCCCGTCCCACATGTTGCATAACATGTTCAAGGGATCCGTTACTACACGGCAAGGGCGGGGATTTTTTATTGGCAGCGGGAACGTCGAACCTTGAACTCTGAACTTTGAACGTGGAACAAACTGCGCCACTGCGCCACCGTTCAAGGTGCAACGTTCGAAGTTCACGGTTCGAAGTTTCTTTTGTGCAATCCTCCTCACCGCTGCTACGCTTTCCTCATGGCGCGCGACGATTTGTTTTCCACCCCTTCGACGCCGGAATCCGGCGGCGCGCCGACGGCGGGGTCCAAGCCGCGCCACCAACCGCTTGCCGCGCGAATGCGGCCACGTGGTTTGAATGAATTCGTCGGCCAAACCCACATCCTCGGTCCGGGCCAGTTGTTGCGCCGCGCCATCGAGGCCGACCGGATCCAGTCCCTGATCTTTTACGGGCCGCCAGGGACGGGCAAGACGTCACTCGCCCAAATCATCGCGCAGCAGACCAGCAGCAAATTCGAGCGCCTCAGCGGCGTGGAATCCAACGTGGCCGACATGCGCCGCGTGCTGGCGTCCGCCGCCAACCGCCTTGAAAACACCGGCCAGCCAACGATTCTCTTCGTGGATGAAATCCATCGGTTCAACAAATCGCAGCAGGACGTGCTGTTGCCGGATGTCGAGAGCGGCGTGGTGCGGCTCATCGGCGCGACCACGCACAATCCGTTTTTCTTCGTCAACTCGCCGCTCGTGTCGCGCTCGCAAATTTTCGAGCTGCGTCCGTTGACCGCGGAAGAATTGTTTGCGCTGCTCCAACGCGCGCTGACGGATGCCGAACGCGGCCTGGGCTTCCTGAAGCTTCAGGCTGACGAAGCCGCGCTGCGCCACCTCGCCAATATTTCCGACGGCGACGCGCGCAAGGCGCTCAACGCATTGGAAATCGCGGCGCTGACCACGGCCCCGGACGAAAAGGGCGTCATCCACATTGACCTCGCCACCGCCGAACAAAGCATCCAGAAAAAGGCCGTGGTCTATGACGGCGACGGCGACGCGCATTACGACACGATTTCCGCGTTCATCAAGGCGATGCGCGGCAGCGACCCGGATGCGGCGCTTTATTGGCTGGCCAAAATGATTCATGCCGGCGAGGACCCGCGCTTCATCGCGCGGCGCATCGTGATTCACGCGGCCGAGGACGTGGGCCTGGCCGACCCGATGGCGCTGGTGCTGGCCAACGCGGCGTTTCAAGCGGCGGAATTCATCGGCTGGCCGGAGGCGCGAATTCCCATCGCAGAGGCCACGATCTACATCGCCACGGCGAACAAGAGCAACAGCACCATCATGGCGATTGACGCGGCCCTGGAAGACGTGAAATCCGGTCGCACGCTGCCCGTGCCGGCACATTTGCGCGATAAGAGTTACAAGGGGGCGAAGCGGCTCGGCCACGGGGAAGGTTACAAATACGCGCACGACTACGAGGGCCATTTCGTGCCGCAGGATTACCTCGGCGCGGAGAAGCGTTATTACGAACCAACCGAGCAGGGCGTGGAAAAGAAAATCAAGGAACGCCTCGACCATTGGCGGAAGTTAAAACGCGATTCCGGAAAATGAATCTATTCCAACCGTCCGCGCCAGTATCCGGGACGGCGTTTCATGGGCAGCACCGCAACAATCCAGATGCGTTCCGGCCTCTCTAAAAAGACGACAGCGTAAGGAAGATCGGGGCTTGGTGGACACAGAGCAATGGTACCCAGTAGCGTCTTCTCAGCGTCTATCGCGCCTCTGCGTGTCATAACGGTCTTTCCTTACGGCTGAAGCGGGAGGGGATCACGCGAGGTCGCCCATTCCACGCGCCCCGCCCCGAGAGCCACGCGCCGGTTCATGGGGAGCTGCCACCTCCAACATCAGACGCACATCGGAGTCACGAACAACCCCTCACCCGTCCGGCGGACACCCTCTCCCCATCCGATGGGGAGAGGCACGGGGTGAGGGGCCGCCGGTTCATGAAAAAGGGAGAACGCCACACCGATGCAGCCTGCGGCCAAATTCCTCTGGACAAAGGATTTTCCAAGCACAAAGTTAAAACTGAGATGCATACTAGGCTGCAGAATTCACAATCGAATATCTGTTAGACCACTCGCGCCGTATGAAAGCCAAGAAGTCACTTCCGCTGTGCAGGCTCTGCGGCAAGCCGGTCGGGCCGCATAATCCAGACTTTTTAGATCCTGCGCCAGACATGCACCACATTTGCTATCACATCGCGTTTGAGCATGACGCCGATCCCGACGAACCGTGCAGACACATCAACTGTTTGCAGTTTCTTCTTCAGACGTATCGGGAGAAGTTGGCCCAGCTTGGCGTGGACACCGACGATGTTGTTGAGGAAGCACTGCAGAGGAGGATTGCGAGACGAAAGGATTCAGTATGATTGAGACGTGGTCTAATCAGGTAATCGGCGCCACAATTCCGCCTCTCGATTACCAACAGTTCTAACCGTGGTCAGGCTTGGCCCGCGACAAATCTCGCCCCGCCTTTTCTTGACGCCGCCAGTGTCGCTTGTGACACTTCGTGGCCGGTTTTGAATAGAAACTTGAACCAACCGTCCGCTTGAATATGAACTTGAATCCGTCCGCTCCCACCTCCCGTCGCGATTTCATCAAAACTTCCGCTGCCGTCACCGCTGCGCTGGCGGCTCCGGTTATTTTGTCCAGCCGGACGTTCGCCGCCAATTCCGATACGCTCCGCGTCGGCCTCATCGGCTGCGGCGGACGCGGCACGGGCGCGGCCGGCCAGGCGCTCCAGGCGGACAAAAATGTCGTGCTCACCGCCATGGGCGACGCCTTTCCCGAAAAGTTCCAGCCCTGTCTCACCGCGCTTCAGAAAGAATCGGCCTCCCTGGAGAAGGACGGAGGACAAGGTTACGCCGACCGGATCAAGGTCACGCCGGAGACCTGTTTCTCCGGCCTGGACGCTTATCAGAAGGTGATCGAAAACGTGGATGTGGTGTTGTTGACCACGCCGCCGGGATTCCGGCCGCTCCACCTCAAGGCTGCTGTGGAGGCGGGCAAGCATGTGTTCTGCGAGAAACCGGTGGCCACCGACGCACCCGGCGTGCGCTCCGCGATCGCGTCCGCGAAGCTTGCCAGGGAGAAAAAGCTCTCGCTCGTGTGCGGCTTTTGCTGGCGCTACGACGCCCCGCGCCGCGAGATGTATCAACAGATTCATGACGGAGCGATTGGCGACATTCGCGCCATCTACGCCACGTATTACACCGGCCCGGTCAAGAAGATGCCCGCCCCCGATACGCGGCCCAAGGACATGGGCGACCTCGAATGGCAGATGCGCAACTGGTATAATTTCACCTGGCTTTCCGGCGACGGTTACGTGGAGCAATGCTGCCACAGCGTGGACAAGGTCGCCTGGGCGATGAAGGACGCAACGCCGCTCAAGGCCGTGGCGGTGGGCGGACGCGACACGAACAATTACGAAGGCAACATTTACGACCACATGTTCGTGGTTTACGAATTCGAGAATGATGTGCGGGCGTTTGTCGGCCAGCGGCAGATCAGCAACTGCTTCAACGAAAACGCCGATTACATCATGGGTACGGAAGGGGTGGCCAAAATCACCGGGGGACCGTCCATCCGCGGCAAGGTCAACTGGCGTTTCCGCGGGCAGAAGAATGCCATGTATCAGCAGGAGCACGACGAGTTGTTCGCGAGCATCCGCAAAGGCGCAGCGAAGAACGACGGCGATTGGATGTCGCACAGCACGATGTTGGGCATCATGGGCCGCATGGCCGCCTACACGGGACAGCAAGTCACGTGGGAGGAAGCGTTCAACTCGAAGGAACAGATCGTGCCGGAAACATTTGATTGGAAGATGAAGCTGCCCATCGCGCCAATGCCCGTGCCGGGTTTCACGAAGTTGGTTTGAGCCGGGTCTTGGCGGAAAGTGTCGCGATGATGAAGCATTCTCCCTCACCCCGGCCCGCTGCGAGAGGGGGAATCATTCTCAGTCTCGCAAGAATTCCGCGACGGAATTTGCCGGACGGTCATCCGAGATACGAGCGAGAGACGCCGGCTGTTCCCTCTCCCAGCGGGAGAGGGTCAGAGTGAGGGAGAGTGGTGCGACATCCCTGAATGCCTGATGCCCCATGAGCATCACCGCCCGCTCAAACTCCGACACCCTTCGCATCGGCTTCATCGGTTGCGGCGGACGCGGTACGGGCGCGGCCGGCCAGGCGCTCAATGCCGACAAGAATGTCGTGCTCGCCGCCATGGGCGACGTGTTCGCGGACAAAATCCAGTCGAGCCTCGTGGCGTTGCACCGGGAAGGCGCCGAGAAAGGTTTTGCCGACCGCATCCGGGTGCCGCCGGAGAAACGTTTCGTTGGTCTGGACGCTTACCAGAAGGTCGTTGAGAGCGGGGTGGACGTGGTGTTGTTGACCACACCACCGTGCTTCCGGCCTGAACAGCTCAAGGCCGCGGTGCAGGCCGGTAAACACATCTTTGCCGAGAAACCGATGGCCACCGACGTGCCCGGTATGCGCTCGGTGATGGAGACGGTGAAGATCGCCAAGCAGAAAAAGCTTTCGCTCGTCGCCGGCTTTTGCTGGCGTTACGAACCCGGACGCCGGGAATTCTACCAACGGATGCACGACGGCGCCATCGGCGAAATCCGCGCCATCCATGCGACGTTTTACTGGGGCGGATTGGTACGCCCGCCCACCGAGCGTTCGGTGGACATGGGCGACCTCGAATGGCAACTGCGCAACTGGTACAAATACCGGTGGATTTCCGGCGACGGTTTCGTGGAGCAGGCGTGCCACAGCGTGGATAAAATCGCGTGGGCATTGAAAGAGGCCTCGCCGCTCAAGGCCGTGGCCGTCGGCGGCCGGCAGTCGTCCGGTTACGGCGGGAACATCTTCGACCACATGTTTGTCGTGTATGACTTTGGCAACGACCTGCGCGCTTTCGTGGCGCAGCGGCAGATCAATGGTTGTTACACGGACAATTCCGATTACCTGTTCGGATCAGAGGGCATGGGGATCATCCCCGGCTGGAACGATCCGCTTATTCGTGGCAAACAAAACTGGCGTTATCGCGGCCCGAAGGCCAACATGTATCAAGTGGAACACGACGAGTTGTTTGCCAGCATCCGCAACGGCAAGCCGATCAACGACGGCGATGCGATGGCGCACAGCACGATGATGGCGATCATGGGCCGCATGGCCGCCTACACGGGACGGGAAGTCACGTGGGAGGAGGCCTGCAATTCGCAGGTGCGATGGGTGCCGGAGAAACTGGATTGGAACATGAAACTGCCCGTCGCGCCAATGGCCGTGCCGGGAACAACGAACTTGGTTTGAACTATGAACACTACCACTCATACCCGACGAGAATTCCTGAAAACCAGCGGCGCCGCGTTCGCGCTGGCGACTCTTGCGCCGGCAACCTTCGCCGCCGATGAAGCGGCTTCGGCCAAGTCGTCCCGGGACAAAGCCATCATGTGGGGGACCGTCGGCCTGAAGGGCACGACGCTGGAAAAAATGAAGGCCATCAAAGCGGCGGGGTTTGACGGCACGGAAATGATGAGCGGCATGGACCAGGACGAAGTGCTGCGTGCGCGCGACGAGGCCGGACTGACGATTCCCAGCGTTTGTGGCAACCTGCATTGGAAAAAGCCGCTGTCGGATCCCGACCCGAAAGTGCGGGAGGAGGGATTGGCAGGGTTGAAACAATGCCTGCGCGACGCCAAACGCTACGGCGCGGATTCAATCCTGTTCGTGCCCGGTCGCGTGGGAAAGGACGTCAGCTATCAGGACTGTTGGACCCGCTCCGTCGCCGAAATCCGCAAGGCTGTGCCGCTTGCCGAGGAACTGGGCGTGAAGATTTCCATCGAGAACGTTTGGAATGATTTCATCACCAAGGAAGACGAAGCGCTGCGCTATCTCGAAGAATTCAACAGCCCGTGGGTCGGGTGGCATTTCGATTGTGGCAACATCATCCGCTACGGCGATCCGATTGCCTGGATCAAGAAGCTCGGCAAGCACATCAACCGCGTCCACATCAAGGAATACAGCCTCGACCGCGCGATGCGTTCGGGGAAGGATTATGAAGGGTTCGACGTGCCACTGCTGGAAGGTGCCAACAACTGGAAGGGCATCATGAAGGAATTCCGGGATGTGGGCTACGCCAACTATTTCATCACCGAACAACCCGGCGGCGGCTCGCCGGAAGGTTTGAAAGACCTCTGTCAACGCCTGGAAAAAATCATCGCGTTGTAGTTCAGGAATAAAAATTCCGGCGCAACATCAAATTCAGGTCGTGGACCGCCAGCGTCAGCCGCCCAAAAACTTCCGCGAGCACCTCGTCCGGCGGAGACGCCTCGAAACGACGCTTCGTTCGCTTGAAACGCAAGCTGAGGGCCATTGATTCGTTGGCATCGCCACATTCCCGCAACAGGATTCGGACCTGATCGGCGCGTTTTCTCGTTCTGTCAATGATCCTTAGCGCCGAGGCCACTTCGGTTTCGCCGGTCTGAACGGATTTGAGCAGTGCGCATTCAAATTGCCGGCAGCGCGCAGGTCGGTCCTCGTAAACACAACAGCGACATCCATCCAGGGCGGCGCAAGGCTGGGGAAATTTCTGAACGCGGAACGCGGAATGCGGAGTGCGGAGTTTGGAAACCGGGAGACCAAGGGACGCGAGTTTCTTCGCGTTATCACCGGGCTGGAGTTCTACATCCTTGAACAGGACTCCGTTGCAGCACAGGGCACATTGAGGGCAAAGCTGCGCGACGGCGTTTCTTAATGAGACGGATTTACGCGTCAGCGGCACGGCGGGAGAGCTTCTCATGCCCGGTCTTCACTCAACCGGAGGTAGGGCTGCAAACGTTCGAGCAGTTCCGGCGGCAGACGCTTTGGCTTCTCGTCCAATCCGGCGCAGGCGTGGAAGGTTTCGCCTTCCAGAATCAGTGCGTGCGCCTGGTTGCTGATGCGGTAAGCGAAATTCAACCGCACGCCTTTGATCGCAGTTGGCCAGACCTCGATTGCGAGCACGTCGTCGTAACGGGCGGGAGTTTTGTAGCGCAGCCGACATTCAACCACGGGAAACATCAGGCCACGCTCCTGCCAGTGCAGAAAGGGCGCACCCAATTCGTGGAAGAACGCCCCGCGCGCGGCTTCAAGCAGCTCGAGGTAACGCGCGTAGTAAACGTGGTTGCCGACGGTGCATTCGGCGTAAGTGACAAGGTGTTGGTAACGGAACGTCTCGGCCATACCCGAAGCCTAGGAAGAAACATCCCAAGCTCAAAGCGCAAAGCTCAAGGTCAGCTCAAAGAGCCAAATTCCAAGCACGGCCACCCACAGGGGACGGATTGGAGTGGAGGAGTTTGGCGCTTTGAGGTTCCGATCTTGCGCTGCACCATTTTTGTCCGCACCGCCGCAAGAAAATTCTCCATTGCACGGCGCCGGATTGGGGCTATGTTGCCGACATGGATTGGCAGCAGGCAGTATCGCTGGTGTTTGTGGTCGCCGCCGCTTCGTTGCTGGCTTGGGGCCGGTTGCGCCGGCGCAAGTTTAGCTTTGAGCGCGACACGCATTGCGGCTGTTCGGCCATCGGGGATTTGGCACCTCAGCGTTCGATCGTTTTTCACGCGCGCAAGGGCGAGCGCCCGGAAATCCGGCTTAAAATGAATTAGCTAGCGCGCTTGCAATGGTGTTCTGAATGAGATAGCTTCCTCGTGACATGGCTGTGACCAAAATCAGTTCGTCCGTTCTTTTCGTGAACCGAGCTTCAGCAGTGGGTGGCCGGGAAGGTTCTGCCAATGGACATTGGGTTCCCAACACCGACGTTTATTCCACCGAGTGTGGTCTGGTGATCAAGGTCGAACTGGCCGGCATGCGGAGTGAAAACCTGGAAATCACCGTGGAGGGCAATCGTCTGCGCATCACTGGCACCCGCCCTGACGGCTGTCGCGCGCCCAAATGCAGTTTTCTGGTCATGGAAATCAATTACGGGCCGTTCGAAAGCATCCTCGAACTGCCGCCGGGATACGACTTGGGCCTCGCCAAGGCGGCTTATTTGAATGGCTTCCTCCGCATAGATGTGCCGCTGGCCACATCCCATTCAAAGCCCACGAAAGTGGCGGTCGCCAGCGGAAACTAGCCTCGGCTGAATTTTTTGGGGGCCGTGGCATCTAACTTGTCGCCAGCCAGCGCCTGTTGCAGACTGACTCGACGATGACCTCGCCGGACACAGAATTTGTCAGCATCCTCGGCGCCACCGGAAGTCCGGAAGCCCCGCCGCGCATTTCGTCGCGCTCACTGCCGGAAGTCATTCCCATTCTCGGCCTGTCCGATGTGGTGATTTTCCCCGGGGCGGTGGCGCCGCTGCTGGTGGAAACGGGGCCAAGCATCAAACTGATTGACGACGTGGTGGCGGGTGATCGGCTCATGGGCGTCGTGCTCCAGAAGAAACCCGAAGTCGCCGATCCGGTTCCGGCGGATTTGTTCGACGTCGGCTGTGTCGTGCGCCTGGCCAAAATGGTGAAGTTTCCGGACGGCACGGCGCGGGTTCTGGTCGAGGGATTGTGGCGCATCCGGACGGGCGAATACACCAGTTCCGCGCCATATTTGTGCGCGAAATTCGAACTGTTGCGCGACCTCAAGGAGGACACGATCGAAGTCACCGCGATGATGCGCAATGCGCAAAGCCAGTTTCAGGAAATCATCAAGCTTTCGCCGGCGTTGTCCGAGCACGTCAAAATCGCCGCGCTCAACACCGAAGACCCCGGACACTTTGCCGATCTCATCGCGGGAAATTTGAATCTTAGTCTCGAAGACCGCCAGAAACTGCTGGAAACAGTTTCGGTCAAGGAGCGGCTGAGCCAGTTGCTGCCGATGCTCAACCGCGAACACGAGGTGCTCAATCTGAGTTCCAAAATTCAGAGCGATGTGGCCACCTCCATCGCCAAAACCCAGCGCGATTTTTTCCTGCGCGAACAACTGCGCGCCATTCAGCGCGAACTGGGCGAATCCGAACCGAACTCCGGCGAGATCAAAACCCTGCGCGAGAAAATCGAACAGACGCCCATGCCCGCCGAAGCCAGGAAGGTCGCGACGGCGGAACTGGACCGCTTGCAGCAAATGCCGCAAGCCGCCGCCGAGTACACGGTCTCGCGGAATTATCTCGATTGGATTCTCGCGTTGCCGTGGGAAAAGGAAACTGAGGACAAGCTCGACTTGAACGCAGCCGCCCGGGTGCTGAATGAACAGCACTTCGGCCTGATGAAGGTCAAGGACCGGCTGCTGGAATTCCTCGCCGTCATCAAACGCAAGAAGGCCATCAAAGGTCCGATCCTTTGTCTCGTCGGCCCGCCCGGCGTAGGCAAAACCTCGTTGGGCCGCAGCGTGGCCGATGCGTTGGGCCGAAAGTTCGCGCGCATCGCCCTCGGCGGCATGCGCGACGAGGCGGAAATCCGCGGGCATCGCCGCACTTACGTCGGGGCGTTGCCGGGCCGCATCATCCAGACGCTGCGCCGCGTCGAAAGCCGCAACCCGGTGATCATGCTCGACGAACTCGACAAGGTTGGCTCGGATTTTCGCGGCGACCCGGCAGCGGCATTGCTCGAAGTGCTCGACCCCGCACAGAACAACACGTTCACCGATCATTATCTCGATTTGCCCTTTGACCTTTCCCGCGTGCTGTTCATCACCACGGCAAACTGGCTCGAGCCCATCCATGCCGCGTTGCGCGACCGGCTCGAAGTCATCGAACTGCCCAGTTACACGGAATCCGAGAAACTGCAAATCGCCCGGCGGTATCTCGTTCCGCGCCAGCTCGACGAGCACGGCCTGACCCGGCAGGACGTGACGATGCCGGACGCGACCTTGCGCCGGTTGATTCAGGAATACACGCGCGAAGCCGGTGTGCGTCAGCTCGAACGCGAAATCGCGGCGCTCGCGCGCAAGGCCGCCCGCAAAATCGTCAGCCATAACGGCCACGTGACCACCGTCAAGATCGAGCCCGATGCGCTCAAGACCTACCTGGGTCACGCGCGTTTCGTCTCGGAAACGGCCGAAAAAATCGCCGAGTATGGTATCGCCACCGGTCTCGCCTGGACGCCGGTGGGCGGCGAAGTTCTGTTCGTGGAAGTCACACGCATGCCGGGCAAAGGCAATCTGCTGTTGACCGGCTCGCTCGGCGACGTGATGAAGGAAAGCGCCCAGACGGCGGTCAGCTATCTCCGCAGCCAGGCCAAGGCGCTGAAACTGGATTTCTCCGAATACGGCAAATACGACATCCACATTCACGTTCCCGCCGGCGCGACGCCGAAGGACGGCCCCAGCGCGGGCGTCGCCATCGTCGCGGCCCTCGGCTCGTTGCTCACGCAGCGGCGCGTGCGGTCGGACACGGCCATGACCGGTGAAATCAGCCTGCGCGGCCGGGTGATGCGCGTCGGTGGCGTGAAGGAAAAAGTCCTGGCCGCCGTGCGCTTCGGCGTCAAGCACGTCATCCTGCCCGAGCAAAACAAGTCCGACTGGCTCGAAGTCCCGGTGGAGGCGCGCAAAAAGCTCAAAGTCCATTTCGTCCAGCACATTTCCCAAGTCCTGCGACTGGCGCTCGACGCAAAATGAATTCGCGACTGGCATGGGCCGCGGTCGGTCTGCTCGCGGCTAACGCGATCGGCGCGACGAACCAATTGTCCGACGCAGAAACCGAAGGCCGCGAACTCGCCCGGCGCATACGGGAACTGCGCCCTTCCGAAAATTCCACCAACACCGGCGTGCTGAAAATTTTTGTGCGTGGAAGAAAACTAGAAACCGTCCGCGCCCGCGTGGAGACATTCGTCACCGCGACCAACTGGCAAACCGCCTATTTCGCCTACCATGATGGCACCAACAAAAACCAGGTTGTCGCCTATCCGGCGGCGGTGTTGATCATTCACCGCGACCAGCAGCCGAACGAGTATCGCGTCTGGCCGATTTCCCGACCCGCCACCGAAACCAACGAGTTCGTGATTCTGACCGCGGCGGAAATAATGACGCCGTTCGCGGGCTCTGATTTCTGGCTGGCGGACCTGGGTCTGGAATTTTTCCATTGGCCGGCGCAAAAGGTTTTGCCGAAAACGACGAACTTGAAACGCGGTCGCGAATACACGCTTTTGGAAAGCACGCATCCGCGTCCGGTCACCAACGGCTATGCGCGTGTACAGTCGTGGATTGACAAGGAAACCGGCGGCATCCTCGGCGCCGAGGCTTACGACGCCAGCGGCAACCTGCTAAAAGAATTCAAACCAAAGGACTTCAAGAAGGTGGACGGCCAGTGGCAGGTGGGGGAACTCGAAATCTACAACGAGCGGACCGACTCAAAGACGCGGCTGGAGTTCGACCTGGAGGAGCACGTGAGCAAGTGATAAGTGGGTGAGTCAGACGCCTCCCACTTACCGACCCACCGACTTTCCCCGGTTGCCCGACAATTTCCTTGTGCTCGCCGCTCTGCACGCGAAGCTTACGTCAGCACGCAACCGCGTGAGCAACGCCCGGTTGCCCGGTCAAACCATTGGTGGAATCGCTCGTGGAAGAGACATTTGTCAGGGAAGGCCGCACGGAACGGCCGGCTGTGCCGCTGGAGCCTGCGGACTTTGCCGCGCTTTACGAGGCGCACAGCCGCGCCATCTATTATCTCGCGTTGCGCTACCTCGGCGACCCGCAGCGTGCCGAGGACGCCACGCACGATGTGTTCTTGAAGGCCTATCGCAAGTGGGCCGATTTCCGGGCCGAGGCCTCCGCGCGCACCTGGCTGTATCGCATCGCCATCAATCATTGCCTTAACCTGCGCCAAAGCTGGGCCAGCCGCAATCTCGTCACCACCGCCGATGACACGATCTGGGAAACGACCGCTTCCTCGGCGGATTCGCCCCTGCGCGTGCTGGAAACAAAGGAACTCGGTCAGCGGATTCAGGACGCGCTGGACAAATTATCCGACGAATACCGGCTGTTGATCCTGCTCGTGGCTGATCAGGAATTGAGTTACAACCAGGCCGCCCAGCTTACGGGTCAGACCGCCGACGTCGTCCGCGGTAAACTGCATCGTGCGCGCAAGGCCTTCGCCGTCCATTTCGCCAAAACTGCTTGAAGTCGTTATGAAACAGAAGCACAAGCTCACGTCACAGGAGCAGGAACAGGTTTCCGAGACCCAGACGCAAAAAACCGAGGCGCGCGAGTTCGCGACCGCCGAGGAACTGCTGCGCCACGACGCCGCCCAAACCGAAGTGCCGCCGGCCATCGCGCAACGACTGGCCGAATCCATTCAACAGGAACCCAAGGCGACCAAGTCGCTCTGGCAACGACTGACCGGACGTTGATATGACCGGCGCTCCGACTATTGAACCGAAAGTGCGGTTGCGTCCGCGCGCCGCGCTCGCCCGAGAACGCGCGGCGGTCGCACACGCCATGCTGGAGGACTGCCATTTCTGCGCGCAACATTGCGGCGTAAACCGGCTGGCCGGGCCGGCGGGTTTGTGTCACGCCGGACCCACCGCGAGATTTTTTTCCGCGCAAGTCGAGGTGTCAGACGAATTGGAACTGATTCCAAGCTTTGCCGTGGCGTTGAGCGGATGCGATCTGCGCTGCGACTTCTGCATCACTGGCCACGAGAGTTGGAATCCCGCGGCGGGCGGGGCCTGGGATGCCGCCACTGTGGCCGGGCAGGCAATGCGCGCGCTGGATCGCGGCGCAAAGACGGTGATGCTGTTCGGCGGCGAGCCGACGATTCATCTGCCCGCCGCGCTCGAACTCGTCGCCGAACTGCCGGAAACAGCGAAGCTGGTATGGAAAACCAACGCGCACGGCTCGGCTCAAGCGCGGGAGTTGCTCGAAGGAATGTTCGACGTCTGGCTGGCGGATTTCAAATTCGGCAACGACTTTTGCGCACGCCGGCTGGCAAAGGTTGCTGATTATGTTGCGACCGTGCGCGAAAATCTGGTTTGGGCGAATGAACACAGCGAACTCATCGTCCGCCACCTATTGATGCCCGGCCACATTGACTGCTGCTGGCGGTCCGTGGCTGAATGGCTGGCGGCCGAGTTGCCGGGCGTGAAAGTGAATTTGCGTTCTGGATTTTGGCCCGCATGGCAAGCGGGGCGGCACAATGAGTTGTGCAGGACTGTATCCTTGGACGAGCGAAGACAGGCTGACAACATCGCCCGCGAGTTTGGACTGAATCTGATTGAATGAAACCATGCACATGGAAGGCGAGCACCACATGTCTGAGCCTGAGTTTGCCATGCAGGACCTTTTGGAGACGCTTTTGGCAGAACGTTCATCGGACCTAAACCTAGCGGTTGACCTCCAGCCAACGCTGACTGTGAGCGGACAGTTGGCGACAGTTGATGTGCCGCCCGTGAACTTGGAGAAAATGGATGCTCTATTCCTAAGCGTCGCTTCTGCGGCACACGTTTTACAACTCAAAAGCAAAGGATGCGTGGAGTTCGCCCATGATTTCGAAACAGCCAAGTTCGGTCCGCCTGCTTTTGGGCGATTTCGAGTTGAAGCAAAGGCAGCTAACGGAAATGTCGTGTCCTTGAAATTTCACCGCCTGTCCGTATCTGATCAACCCAACTGAGCTAACGGCCGTGACGAACAAATCACAATGTCAGACTGAGCTTTTAATCCTGCCCGATGGGCAGATTCTCGTGCATAATCTGACCCAACCAATGGCCGCCCTTTTGAACGAACTCAATCTGGCCGACGACACGATCAAGCCGCGCACTGCTAACAAGCCGCGCGCGCAAAGAATGTCTGGTCACACATCATGAATTTTCAGACTGAAATCGAAACCCTCATCCGCGCCCGCTATCCGATCCTCTATGTGATTTCGAGCGAGGAGATGCGCGTGCAGAACGTCGTGGTCGAGATCGCCAAGAAACGGCAGAAGAAGGTGTTTGAGTGGAGTTACAGCACCGGCATCGTGCCGGCGGGAACTTCGATTCAATCACAGAAACATCGCACCACCGCGACCAAGGACCCCCTGGCCGCGCTGGACCAGGTCATCGAGCAGGTCGAGCCGGCGATTTTCATGTTCAAGGATTTCCATCCGTTCCTGACCAAGACCAATTTTGCCGTGACGCGCAAGCTCAAGGAAATCGCGCTGCATTTGAAGAACAGCTTCAAGACCATCGTGCTCGTGTCGCCCGTGCTCGAAATTCCGGCGGAGTTGGAAAAGGAAATCACCGTGCTCAACTATCCGCTGCCGTCGCGGGACGATCTCGCCGCGTTGCTCGACCGAATCCTTGAGGACGTGAAGCAGTTCAAGCAGGTGAAGATTGAACTGGACGAAGCGGGCCGCGAACGATTGTTGCAGGCGGCGCTGGGTTTGACGCTGGGCGAGGCGGAAAATGTCTTCGCCAAAATCATCGTCAAGGACGAGCGTTTGAGCGGCGACGATGTGAACGAGGTGTTTGCCGAAAAGCAGCAAATCATCCGCAAGAGCGGGCTGCTGGAGTATTACGCCACGAATGAGAACTTCGCGAACGTCGGCGGGATGGCAGTGCTGAAAGATTGGCTGTCCAAACGCGCCGTGGCGTTTACGGACGAGGCGCGCGCGTTCGGGCTGTCGTCACCGAAAGGGATTTTGATGCTGGGTGTGCAGGGTTGCGGCAAGAGCCTCTGCGCCAAGTCCGTCTCGAATCTGTGGCAACTGCCGTTGCTCCGGTTCGACATGGGCCGGATGTTCGGCAGCCTGGTCGGTTCATCGGAAGAGAACGTGCGCCGTGCCATCGCCGTGGCGGAGTCGGTCGCACCGGCAATTTTGTGGGTGGACGAAATTGACAAGGCGTTCGCCGGGTCGCAGGGTTCGGGCGCCACCGATGGCGGCACGACGGCGCGCGTGTTCGGCACGTTTTTGACCTGGCTTTCGGAGAAGACCGCGCCGGTGTTCGTGGTGGCCACGGCCAATGACATTTCACAATTGCCCCCCGAGTTGCTGCGCAAGGGCCGGCTCGACGAAATCTTTTTTGTGGACCTGCCGAGTCGTGAGGAGCGCCGGGAGATTTTTGGCATTCACCTCGCGCGACGCGGACGCGACGCCGCCAAGTTCGATCTCGAAGCACTCGCGGACGCCAGCCATGACTTTAGCGGTGCGGAAATCGAGGAAGCCATCAACAGCGCGCTTTACGATGCCTTCTACGCCAAGGAAGAACTGACGACGGAGCACGTGCGCGCGGCGCTGGCCGAAACGGTGCCGCTGGCCAAGACCATGGACGAGCAAATCAGCCGGCTGCGCCGTTGGGCCGAAGGCCGCGCGCGCAACGCCAGCGTGCCGCGGGAAAAAGTGGGGCAGGAACAAAAACGGCGGATGGAATTGTAACGACTTGAGCGGCAAGGTCGGCCAGCCACGAACAACCAACATGAATCCCATCTGGGACAGGCTTTACGACGGCGTGAAGGACCGCCGTTACGGAGCACTTTTTATGTATGGACCGCTCGCAATTGTCGCGTTGGCGTTGGTGTTGGCTGCCATGGATTCAGTGGGTTTGTTGCCGCATGCGCTTTGCGCGATTGTTCTCTGTCTCCTATTCCTGCTTGGGAGACTGGTGTTCAAACTTGTGAGATTCTTCATCAAGCCGCCCCGGCGCGAACCGTGGGAACGCAAACAGTTGTCGCGTGACGAAATTCGCGTCGCCCGGTCAAAACTGACGTGCGAACGAGTTCGCAAGAGCGCGTAGGCGCGTCTGAAAACCGAAAGAGATGTTATGGGCGCAGTGTGTGTGTTGGCTCCGGTGGTAATCGCGGCTTGGCCCGCGTTTAGCGCGGCTGTCGTGGCGGCGGCGGGTTCGCTGGGCTATCAGGTCGCCGCGGAAGCCGCGAAAATGGTCGGCAACACGCCCGAGCAAAGAAAGACCGAGGCGGTCAACCTGGCAATCCCACGCAGCGAAGTCGTCACCGACCAACTGGGCCGCGGTCAGCGAATCTCGGTCACGCGCGAGGGCGTCACGGTGACATTTTCGCGGGACGCGCGCGGTCAAGCCGCCTTGTGCGTCACCGGCGCCGGCAAAAGCGAAGACGAATTGCGCGCCTTGGGCGAGCAACTGAGCGGCGCGGTGGTGCAGCAATACGTCTATCAAAAATTGATGGAGGAAATGCGCACACGCGGATTCGTGGTGGTGGAGGAGGAAACCAGCGTGGACCGGGCGATTCATCTGAAGGTGCGGCATTGGGAGAATTGACCATGGCCCAGCGCGAATTTGAAATCACCATCGGAGCTGACGGCGGCGTCGAGGTCCACGCCAAGGGTTACAAAGGCCGGAATTGCAAGGAGGTCGCGAAGCTGTTTGAGAAAATCGTCGGCGAATTGAAGGCCGAGCGGATGACGAATGAATTCTACGAACCGGAGGAATTGGTGCGCTTCGAGATCAAGCAACACGCCTGAACGTCGCACCCGCCCACGATGATTGCAGAAATGTTTTTGGCATGAGCAAGCTGGCGTCGCCCTACTATCCGCCGCGAGCGCGGTGGCGGTTGCCCTTCTCCCGGTTCGGCGCCGCGGCACGTCGTCACCTGGCTTTGCGCCATGTGCGGTCGCCCGGGGCCGTGTCCGCGGGTTCGCTCGTTGCACTCGTGGCTGCCATGTTGGTCCCGGGCCTGGCATTTTATCTGCGTGGCTCGCGGTTTTGGGGGAAGTTGGCGATGGCCGCCAGCGTTCTCTGCGTGCTGGCATTTTTGGTGTGGCTCGGTTATCCGGCGGGCAATCTGGCCTTCGGCCTTCTGCTTTCGATCCATTGCACCAGCGCGGTCCATTTCTTCGAACCGCAACTGGTTGATGGGACTTTTGGCAAACGCATGGGCGCATCCTTCGCCGCGCTCGTGTTGTTGGGCGGGTTGGTCTATCTGCCAGCGAGGCATTTGCTCCAGGAGCGGTGCTTCATGCCGATCACTGTCCGGGGACAGGTCGTGGTTGTGCGCGCGTTTGCCTCCACCGACCCGATCGAGCGCGGCGACTGGATCGCGTATTCCCTGAACGCGGAGCTGGGCACGCATCAGGTATATGTCCGCAGCGGTCTGGGCCTTGGACCCGTGCTCGCCCTGCCGGGCGACCAGGTGCACTTCGCAAAGACCGCTTTTAAAATCAACAGCGTCCAGCGGGCACGCCTGGGCCACATGCCGGAAGCGGGGGAATTGGCCGTGCCACAAAATTGCTGGTTCGTCTGGCCCGATGTTGATATACGTGGCCACGGAGCGGTGAGTGAAAATGAAATTGCAAAGACGCTGATGGGGATGGCCGTGATTAAGAAGAACCAGTTCATCGGTAAGCCGTTCAAACGGTGGTTCTGGCGCCGCCAGGTTCTGTCATGAGCCGCTTTGTCAATCTCGAGTTCGGCGATGAATACGAGGACCTGTCGCACCCAACAGCGACGGTCAAGGATGAGGCTTACTATTTCGACCGGGCGCGGCAGGCGTTTGAGAACGGGGATTTTGAAGCGGGGCTGCGGCTGTATTCCAAGGTGCTCGAGTTCAACCCCCAGAACGCTGCAGCTTGGACGGGCCAGGTGCGGATGTTGATCGAGTTGGGCGAATATCGCGAGGCCAAGCTCTGGGCCGACAAGGCGCTGGAAAAATTTCCTCACGAACCGGAACTGCTCGCCGCCAAGGCCGTGGCGCTGGGCCGCAGCGGCGATCTTCAGGGCGCGCTCGCTTTTTCCGATGCGGCGATCGAGGAGCGCGGCGATACACCCTACATCTGGCTGGCGCGCGGCGATGTGTTGCTGGCGCGCGAGGAGGCGCGGGCGAATTATTGCTTCGACAAGGCGCTTTTGCTCGCGCCCAAGGACTGGTTCGTGACGTGGCTGGCGGCGCGCATCCGGTATTTCTACGAGCAGTTCGCCCTGGCGCTGAAACTGATGCAGCAGGCCATCGAGTTGAACGCCGGACACTTTCTGCTCTGGCTCGAACTCGGCCGCTGCCAGCAGGCGCTGGGGTTGATCGGCCCGGCCCGGGCTTCTTTTGATCAGGTGGAACAACTCCATCCGCACCATCCGGAACTCACGACCGCCCGGGCGAGCCTTGGGGACGCGGGCGT
>CAYWMD010000022.1:0-96288 GCA_964458575.1 uncultured Bifidobacteriaceae bacterium | reverse complement strand
GCTCCGCTCGCGTCACTTACAGAATCTCTCCCGCAAAAACTGGGGATAGTCCTGGGAAACGGAAACCAGTTGGTTCTCCGAGAAATTCAACCAGTCCAACCGCGGCATGCCCGATATGCCGGAGATGTTCGTCAGCATAAGCAAAACCCGCCCGACTGTTATCCCTGTTAAACGCTTTAGGCCAAACGGCTTCAAGCGCAAAGCGGCAATGTCCGTTCGATTTCAGCCCGCGCCATGACCAGAATAAGAATTAAAAACCTGAACGAATGCAGCAGAGTGCCGCGCAGGTGAGAAGGACGTGAAGAGTTTTCATGCGGTGATCATTGGTTATGGAACAAACCATCCCCTTCCGGAGCCCCCGCTAACGGCGTCACTTATACCATGCCCCGCTTCGTGCCATCAATCATTGCGGCGATCGGCAATGGTCAATCTCCTCCAATAACGGCGTATTACGCCATAATTCGTTTGAAGTCTCGCGGGGGCTGCGCCACCGCCCCCCGCTTTCTCTTCTTTAAGAGTGTAAAAGAGCAAAAACTAAAACCCCCTCACACAACGAAAACCAATGAAGCTGACGGCGTTGTCCGGGCCGTAGGTGTCGCGAGCGGCGCACCGCGCGTAGTTGGCGATGCCGAGCCAGTTGCCGCCCCGCAGCACACGGTAAGGGTAACCGGAGGGCGAGGTTTTCGGCCCTCGAGTATCGCTCTGCGTCGCTCCCGCATTGCTGTACCAAGCGCTATCATACCAATCCCAGCACCACTGCCACACATTCCCAGCCATGTCGTACAACGCATAGCCGTTCGGAGCGAAGTACCCCACCGGACTTGTGTAAGTCTCACCGCCCGTCGCGAACGTCGGATGATATCCACGCGTCGGACTCGTGTCATAAGCCCAATGGTCTGACGAGTAATAATTTGCCCGGGCGTGCTGAACAGTGTCGCTGTCACTCCAGGGGAACCGATGCCCGCTCGCCCCGCTCCGCGCCGCCTTCTCCCACTCCGCCTCCGTCGGCAGCCGATACCCGGCATCCCACTTTACTGAGTCGTTATCCACAGCCACCGAACCCGTCCGATACACAGTCGTCTGTGCCGAACTGGTGTAATACGCCGGCGCCAGCCCTTCCATTTCGCTCCGCGCATTGCACCACTTTACACAGTCATACCAACTCACCATCTGCACCGGATGATTCGCCGCTTTACCCAGCCCATCGTTGAAACTGTAGCCGTGGTTTGTCGCCCACCGATAAACGTCATCCCACAGTGCCTTGCAGACATCGTTCCGGTCCATGTAGAACACGCTCAAATACACATCGTGGAGCGGCAATTCGTCTAAGTAGCCTTCCGTCGAATCCATGCAGTTACCCATTGTAAAGGTCCCCGCCGGAATCATCGCCATCCCGGACGGCACATCGCTCGGCGGGCTCAACCGGTAAAACCGCTGCGGCTCCGCAAGGATGTTTGTGAGCGTCCAGTTCGTTCCGTAAAGGATCTGGTTCGTCGGCACCGCCCACCACGCCGTGCTGCTCAAATCCACACACGTTTCCAGCTGGTACCCGCTGAAGTCCGCGGACCATGTCAACATCAGGTTCGTCTTGTTGAGCACCGTCGACGTGATCAACGGCCGTTGCGTCGCTGTTTGCTGCGCAATCACCACGTCGTTCCCCGTGCCGCCCGCGTACGTGATCCTGAACGGCGTTCCGTTCACGCTGAACGTCGTGCCTTCCGGCAACCCACTAAAGGTTCCGACCACCGCATCGCTCCCGTCATTGTCAATGATCGTGTAACTCGTGAGCGACGGAGCCATGCAGGACAACGTCGGCTTGAGCGTCGCATTGGCGAGCGTGACCGCGCCGCGCGCTTTCATTTGATCGTAGCCGCTGCCGGCGGTCGTGCCGTTGATATCGACGAAATAGGTGCCCGCGCTGCTGAAGGTCAGATTGCTGCAGGTGAGGATGCTGGCTGAGCTGGGCATGCCGGGTTTGAGTTTGCCGGTGACGGTGACGTGCCCGATGGTGTTGGTGCCGCCGGTGGTTCCGGATGAACCGCCGAGATTATCCACCGTGCTGTTGGTTTGGATATCGTTGAACAGCACGGCACCATTTAGAACTCGGGTGTAGGTGTTGAAGTTGGGTTGGGGGCCTTCGAGGATGAGTGTGCCTTTTCCGTATTTGTAAAGAGGGCCGCCGCCGCTGCTGATGCTGCCGCTGAAGGTGGAACCGCCGTTGGCATAGCCCACGACCAGGTAACCGCTCGTGCCGAGATCGAGTTGTCCACTGCCCTGCAGGGCATTGACGTAGTTGATGTAATTGCCCTTTTCGAAACGCCCAGTGCTTTCGATAGTCAGATCCGAACTGCGGGCCGTCTGCTCGTTGGCGGCCAGGTTGACGATGCCGCCGCTAATAATCATAGCGCCGGGGATGGCGGCTTTGTTTCCGGTTTTGGACAACGTGAGCACACCGCCATTCACTCGTGTGATCCCGGCGTAGGTATTGGCGGTCGAACCGCCCAGCACGGCGGTCCCATCCGAGTCTTTGGTGAGGCTGCCTGGTCCGCTGATCGGCCCCATGATGTCCAACTCGGCACCTGAACGCACGCCAATGCCGGTGTCACTAAGGAGCGTGATGGGTCCGGTCCAGGAGTTTGTGTAGACGTAATTGTAACGGCTGCCCCAAAGCCCGGCGCCAGGAGAATTGCTCAGCACGAGGGCTTTATTGCTGACATTAACGCCCAATTCCAAATCGATGCAGCCCGAGCCCAGGATGGTGATCACCCCGTTCGTAGCCCCACAACCCCAGGAATTGCACACCTCCACCGTCAGATTTGTCGCCGTCAACGCCCCGGTGAAAAAATTGGAACCCGACAATATGAGTTCGGCGTCTCCGTTCATGCCGACCAACTGCACATCATCCGGGCCGCCAATGCTGGCCGCTACATTGAGTTGTCCGTAAAGGTCAAACTCGCATTTCCCCGCGAGGTTCAGATGGCCATCAATCAAGCCTAACATGGATGCGGTGACTACCGCGCCATCCGCGAGAGTCAAAATCCCGGATCCCGTAACCACATTGCCTTGCAGAGACATGTTCAGGCTCGTGCCAATGGAATCATTGTAGCCATTCAGATCCAGAATGCAGGACTCAAGGTTCACCGGAATTGCCGCAATTTGGTCGTTGGCCAGTTCACGAACGACTGCGTTGGTGACGCTCAGCGAGCCATACTTGATCGCCCCGTCAACGACGGATTTGCCCAATTCCAGCATTCCGTTGGTCACCACAGTGGGGCCCGAATAGGTATTGGCCGTATCGCCAAGCAGTCTCAATCTGCCACCTCCCGATTTGGTAAACCCTCCAACCCCATCAATGGCCCCCACCACCCTCAACGCGCAGTTCAAATCCACATCAATCTGCGCCGACGACGACAGCGTCACTGGACCTGCCCAGTAGTTCGTGTAACCGGTCGTATCGTAGCTGTACAATGCTGGGCTGTGACTGGTGTTGAGCCACAGATGCTTGTTGGTGATCCCCATATTCCCGTGCAAATAGAGCATGGCGTCGTTGTTGACATAAACATTCGGAGCGCCGCCGCAGGCTTTGGAGTTCCAGAGCCACACGCTCCCGTGGTTCACCGTCAGGTTCTGCGCAAACCAGTTGGAGGACGTCAGCACAAAGCCGCTCGAACCTTGATTCACCAACCCGCCACTCCCGCCAAGACTGGCATAAATCCAGGCGTAACCATACGCACCGTTCACCGTGCAGGTGTTGTTGAAGTTCAGTTTGCCGCTGATCGACGCGTCACCCCCTCCCGATTGAATCAGGATCGTGGGGTAAAGACCGCCAAGGGTTAAGGTGCCTGAACCAGTCTGCACCGCCGCGTTCTCATACAGTTCGAGGAACCCGATTACGTCGCTGTAGCCATTCAAATCCAGCACACAATCGCCGGAAACTTTCACGGTGGTTGTGTCGGGCATCTCGTTCGCGTGTTCCAACACGACAGTGCCGCTGTTGGTGATCGTGAGCACCGTGCCACTGAAACCCACGCCGCCTGTGCAGCCCAGGCGCAGTTCGCCGTCGCGGACGACCGTTGCGCCCGAGTAGCCGTTCAATCCCGCGCTGTAATAGCCCAGCACACCGGCGCCGAGCTTGTTCACACCCACACTCCCTGTGACGCCGCCATGCAGATGCAGCCGGGAATTGTTCGTCACATCGATGCTCACGTCCGCCGTGCCCAGGAAAACGTCGGCGTAGATCTTGTTCGTGCCGCCAGCGGGCAGGGACCGGATCGTGTTGGTGACATTCAGGCCGTTGCCCCAGACAATGTAATTGCTGCCGGCAAAGTGGATGGTGTTGAACGTGATGGAGATGAGATTGTTGGTGTTGACCGGCCGGGCCACGTTCGCAGGGAAGAAGAGCGTGTCGCCGTGCGTGGGGGCACCGGCTGGGGTCCAGTTGGCGGGGTCATTCCAGTTGGCGGTGGTGAGGCTGTTGCCGACCCAGAACTTCGTGCTTCCCGGACTGCACAAAGTACCCGCGGCCAAAATGAAGATGTAAAGCGTGCGTGTGAGAAGGACGTGTAGAGTTTTCATGCGGTGGTCATTGGTTATGGAACAAACCATCCCTTGTTCAAGCCCCCCCACTGATGAGGCCACTGGCTGCCCGAGAATTCGGCATTCGCCTCGTCCTGCTCATTGTGTCATGCCCGTCACTCATAAGCAAAACCCGCCCGACTGTTATCCCTGTTAAACGCTTTAGGCCAAACGGCTTCAAGCGCAAAGCGGCAATGTCCGTTCGATTTCAGCCCGCGCCATGACCAGAATAAGAATTAAAAAACCTGAACGAATGCAGCAGAGTGCCGCGCAGGCTTTGAGATCAAAGCCCGCGCGCACAGCGGAAGCCGAAATAATAAACGGCGTCGGCGGGCGAACTGTAATTGCGATACGCGTTGCGGACTTTGTTGGCCTGAATGTTCCATGACCCACCGCGCACCACGCGGTAAGTCATACCATCACCGCGTGGGCCATGGCAGTTGTTGTTTGTCGCGGCGGATTTGCTGTACCATCCGGCGTCATACCAATCCCAACACCATTCAGCAACGTTGTCGGCCATTCCGCATAGGCCATAGGCGTTCGGTGAGAAGACGTCGGTCGGGTTCGTGTAGGGGAATCCATTTGTGCTGAAGCTCGGATTGTAGTTTCGCGTGGCGCTGATGTCGTAGGCGTAATTGGTGACGCTGTAATAATTGGCCTGCGTGTGCGAGATGCTGTCGCCCCAAGGGAAGCGCAGATCGGCCAATCCACCGCGCGCGGCTTTCTCACACTCGGATTCGGTGGGCAGGCGGTAGCCGTTGGCGTTCCACTTGACGTAGTTGGTCGGCAATTCCGCCTGCGCCGGGCCGCGATAAACGTCGTTGAAACTGGTGTCGAGGTAGTAAGCCGGCGTCAGCCCTTCCATTTCCGACCGCGCATTGCACCATTTCACCGCGTCATACCAGTTGATCGTCTGAACGGGATGGCCAGCCGCCTTGTTCGTTCCGGCGCGGTCGAAAAAGTAGCTGTGATTTGTGGCCCACAGATAAACCGCATCCCAAAGCTCCTTCGTCACTTCGGCGCGCCCCAGGCAGAACGCGCTGATGTAAACGGCGTGTTGCGGCAATTCATTCGTGAATCCTTCGCTGTTGGTGACGCCCATTTGGAAGGCGCCCGCGGGAATGATCACCAGGTCCGGCGTGGTCGCCCGCCGAACGCAGCGGAAACCACGGTCTCCCGATAGGCTGGTTTGACTCACACCTTCGCGCAGCGCACAACACAAGTCGGGCGCACTTGAACTACACGACCCACCGCGCGCGACGCGCTTGTTGCCGGTGGCCGAGTCCGGCCCGTGCGGGTCGGACTGGCTGGCGAGGATGTTTGTGTACCAATTGGGGCTGTAAAAATCCCAGCACCACTCCCACACATTGCCCGCCATGTCGTAGAGGCCGAATCCATTTGGCGCGAAGTAGCCGCCCGGGCTGGTGTAGGGCGCGGGCGCGTTGCTGAAGGCCGGATGATAGCCGATGGTCGGGCTTTTGTCGTAGTCGTAGTAATTGCCGGCGTAATAGTTGGCGCGCGTGTGCGAAATCACATTCGTGTCCGCCCAAGGAAAGCGGTTCGTCGCCGCCCCACCGCGCGCGGCCCGTTCCCATTCCGCTTCCGTCGGCAGGCGATAACCATTCGCCGCCCAATTCACGAACGAATTGCTAACTGTGACCTGGCCCGCGCAATAGACGCCCGTCAACGTGTCGTTAGTGTGGTAGCACGGCGTCAGGCCTTCCAATTGCGAACGCGCGTTGCACCACTTCACCGCGTCATGCCAACTGACCGTCTGCACCGGATGCGTGAGCGCCTTGCCCAAGCCCACTGTGGTCGAAAAACCGTAACCGCGGTTTGTCGCCCACGAATAAACGATGTCCCACAGCGCCTTGGAAATTTCCGTGCGGTCCATGTAGAACCCGCTCACCGTCGCCTGATGGACCGGCAATTCATCGGCGCCCAGATTGGTAAAGGAGTCGCCCATCTGGAACGAACCACCGGGCACGAGGGCCATGTTGGGCGACACCGCTACCGTTCGGTAGAACCGGCTCGACGCAGCGCCGCTATCCACCACCTGATACGGACTGTCGGTCATAACCAGATTTGTCAGGCAAAGCCAGTAGTTGGAACTGGCGAGTTCGTTCACGTAACGAATCTGACAGACCGTGCCCGTCGCGCCGGTGAAGGTGAGTTGCGGAATCCCGCCGACCACTTGGAGATTCACGCCGAGCGGGTTTTGTGCAAAGGCTGGCGGTAACAGGGCACACAACGCCACCGCGCCGCTGATGAGAAAGCTAATCAAGGAGGAGGATTGTGTTTTCATAAACGTGGTTTGGTTGAAGTAAATCGCAGCCGCCGCTGTGCAGGCTCTGAACGATTGCCGATTGCCGATTTCGGATTTCTCAGTTTTGGCCGCGTCACGTCGGCTGCTACGGGCGCAAGGTTCGAGAACAAGCATAGTAGAGCCTTCATGGTTTCTGCAGGCGATAGAACCGGTTGCCCGTGGCTGGATTCACGATGAATGTCTTCGCCATGCCATCGTCCTGAATCCCGCTGGTGACGTTGCTCCAGTTTAACGAACTGACGCTGTTGGTGTTTTGTTGCAGATTCCATCCCGTCGAAGGCGATGGCCAGGAGACGACGACGGTGTTGGTCTGGAGTTCGATGTGGAGCGTGGGGGCAGCCACGCTGGCGTAAAGGGCGGCCACCTCGGCAGGCGTGAGCGCGTAGTTGTAGAGATGGACCTCATCCACCGCGCCCAAGAAAGCCGTGTGCCGACTTGAGAAGTTGTAAAGCGAGTTGACGCCAATCGCCAGAAACGCGTCGGAAATGTGAATCGCTCCCGTGAACGACCCGCCGGTGTCGCCCAGCGATTGGCCGTTCAGGTAGTGCCGTACCGTCGTGCCTTCGCGGACGCTGGCCAAATGCACCCATTGGCCTTCGGGCAACGCGCCTTGGTCGCGGTCATACATCGTCCACGGCTGGTTGCCGTCGGGGTCGAGCAACATGCCGAAGTTGCCGGGGCCGGCGCCCTCGTTGTTCAGACCGTAGGCGCCAAACCAATAACTCAGATGGCCGTCGCCTTCCTTCGCGAGGATGGGCGCGTCCCGGGTGATGTCATCGCACCGCACCCAGGCGGCGAAGGAAATGTCGCCAACGATGCGCAACAAGGGCGCGTCCGCAATGGAAACATAGGTTGAATCCTCCCCAACGATCCCGGGGAAGTAGAGCGCGCTGCCACGGATTCCCGCCGTCCACGTGTTGGTCCGCAGATTGATCAACGTGCCGTGATTCGTTTGGGACGAGTGGTCCCAAATGTTCGTTCCGCCGCCCTCGTCGAACGGCCAGTAGCCCACCATCAACTTGGGCGTGCCGACCAGCGCCTGCACCTCATCCGGACTCAACGCGTGGTTGTAGAGTTGCAGGTCATCCAGCGCGCCTTTGAACGCGGTGGTGTTGTAAGGAACGTTGGCGCCAATGATCAACGCCGCAGTGGACGCATGAATCGGCCCCGTGAACGACGCCGTTTCCGCCAGCAACACGCCGTTGAGATAATGCCGGATCGTCGTCCCGTCCCACGTGCTGGCCAGATGGACCCAAAGCCCCTGCGGCACGACGCCCTGGTCGCGATCATAAACCGTCCAAGGCTGGTTGCCGTCCGTGTCCAGCAGCACCCCGAAGCAAGTCGGGCCAAAAGCCCCGAACCAGTAAGCCAGTTGGCCATTGCCTTCCTTGTCCAGAATCGGCCCGTCGCGCACGACGTCCTCATTCCGAACCCAGGCGGCAAATGAAATGGCGTTCGTGAGGTCAAGCGACGCGGCGTCCGGGATGGTGACATACGTCGAACCCGCGCCGGTGGTGCCATCAAAGTAGAGCGCACCTCCGCTCACTCCGTTGGTCCACGTGCCCGCCTTCGCGTTCACCAAAGTGCCGTGATTGGCGAGGCCGGAACTGTCGGCAACGTTGGTGCCGCCGCCGTCATCAAAGGTCCAGTGGCCCACCAGGCTTCCCGACGCCGGCAGAATCCAGGCGCTGACGGCGATCAACATGACGATTGCTTTGGCTTTCATGGAGTGGATTTGGGGTTGAGGTTTCGGATGCATTGTTTGTCGGTCATTTGCTCAGGCGATAAAAGCAGTTGCCCGCGGGCGCAGTGATGATGAGCGTTTTGGTCGTGACGTCGTCCTGAATCCCGGTGGTCACGTTGCTCCAGTTCAGCGAGCTGACGCTGTTGGTGGCCGTGCTGAGGGTGCTCAAACACGGCCTGACAGTGGAATGGCTGCAAGCTGATTTCATGGCCAGCGGAGGCGATAGAATCGCTCTGGCAAAGCCGGGGCGTTGGTGTCGGTGAATTCGTAGCGCGGCGTGGCCGGGCCGAGATATTCCCAATCCACCAGATTGGTGGACATCAGCACGCTGTAGCCGCCCGCCGTGGAATTGCTGAGCTCAAAGGTGACGGTCGTGCCGCCCAAGCTGGCGAGGTTGGTCAGGTAAAGCCACGGGCTGGCCGGCCAGTAGTTCGACAGGACTTGATCCAGTTCTGACTGACTTACCACGCCGTCGCCGTTGAGATCGCCGGGGGCAGTCAGAGAAGGGAGAACCAAAAGCTGATTACTGCCAATCGTTGTCCCAACAACATTGGTCGCGACGATTCGGCAGTAAAACCTTGCGCCTTGAGCTAGACCGGATACGGGAATGTTGAGAACGGTAGGATCGCTCTGCACGAGAAAGTTGGTATAGCCAGCGACCCCTCCGTAATTGGTTGTCCAGCCGAATTCAAGAGATGCTTTAACGAAGGCGGCTCCACCGGAGAACACCGGCGCATTCAGCACTGCCGTCAATGTGCCAGAAACCAAATTGGTGAAGACGCCGACGAGACTCATCATTTCCGCCGAGGGTGTGACGATGCCCGGGTTGGTCATTTCAACTGCGCCGATATCCACATGAAAACCGGCTTTACGGGGATACCCGCGCTGGTCGACGGTTTGGTTAAACCCGTGAAGCATGTCATCGTCACCCGCTTCAAGTGCCGGACTTCTGAAAAGCAAGGCGTGGGTAGGGGTTGGGCCGCCATTGTAAGCTAGGGGTCCGAGCCGAGGATCAAAGTCGAGCAGATCAAAAGTGTTCCGATTGTGAGGGTCCTCATAGATCGTGCCCCCACTGCTATTGCCAATCAGGTTATGACCATAGGATACAAACCCGTTGCGAAAGTCGCTTGTCGAAACGTAGATGGCGGCGTTGTTGGCAATGATGGTATTCGCCACATGGTTGCCAACGTCGCCGGTGAAAAAAACTCCCCCACCCCACCCCCCATTCCCACCGCCTGGGATCATCGCGCTGTTGCTGCAGATAGTGGAGTCAAAGATTTCCAACCCGTCGGACTCACTGTATATTCCGCCGCCGGGTCCGTTTTTCGTCGAATTGCCACTGATGGTGCAGTTCACCACGGTGAGAAGGCCAATATTAAAGATTCCTCCACCACCATGGGCGGAATTTTGGTCGATACAGCAACGATTCAACTTCAGTTCTCCACTATCTGCGTCGTTGTAAATCCCGCCACCTGCAGAAGAGTTGTTTGTGTTCGAAGTGATACGGCAATCCTCCACCGTGAGCCTTCCTATGTTAAAAACACCGGCGCCACCGGTAGTTATACTACCGGTCCATGTTCCGTCGCAGATGGTCAACCCGGAGATACAGACCACGGCGGTTGTCGAGGCGATCGAGAAGACACGGCTATTGTGGTTACCGCTGATGGCCAGATTTGTAGCGCCCGGGCCCGCAATGGTGAGGTTGTTGGTCACCATTAATTGATTGGTCAGAATAATGGTGCCGGCCACCGAAAAGCCGATGGTTTTTCCAGAGGAGATGCTCGCAATCGCCTCGCGAAGAGAACCCGGGCCACCATCGGTTAAAGTCGTAATGACCCAGTCCGCCGCTACAAAAGTCAGGTCGGTTCCGTATGTCGTTCCTTCAGGATTGGCGGCCACAGCACGAAAGTGGTACGTCACCCCCGCTGTCAAACCGGTAACGGTATTGCTGACAGGCGCATTCGAGCTGCCGCTGCCAACACTTGTTGGCAGCGAGGTGCTCCCGTAATTGGTAGTTGTGCCCCACTCGAACCAACCGACGGTGTCCAGACCCTGAGGATTAACGGTTCCGTTGAGCGTGGCCGAGTGCTCAGTCACCAGGCTGGCTGACAGCGTGAACACGTGAGGGCCGAGAGAAAAGAGGTAGGCCGCGCCCGCGTCACCCGCACCGATGTTGTCCTGAAAAGCCCCGATGAGCACCTTGTCGGTGCCTACGGCGGCCACGGCACTGCCGAAAGAATCATAGGTTGCGAGATTGGTCTTGGTGAAGGTGGCCAGAAGCGTGCCATTGAGGCTGAAAAGGTAGGCCGCGCCGGCGTTGAGCGCGCCGGTGTCGTCTTGATAAGCGCCAATGAGCACCTTGTCCGGACCCACCGCGCTCAGGGCATAGCCAAACCAATCAGAGTCGGCCGGCGTGGGATTGGTGAAGGTGGTCAAGAGCGTGCCGTTCGTGCTGAAGAGGTAGGCCGCGCCCGCGTTCGTCGCGCCGGTGTCGTCAGCATAGGCTGAGATGAGCACCTTGTCCGTGCCCACCGCCGCTACAGCGCTGCCGAAAAGGTCCGAAGCCGCCGGGGCGGGATTGGTGTAGGTAAACAGGAGCGCGCCGTTGGTGCTAAAGAGGTAGGCCGCGCCGGCGTTATTCGCGCCCGTGTCATCCCAATAAGCCCCAATGAGGACCCGGTCGCTCCCCACCGCCGTTACCGCGTTGCCGAAATGGGCGCTGGTCGTCGGGGCGGGATTGGTGAACGTGGTCAACAAGGTGCCGTTGGTGCTGAAGAGGTACGCCGCGCCCGCATTGACCGCGCCGGTGTCATCAAAATCGGCCCCGATGAGCACCTTGTTCGTGCTCAGCGCCGCCACGGCACAGCCGAAATTGTCAGAGGCCACCGGGGTGGGATTCGTGAAGATGGTCAGCAACGTGCCGTTGATGCTGAAGAGATAGGCCGCACCCGTGTCCGTAGTGCCGGTGTCGTCCCGATAGGCCGCGATGAGCACCTTGTCCACGCCTATGGCCGCCACCGCATTGCCGAAAAGATCCGCGGCCGCCGGGGTGGGATTGGTGAAGGTGGTCAAGAGCGTGCCGTTCGTGCTGAAGAGGTAGGCCGCGCCCGCATCGGTCGCGCCAGTGTCATCGTAATAAGCCGCGATGAGCACCTTGTCCGCGCCCACCGCCGCCACCGCATTACCGAAAAGGTCGGAAGCCGCCGGGGTGGGGTTGGTGAAGGTGATGGAGGCCGCGGCGACCGCCAACACTCGGGAGAAAACCCAAAGCGCCAATGTAAGGAGCAGTTTGGTTTTCATGGCTTTTTCGTTTGTGGATTTCACTTGGAGGTTTCTCTACGAATCATGGTTTGTGCAGGCGATAGAACTGGTTGCCCACAGGCGACGGCTCGGTGAACTGGAGGTTCGGACCGTTGGTCTGATACGGCGGCGCGATTTGTGGCCAGGGTGCGGCTGCGCGCGGCAGCGCATTGGTGGCCTCCAATACCCAACCGTCCGCCGGCAACGGCCACGAGACAATCACCGCGTTGTTGCTGCGCACGATCGCAAGTTGCGGCGCGGCCGGCGCGGTCGTGTATTCGATGCGGAGCGTGGGCGACACCGTGCCTTCCTTGCTGATGTAGGTGTTCCATTTGTAAACGCCGTCGGTCTCGTAGCCGCCATAGATGTCCTGATCCCAACGCAACATGAAGGTCACGTTGTCGTCCAACAAATCCTCCGCGTAAGCCCACGCCGCGAGGTTGACGTTCCAGGTTTTCAGGTTGTCGTGATGGTCGTGTGGCAGCGTGGCGACCACCACGGCCCCGGTCTGGTTGTAGGAATTCCAAGTGACGTTGGTCTCGAACCAGTTGTCGTTGGTCATGCGCGAGAGCGCGGAAAAATAGCCGTCCCCGCCGTAGTGTCCCGCCCGTTGCAGCGTCAACTGCGCGGAAAGCACGGTCGCGCCGTCGGGGATGGAACTGAGGTCGAACTTCAGCAGCGGCCGTTTGATGCTGGCGTAATATCCAAACTGCTCAAGCGCAGTCGTGTTCCAGTTCTGGTCGGCCTCGCTGCCATTGCTAAGGTACGCGTCGTCCACCGGCTGGAGTGTCACGACGGGACCGAGGTCCGCGAGAAACGCCTCCTCGGTGTTGTTGGTCGTCCACCCGTAACCGCACACCCAGCGGCCATCCGCGCTCACGCCTTTGGCCTGGCTGAGAAATTGCCACTGGCTCAGATCGGCGCCGCGTTCGGCCAGCACCTCGGCCAGTCCCCGCACGCCCCGCTCCGGGGTCCAGACGAAACTTGTGGTCTGCTGCCCGGAAAACTGGTCGTAACAGAAGCCGACAATGACGTTGCCGTCTGCCGACGCGGCGGTGGCTTCGCCGGTGTCGAATCCGGGCAGCAGTCCCAGGCTCACCATGCCCGTCGCGCGCGTCCAGCGGAAAGCTTCGTAACCGTTGGTCGCCCGCCCGCCACCCACCACCACCCGTCCGTCGGCGGAAACGCCGTTCGCCCAAGAATCCACTTCGCCACCCGGCAGATCGCCGAGAAACTCCACGGTGTCATTGGTCCAGCGACAGGCTTCGAAGCCGTTGGTCGTGACGCCGTAGCCAACCACGACACTGCCGTCGGCGGAGACACCATACGCACCCCTTTCCCCATCGGCCACGTCGCCGAGGCTCACCATGCCTCCCGTCTGGGTCCAGCGGTAGGCCTGATATCCAGCGGTCTGGCCGGCAATCACGGTGCCGCTGCTGGAGACGGCGAGCGCAGTGCCGGAAAGGTCGTCCAAGCTGGTCATGGAGTTGGTGGGCGTCCAGCGAAAGGCCAGGTTGCCCTCCACCATGCCGCAACCCACGACCACGCCGCCCCCGGCGGAAACCGCGTAGGCCGTGCTTTGGAAGGCGCCCCCTGCGAAATCCCCCAGCCCGGCCATGCCGGCTTCGGCGGTCCAGCGGAAGGCCTCGGTGTTGTCGTTGGTATTCCGGCTCTGACCCACTACCACCCGCCCATCGGGTGAGATGCCCAGGGCCATGCTGGAAATGTCGGTGTGCAATCCGCCCAACCGGATGATCGAGGAGGCATGGGAAAATGGAATCGAGCCGAGAATGGCAGTGAGGAGGAGGAGGTTTCTTTTCATATTGTGGGTTTGCTTGAGAGTTGAGAGTTGAGGGTTGAGAGCCGCAGCCCGTACAGAAGGGAACGAAGGGGTAGAACAAAATTCAACGCCAAGACGCGAGGGCGCAAAGGCGCAAAGCGGCGAAGCCGCAAGCAAACCGGAGCGCGAGCTGTCCCAACTTGCAGCAGACTGATACGCGGAAGATCGGCGGGACAATGGGAAACCGAAAGGCCATCGAGCGTGCTGCGGCTTGGGACAAGCCGTGCTCCTGCCTTGGAGTCTTCGCATCTTGGCGCCTTGGCGCTAATCTCGGATTCCATCTTGAATCCGGTTTTCATGATTTGCGTGATTTACTTCATTGTTGTTGTGCGCGGTAGAACGAGCGCGTGGTCGTGTCGGCGGTGTGCGTGAAACTGGTCGTGCCTGTGTCGTTGGTGACGAACCCTGCCGAAGCCCACACGGCCAAGTTGGTTGAACTCCAGATTTGCAGCACCGCGCCGGGGGCACTGGTGATGGTGAATCGGAATTGGTTTCCGCCGAGCCACGTCGGCGCGCTGAGGATGATGGTGGCCGGGGCTTCGTTCTGCGGGTCGTAATCCGCGGTCGTGCCGCGCGCTTGCAACGTGGCGATGACAGTCATGGCGGCGGAGCCGGGCGTGATGTTCAGCCAGTTGTAGCGCAGGTCCACATAACCAAGGTTGGTCAAACCGTTCAACGGGGAGATGTCTTGAAGGTGATTGTCCCAAAGCGTGAGCCACTCCAAATGCGGGAGCGTGGCCAGCGCGCTGATGTCCGTGATGCCGTTGCCTGCCACACCGAGGCTATGGAGATTGGTCAAGCCAGTGAGCGGGCTAAGGTTGGCGACGCCGTCGTCGTTGATGTAAAAAAACTGGAGGTTGGTCATGCCAACGACGAAATTGAGGTTGGCGAGCGGATTGTGTTGAAGGTCAAGATAGCGGAGTTGCTTGAGTTGAGGATAGGACGGCAGGCCGGTAAGGGCATTGTCGCTGGCCGTGAGCGCGTTTGTGAGGCTCGTCAGCGACCCAAGGAAGGTGAGATTCGACAAGCCGAGACCGGCGATGCCCAGGTCATTGAGCCGCGTAAGCGTAACGAGGGTGGCGAGGTTGGTGATCGGGTTCCAACTCACGTCCACGCGGATCAAGTTCGTCATTTCGGCGAGTGGCGAAACGTCCGCGAAGGCATTCCGGTCCAGCGCCAGCCAGGTGAGGGCGGTGAAGTTGGTGATGAAGTCCGCGCTGGTGATTTGGTTGTTGCCGGCACTGAGCCAGTAGAGGTTTGTGCAGCCGGTCAGGGGCGTGCCGTTGGTGATTTGGTTGTTGCCAATGTCCAGCCACAGGAGGTTAGTCGCCGTGGTTAGCGGACTGAGATCGGAGACGCCGTCGCCTTCAATGCTCAGGTCGCGCAAATTGGGCATGAAGGCCGCAAACGAGATGTTGCTGACCAACGTTCCTTCAAAGGAGAGACCTTCCAGGCTGGTGAGGGTGGTCAGGACTTCGACATTGGTGATGCCCGTGTGATAAGCGAGGTTGAGCCGCAACAACTGCGGTTGCGCCAGCAGCGGAGAAATGTCCGTGATATTGCCGCGCCACAGGTGCAGTTCAGCCAGCGGCGGCAGGTCCGCCACGAAGGCGATGTCACTGACCTCGCAGTCGTTCAACTCCAGATAGCTCAACCGCCAGAGGGCCGTGAGTGGCGTGAAGTCAGTGATCTCGCGATTGCTGCGCAGCGAGAGCCAGTTCAGGTTGATGGCGGATTCGATGCCGGAGATGTTGGTGATGCTGTAATTGGCCGCATCGAGCCAATCCATGGTGGCGATGTCGGTGAGGGTGAGCGGCGCGGTCGGGATGTTCAACCGGTCGCGCACGGCGAGTTCCAACTGCGGATCAACAAATGAAACATTCGTGACCACTCGCAACGTAACGGTGCGGCTGTTGGTCATCCCATTCTCATCCCAGATGCGGACGCGGTAGTTGCCGCCATCGCCGGGTTGAACGTCGTCAATCCAGAGCGTGTCGCTCTCCGTCCCATAAACATTTCCGGCGTCCGTGAGATTGATGCCATTTTTCAGCCAACGGAAATTCAAGCCCGAACCGCTGCCGGTGGCCTCGACGTGGAGGCTAATGTCGTCGCCGGGATACGCCGCAAGGTTGGCGGGTTGAAGAGTAATGACGGGGCGGTCGGGCGCGGGATACTGCGGGTCGTACTCCACATAGACGCCACGTTCCTGAAGATTGGTAATGACGTTCCAGGCGGTGGAAGTCTCGTTGGTGTCGAGCCGGTTTGACCACAAATACACTTCAGCGAGTGAAGCGAGGTCAAGCAGCGGGTTGATTTGTGTCAGTTGATTCTCCTCCAGCCAGAGATATTGCAGTCCGGGCTGCTGATCCAAAGGCGAGAGGTCCTCGATGAAATTCCCGCCGAGTTCCAGCCCCGTGAGTGGTGGCAGGTCCGCGATGAAATCCAGGTTGTCCAGGCCGCATCCACTCAGCCGCAGGATGTGAAACTGCGACAGAAAGGTGAGCGGCGCGAAACCTTGGAGCGCGATCTGGCCTTCCAGGTCAAGTTCCTCCAAATCGGCCGCGGCTTCCAGCCCGCCGAGGTTGGTGATCTCCCAGTAAGTGTGACTGGCGTAGAGATAGGTCATGCCGACCAGGTCGTCGGGCGTGAGCGGGCGCTCATAGATGCTCAACTGCGCACGCACGGCCTGTTCGAGATTGGGGTCGGCGAACGCGACGTTCGTGATGACCTTCAGTTCGGCGGCAGGACTGTTCGTCGTTATCCACTCGTCCCAGACGCGGACGCGGTAGAAGCCAGAATCGTCAGGGCTGACCTCGTTGATTTGGAGTGTATCGGTGTCCGTGCCGGAAATGCGGCTGTCGTCCACGAGATCAATGCCGTCCTTTTGCCAGCGATAACTTGGGCCGGGCGTTCCCCCTACGACGCTGGCGGTGAAGGCGACGTAGTTGCTGACGAACGCGGAGCGGTTCGCCGGTTGGGACACGAATTCAATCGGCACGGGCAACGGCCATTGCGGATCGTAATCCACAGTCACCCCGCGCTCCTGGAGATTGGTGATGACGCTCCATGCCGCGGCGCCGCCTGAAGTGTCGAGAACATTGCGGCACAGATTCACATAATTGAGGCCCGGCATGTCCAACAGCGGCTCGATGCGCTGAAGCCGGTTCACCTCGACCAGGAGCCGGTGAAGTGCCGGATAGTTGGTCAGGGGTGAGAGATCGGAGATCCGGTTCTCATACAAGTCGAGTTCCCACAGTTCAGGCAGGTTTGCCAGCGGAGCGAGGAGGTTGAGGTCGTCAATGAGCATTTTCTGGATTTGCAGCCAATGCAAGTTGGTCAAAGCGGCAATGACCGGCAGATTGGTGACGGCGGAATTGTCGTGAAGCAGGAGCGACGTGATGAGGGGACACTGGGTAAGCGGGGACAAGTCCGCGAATGGATTTCGCTGCAAATGCAGGTTGTTCAACGCGGTCAGATTGGTGAGCGGCGAAAGATCGGCAATCTGATTGCCGGCCATCATGAACACGGCCAGGGCGGTCAGGCTGGACAAATCCGGCAGAGTGGTCAGGGAATTCTCGCCGACGTTCAATTCCGTGAGCTTCGTCATGTTTGTCACCGGCGACATATCAACGAGCCAGGTATAGTCCAGGGCGAGGCGCGTGAGGTTGGTCAGGCCAGCGAGAAACGAGACGTTCGTCAGGTTGTTGCCGTTGAGCCAGAGTTCCTCCAAGCCGGTCAACAGCCCGACCGGCCCTGCATTGATCAAACCGTTCTGACCGAGGCCCAAGCTCGTCAGATTGGTCAGGGCCAGCAGGGGTGTGACGTCGTTCACGCCATTGATGTAGAGGCTGAGACCCTGCAACCCGGTCAGGCTGCTCACAAACGCGACGTTGGTGACGCCGTCGCCGGCCAGGCTGAGATGGGTTAGATTGGTCATCGCGGAGACGATGGTCAGATTCGTGATCGCTGGATTCCAGTCGAGCTGGAGCAGTTCGAGCTTCGTCAGACTCAACACGGGCGAGATGTCCTCGAACTGGTTGCCGTAGATCACAGCGCGACGAAGGTTGACCAGGTTGGTGACAAACGTGAGATCATTCAGCGGACTCCAGATCCAAGTAAGAATCTGGAGATTGGTCAAACCGGTGAACCCGGAGAAGTTGGTGACAGGATTCCGGGTCAATTCCAGGTCGGTAAGATTGCGGGCATATTCCAGGCCGGTCGTGTCGCTGATGTTCCGGTCGCTGCCGTAGAGATGGTCGAGGCTCAACATGTCCGCTTCCGAAATATCGCCGTCCGGTTTGGGAATGGTTTCGCGGACGATGGCTTCGAGATTTGGGTCGGGAAAGTTGACGGTTTGTGCGCGCGAATCCCCCCCGGACACAAGAAACAATCCAAGAAGTGAGGTGGAGAAGACACCCGCAACCGCCGCCCGACCAGAAAGAAGATGAGTTCTGGTTTTCATATCAATGCCCCGGGTCAACAACCCGACGTGGGTTGCAACCCCCTTGTTGTCCAACGACTTGAAACATGCAAGCCTAAACTTGAAGAAATTCTAATTCGTCCATTGGCGAGGATTAGGAAGGCGCGAGGGATGGATTACTGCGTTGAGGGTTGTCCGTCCGCGCGTGCCGGCGATGACCCCAAAAAGAAAAAACCGCGGCAGGTTTGCCGCGGTTGTTGAGCTTCCAGGCGGTTTACATGTTCGCGATGATGTTGTCGCCGAACGCAGAGCATTTGATTTCGGTTGCGCCGGTCATGAGACGGGCGAAATCGTAGGTCACGCGTTTGCTGGCGATGGCGCCGTTGAGTCCTTTCAGAATCAGATCGGCAGCCTCGGTCCAGCCCAGGTAGCGCAGCATCATTTCGCCGCTCAGCACCACCGAGCCCGGATTGACCACGTCTTTTCCCGCGTACTTGGGCGCAGTCCCGTGGGTCGCCTCGAAGATGGCGTGGCCGCTGATGTAATTGATATTGCCGCCGGGCGCGATGCCGATGCCACCCACTTGCGCCGCGAGCGCGTCGCTGAGATAATCGCCGTTCAGATTCAACGTGGCGATCACGTCAAAATCTGTCGGGCGGGTGAGTACCTGCTGGAGCGTGATGTCGGCGATGGCGTCCTTGATGACAATGCCCGCGCCGGGTTTGCCTTCGGGGATTTTGCACCAGGGGCCGCCGTCAATTTCCACCGCGCCAAATTCGCGTTTGGCCAGATCGTAGCCCCAATCGCGGAACGCGCCCTCGGTGAACTTCATGATGTTGCCCTTGTGAACGATGGTCACGCTTTTGCGTTTGTTCGTGATGGCGTATTCCAACGCCGCGCGAATGAGCCGATCGCTGCCGGGTTTGCTCACGGGCTTGATGCCAACGCCAACCGTGTCCATCGCCTCGGCCCCGAAGCGGATCTTTTTGAACGCCGACGGCATTTCCTTCTGCAGGAACTCGATGATCTTCTTCGCCTCGACCGAACCAGCCTGATAATCAATGCCAGCATAGATGTCCTCGGTGTTCTCGCGGAAGATGATCATGTCCACCTTCTCCGGGTGTTTCACAGGCGAGGGGACGCCTTGAAAATATTGCACTGGCCGCAGGCAGACGTAGAGATCAAGCATCTGGCGCAAGGCGACGTTCAGAGAACGGATGCCGCCGCCGACCGGTGTGGTGAGCGGGCCTTTGATGCCGACGAGGAATTCTTTAAAGGCTGCCACCGTGTCGTCGGGCAGCCAGTTGTCGAATTTGTTCTTTGAGGCCTCCCCGGCGAAGACCTCGAACCACGCAATCTTGCGTTTGCCGCCGTAAGCCTTTTGCACCGCGGCATCGAAAACGCGCACGCTCGCGGCCCAGATATCCGGCCCGGTGCCGTCGCCCCGAATAAAGGGGACGACCGGCTGGTCAGGGACGGAAAGCTTGCCGGCTTTGATGGAGATTTTGCCGCCAGAGGGCGGAGTCACGACTTTGTATGCCATAGTGTTCGTTCGTTTGAATTTCGCAGCCGAAAGGAAACGGTGCGGCCGCTCGAAAATCAAGGAAAGAAAGTTTCGCACCGGCCCCCGGTTTGTTTGCTTGCCACCGGCAGGCGGTGGTTCTAGTAATTTCCCAGTTCGAAATGCTCAACCAAGACCATGAACAACGAAACACCATCCGCCAACCAGGGTATCAACCGTCGCCAATTCATCGCCGGGGCCGGCACGGCCGCCGCCGGTATGACCATTTTGCAACCGCACCTCGCCTTCAGCGACACAGCCAATCGGAAGCTGGATATTGGCTTGATCGGCTGCGGCGGTCGCGGTCAGTGGGTCATCAAGCACTTCGCCGACCACGGGGGGTTCAACGTGGTTGCCTGTTCGGATTTTTTTCAGGACAAGGTGGACGCGGCGGGTGAAAAGTTCGGAATTCCGGCGGCGAAGCGCTTCAGCGGTTTGCTCGGGTACAAACGCCTGCTGGAATTGAAGCTGGACGCGGTAGCCATTGAGACGCCGCCGTATTTCCATCCGGAACAGGTGGCCGCCGCGGTGGATGCGGGCAAGCACGTGTACCTGGCCAAGCCGGTCGCGGTGGACGTTCCGGGCTGCCGCACGATCGAGGCGAGCGGCAAACTGGCCACGGAGAAGAAGCTTTGCATGATCGTGGACTTCCAGACGCGCGCGCATCCGTCGCATCAGGAGGCGGTCCGGCGCGTTCACAATGGCATGATTGGCGACCTGGTTTCCGTGGAGTGTGTCTACCAGACCGGACTCGTGTTCGCGACGGTGGATGAGGCCCGGCGCAAGGATCCGAAGAGTCCGGAGCTTCGCCTGCGCGCGTGGGGCTCGGATCGCGTGTTGTCCGGCGACGTCATCACGGAACAAAACATTCACGCGTTGGACATGGCCTCTTGGTATCTGAACGCGGAGCCCATTCGCGCCTACGGCACCGGCGGGCGCAAGCGGGATTATGTGGGCGATTGCTGGGATCACTTCGCGGTGATCTTTTATTACCCCAAAGACATCGTCGTGAGTTTCAGTTCCAAACAGGTCGGGTTCGGCTTTGACGACATCATGTGCCGGGTGTATGGCGTGAACGGCACGGCGGACGCGCATTATTCCGGCGACATCATGGTCCGCGCGCGGGACGACATTTATAACGGCGGCAAAGCCTCGCAAATTTATGACGAGGGAGTGACGATCAACGTGAAGACATTCTACGACAGCATCCTGAAGGGTGATTTCTCCAATCCCACGGTGTCACCGAGTGTGCGGAGCAATCTCGTCACGATTCTGGGACGCACGGCGGCTTACAAGAAGGCCGAGGTGTCGTGGGATGAAATGCTGCGCGCGAATGAAAAGTGGACGGCGGATTTGAGGGGTTTGGCGACATAGAATCAGGTGTAGCGAAAATGTGTTTGCCCAACAGGGTGACATGGATAGGCTTGCGGCGTCCCTGACTCAGCGATGATGCAACTATGAAAATCTTGCTCATTATTCTGTGCTTCATTCTGCCACCGTTGGCCGTCTATCTGGCCACCAAATGCGTAAAAACCACCCTCATCAACCTGGTGCTGTGCTTCCTGTTTTACGTGCCGGGAGTGATTCACGCCTTGTGGACGGTACTCAAGAAAGCGCCGGCGACTTGACCCACCTGGACTTCACTGCGCCGCTTCGCGCATTGCGGCGAACAAACTGCGACCCATTTCCACCGGTACGGGGCGCTTGGTTTGTTCGTCTGCGTGCTCGATCAGTTCGCCAGGCAATTCCTTGAGAAACGGGGAAGGGTGACAGGGCAGGACCTGGCCGTATTTCCGTCGCCCGCCGCAGTGACTGATGGCCAGCGTTTGCATCGCGCGCGTAACAGCCACATAAAACAGGCGGCGTTCCTCATCGAGCGTTCCCTCCGTTTTTGACCGCGAATGGGGCAACAGCCCGTCTTCCATGCCCACGATGTAAACGCGCGGAAATTCCAGTCCCTTGCAACTGTGCATGGTGATCAGTGTCACGGCGTCGCCCTTGTTTTCGTCCTCCTCCTCGCGATCGGTGTCGAGCGACACCTCTTCCAGAAACGTCTGCAATCCGTCGTGCAACGAACTGCCCGCGCCGCTCGACGCATTCATCGTGGCAATGAAATCCTTCAGGTTGCGAATCCGGTTCTCGGCTGTTTCCGGGTTCTTCTCCCCGCGCCGCAACTCGGCGAAATAACCGATTTCATCGAGCAAGTGATTGGCCAAGGTTTGTAGCGTAGGACAGGCGTCGCGCCTGTCTCCGTTGTCTGAGTCAATCGAGTTAGAGACAGGCGCGACGCCTGTCCTACGCTCGAGCACCCCCCTCGTCCGGTCCACGAATTGCGCGAAGGCCTCGATGGCGTCGCGAGTTCTGGCCTGAAAGGTCGCCGTCACGGCCGGGTTCTTCATGGTCGCGTAAACGCTCGCCTTGCGTTCGTGACTCGCGGCGAGCAACCGCTCCATCGTCACGTCGCTCAAGCCGCGCGCGGGGACGTTGGCGATCCGCAGCAGGCTCACGTCGTCGTTCGGATTCAGCAACAGTTTCAGATACGCCAGGAAATCCCGCACTTCACGCCGGTCAAAAAAACTCTGCCCGCCGATCAGATGGTAGCGAACGTTGGCCTGCCGCAACGCGGTTTCCAACGGACGCGATTGCTGGTTGGTGCGGAACAGGATCGCATTATGCACCCAGGGGACGCGATGCGCCATCCGGGCAAATTCGATTTGCGCCACCACGCTGCGCGCCTCCTCCTCGTCGTCGGTGTAACTGCTCAAGGTGATTTTCGGGCCGTGCCCGTTTTGCGACCACAGTTGCTTGGCGCGGCGGCGGACGTTGTTTTTGATGAGCGCGTTGGCGGCGGTGAGAATCGTGTTCGTCGAACGGTAATTCTGTTCGAGCTTGATGACCTTCACCTCGGGGAAATGCTTCTCCATGTCCAGCAGGTTGGCGATCTCCGCGCCGCGCCAGCCGTAGATGCTTTGGTCGTCGTCACCCACCACGCAGAGATTGCGATGCTTGACGGTCAGTTGATGAACGAGTTGAAATTGGGAGGCATTGGTGTCCTGATATTCATCCACCATCACGTACCGATATTGGGCGCGACATTTCTCCAAAACGTCGGGGTGTTCGGCGAAGAGCCGCAGCGTCAGGAGGATCAAATCGTCAAAATCCACCGCGTTGCAGGCGTGCAGGGCTGATTCGTAGCGTTTGCGGATGTGCTCGGCCATGGCCCGAACGTTCGGGTCGCCAAACACCGCTGCCCGTTCGCCGCCGTTCTTGAAACGGCCGAGCAGGCTGAGAATCGCCGCAGGATCGGTCTTCTCGCCCTTGGCGGAAATGCCGGCGAGGATTTTTTTGATCGTCCCCAGTTGGTCGGACTCGTCGTAGATCACGAAGTTCCGCTTGTAGCCCAGCCGGTCAATGTATTGACGCAGGATGCGGGCGCAAAGGGAGTGAAAGGTGCAGATCGTGGGACGATCAGCCTTTGGTTTCGAGTCTGAAGTCCCGTGTCTGGAGTCCGAAGCCCGACGTCCCGGGTTGGGGAGCAATTTCGCCACGCGCTCCTGCATTTCGCGGGCGGCTTTGTTGGTGAAGGTGACCGCGAGGATATTGCCCGGAGACACGCCCTTGGCGATGAGGTGGGCGATTCGATGCGTGATGACGCGGGTTTTGCCGGTGCCGGCGCCAGCGAGAATCAGGACCGGGCCGTTGAGGGTTTCAACGGCAAGTCGTTGCTGCGGGTTTAGCGACTTCAGGTCCAACATGCGCGCGCGGAGTGTAAGTTTCGAGCGCCTGAACGCAAGCGGATTGGCCGCAGGAAATGCATGAGAGTCCGGCACGTCACCGTGGAGTAATGATCTGGGCCTGAAAAATTCGCCTCACGTGGCATGGGGTTAGCTATTTTTCCGAGCATGAAGCCGCAAAAACAGTCCGCAACCGAGAAGCTTGTCGAGCTCTACTATCAACCGGTGTTCCGGTTTGCCGCGCGCCTTTGCGGTAGTCCGGAACGGGCAATTGTCCTGACCCTGCGCACGTTTCGCGTGGCCACCGAACGCAGCCAGAATCTGCCGGTGCCAAACAACGTCCGCGGATGGCTGATCACGATCCTCTTCCACCAGTTTCTCCAGGCCCGCCCTCGCCGCATCAGCTTCGTCCCGGACTTCGTCAGTCCTAATGCCGTTTCGTTTGCTTCTTAATTTCCCCGTTCAGAAACTTTCCCGTTGATTGCCCGGTTCGGATGGACACGAACCTGCGACGGAGCAGGCTCTTCCTATGATGACCGCGTGATTACGGCTTTCGAACTTGAATGCGGTAATACCGTGCGGTTGCGGACGGGCTGGCTGGGTTGGTGAAACTCTGTGTCGTCCAAGGCAGATCCATCGCGCCGGCGAGCGGCGAAAAGCCGGCCAGCAGGTTGGAAGTCCAGTAGATCGTGTAAACGCGGCCGGTGGCCGTGTTCCAATTCAGCACGTCGCCGCCCCCATTCGCCCGACGGGTGAGCGCGAGGCGGAACTGGTTGGTGGGGTTCGAGGGATTCAGTCCGGCGACGTAGGATTGCCAGAGGGGGACGCCGTTGGCGCCGATGTTGGTCACCACCGATTCAAAGTTGTTGGTGTAGCCCAAGGAGGCGAGCCACCAGTGCGGCGTGGGATGATTCGTGGTGAGGATTTCGTCGAATATGGCTTCAACCGCGAGGTTGGTGCTGACCACGACCACCAGCGGATTTGTCGAGCCGCCAGCGTCATTGGTCCATTCGGCAAACCGATAGTATTGGGCGGGGGTGGCAACAATTTGGGCCGAGGCCCCGGCCGCATAGGTGGCGTTGGTGGGAGTGACTTGGCCCCAGGCCGCGTTGTTGACACTGGCCAGCAACTGAACCGAGGCCGCGGGTGGCACCACGATGTAGCCGCTGATGAAGTATTGGCCCATGCTCGCGTAGGAAGTGTAGCCACTGGGGGAAGGACTCGTCGGATTGCCCGCGCCGGAATTGCGGACCTGCAGGAAATAGTTTCCCGCGGTCAGGTTGGTTTGGATTTGAGCATAGGTTTGGGCTGAAGCGTTGTTGGTGGCACGGAGGTTTCCGTTGGCATCGTATAGCTCCAGCAACACGTCCAGGTTTCCTCCGCGCGTGCCTGAAGGCATGATCCAGGGATTTACCAAAAGCCGGACGGTGCCGTTGCCCGTCGTAAAACTGAAAACGTCCACATCGGTGTTCTGTTCCAGAATGCCTTTGTTCACGGGGTTGAGGTTGTCTGGATCCGTCTCAGGTGTGGTGGAGGCAATATTGGTCAGTCCGGTAATCACCAACGCTGAGGCCGTGGCCGGGGCATTACCGTGATCGTCAAACCGATAGGGCATCTTGCCGGAAATTATAGCCAGATCATCCTGAGTGTTGTTCGCCTGGTAATATTCGCCCTTGGACCACTGGGTCACGTTCTCTCCATAGCCGGCGCCCATGATGGGCGACCACGAGATGTCACCGCTCCCATGACCCGTGTAATAGTCCGTGCCGCCGGCCTTGCCATCATGACTCAAGCCGAGGTTGTGGCCAATTTCGTGCGACGCGGCCTCTGCGATGTAGGATTCGTTGGCGGACAGGTTATTGTAATAAATCCACGCAGGGCGGTAGGTGGCATAATTGGCCGCGGTGAACTTGTTCACGTAGGCCACGCCGCCAGCGGTGGAGGAGGGGTTGGCGCTGCCGTTGGCGTCGGTGCTGCGCGTGATCAACGCGTGGGCGGTGCGGGTGCCAAACACCGCGGGCCGTTCGGTGGTCACGTCCACCTCGAAAGGCGCGAAGTCTTCGGCCACCCGCTGCCAGATGCTCTTGATGGCGGCCTGGTCGGTGGCGCTGAACGTCGCAAGGTCGGCGTCTTTGGTGAACGGCACGGCGGGTATCACCGTGCGGTTGAGGGAGGTGTTCCACGCGGTGTTGGAAACGGATTCACCGCAAAAATTCAAATACAAAACATTCGGGGCGCCGGGCCGGCTGTGAAAAATAAGACCCGTCGGGAATGGATTGACCGGCAGCACCGACTCCAAAGCGGTTGCGGCCGGCACAACTGCTTCAGCGGCGCCGGCCTGCGGTGGGAGAAACTCGTCCGCATAAAAAAGCGCGCCCTCGGCATCCGGGTGCAGCGATTTTAGATCGAGTTCCGAAAAGTGCAGCCCGCGCAGTTCCTCCAGCACCCGCTGCCTTGCTTTCGCTGGCAAGCCCTCGACCTTGCTGCGAAACGGTCCGACGGGAAGCTCGTCGATGCGATTCAGTGTTCCGGCGGGGAACTGGCGGATGGATGGGGCGGAACCGGGTTGAGCGAAACTGACCGTGGTCGCCAGGAACAAAACCACTGCCGCGAAATTCAGCCATCTCCTATCCTTAACAATTGTCATAGCACAGCACAGCTTGGATCCGAGCCGACCTGAAAACGGACAGTGCGTACCAATCCTGATCAGGGCACCCCAGATCCAAGCTTATTACGGCGACGAGTCGCCGGAACCAAACAACCAGCAGGGCTTGTATAGCGGAAACCATTCCATCCGGATCATGCGGTTTTCCATGCATCAGGCTTCCGCGCATGGCGGCGGTGTGCCGGGCGGGTTTTCAGATTGTTGTCGCAGAACGCCGGCGGGGTTGGGCCCGTGCTGCGCCATCCGCCCCGGGTCGAGGTTCGCGGAGAAGACCCCGCCCCTGAGTGCGTAGGTTTCCCCAGGCCATTGTTCACCCCGTTGTACAGCACATGAAACCGCCCGGCGGTCAGACTGCCGGGCCGGTGCAAAAGAACACCCGGAAGCGAATTCATGTTGCGTTTCGTCAACGACGATCAACAGTTGGTCGGGAAGACTCTAGCTCCGTCCGATTCCGGCGCAAGCCACGAGTCTCCGAAATTTCAAACCACGAATCATTTTTATTGGTTTCATCGCCGCCGGCCGTTAGTGTGTGTTGGTAAATGTGACGTGCGATGTTGAAGTAGTAATGTGTTCCTCATGACCGATCCCGCGCCTGATGCTTCATCCATATCCGCCAAGCGCCCTAACGTGTGGCGTCTGGCCAGCGCCGTAGCGACCGCGGTTTCCGCACCCGCCGCGCTGGCGGACACGAGCAAGGCGGCCGAACCGTCCGGCGGTGAAACGATCATAGACTTCGAGCGCAATCTGAAAAAGATGCGCTTCGAGTTCTACCGCCATCCTAAAATTGACATCCTGAAGGATGGATTTCGGCCGGTTGGCGGGCGTTTGGGCGACTTTGCCACGGCGCGGCACAAGGGCCGCGACCATTTCTTTTACATCGAGCGGCGTTTGCAGGACGGCACGCCATTCTACCCGGGCCACGAAAATTATTTTGGCCACGCTTCGACGGCGGACTTTTTTAATTGGGAGGTTCACGATCCGGTCTTGCTCGTTCAGGAAAACACCTGGGAGGAAGCGCACGTCTGGGCGCCGGTCATTCTCCGAAATCGCGGTGAATTCATCATGGCTTACACCGGATTGAACCGCCACCTCTGCCAGAACATCGGCCTCGCCTCGAGCAAGGACCTCTTCCGCTGGAAACGGTGGAAGAGCAATCCGATCTCGCCTTGCAAAGGCGCGTCGTGGGCGTACTGGACGGAAGACGACATTTGCAGTTGTCGCGACCCGGATTTGTACCGCCATGATGGCCGTGTGTGGATGCCTTACACCGGCAACACCAAGGAAGGCGCCACATGCATCGCGCTCTCCAGCACAGCCGATTTCAAAAAGTGGAAGGATCACGGCCCGATTCTCATTGGTCCGGCGACGGGCTATGAACCCAAACTGGCCGGAGGACACACCCAGGGCAGTTTCGAGTCCTGCAATCTGTCCTTTCGGAACGGTCGTTGGATTCTGGTCTTTCAGGCCGCGATTCGCGACGTGGGCCGCGGCACCTGGGCGGTGAGCAGCGATCGCATTGATGCCTTCACCACGAAAAACATGTGGCGGTTTTGGGAAGGTGGCGCGTGCATCGAAATCGTGCGGGAGGACCGGAACCGAACGCTGCTGGCGGGACTCAGCGGTGGCGGTATCAAGTTTGGCGAGGTGGATTGGTCGGCGTCACAGCCGGTAGCCAGGACCATTACCGACCGCGAATCACTGGAGCGATGGAACAAAGCATGAACGACCAACCAAATTCAATCATGGCCACATCAGATCGTCCGTTGCCACCGGCGCGAATCAATCGGCGCGATTTTCTTCGCCGGACAGGCACGGCGGTTGCCGCCGTCGCCGCCGCGCCCGCCGTGCTGGCTCAAGCTGATGGGGTTCGTGCGTCGTCGGGCGGCATGACCATCATTGATTTCGAGAAGGAGTTGAAACGGATGCGGTTCGAGTATTACCGGCATCCAAAAATTGACATTCTCAAGGAAGGCTTTCGGCCCGTCGGCGGGAAGGTGGCCGACTTTGCCACGGCGCGGCTCAACGGGCGCGACCATTTCTTCTACATCGAACGGCGGTTGCAGGAGGGCACGCCCTTCTACCCCGGCCACGAAATCTATTTTGGCCACGTCTCGACGCCGGATTTCTTCGAATGGGAAGTGCATGACCCGGTCATGATCGTCCAGGAGAATTCGTGGGAGGAAGCGCACGTCTGGGCGCCGGTGATCGTTCGCGAGCAGGACGAGTTCATCATGGCGTACACGGGATTGAACCGGGAACTGTCCCAGAACATCGGACTCGCTTCGAGCAAGGACCTTTTTAATTGGAAGCGGTGGAAGAGCAATCCCATTTCGCCGTGCAAGCATGCCAAGTGGGCGGCGTGGTGGCCGAACGACATTTGCAGTTGCCGCGATCCGCACCTCTTCCGGCACGACGGGCTCATTTATCTGACCTACACGGCCAACACGAAGGAGGGCGCTTCGTGCATTGCCTTGGCAACTTCCAAGAATTTCAAAACCTGGAAGGATCGGGGGCCAATCATTGTTGGGCCAAACTCCGGTTACGAACCGAAGTTGACCGGCGGTCACGCCCAGGGAAGTTATGAATCGGCCTATGTCTCGCACCGGAATGGACGCTGGCTGTTGGTTTGCAAAGTCCCCAATCGCGACAAACGCGCGCGCACTTTCGCGGGCGCGAGCGACACGATTGAAGGATTCCAGATGGACAAGATGTGGCCGTTTTGGAAGGACGGCATTTGCGTCGAGGTCGTGCGGGAACAGGGCTCGCGGTCGTTGATTGCCGGCATGGTGGCGGGTAATCTGAAATTTGCCGAAGTTGACTGGGCCGATGAGCAGCCCGTCGCCAAAAGCATCACCGACCGCGAGACTTTGCAGCGGTGGAATGCAGTTTGATTTACCACCGTGCTCTTACAATTCACGTGCTTCTATGAAACAAAAAAACAACCTTCGATCTCAAACCGCAGCCGTCAACCGACGCTCGTTCCTGCAACTTGTTGGCGCGAGTGCCGCCGCCGTTGGACTGCGCCAAAGTGGCTTCGGCCAGGAGAAAGCCAGACCAAAGGCCAAGGGGCGGGTGATTCCCGGATTTGAAACGGCGCCCGAGGATACCAGCGTTCACGAGGGCTGGAAGCCCGTTTCCGACCGCAAAATCCGTGTGGGCCTCGCCGGATACGGTGTGTGCAAGTTTGCCCCCGCCTTCGGCTTTCAAAACCATCCGAACGTGGAAATCATTGCGGTGACGGATATCGTTCCGGATCGGTGCAAGGCGCTGGCTGAGACTGTCGGTTGCAAGAAGACGTATCCCTCGGCCGAAGAAATGGTCAACGATGACAAGATCGAGGCGGTCTTCATCGCCACCGATGCGCCGAGCCACGCGCGGCTGGCAATCGCGGCGCTCAAGCACGGCAAGCACGTGGCTTCGGCCGTGCCCGCGGTTTTCGGTTCGCTCGAGGAAGCCGACCCGTTGTTTGACGCGGTCAAAAAGACCGGCCTCAACTACATGATGTTCGAAACGTCCTATTTTCACCAGGACCTCTACGCCATGCGCGAGATGTACAAAGCCGGTCAACTGGGCAAAGTCATTTACTCCGAGGGAGAATATTTTCACTTCATGCCCAATCCGCTGGATTCCTACAACGGCTGGCGCGTCGGCCTGCCGCCGCAATATTATCCCACGCATTCCAACGCATATTACGTGGGCGTGACCGGGGGCAGTTTCACGGAAGTCTGCTGCATGGCCATGCCGAGCATTTACGATCACTTGAAACCCGCGAACAACCCGTACCAGAACCCGTTTGGGACCGAGATCGCGTTGTTTCGCACCAGCGAAGGCGGCATGTCGCGCATGGGCGTCAGTTGGGACACCCCGGGCGACGGCGGAGAACGGGGACGCATCCGCAGCGAGAAAGGTGCTTACAATGGTGCTTTTCAATCCGGAGAAAAATCGGATGCCGCACCGAACGCCGTTGCGAAGATCAAGCGACCGCCGCTGCCGCCCGGTGTAAAACCCGGCGGGCATGGCGGATCGCACGGTTACCTCATGAACGAGTTCGTGCTTTCCATCCTCGAAAATCGCAAGCCGCTCGTGGACGTGGCGCAGGCGTTGAACATGACCGTGGCGGGCATCGTCGCGCACCAGTCGGCTTTGAAGAACGGCGAGCTGCTGAAAATTCCGCAGTATAAATTATAGCCGAACGATCGGGCGCGGGGGGGGGGGGTCCGCGTGACAGGTTTGGAATTTGGGCGCGGGCCTTCGGGCCTGCGCCTTCTCCTTCCACCTTGACGAGGCATGATGGCGAAATAGACTCGCGCCATGAATCAATCCAGCAACGGTTCGTCAGTCTCTTCGGGAAAGCTCGCCCGGCAATCTTCCGGCGGCAAGGGGTTCAATCGTCGTTCCTTTCTGCAAGTCGTCGGTGCCAGTGCTGCGGCTGTGGGCCTGCACCAAACGACGGGTGCAGCAGAGAAATCGGAAAAGCCCATCCAGGGTTTTGAAAAGGCCGCGGCCAATCCGGACCTTCACGAAGGTTGGAAACCAGTTTCCGACCGTAAGATCCGCGTGGGCATTGCTGGATACGGCGTTTGCCGATTCGGCGCGGCGTTTGGTTTTCAGGATCATCCGAATGTCGAGGTTGTCGCGGTCAGTGATTTGTTCCCGGATCGTTGCGCGGAACTGGCGCGATTGTGCCGTTGCCAGAAGACCTATCCCTCGGCCGAGGAAATGATCAAGGACGACAGCATCGAGGCGGTGTTCATCGCCACGGACGCCCCAAGCCACGCACGGCTTTGCATCGAAGCGCTGAAGCGCGGCAAACACGCGGCAACTGCCGTGCCTGCGGTTTTTGGGTCGCTGGAAGATGCCGAGCATTTGTTCAAGACCGTCAAGGCCACCGGGTTGAATTACATGATGTTCGAGACCTCGTGTTTCCATGCCGATCTGTTCGCCATGCGGCAGATTTACAAGGCCGGCGGGTTGGGCAAAATCATCTATGCCGAAGGGGAGTATCTCCATTATCTCCCCAAAATGGTGGATTCCTACAAAGGCTGGCGCGACGGCCTGCCGCCGATTTGGTATCCCACTCATGCCACCGCCTACTACGTGGGTGTGACCGGAGGAAGTTTTACCGAAGTCTCGTGCGAGGGCGTTCGGAGTGAGTTCGATTATTTGCAACCGCAAAACAACCGTTACAAGAATCCGTTCGGCACCGAAGTCGCCCTGTTCCGCACCAGCGACGGGGGCACAGCGCGGATGATGGTCAGTTGGGATTCCCCCGGTTACGGAGGTGAAATGGGCCGGGTACGCGGACAGAAGGGCACCTATTACAGCGACCACGACAAATTCCAAACCGCTGAGAAGAACCAGCCTCAGCCGGCGATCAAGCGCCCACCGCTGCCGCCGAGCGTGGACCCCGGCAGCCACGGGGGTTCGCACGGCTTCCTGATGAATGAGTTCGTTCTGTCCATCCTCGAAAAGCGAAAGCCATTGGTCGGTGTGGTCGAAGCCCTCAACATGACCGTGGGCGGCATCGTTGCCCATAAATCGGCGATGAAGGGCGGGAAGCTGCTAAAGATTCCGCAATACAAGCTTTAGTTACAGATCGCGTCGCCCCGGTAACTCCGGCAGATGGTGTTACCAATTCAGGCGCAAGTTCTCAGGGCTAGCGCCCTTTTCCCGCAACGCACGCAAGCTCAAAGCGTCGTGGCGTTTTGCGAGTCGCGCGCCGGCTTCATCGGTCATCAGCGGGCAGTGGAAGAATTTTGGAGCCGCGAAGCCAAGCGCACGGTAAAGCAACAACTGCCGCGCGGTGGACTTGAGCAAATCCGCGCCACGGACGACCTCGGTGATGTTCATCGCCGCGTCGTCCACCGTGACGGAAAGTTGGTAGGCCGGGACGTCGTCGTGCCGCCACACGACAAAATCTCCGAAATCCTTTCCTGCCATGAATTGCTGCGGGCCGAAGTTTCCATCTGCAAACGAAACCTTTTCGCCATCGGGTACGCGGAAGCGCCAGGAATATCGAGTTGATGGTTGAGAGTTGATCGTTGAAAGAGTTTTTGCGCGACAGGTGCCTGGGTAAATTGGTTCATCGTCATCGGCCGCATGTGGTGCACGCGCGGCGTTGGCGATGTCCTTCCGCGAACACGTGCAGGGGTAGATGAAACCGCCGGCGCGAAGTTTCTCCAATGCCGCGACGTAGATGCCCCGTCGTTCACTTTGCGAATACGGGCCGAAAGGTCCACTGCAATCCGGCCCTTCCTGCCATTCAAAACCAAACCACTTCAGGTCCTCAAACATGGCGCCAACGAATTCCAGTTTGAAACGCATCGCGTCCAGGTCCTCGTTGCGCAGGACGAGCGTCCCGCCGGCGGCACGCGCCCGTTCTTGAGCGACCCAAAAGGTCCTGGCGTGGCCAAGATGGAGATGGCCGGTGGGAGATGGAGCAAGCCGCCCCCGGTAGGTTGAAGTGCTAGGGGTCACGTGTCAGGGATCTGGGACGAGGTTTCAAAATGGCTCTGCTGGATTTGCCGCCAGCCACTCGGTCAAGCCAGGTAGCCGAAACGAAAGCTGCGTCTGGATCTTGGTGAGATTGAGCGAAGCATCCGCGGGTCGCGGCGCGCCGCGATAATTCTTGCGTGTGTCAGCGATAATCTTCACCGCCAGATTCGGCGTTCGCGCGGCCACCAGCTTGCCGATATCGTAGCGGGACAATTTCTCGCCGCCGCCGAGATGAAAGAGTCCGGTCTGCTTTTGATTCACCAGTTCCCAGATGGCGCGGGCCGTAACGACGGCGGGAATCGGGCAGCGGAATTCATCCGTGAACAGGTTTGTCATCTGGCCTTGCCGCCACGCAAGGCGCATTTGTTCGTTGAAGCCGCGATCACCGGTGGGCGAGATGCCGCCATTGATCGAACTCCGCAGAATCAAATGGCGTGAATGTGACCGGACCAGTTGCTCCGCGGCGATCTTGGTCTCGGCATAAACACTGAGCGGATTGACCTCGTCGGTTTCGACGTAATTGCCCTTGCGGCCATCGAACACCAGATCGCTGGAAAGGAACACGAACTGAGCGTCCGCGGCCAGTTCCACCAGGTTGGCCGTCATGTCCACGTTCAGGCGACGGGCAAGCGCCGGGTCGCGCTGACATTCCGGGCTGCGACTCAGCGCCGCGCAATGGATCAACAACTGCGGCCGTTGCTTCTGAAACTCACGACGCACGGTGGTAAAGTCGAGTAGATCAAGTTGCCCACGCGTCAGACCGCACACCCGCCAGTCAGGTGCATGGGTGGAGGCCGCGCGGACCAGGCCGTATCCAATCAGCCCGCCGGCGCCGGTGATCCAGGCGATGGGTTTGGAATCAGGCTCAGTCAAGCATTCGTTCCGTCAGGCCGCCATACGCGTCAATCCGCCGGTCGCGCAGAAACGGCCAGTGGGTTCGGGTTTCATCCACTTGCGCGAGGTCAACGGGAACAATGAGAACTTCCTCCCGATCGGCGGAAGCCGTGGCGAGTATTTCCCCGGACGTGCCGGCGACGAAGCTTTGTCCCCAAAATTCAATTCCGTCGCCGCCCACCGGACGTTCGAGTCCGATGCGGTTGGCGACGGCCACGTAGCATCCATTGGCAACGGCATGGCTTCGCTGAATGAGTTCCCAGGCATGGTGCTGGTTTGCGCCGTGGGATTTTTTTTCGCCGGGATGCCAGCCGATGGCTGTGGGGTAAAAAAGAATCTGCGCGCCGTGCATGGCCGTCAATCGCGCGGCTTCGGGATACCATTGGTCCCAGCAAATCAACACGCCGATTTTTCCATACCTGGTCTGCCAGGCGCGGAAGCCGAGATCGCCCGGTGCAAAATAGAATTTCTCGTAGTAAAGCGGATCGTCCGGGATGTGCATTTTCCGGTACGTGCCGAGCAGCGAGCCATCCGCGTCAATAATCGCGGCGGTGTTGTGATAAACGCCCGGGGCGCGCCGCTCGAAAAGCGACGCGATGATCACGACCTTTTGCTGGCGGGCAAGTTTTTGAAAGGCTTCGGTGCTCGGTCCGGGAATCGGTTCAGCCAGTTTGAAATTCTCGTAGTCCTCGCTCTGGCAAAAATACTGCGAACGGAATAGTTCCTGGGTGCAGATGATTTGTGCACCGCGTTGCGCCGCGCGCTCCGCCAGTGCGAGATTCTTCTTCAGGTTGGCTTTGGGGTCGGGCGAAGCGGCGGTTTGCAGCAGCCCAAGTTTGACGACCTGGCTGGACGAGGAACGTTTCATGACCCCTACGACTTGGCGATGCGGGCGGTGTGCTCGATCAACTCGGTGCCGCCGCAGGCGGCCGCGGCCGCGGCGGGCGGCACGGCCTGGCCGAACAACTCGCGAATGAATTTGCCCAGCGTCTCATTCGTGGGCCCGTAACCGCTGTGGTAGATGTAGTATTCCAACGCGGTCATGAGTTCGTCCGCCGTGTTGTAACGCTTGGTCAAATCGCGGGAAAGACACCGCTGCAAAATCTCATTCAGCGGCTCGTCGATCCGTTCATCGAGCGTGCGGAAATCGGGTATGGGATGCTTCATCACGCGCTGGCGTGACTCCTCGGCCGTTGGTCCTTTGAAAATATTTTTGCCCAGCAGCAAATGCCCCAGCACCACGCCCGTCGAGAAAATGTCCGAACGCTGGTCGGTGACCTGGAAATCCGCCTGCTCCGGACTCATGTAGTCGGCCTTGCCCGCGACGATCTCGCCTTCCTGATCAATCAGAAAGCCGCGCGCCTTGGCGATGCCGAAATCGGTCAGCTTCACGTCGCCCTCGAACGCGATCATGATGTTCTTAAAACTCACGTCGCGATGGACGATGCCCAGCGGTTTGCCGTCCTTGTCGGTTTTGGCGTGCGCGTAGGCCAGGCCGCGCGCCACCCGGCTGGTGACGAAAACCGCCAGTTCCTTGGGCAAAACCCGTCGTTTGTCGCTCAACTGCTGCGCGAACTGTTCGAGATTCACGCCGCGGATCAACTCCATGCAGATGAAGTAAACGCCGTTGGCTTCGCCGAGGTGATACGTCTGGACGATGTTGGTGTGGATCAGGTCGGCCACGAGCCGGGCTTCCCCGATGAAGTTTTCAATGAATGTTTTCTGGCTGGCGTAATTGGGGCGGACGACCTTGATGGCGACGCGCTTGACAAAGTCGCGCGTGCCAATTTGCTCGGCTTCATAGACGACGCCCATGCCGCCTTCGAAAATCTTGCGGACGATTTCGTAGCGAAACTCGTTTTGGATGGTGAAGAGGGCCACGCGCCGATGTTGGGAAAACGACGGGGCAAGTCAAGCCTCGCGTTTCGGGGCTGGCCGGCAAAGCCCGAATTTTATTGGAAAAAAGTGAAATTTGTCCTTGCGTGCCGGGCGCGAAACCTTTTAATTCAGGGCGAGTCGGATGACTTTAATGAGTCGCAAACGAAAACACACAACCAATAAAACGGAAACACATTATGGCAAACGCAATGTCCAAATCGCAACTCGCCGCGGCAATCGCTGAGAAGGCGGGGCTCAAAAAGAAACAGGCCGTGGAAATCCTCGCGCACCTCGCGGAACTGGCCTACAAGAACGCGAAGAATACCTTCACGCTGCCCGGCATCGGCAAGCTCGTGTTGGTGAACCGCAAGGCCCGTATCGGCCGCAATCCCGCCACCGGCGAACAAATCCAGATCCCGGCCAAGCGCGTGGTCAAATTCCGCGTGGCCAAGGCCTGCAAGGACGCAGTCCTGGGCGCGAAGTAATTGGTCCGTCTTTCCAGGGCTCTCCAGCGCAGGCTGGAGAGCCTTTTTGTTTGCCGAAGCTCCGACCAGGCCTGCCACCAGGCTGCGGGAATTCGGACCATCCCGTGCCTGATCAGCAGTTCCATCATGCTTCCCCGACTACTGTGGGTGAGCCAAACCTTGGATCAAGATGAAGATGAAGCGCCGGCTTGAGATCCGGACTGAGGTCCCCGGGCCATGAAAATCGCCGTGGTCGGCTGTGGCGCGGTCGGGAGTTTCTACGGCGCGAAACTGTTTCGCGCCGGGCACGATCTGCATTTCCTGCTGCGGAGTGACTACGATGCGGTCCGGCGCAACGGCGTTTCCATTCGCAGCCCGGCGGGTGATTTCACGGTGCGTCCCCGCGCCGCGAAATCTCCGGCGGATATCGGTGTTTGCGATCTTGTCCTGATCGGGCTCAAGACCACGGCCAACGATCAATTCGCGACGCTGCTGCCGCCAGTGGTGGGCCCGCACACGGCGGTGGTCACGCTCCAGAATGGCCTGGGCAACGAGGAAACGCTGGCAACACTTTTTCCCATTGAACAAATCCTGGGCGGCCTCTGCTTCGTGTGTCTGAACCGCGTCGCTCCCGGCGTCATTCATCACCTCGATCACGGACTGGTCATGCTTGGTGAATTTCAACGACCGCCTGATTCACGGACGCACCACCTGGCCGCGCAGTTCCAGCACGCCGGCATTCCGTGCCGGGTTGCTGACAATCTGGCGCGGGCACATTGGGAGAAACTGGTCTGGAACATTCCGTTCAACGGCCTCGGGGTGGCGGGGGTTGCCGGTTATGAAGCGGCGTCCGGTGCGAGTAGTCCGGTGTCCGGCATGGGCCCGTGTTTGACCACCGACAAGCTGCTGGGCGACCCGCGCTGGGAAAAGCTCGTGCGCGAATTGATGTTGGAAGTCATCACCGTGGCGCGGGCGCTGGGGTATGCCATTCCGGATGCGGTGGCCGGGGAACAAATTGTCCGGACGCGCACGATGGGGGCCTACAAGGCTTCCACGCTGCTCGACTTCGAATGTGGTCGTCCGTTGGAACTGGAGAGTTTGTTCCGGTTGCCCTTGCGGGAAGCGGGCCGCGCGGGCGTGGCCGCGCCGCGTCTGACTGCGTTGTGCCGAATACTCGAACTGCTGGAACAACGTCGCCTCAACCGCGATTCAGGTCAGTAACCCTTTAACGACGCCACGTCCTTGCGCTTCAACCAGCCGGTGTGGCGGTTGTCGTCAGTCACCTGCAACCAGTCGTTTTTCTGGTCGAGCACGCGCAATTCGGCCCCGTCGTGCGCCGTGAACGCTGTCGGCGATTCGTCGAAGGGGCCGTTACGGACGGTCACCTCTTTGCTGGTCACGATGGCGGATTCCGCTCCGACCTGATGGGCGAGCGCGCCAACGAGACAACCGCCGAAAATCACCGTAGCGAGCGCCGCGCCGATGGTCAGTGACCGCAACGTTCGCGCGAGGTTGGGGCGCAATTGACCGAGGACGAGAGCGGTAAACGTGAGCCACAGCGCGCCGGTGGCGAGCATCGTCCATTCATTCAGGCTCAAGGCTGCCAGCCCACGTTCGACGCGGCCGGCGCGGCGCGTGGGCCCTTGCACCTGGTTGCGGGCGAACTGGAGGTTGGCGCGTACGTCCGGGTCACGCGGCGCGAGTTGCGCGGCTTGACGGTAGGCCGTGAGCGCGCGGCCGATGTTCGCGGATTTGAAGAGCGCATTGCCCAGGTTGAAATACAACGCGGGCGATGCCATGCCGCTCTGCCGGATGGCTTCGTACTGAGTCGCGGCGTCGGCAAATTTTCCCTGTTCGTAAAGTTTATTGGCCGAGTCAAATTGAGCGGTCAGGTCCGCGGGCGGGGCGGATGCGGCGCGGGCGGGACCGAACGCGACGAGCGACGCAAGCGCCAGCAGGACGGCGAACCACGGTTTCATGCTTTCACCTCCCGCAAGGCGCTCAGGGCACTCTCGAGTTTGGGAACGATGGCCGCCAGTTCCAACTCTGATCGGACTGGTGCGTAACGCGCCAGGTTGGCGGCTTGAAATAACTCATGCAGCGTTGCCAGCGTATCCGCCGGCAATCCGCGCGGACGCAATTTTTCGTCAATGACCGCTTCGGTGATCGCCGACGCCGGGCAATCCAATCGCTCGCCGATTTGTTCCTGCAAGAGGCGCACGAGTGTGGCGAAGAAGGCGTCGGAGTCCTGCGCAGAGGCGTGGTTGCGCAGTTCTCCCAGCCCGTTGCGAAGGATGTGCGCGACCTGCCGTTGGCGGCGCAGGCGCGGATTGTTGGCCAGCGACTCCGTGCGTTTGCGCCAGATGAACGCCGCCACAAACGCGAGGACCGGGACGCTTTGCGCCGCGACAAACCACGGTCGCATCGCCAGCGGCGGCCCCGCCTGCGCCAGCGCTCCCGGGCGAGTTTTGATGTGAACGATGTCCTGTGCGGGCGGAGGCTCACCGGTCGGAGCATGCTTCACCGCAATCACCGGGGCGGGCGTGACGCCGCCCGGGCGCACGACCAGGGCCACGGCGGGTTGGGTCAGGGTGCGGTAAGCCCGGGTGTCCGGATCAAAGAACGAAAAGGAAAATCCCGGGAGTTCCTTGATGTCCGAATTTTGCGGCGTCACAATTTGCTCGAAGGTCTTCACCCCCTGCAATCCGAGCTGGTCGGTCGTCTCGACGTTGGCGGTAGGCGGGTAGGCTTTGAAATCCCTCCAGGCGGTTTGTTCCGGCAAGGTGAGCGCATCCAGCGCGCCGCGACCGGAAATCTGCACCCGCACGGTGATGGGATCGCCGGTGGCGACGTTGGTCGGGCCTGCTGTGACCGTCATGGTGTAGTTGCCCACGGCGCCGTTGAAGCCGGGTGGCATTTTTTCCGCCGGCAGGGGCAGGGCGTTCACGTTTACGGTTTCCGCCACCAGGTTGAGTTGCTTCTGCTCGCCCTCGTTGAACATGCTGCGAATGCCAAATTGCTCGAACAAGGGATCGCGCCGCCGGTTGTTGCCGGGCAGCTCGACGACCACCCGCGCCGTGATCGGGCCAATGGTTTGCGGGCCGGTCTTGACCGGCGAAAGCACGTAATAGAGCGGGATCAGGGTGTAGATGGCGTTGCCCACCTGCACTCGACGTTGCTGACCCTGGACATCCTTCTTGAGCACGGTGAACCCTTCCGTCGGCATCGAAGTGATTTGGAAATTCCCGAAGTTTTGCACCACGTCTCGAAAATAGATTTGCAGTTCCCCCATGATGGTTTCGCCGAGGTAGATCTCCTTCTTCGGCAGCAAAAAACGCATGAATGCAATCTGCTGTCCGGAAGCCACGGCTTCGGGGGAGGGGGCGTTGGGCTTGAGGACCGTCAGCCGCAGCGGCTGGGTGATGAATTTCTGCCCGTTGACGGTTGCGGTCAGGGCCGGAATGGCAAAAACGCCGACCTGGCGGGGTGTGACCTGAAAGGTGTGCGTGACGGATGAACTGGTTTGGCCGTTGACAAAACTGAACTGGCTGGAAGGGCCGAGGTAATTCAATTGGAGACCGGCAATGGGCGGAATCGTCGGCACATCGTTGGGCGACGCCCCCTCGAATTTCACGGAGAGCGACGCGGTGTCGCCGAGGGCAATGGTGTCCCGATCCAGAGTGGCCGTGAAGTTGAGGGCGTAAGCGGCCGGTGGGAGGAGCAGGATCGCGAAGCAAAACACGACCACCAGCAGGAATGTCTTCCCACCGTGGCCCGGACTCAAAACTGTTTGCCTGGACTCGCTATGCATCAGTTGTTCGTTTCAGAGCCGCATCTTTTAGCGGACGCAATATGGACAAATCCAGCCCGGAAATGTTCGGGAATTGTCTGCCGGTGCAAGGTTGCTTACGCCGCTACGGCTCAATTTCCACGGTATCGCCCGGTTCGAGCGGCACATCCCGCCCCTGCAACAGCACGCTGGGATCAATCGGGATGCGCCCGCGTTGGCGGACGATCGAAATGGCCCGCGGATCATGCGTAAAAGTGCAATCCGCCTCGGCGATCACCTGTGCCAGCGTCAAGCCGTTCGTCCAGGAAATGTCCGAATTTCGCACCGGTCCCAGGACGCGGATGCTTGTCCGCTGGGCCTGTTGCATCTGGGTGAAGGCTTGCTGTTGCCCGGCGGCATACGCCGCCTGCGCCTGAGACTGAGACTTCGATTTTGTCGTGCATCCGCACAGGAACAACGCCGGCAACAGAATCCAGATCGCTTTCATCCGTGGTTAGCAACTCGTCGGAACTTCCTGCAACACTTCCACACAATGCGGGATCGCCCCGACCACAAAGCCAAGACATTCGACCGCGCCGTTCGGCTTGCCCGGCAGGCAGACTACCAGCGACCTGTCCACCACCACCGCGACGTTTCGCGACAGGATGGCGTTCGGCGTGATCTTCATGGATTCGGCGCGCATTACCTCGCCAAATCCCGGCAACTCGCGCCGGGCAATTTCCCGGACGGCTTCCGGCGTCACGTCGCGCGCCGCCACACCCGTGCCGCCCGTCGTCAGAATGAGCTGACAACCCCGGCTGATCTGCTCGCGAATTGCGCGCTGAATCTCGCTCCGTTCGTCGGGCACGAGCAACTCGGCGGCGACTTTCCAACTGTAACCTTCCGCCGCCTGCTTCAAGGCCGGCCCGCCGAGGTCGTCGTACTGTCCGCGCGACGCGCGGTCGGAAATGGTGATGATGCCGACGGTGATTTGCATGACAAAAGCGTGTTCCGGACTGCAGGTTGCGTCAAGCCTGTCTGGACATTTTCTGCTTACCTGACGCGACGCGCACGACGTCGCGGCGAAACGGTTCAAGCTCGCGCCGCAGCCTTGGTTTTTGAAATTAGTTTGATGCCCCCGATCCGCATCCTCTTGTCCACCGCTTTGCACATGTCGTAAATCGTCAGCGCCGCCACGCTGACGGCAGTCAACGCTTCCATCTCCACGCCGGTTTGCGCCGCGACCTTGGCGGAGGCAGTGATGACGATCCGGTCGCGTGATTTTGGGATTTCAAAATTCACCTCGCAATGCGAGAGGGGCAAAGGATGGCAGAGCGGAATCAACTCGCCGGTTTTTTTTGCGGCCTGAATGCCGGCCAGACGCGCGGCGGCGAGGACGCTGCCTTTGGCGATTTTTCGGCGGTGAATCAGATCCAGGGTGGACTCTGCCAGACGGATTTCCCCGCAGGCGACCGCTTCCCGGCGCACGACCGGTTTCGCGGAAACATCCACCATGCTGGCCTCGCCGCGGGCGTTGAGGTGCGAGAGTCGCTTCATGGTCAAACGACCGGAAACGTCCGACCTCCAACATCCAACCTCGAACGCCCGATGAAGCGAACATTGCCGCAGCCAGTGGTTGTGGTTGGAGGTTCGATGTTCATCTTCCCGGATCACTTTGCCCGCGCGCTTTTCACTTCGCCCATCCACTCGCGGACGACGGCGCGCATTTGTTCCGCCGCGTTCAATTTGGGTTTCACGTGCTTGAGGCTGAACCACGGCAACATGCCCAGCAGGTCGGGTGTCACCAAAATCTGCCCATTGCAATCCGGACCCGCGCCAATGCCGATCGTGGGCACCGGGACGCGCAGGGAAATTTCCTTTGCCACCGGGGGCGTCACCAGTTCGAGCACGATGGCGAATGCGCCCGCGGCCACAAGCGCGTCGGCATCGGCCAGCAGGCCCTGGTATTCGGTCTCCCTCTTGCCTTTGACGTGGTAGCCGCCTTCCTCCAGGACGTGCTGCGGCAGCATGCCGAGATGACCACAAAACGGTATTCCTGCTGCGACGATGGCCCGCACCTGTTCGATGATCTCGCGACCACCTTCAGCCTTCACGGCCTCCGCGCCGGCGGCGACCAGTCGTTGGGCGTTGGCAACGGCTTCCGCAACGGTTTCGTAACTGCGAAACGGCAGGTCGGCGACCACCAAGGCCTGTGGTTTGGCGCGGGCCACGGCGCGAACGTGATGTTCCATGTCCGCCATCGTCACGTGTGTAGTATCGGGAAAGCCCAGCACCACCATGCCCAGCGAGTCGCCGACCAAAATGAAAGGGATGCCGACCTGATCCAACAGTCGCGCCATCGGGAAATCGTAGGCGGTCAACGCGGCAATTTTCTCGCCCCGCGCTTTCATCGCGCGGACGGTGTCAGCAGTCACCTTGGCTGGACGCATGATGAGCTGGAGCGGTTCAGACCGCGTTGAAGCTGGCGAGCAGTTCGTCCGGCGTGACGGTGGCCGTGCCCACCTTGCCGACGACGATGCCCGCGGCATGATTGGAAAGGATCGCCGCCTCCACCGGCGAGGCGCCGGCCGCAATGGCGAGCGTGAAGGTGGCAATCACCGTGTCTCCAGCGCCGGATACATCGAAAACCTCCTGGGCCACAGTCGGAATGTGAAACGGCTTCCGGTCGCGCTGGCAAAGCAACATGCCCAATTCACCCAACGTGATGAGCAACACTGCGGGACGGAGTTCATTCAACAATCGGGCGGCTGCTTGCATCAGATTCGGGTCGGCCAGCGGGTTGGGATCGCGCGTCTCATCTTCCAGATTCGCCAGTTCAAACGCCTCTTTGCGATTCGGCGTGATGAGCGACAAGCCGGAGAGGTTAAGACGGTGAACCGGTTTGGGATCGAAGCTCAACCAGACCCCACGTTCGCGGCAAAGCGACTTTATTTCGTTCAGCAAGGCTTGCGTGACCACGCCCTTGCCATAGTCGCAGACAATGACTGCGGCAGTCCCGCGCAGGTGCGCCTTGAGCGAAGCCAGCAATCTTCGGGTTCGTTGCGGGTCCAGACCCTCGCGGGCCTCGCGGTCAATGCGGACGACTTGCTGGGTTTGCGCGACAACCCGGGTTTTGACGCTGGTCGGTCGGCCATCGCAGCGCAGCAGGCTGCGACAGCCGATTTTTTGCTCCTGGAGCAAACGCTGGAGTTCATTCGCCGCGGAGTCACGGCCCACGGCGCCGAACAATTCCGCGCGGACATTGAACGCGGTGAGATTGCGCGCCACGTTGGCCGCGCCGCCGGGCATGAAGCTCTCGCGGGCAAAATCCACGACCGGCACCGGCGCTTCCGGTGAGATGCGGGCAACGCTGCCCCAGATGAACTGGTCGAGCATGATGTCGCCCACCACAAGCACGCAGCTTTTGCTTCCGGCTTGCAGCAGGTCGCGAACGCGGCGTTGAGAGATGGAATGGCTCATGTGCGAGGGGAGATTGAATTACCAAGCACCAACATCCAAGCACCAAAAAAAGTTGCCATCGCCACGTCTGAAACAACCGCGACTTCGCGGTTCGCGCTTGGAGCGTGAAGCCTTCATTCCAAAAACCCCGTAAGCGGACTGGTCGCACTCGCGGTGCTTTGGGGCGATGTCAGACCCGACTCGTATGCCGCCCGGCCGGCCTCGACCGCCATTTTGAATGCGATGGCCATTCGATTCGGGTCGCCGGCCACGGCAATCGCGGTGTTGACCAACACGGCGTCTGCTCCCATCTCCATCGCTTCCGCGGCGTGGCTCGGCGCGCCGAGTCCCGCGTCCACGACAACGGGCACCGTGGCTTGCTCGATGATGATGCGAATCTGATCGCGTGTCTGGATGCCACGGTTCGAGCCGATGGGCGAACCGAGCGGCATGACCGTGGCGCAACCGACGTCCTGCAACCGCTTGGCGAGCACCGGATCGGCGTTGATGTAGGGTAGCACGGTGAAACCTTCCTTCACCAAAATCTCCGCGGCCTTGAAGGTTTCCACGGGGTCGGGCAGCAGATAGCGCGGGTCGGGATGGATTTCCAGCTTTACCCACTTGGGCAATCCGGCGGCGACCGCAAGCCGGGCAAGCCGCGCAGCCTCCTCGGCGTTCATTGCGCCGCTGGTGTTGGGCAGCAGGAGATACTTTTTGGGATCAATGAATTCGAGAATGTTCGCGAACGGGTCCTTCTTCCCGCTCAAATCCGCGCGCCGGAGCGCCACGGTCACGAGTTCCGCGCCGCTGGCGGCGAGCGCAGCGCGCATGGCTTCGGGTGACGAAAATTTTCCCGTGCCCAAAATCAGGCGCGAGCGAAACGTGCGGCCGGCGATGACCAGCGGTTGATTTGGAGACAACATTGGCGGTCAATTTAGGCGAGCAAGGTGACTCTTGTCGAGGTTGGCGAATTGCTATGATTGCCTGGCGACAGGCATTTCCGTTTCACCGCAAATGATTTACGGTGTCGTTCACACCGGCGACGACTTCCTGGCGGGTTTTCAAATTGCGGATGCGGGCGTAGGCATCGCTGTCGAGTTTGACGGTGAAGGATGACTTCAACTCCTGCGCGCGTTTGAATTGTTTGTCCGGCTTGGCGGGCGTGAGCGCGTACTCCACGGCAAAACCGGCGGAGCGCAGGTCCTGAACCAGCCTGAGCGACTGCGGACGCAACGTCTCGTCTTCCACCAGCACGAAAACACCCGTCGTGGCGCCGAAGGGCGGCAGCAGGTTGCGGGCTTTGAGCAGTTCGAGCAAAACCACGTCGCCCATGCCGAAACCGAGGGCCGGCAGATTCACTTTGTCGCCACTGATCAGTTTCACGAGGTTGTCGTAACGTCCGCCGCCGGCGATGGCGCGGAGTTCGCCTTTCACGTCGAACGCCTCGAATACCGGGCCGGTGTAATAAGCCAGCCCGCGAATGACGCGATAGTCCACCTTCACGAAATCCGCGAGGCCCCGCGCGGCGAGGTTGTTGAGCATGACCTTCAACTCGGCCGTGGGCTGGCCGGACACGATGAATTGGTTCACTTCCTCGAGCGAGAAGCCCAGCGCTTCGAGCCGCTTCTGGCTCTCCTCCGGCGCGCGCTCCAGTTTGTCAATCGCCTGAAAGAACTCGTAAGTCTTCGTGTGATCGTGACACCGGGCGGAGAAATAATCCTGCCAGGCGTTGCGGCTGCTGAGGCGGACGACAAAATCCTGAGCGGTGAGCCCCAGTGCGCGCAGCGAGTCAATCAGCAACGCAATCAATTCCGAGTCCGCGGCGGGGTCGGTTTCGCCGATGATGTCGGCGTTGAATTGGAAGTGTTCGCGCAACCGGCCTTTTTGCTGGCGTTCGTAGCGGAACAGTTGCGGGATGGCAAACCACTTGATCGGCTTTTTGTAGGCGCGTTCATGCGCGGCCACCATGCGGGCGAGGGTGGGCGTCATCTCCGGCCGGAGGGCCACGGCGCGCTCGCCCTTGTCCACGAAGTTGTAGAGCTGCCCGACAATTTCATCGCCGCTCTTGGTCGTGAAAAGCTCCAGCGGCTCCAGCGGCGGGCCGTCGTATTCGCGGAAGCCGTAGCGGCGGGCGGCCTCACGCCATTTGGCGAAAATGTATTGGCGCGCGTCGGCGCTCCACACGTCCTTGTGCGGAAGTGGTTCGGGATAGAAATCGCGGAATCCGGGCAAACGTTCCATACAGCAAGAATGAATTTAACGCCCCGGCCGGCAAAAAAAAAGCGAAATGACTCCCGCTGGTTTGCGGCAGATGCCCTTTGGAAATTCTCAAAGGCATCAAGTGTGGTTCGTTTCAAGTTCCACCTTCAGTCACCGTGCGCGGAGCACATCGGGGAATGTTAACCTGAAACGTGTACGCGCGGAACGCCCAACCGAGGACCTTTGAAGAGCGCCAGGCTCGGATTTAAAACTGAAAGCGGCCAGCGACAGGCCCGAAAGCCGGGCCGGGAAGGGATCACCCCGCAGCAGGGGGCGTGGCGTCCTTGGAAGGAGGCAATTTGAGCACGTCGGCGCGCATCTCTTTGCCGGGCTTGAATTTCACCACGGAACGTTCAGGAATCGGCACGTCAGTTTCGGGCGCGTTGGGATTGCGGCCGATGCGCGCCTTGCGAACTTTGACCTCGAAAACACCAAAATTACGCAACTCCACCTTGTCGCCTTTGGCGAGCGCCTCGGCAATGTAATCCAACGTTTTTTGCACGACATCCAGCACTTGTTGCTGGACCAGACCGGTTTCGTTACTGATTCGGATGACCAGATCACGCTTTGTCAGAGTCATAGTTTTACGGTGTAAGCGTTAGCGTTGGTATTTCGTAGATGTAATAACTCCCGCCAAGCCATTGGTCAAGCTTAGAAATCAGACTCGTCACGTGAAAATTGCGAATTCACCGATTTGTCCTCGTTGTGCGCGACGTGCCAGGGCAGTCCCCATGTGGGCCAAAGCCGGGCGGCAGGTTGCGCTAATCTCCAGGAACAAGCTCCATCAAGCTTTCAAACCGCTCAGATTCGGTTTCAATCTCCGTCCCTCCTTGATCAGTTGCGCAAGGGTGATTTCGCCCTGTTTGTACCCTGCCTCGCGACCAAGGACCGCGGTGAGATTGGAGCGAACGGAAGGGAGCACCGTCGGGTTGTCCACCTTGCCTTCGGTGATGAACTGATGGAACTCACGGATGTTGACCTTCGCGCCACTCGTGTAGAGCTCGGGATTGTTCCCTTTGTAAACTTCCTTTCCGCGCACCAACACGTCGCTGTAATAGTCCGTTTGGATGTAGCCGTCCGACCCGTAAACGCGCGCCGTGATTTCATCCTTCATCTCGGGGATGGTTTGGATGCAGGTGAACGAAAGCGGCACGTCATCCGGAAACCTGTAGTTCACCGCGAAATGATCCCAGATGCTGCCCTTGGGGCGGAGCTTTTGGCCACCGGTGCCAATGGCGCTGATGGGATCGGCATTGATGATCCAAGTGGCCACGTCGAGCGAGTGGATGCTCTGCTCCACGATGAAATCTCCGCTCAACGGCAGCACGTAGTACCAACTGCGCAATTGTTCCTCCGGTGTGGCCGGTGGAGTACCGCGACCGCCGCCGCGCCACGGATAATGCGCCTCGCCCATGACGATCTCGCCGATGTCACCGTTGCGAACCATCTGTATCGCTTTGCGATAATGCTCGTTGGCGCGGGTCTGGAAATCCACGAGGAAAACCAGCTTCTTTGCCGTGGCCCGCTTGCCCGCGTCGGCAATCGTCAGGCAACCCGGTGCATCCACCGCGATTGGCTTGGCGAGAAAGACGTGTTTGCCCGCGTCCACGGCCTCCGAAGCTTGTTGGGGATGGAAATACGGCGGTGTCTCGATCACCACCGCGTCGAGCTTCGAATCGAGCAACCGTTTGTAGCCGGACAAGCCCGTGTAGCGGCGGGACGGTTCGATGCCATGTTTCTCGCCCAGCTTGTCCACCTTGTCTTGAAAATAATCGGCGCAGGCCACGAACCGATACAATCCGGTTTCCGCAAACAGCGGCACCAACCAACTGCCGCGTCCGCCGCAGCCGATGAGGCCCAGTTCAATCTTCGAGTTGGCCTCCGCGCCAAAAACCAGCGATGGCTTGAGTGACGTGAGAACGGTGGCGCTGGCAGTGCCCGCGAGAAATGCGCGGCGGGGGAATCGTTGATTCATGGTGTCATTCATAATGATTTTGATGCGAGTATACGTTCGTTGGCGTGCAGTGCAAATTCGATGGCGCTCAGACTTTTTTCGCGGCGTTCACCCTCCCCCTGCCCCTCTCTCTGAGGGAGAGGGAACAGCCGTCGGGCGCACTGTCTGCTTCGATGATCATTCGGCAAATCTGTCGTAGAATTTTCAATCAGACTGGCTTCACGACCGATTTAGCGCGCTCAGCACCGCGCGCACGGAGGCGAGTTCGATGTTCGTGTCAACGCCCGCACCCCAGCGCGTCTTGCTGTCGGCATGCTTGATCTGGATGTAGGCGATGGCGCTGGCTTCCTCGCCGGAACTAAGCGCGTGCTCGCTATAATTTACGATCTCGAAACGCGGGCCGCCCGCCTGACTGATGCCATGGACGAGCGCCGCCAAGGGCCCGTTGCCCTGGCCGTTTATCGGAAATTGCTGATCGTTGCGGAACAAGGCGGCGCTGCAAAGCACACGTCCATTTTCGCTCGTCGTACGAAACGTCCCGAGTTTCCACGGTGATTCGCGCTCCACGTATTCACGCCAGAACATAGCCTTCAATTCGGCCCCGCTGACTTCGCGGCCGAGCTTGTCCACCTCGTCGTTGGCTATCGGGCCAAACTCGCGCTGCAAATCCTTGGGCAATTCGATGCCGAATTCGCTTTCGAGCAAGTAAGCCACGCCGCCTTTGCCGGACTGCGAGTTCACGCGGATGACTTCGCGGTATTCGCGGCCGATATCGGCTGGGTCAATGGTGAGATAGGGCACGTCCCAATGCGGTTGGTTGCCGCCCTTCCATTCGTTCAAGCCCTTGCGGATGGCGTCTTGATGCGAACCACTGAACGCGGTGAAGACGAGTTCGCCCCCGTACGGATGCCGCGCCGGCACGGTCATGCCCGTGCATCGCTCGTAAACGTCAATGAGCGAGTTCAAATCGGTGAAATCCAACCCGGGATCAATGCCGTGCATGTAGAGATTGAGTGCCACGGTGACAATATCGAGGTTGCCAGTGCGTTCACCGTTGCCAAAGAGCGTGCCTTCCACGCGGTCGGCGCCGGCGAGCAAGCCCAACTCCGTGGCCGCCGTGCCCGTGTTGCGGTCATTGTGCGTGTGGAGGCTGACGATGAGCGCGTCGCGGTTCTTGATGTTTCGGCAAATCCACTCGATTTGGTCGGCGTAGATGTTCGGCATCGCGACCTCGACCGTGTCCGGAAGATTCAAAATCATCTTTCGCTGCGGCGTGGGTTTCCAGACGTTCATCACGGCTTCGGAAATGTCCTTGGCAAACTCCACTTCCGTCGCGGAAAAGCTTTCCGGCGAATACTGGAGCATCACGTCCGAACCGCTGAGGCGGGGCAGGCGTTCCTGAATCAACTTCGCCCCGCGCACGGCGACCTCGATGATTTCCGCTTTCGACTTGCCGAACACAACGCGGCGTTGCGCGGGCGAGGTCGAATTATACAAGTGGATGATGACTTTCTTCGCGCCGACGAGCGACTCGAAGGTGCGTTCGATCAAATCCTCGCGCGCCTGCACGAGCACTTGCAACCACACGTCGTCCGGCGCGCGGTGTTCCTCGATGAGCCGGCGGTTGAAGGTGAATTCGGTGTTGGACGCCGATGGAAAGCCGACTTCAATTTCCTTGAAGCCGCATTTCACCAGCGTGTGAAACAACTCGAGCTTCTGGCCCACGTTCATGGGCACGGCGAGGGCCTGGTTGCCGTCGCGGAGATCCACACTGCACCAGCGCGGGGACTGCGTGAGGACGCGGTTGGGCCACTGGCGGTCGGGCAACGCCACCGGCGGGAACGGGCGATATTTTGTTGACGGTTGTTTCAACATGGCTTTTTCAGTGTATGGGTTTGCGCCGTGGCGGCGAGGCAAAACAAAAACCCCACCGCCGTTCGGCAGTGGGGTTCGTTCAAATGGACTTTTCGCGCCTAGAACCCGACTGCCGCGCTGCCCAGCAGCAGCGCGTTCGTAAGCAGCAGGTTCAAATTGCGATTCACGGCGACACAATAACCGGGAGGTTCGGCGGCGTCAAACGGATTTTCGGTCACCATAACTCCGCACGTGGCGCTGCATATTTCTTCGTAAACCAGTTGCGCGGACGGATTCCTGCGCGGACCTGTCGCCGCGAACCATTCCCATATGCCGAACAAGAATCCGCTTCGCGAGGGCAAGCCGAGCCGCGAGCCGCGTCGTTGTGTCCGGCCGGCTAAGGGGGAAGCACGACTCCCATTACCGGCGCGGCAAACGAGTGCGGGAAAATGACTCTTGACAATGAATGGTCGCGGTGAAATAAACGAAATGAAACTGAATCTCGTTCATCGTTGCGGAATGTTACCGAAAAATCTGTCGCGGACAGCTTGTCCCCGCGCCGGTTGCGGAGCAAAGAGCGGCAGGAATTTGCGGACGCAGTGAGGCGAGGCTCGGAAACCAATCAACATGAACCAACTATGAAAAGCATGATCCAACGATTCTGGCCGTTTCTGCTGATGTGTGCGCTGGTGCTTCCGGTCCGGACATTTGGGCAACAGCTTTGGGACGGGGGAGGCAACGACCTCGAATGGACCAATGGCGCAAACTGGACGTGCAGCTTGGGGGGAGCGTGCGATAATCGTGCCCCCAACAGCACTGACAGTGCGTGCAACTTTTACAGTGCTTCGCCAACCACCCAGACGAACATCTATCTTTCCGCCGACACCACAGTGACCCGCATCCAATTACGCAACAACTGCGCCGGCCCGCCGAATTTCAGGACCATTTCCATTGGCACGAATAACACGACCGATGTCACTCTGGGATTAAATGGTGCGCAGGTGGGTTTTCTAAACAACCAGAAAGGGGTCGGCGGATGGGATCTCGGGCTAAGTGGTGCGCCCAACAGCTATGGGGCCAAGATGAAACTGCGCATTGACGTGACCCAACCAATTGACGTAACGCACGTGGACGGGACCATCACAGTCAGCTGTGATATTTTCGGCAACGCAGGATTCAGCAAAACCGGGGCCGGCAAGCTTCTGCTTAGCGGCACCTGTTCCTATCTCGGAAACACAACCGTTTCCGGCGGAACGCTGCTGATCAACAGTCCCGGTTCGCTGCCGGCTGGTAGCGCCGTTTCGGTTGCGTCCGGCGCCACGGTTGGCGGCAGTGGTACGATCGGCGGCACGGTAACGGTGAGCAGCGGAGGCACTGTGTCGCCGGGCGCTTCCGTCGGCACCCTGACCATCGGCGGCGACCTGACCTTGTCGGGCAACATGTTTGTTCAATTGGACAAGTCGCTCACCCCGTCCAACGACGTGGTTTCCGTGACCGGGGTGTTGACCAACGCGGGCGCCGGAACGGTGACCGTGGTGAACATTGGTAACATTGGATTGGTACCCGGAGACAGTTTTCAGTTGTTCAATAAACCGATGCCCAACGGCGAAGCACTGACAATCGTATCGCCGCTGGGAGTGGTTTGGACCAACCGGTTGGCGGACAACGGAACCATCGAGGTGCTGTCCGTGCCGCCGGTGGCTGCGGCCACCAATCTCACCATCGCCGCCACTGGTCCCACCAGTGTCAGCCTGGGCGCCCTGGGCGTGGCCAATCGGCCCTACAATGTTCACGCGTCCACGAACGTCGCGTTGCCGATGTCCAGTTGGTGGCTGATTGGCATTACCAATTCGGACGGTAGTGGCGTCATCCAGTTCCTGGACTCGCAAGCCACCAACGACCAGCGCTATTACCGCTTTGGCCAGACGGTGCCGTAATCACCGGCTGACCCATTGGCTCCATCAAGCCCGATCCGCTCGCAGGATCGGGCTTTTCCATTCTGCAGCGACTTCGTGACCTTTGGGCTTGCGGGGTGCACACGATTTCGCTACATGCCCGGCGACATGCCGTGGAAACGAAAACTCACCGGGGGAATGCTGGCCGTGCTGGGTTTCATGCTCTCACCGCTATCGTGGTGGAACGATGCATTTGTCAACGTACCTTTGGCGCTGGCCTTCGCGTGGCTGGTGAGCAGCCTGTGCGCTAACTCGTGGCGCGACGCCGTGTTCAACGTCGCTTTAATCGTGGGCTACTGGCTGACAAATGTGCTCGGTTTTGTGCTGATGCACCGCGGCGCGAAGCAAATGCTCGGCAAACCGCCGGCGGACAAGGCCTCGAACCGGAATGAATTGAAAAAGGACCTGCTCGTATCGCTCGCCTACACCGTGTTGATCGTGCTGTTGATCAAACTCGGCGTGCTCAAGCCCATCGAGGATTACTTTTCCCGCAAGTAACTCAGTTGCCGAGGAACGCTGCGTGAACGGCCTTGATCGCCGCTTCACCTTTCGCCAGGTCAATCACCACCGAAATCTTGATTTCGCTCGTCGAGATCATGTCAATGTTCACCCCGGCTTTCGCCAGTACATCGAACATCTTTCCGGCCACGCCCGTATGACTTTTCATGCCCACGCCCACAATCGAAAGCTTGCCAATTTTTTCGTCGGCAATGACATGACGGTAGCCGATTTCATTTCGCAACCCGTCAATCACCTTGTGCGCCTTGAGCAGATCGGGCTTGTCCACGGTGAAGGAAAGATCGGTCGCAGGCGCGCCGGAGCCGTGGCTCACGTTTTGCACGATCATGTCCACATTCACGTTGGCGTCGCCGATGGCCTTGAAGATGCGGGCGGCCACGCCCGGTTTGTCGGGCACGGCCACGAGGGTGACCTTGGCCTGGTTTTTGTCGAGCGAGACGCCGCGCACCACGACGCCTTCCATGCTTTTGGTTTCTTCTTTCACAATGGTTCCGGGGTTGTCATTCAGGCTGGAGCGCACTTCGAACACGACTCCAAATTTCTTTGCAAACTCCACCGAGCGGCTTTGCATCACCTTCGCGCCGAGGCTGGCGAGTTCGAGCATCTCATCATAGGAAATCTCCTCGAGCTTCCTCGCGCCGGGCACGAGACGCGGATCGGCGGTGTAAACCCCGTCCACGTCGGTGTAAATCTGGCACAGGTCGGCCTTGAGCGCAGCAGCCAGCGCAATCGCCGTCAAATCCGAACCGCCACGGCCCAAGGTGGTGATCTGCCCCTCGGGCGTTTCGCCCTGAAACCCGGCCACGATGACAACACTGCCCTGGCTCAAATGCGCATGCACTTGTTTGGGCGTGATGTTGTGAATTTTCGCCTTGGTGTGAATTCCGTCCGTGACGATGCCCGCCTGCGCGCCCGTCAGCGAAACCGCCGGCACCTTGAGCTCATGAAGCGCGATGGCGGTCAACGCGATGGTCTGCTGTTCCCCGGTGGCCAGCAACATGTCCATCTCGCGCTCGCTGGGCAAAGGCGCGATGTCCTTGGCCAGCTTGATGAGCCCATCGGTCACGCCGCTCATCGCGGAGACAACCACGACGAGCTGGTCGCCGCGCTTGCGGTATTCCGCCACGCGTCGGGCGACGTTCTTGATGCGGTCGGTATTGCCCACCGACGTGCCGCCGTATTTCTGAACAATCAACGCCATAAAAAGGATCAGGAGACTAGCGCGTGGAATTCCATTTGAAAAGATTGGAATTATCACTTCCGGGCCGCCAAACACGTCCGAATTTCCCGAATTTTCACCTCCGGTCTTTTCGCTTTACATCGCCGAAACGAACGGATATCCATGCCCCGGACTTAATTCATAGTTCACCGGGCGAACCGTGAATTGCCGCTTCCTTCAGCCACGCACACAGACGTGCGTGGAGGGATTGGCGTGGGCATTTTCGATTCTCCGGCGAACGAGCGGGCAACGAAATGACACGACTCATCAAATTCTTTCAGCCCAAGGCGGCTTCCCATGAAGTACGACGGCAGGCGCGAGCCATGTATCTGGCACTGGCGATTGGAATCATCATGGCGGGAGCGGTCGCGGGCTTTCTGTACTGGATGTATTACAGCGACCGATTTCGCCTTTGAACGGAAAAATGGTCGGGGCGGTGAGATTTGAACTCACGACCTCTTGCACCCCAAGCAAGCGCGCTAGCCGGGCTACGCTACGCCCCGACCGAAATTGGTTTCGAGCCCGCGTAAATTCTATCGGGTTCACGCGGCATTTCAATCACGAAGATTCAACGTGGCTGTGTTCGCTAAAAGGTTGCCGCGTTCTCACGAACGCAGCTACCTCATTTAAGCCCGTTTCTTGGCAATCGTATGAGTCGCGTGGCCGTAAAAAGCCTCCGCGCATTCCATCAACGTCTCGCTCAAGGTCGGATGCGGATGCACTGTGAGCGCGATGTCTTCGGCAGTTGCGCCCATCTCCAGCGCCAGCACCGCCTCGGCAATCAACTCCCCGGCCCCGGCGCCGCAGATGCCCACGCCCAGCACTCGCTCGCTCTCGGGATCAATGATCATCTTCGTTACACCGTCGGTGCGGTCGAAGGAAAGCGCCCGGCCGGACGCCGCCCACGGGAATTTGGCCACTTCGTATTTGAGGCCGCGTTCCTTGGCCTCGGCCTCGGTCAACCCGCACCACGCCAGCTCGGGATCCGTAAACACCACTGCGGGGATAACGACATTCTCGAATGAACTCGGCTGGCCGTTGATGACTTCCACGGCGATGCGCGCTTCCTTGTGGGCCTTGTGCGCGAGCAGGATTCCGCCCGCAATGTCGCCGATGGCATAGATGTTTGCATCCTCCGTCTGCTGCCTGTTGTTGACCTTCACGAAGCCCTTGTCGTCCAGCGTGACCTTCGTGTTTTCCAAGCCCAGGTCGCCGCTGTTGGGCGTCCGGCCTACGGCGACAAGCACTCGGTCGTAAAGTTCCTCGACGCTCCGGCTGTCGAACTCCATGGCGACTTTGATTTGTTTGCCGGCGGTGGCCATCTGACCGACCCGGGTCTTCACGCGAATTTCCTTGAACGCCTTTTTGGCCGCGGCGATGACGGGCCGCGAAAGATCGGGGTCCGCACCCGTGAGAACACCGTCGAGCGCCTCCACCACCGTCACCTGGCTGCCCAGCGCGGCATAAACCGTCCCCAACTCCATGCCGATGTAACCGCCGCCGACCACCAGCAATGTTTCGGGAATGTCCTCAACTTCCAGCGCCTCCCGCGAGGTCATCACACGCGGGTTGCCCAGATCGAACGCCTTCGGCATGGCTGATTTCGAGCCGACCGCAAGGATGGCGGTTTCAAAGTTGATGAACTGCTGCCCTTGTTCCGTTTCCACACGCAACGATTGCGACCCTTCAAAGTAACCGCGCCCTTGTATGACCTGCACGCCGCGCATCTTCGCGAGTTGCGCCACGCCGCCGCCAAGTTTGGTGAGGATGGATTCCTTCCATTCGCGCAGTTTGGCCACGTCCACGGTCGGGGCGGCGAAAGTGATGCCGCGGTGGGCGGACTCGCGTGCGTTAACGATCTGGTGGGTGGCGTAGAGCAGGGCCTTGGAGGGAATGCACCCGCGATTCAAACACACCCCGCCCAGCCGCTTCTCGCGTTCGACGAGGATGACCTTCTTGCCCAGGTCGGCTGCGTAAAACGCCGCGGCGTAACCGCCCGGCCCGGCGCCAATGACAACAATCTCTGTCTTGATTGGATCCATAAAATGCCCTCTAAAGTTTCACCACATCTTCCGCGAACTCCTGCAAGGCCGCCACGAGGTCCAGGACGAATCGCGCCGCGGCGCCGCCATCAATGACACGATGATCGTAGGACAATCCCAGCGGCGTCATCATACGCGCCTCCACCCTGCCGTCGCGCACAACGGGTTTCATGCTGCCCCGCCCCAGACCGAGAATGGCCACTTCCGGCTTGTTAATGATGGGCGTGAAGTGCGCCCCGCCAATTGCCCCTTGGTTTGAAATCGTGAACGTGCCGCCCTTGAGTTCGTCGGCGGTGACCTTGCGGTCGCGCGCCTTCGCCGCCAGCTGCTCCAGTTCCCTCGCCAGTTCGAGGGTGCTTTTCCGGTCCACGTCGCGGATCACCGGCACGATCAAGCCCTGTTCAGTGTCCACGGCGATGCCGATGTGGTAATATTCCTTGAAGACAATCTCGTTCGCCGCCTCGTCCAGACTGGAGTTGAAAAGGGGATGCTTTTTCAGCGTTGCCACCAGCGTCTTCAAGACCAGCGGGGTCAAGGTTAATTTCACGCCCTTTGACTCGTAGGCCGGCGCGAACTTCTTCCGCAGTTCGTTCAATCGCGTGAAATCCGCGTCTTCAAACTGGGTGACATGCGGAATGGCATTCCAGTTTTCCCACATGCGCCGGGCGATGACCTGGCGCAGGGGCGTCAGCGGTTTCTTGGTGACCGCGCCCCATTTCGAAAAATCAACCGGCTCGGCGGCGGGTTTGGCCCGAGCGCTCGCTGCGGTGGTCGCCGGAGCAGCATTTGGCGACGCCGCAGCCTGTTCCAAACGTTGAATGTAGCCGCGCACATCGCTGACCTCGATGCGACCGCCCGGTCCCCGACCCCGAATCTTGCGCAGGTCAATGCCCAACTCGCGCGCCATCCGTCGCAGCGACGGCGACGCCACGGGGGCCGCGACCGGCGAAGCTGCCTCCAGTGCTTCCGGCGCATCGCTGACCGCTTCAACCGCCGGTTCCGGTTTTAGCGCGGCCCGCTCGGTCACCGGCGTTTCCGCAGGCGGTTCAACACCGGCGCCGCCTTCGTTCAAAGACAGAATGCGCTGGCCAACACTGATCTTGTCGCCCGGTTTGACATGAATCTTGGTGACGATACCCGCAGCCGTCGCGGGAATCGAAGCCACGGCTTTTTCGTTTTCCAGTTCGATGACGGCCTGGTCCTTCGCCACCGTGTCACCTTCTTTTACGAAGATGTTCACGACAACGCCGGAATCCGCGCCTTCGCCGAGTTTTGGCAACTTTAGGTCCATAAATTCAATGCCCTTACAATCTGGCGGAAGGCGCGCAAGCTTACTAGGACAAACTCGGACCGGGCTTGAATCTCCCCTCCACCGCCGTCGGCTGAACAGCCGACTTCCGCGGTTCTGCCGCGTGCGCTAAAAGTGAAGGGTGAATCAAGCTGCATTGCGTTCAACCAAAAACCTGAAGAACGATCCTATGAAAAGAATCATGCTCACCCTCACTTTCGTTGGAGCCATGGTGGCGCTCATCTCGTCGGGCAACGCCAGGCCGGTTGAGGTTTATCAAATACTGGACCCGATTCAGGATCAATGGGTGATCCCCGGCCAGGTTCACGAACTCGGTTTTCAACCTCCGTTCCCGCTTGAGCAAAGCATTCTGGCCAGCAGCGTGACGTGGCAGGGGCACGTTCCGTGTCCGTCAGAGTACCAAGGCCTGGGCGCCGTCCAAATCTCGATGCAGAACCTGACGGGCAAATCATGGTATGACGTGTGGTACGTTGCGGACCCCGAGACGCAACTGAGCAACTGGGATGAGTACGTCGGTGAAATTGGCTTCGCCGCCTGGAAGAGTTTCAAGATTGATAATCTCGGCGTGAACACACCGCTCGTGTCGGAGAGTCTGATTCCCGACAACATTTTCCAACCGGGTGAAATCTGGGAGTTTGTCATCCAGGAATATAACAACGCCCTTATGGCGCCACCTTCGGCTTTTGACAGCATCGGCATCGCGGGTGCCAGTGCCGGCTTTCCTCCCTCTTCCGGCAGCATCATCGCCTGGGTGCCCGAGCCCAACTCGGGAGTCTTGTTGGCCATCGGCTGCCTCGTGCTGCTCTGGCGACGCCGGTGTTGAATCCGTCGCCCCATGATGCACAGCCCAACCAGATCCTTGGTTGGGCTTTTCGGCAATTACCCAGGTCGAAAACGTGCCGCGCGCAGGTCCTCCACGCCTGGGGTTCTTCGGTTGCTTAACCCTAAACCGGCGTGGCCTCTTGTTTGGAGGCGCATTTTCCCATCGAAACGCGTCGGCTTCGCCCAAGCCGTCACGACCACCAGCTCGGATCGGGCGAGTGCGTGCCAGAGCGTTACGCCGATTGACAAATGCTGCTGGACAACCGAGAACCAAACCCACATAAGAGTCCGAACTGTAATCAAACCAACTGGGTGTAACGTCGGGACGGAGAGAACCAACAGCGCACCGCCAAAATCCCATGGGCAAAGGCAAGGACAAGAATCATGTGTCGTTTTGGTTTTGGATGTTTGCCCTGTTCATCACGGCGCTGCCGTGCATCGGTACCGTCATGGTCATTGTGTGGGCCTTCGTCGGCGAAAACCAATCCCGGAAGAACTATTTTCGCGCGGTGATTGCCTGGTATCTGATTATCAGCATGATTTGGATCGCGATCATGGTTCTCGGTTTCTGGCCGGTGATATACGAACATCTGCAAAATTTGTTGAAGCAAATGAAATGAATCGCGGATCATCAACCGATCGGACTAAAAGCGAATCGCGAACGCAAGCTGTCAGGCACTGGATTTGCAGTCGTTGCCTAACAGGCTCTGGGTTCATCTCAATGGCAAACTAGGCTCGACAGCTTTTTAGGTCGGGAATAATGTTCACCTATGAAGATGAACAAGGACCAATTGAATGGCTTGCTTTGCATTACGCGAGTGGTTCTGTTCATATTTGCCGTTTTCGGCTCAGAGGTGCGCGCGTCTGCTGTTGACATGACACAAGCCGAGCAACTTGTTGCTTCCAAGAGGTACGGAGAAGCCCTCCAACTCCTCAGGGCGAGTTCGAAGAATGATGACATCTACTCGTGCGAGTGTAGTGACGCCCCGCACCAGCACAGATCAGCGGCTCGCAGGCTGCTCATCGTCGAATGTCTACTCGCACTGAACCGGAAGGACGAAGCGAGAGAGGAATTGCGCTCTCTGTATGAGGACCGAATTGAACCCGCCTATCTCATTCCGGACAAGTCCAACATCCTGCTTATCGAACTTGAAACAGAGCACGGATATGAGGCTTTCGAATTATGGCTGACGAAGCGCAATCCGGTCGCTACCGCGCAATACGAAGGTTCCATTCAGCATGTCGCGTCGCTGAAGAAAGCGATCGAGGCCGGGCGCTTCGACGAATCAATGCGGATGCTGGATGGTCTTGAAGCATACCATCTCTTTCTGGTGCCGCCTCGCCGTTTCACGTGGCAGCGCGAGGCCGTGATCGCATATCTGGTCAGGAATCCAAAGTCACTGCCTTTTCTTATTCGCCATCTGTCCCGGTATCGCGACAACCGGATTTACGACCTCAATCTCGGCGTTATCTTCTGCCTCGGGGAAATCGGGAAACCTGAAGCGGTCCCTGCTTTGCGCGAGGCGATGGAAACGGAGAACAACTCGAGCACCCGGCTGGAACTTGTATTCGCCCTAGCGAAGTGCGGAGATGCTGGAGCGGTTCCCGAAGTGTATGAACACAGGGCCGGCAGCTTGCAGCACCAGCAACTTGTTGATCGGTTGCTCCGCAGATTGACGGGAAAGGAATTTGGGACAATTGACACTCAAGAAGCCGCAAAGGCTGTGTTCGAAAAATGGGGCGCATATATTCAGAAAAAGGGAGACGTCCACCCTATTCCCGGGAAGCGCTGATCGGGCACATCTCGGAGCGGCAAGGCATGAGCGGATTGGTGATAGCCATGTGGCGGCGTAATTGAGTAATAGGCAGCAAATATTCCCCCCGTGAAAACTGAATCGCCACTCTGAAAATCACCGCATTGGTCGGCTAACCCGATCTTTTGGGCCGCAGAGCAGCGCGCCCGGCTTCAACCGCTCCGCGTGGGACAACATTCCCCAGGTCATCACTTCCCAGACCATGAGCTTCGACACGTTCGGTTTGCCATTCGCGAGCAGGAGTTTGCCGATGTAATCAAGTTCGCCGTCGGCGATGGGAACGAGGTTTTGGTAACGCGGGTTGGCGTGGGCAAAGCCATACATGAGGTAAGGCAAGCCCGCGAGGTCCACATTCTTCTCAACGTAGTCCGGAATGGGCGCACCGCGGGATTTCTGGTTTTTGGCCATCCATTCGAGCGCGGAATCAAACTGCTTCAGAATCGCCTGATGCTCAGCGCTGTCCGCCGGAAAGTGTTTCAAGGCCGCGAGGTAGAACTCGAACGTGTAAAAGATGATGCCCGAGGGCCGCTGCTCGAACGTGATGGGTTTGAAGTCGTGGAAATCCGTTTGCAGCAGCCAGCGCACGCCGGCCCTGGCCGCATTGAGGTATTGCCCGTCCCCGGTTTCTTCGTACAGCACGAAGAGCGTCGTGCCGAAAATCGCGGTGGAAGCCCACCACGGGCCGTCGTATTCCGGCCACAAGCCGTTGCGAATGCCGCCGTCGGGCGCGACGTAATTCTCCAACGCCAGCTTGGCCAGCAGCTTCGCCGAATCCACGTACCGCGCCTTGTCGGTGGGGTCTTTACAGCATTTCGCCGCAGCCAGCACACCCAGGGCAACCGAGCCGCTGTCCGCCAGATTCCATTGCCCGGTCTTCTGGCCCGACGCGCGTTGATGATTCATGTAATACGCGCCGGCTGGGTCCATGCCGCGTTGATAAACAATCATGAGATCCGCCCACCGCCGGCTGGCGTCGCGATACGCGCGCTTCCCGGTCATTTCGTAGCCCACGGCCAGGGCGCGCACAGCATGGGCATCCTCGAAGAACGGCATGTGATGCGTGGCCGGATCGGCGTCGGTGCGACTGTAGAACGGCGTGATGGGCTTGTTCAACTCACTGACGGCGAGGTCGCAGAATTTGAGGAAGCGGGTTTTGAATTGTCTCGTCGAATAACGGAGCGTTTCGGCAGCGGTTACTGGCGTTCCGCACGCCAACAAAACATACGCGAGGAGCGCCAGAGTGATGCCACCCTTTCTTGGCGTTCTTAGCGAAACCAACGCTGGCCATCGCTTCACAGACTCTCTCTCTCCCCCGCCCTCTCCCGCTGGGAGAGGGAGAATGGACCAAATGCTTTCAAGCCGGTTGCTCATCACACGTGACTTAATAGAACTTGCCAAATCCAGCTTTGTCGAGACTGGGAATGATTTTCGGCTGCGGTTGTGGCAGCATTAAGCCGTGGCGCGTCACCAAACCCACCGCGGACTGGCCTCGAAGGACGAACAACAGTTCGGCGATGACCGACTTCCCGCCCTGCGCGCCGCCGCGGGCGATCTGTGCTGGTTGCTGGACCGCGGTTACGCGGCGCGTTCGGCGTTGGAGTTGGTGGGCAACCGACACAATCTCACCAGCCGGCAGCGAAATGCTGTGGCCCGCTACGCCTGTTCGCAGGGGGACGTGCAACAGCGGGAACAACGTCGCGTCGAGCCAACGGACCTGCACGGCCGCGAACTCTGGCTGGATGGCTTCAATGTTCTCACCATGCTGGAAAGCGCGCTGGCCGGTGGCATTGTGATTCTCGGCCGCGACGGTTGCTGCCGTGACATTGCGGGCATTCACCGGCGTTACCGGAAGATGAACGAAACGATTTCGGCACTCCGCCTGGTAGGGGAGACGGCAGCAAGTTGGGGCGTGACCTGTTGCTGTTGGTGGCTGGACAAACCGGTGTCCAACAGCGGCCGGCTCAAAACGCTCATTCTGGAAACTGCCAGAAACGCCGGTTGGCGCATGGCAGCCGAACTGACCTTCAGCCCGGACCACGTGCTGGCGCACACCGATCAAGTCATCGCCACGTCCGATGGCATCGTGCTTGACCGCTGTCAGCGCTGGGTGAACTTGGTTCGGCTCGTCATCGCCGAACGGATCCCGCAAGCGCGGCTGCTGCGACTTGAAATGGACTCGCCCAGCCCTTGACAGTCGCCGCTGAATAGCGCAAAAGACTTTTCCATGAACGACACACCGGCCAAAGAATCAGTAAACCCGGAGACTCCACCAGCAACCTCTTCGTTCTCCGACCGCTTGGGGATGACCGCCGCGATTGTCACTTTGGGCGGTGGTTTTCTCAGCACCGGCTACCTGATTCATGATCCAAACATGATCGGATTGGGCGCGGTGTTTTGCGTCGCCGGCTTGGTCGCGGGAATACGGGCTTTTGTGGAGCGTTCCGCGAAAGCTCCCTGACTCTCCGACTGGGCAGATTTAACAGGCGGGAACTGCCAAGATTTACAGACCGACTCTTCACCCATGCGCGTTAGCCGATTTTCTTGCAGGCGCGGCACGCGACAACTTCATCCTGCGATTTTGTGGGTTTTACGCCGAATCCCTGGGCGAATCGAAACCACGTGCAGCGGATCAATGATGTCGAGTAATCCCTTGTCATCCTCAATCACAATGTTATGACGGCCTACGAGCACGAATTCGGGGTGCGGCACGATGAATTCCTTGCCATCGGACGTACGAATGGCCAAAGGTTTGTTCCCCGTCAACCGCTGCCGGATCAATCCTCGATTCATGCCATCTATATGGCCCGACACCGCCAGCCGGTCAAGCCGTGATTCCCCATAGTGACGAGTGAAAGCGTTATCGCCTTCTAACCGTTCAGCGTCCAACCAGGCCGATACGTCCGCAGCAGAAACTCGTTGGCTTCCGGAACGTCGGTCACCTTTCCCGCCGCGCCGTCGTAGCTGATCTTCTTGCCGACGCGGTAGGCGACCAAGCCGAGCATCATCATCTCGATCATTTTGCCGCCGTAATCGAAATCGCAGGAGGTCTTGAGGTTGGTCTTGCACGCGTTGATCCATTGCTTCTGGAAATTTCCGAGCTTCGGGATCAAGTCTTGCTTCTTGCGCGGTTTGTAATAGGTCAGGTCACCGGTCTTGTCGTTCGGCACCAGGAATCGGCCTTGGAAGTCCGCAACCAGGGTGCCGTTGTTGCCCTCGAACATCGCGCCATGACCGATCTTGTTCAGATCAATGGACGGTCGGGGCGACTCCGGCATCGCGCCGCCTTGATACCACGACAACCGAATCGCCTTGCGCCATCTGTTCGCCGGAATGTCAAAGTGCATTTCCAGTTTGACGGGGGTGACATCGGGATTGAACGGATCGCCTTTGGCTTCCGCGGAAGTCGGCAGATCGGCATCGAGCGCGTTCCAGGCGATGTCCATGGTGTGACTGCCCATGTCGCCGACCTGACCGGTGCCGAAGTCCCAAAACATATTCCATGAAAGGCAGTTCATGCCCGGCCCGCCGACGAAGTAGGCTGGGTTGTAGGGATGAAATGGCGCGGGCCCGATCCACAAATCGTAGTGCAAACATTTCGGCGGCTCACCTTCGGCGGGCGGATAGCCGGCCCGGGGAATCTGGCGATTGCCCCACGCGCATGCTTCCTGCAACTCGCCAACCGCGCCGTCAAGGACCAGCTCCCGCACGCGGTTGAAATTCTCGTATTCGTGACGCTGCGTGCCGACCTGGGTTGCCACCTTGTGTTTGTGCTTGAGATAATTGGCGCGGACGACGCGGGCTTCCTCCACGCTGATGCCGAGCGGTTTTTCGCAATAGACGTGCATCCCGCGGTTCAATCCCCAGTTGGCAATGAACGCGTGTGTGTGATCCAACGTGCAAACCATCACGGCGTCCACGTCCTTTTGGTCGAGGCATTTTCGCCAGTCCACGTATTGCTTCGCGTTGGGAAATCGTTTCGCGCCGAAGGCGAGATGGTCCTCGTTCACGTCACAGAGCGCGACGACGTTTTCGCTGGAGATGGCGTCGAAGTGGGCGGCGGCGCGGCCCCAGGTGCCGATGAGGGCGATGTTCAATTTGCTGTTGGGCGTGCCCGCGCCGAAAAGTCTGGTTCGCGGGAGGATGAGGGTGCTGGCACCCGCCAAGGCGGCCGTCTTCAGGAATTGGCGTCGTTTCATAATTGTGCGTCTGGCTTTGTTAACCATACTCGATAATTAAAAACAGCCTTGGCGCGACTCGCAACAGCGAAAGCGGGCACTTACTTGGCCGCCTTCGCGTCGGTGGGCAATTCCTGAACGCGCAGATTGCGGAACTCGAAGGCTTTGTTCTCTACCTGGATGCCGATGTAACCGCGGTCCGCATCCAATTCATTGAAATCCCAGTTGTGTTCACCATCCACATCGAGGGAGATTTTTCTGCCGCGGACTTCGATGCGGAATTTGACCCATTTACCGACCGGCATCCGTGGTGCCTCGGCCGGGACAACGGTCTTGGAGTTTTTCCGCAAGCCACCCACCGAACTCGCGGCGAGGTTGATCTGCCACGCACCCGTTGGCCACGGTTTGCCTTCCGAACCGGCGCGGATGAAGAAACCGCTGTCATATTCAGGCACCAGTCCGCGCCATTCGACCTCGAGGATGAAATCCGAATACTGCTTCTCCGTGCGCAGCCAACCCATGCCTTTGACGAGTTGAAGATTGCCGTTGGTCACTGCAAAAGTCACGTCCTGCACCGGCACCCAGCCGGTGAGGTCCTGGCCATTGAAGAGCGACTGCCACGCAGCGGCCGGGCGGTCTTCCGCGGCGTGGACGGCGATGCACGCGACAACCGCGGCGAACAGTGTGTGGAGAACGTGTAACCGGGGAGCTTTCATCTGGATAAATCGGCACGCTACAAGTCCAGCGTGGGGCTGGGGACGCTTTGGGAGGTCAACTCAAGCCGTGTGTGCGTTGCGCCCAGCCGTTGCAGGCGTTCGTTGACCACGCGGTGGGCAAGTTCGGGTTTGTTGCATTCGCGGCTCAAGTGGCCAAGATAAAGATGGCGGAGGTTGCTTGTCATGATGTCTTCCACCGCATCGGCACAGGCGTCGTTGGAAAGGTGACCATGGCGGCCCAGGATGCGTTGCTTTAGGCTCCACGGCCGCCGCGGACAATCTTGAAGCATCTTCACATCGTGGTTGGATTCCAGGATGAGCGCATGGGCCTGGCGCACACGCTCGCCCACCAATCGCGTGAAATGGCCAAGGTCCGTGGCGAAGCCGATATTCGCCGAGGGCGTACGGAGGAGATAGCCCACCGGGTCCTGTGCGTCGTGTGGAATGCTGAACGTTTCCACCGTAACGTCGCCGATTTCAAAACTCGCGCCGGTGGTAAAGAGGTTGAATTCGGCCTTCAAGGCGAGGATGCGCTCGATTTCGTCCCGGGTGTCGCGGTTGCAGTAAATGGGAACGTGCAGCTTGTCGGCCAGTCCCGCCAGGCCGCAGATGTGATCCGTGTGCTCGTGCGTGACCAGAATCGCGCTGAGATTCTCCGGTGCGCGCCCGATGCTGGCGAGGCGCAGGCGAATCTGCCGCAGGCTGAACCCGGCATCCACGAGAATACGAACCTCGTCGGTTTCCACGTAGGCGCAATTGCCGGAGGAACCGCTGCCGAGAATGGTCAGTTTGACGGCCACGCCGCGACGTTAGGGTGCGAGCGACCCGGCGGCAATGATTTTTCCGCGGAGCCGGTTGCGGGTATTGCCTCGCCGCAAAAGTTTTGCGCAGCGGCGGATGAATTCTTTGGCGGCCATCACAAAATCACCCGGGCCGCGGATGGATTTGGGACACTGTCTTAGCCAATGGCGTGCCAAGTTATTTCTTGAGATTTGAGCGGCCTCGCGTAAGATTCCGCCACAGACAGAAATGGCACACGGCTTACAATTATCGCAGCGATTGACTCAATCGCTGGTTCTGGCGCCGCAACTCCAGCAGTCACTGGCGTTGTTGCAGGCGCCCACGCTGGAACTCAAAGCGCTCGTCGAACAGGAATTGCAGCAAAACCCCGTGCTCGAAGAGGTCGCTGGAACGGAACTGGAAATCCAGGAGAAGGTGGAACGCGATTCGGAATTGGCCTCGGAAGCCGCCGACCCGGCCGAACCGCCGGCGGACCTGACGACGGACACCGACAAAGATGGCGCCGACACCTCCGCGCCCGTGGACGATTTCCAGGCCGAATTCGACAAGCTGGTCCAACTGGATCAGGAATGGCGCGATCATTTTGCGCAAACGAACCTCCCCGTCCGCCAATCCGCCGAGGACGAAGAAAAACGCCAGTTTATGTTCGATTCGCTGGTGGCAGGCACATCGCTGGCCGAGATGCTCCTTGAACAGGTCCGCCAGTCCGAATTGACACCGGCCCAGTTGCCGGTGGCGGAGCTGATTATTGGCAACATTGACGACTACGGTTATTTGAAAACCTCGGTGGATGAAATCGCCACCGCGGGGGGCGTGACTGGCGAACAGATCCTGGATGTCCTCAAGGTGATTCAGACTTTCGAACCGCCGGGCGTCGCCGCGCGCGATCTGCGCGAATGCTTGATGCTTCAAATCGAACGCCAAGGCGAGCAGGAGTCGCTCGAATACCGCATTGTCCGCGATTTCATGGAGGCGCTCGGCAAACGGCGCATCCCTGAAATCGCCCGCGGCACCGGACGGTCGGTTGAAGACGTGCAAAAGGCGCTCGCCGGCATCGCGCGCCTGGAACCACGTCCGGGACGCGCCTTCCTCCCGGACAACGATCAATACGTCCTGCCGGAAGTGTTCGTGCGACGTGACGGTGATGATTTTGCCGTCAGCACCAATAATGACCACGTTCCCCACCTGCGCATCAGCAACGTTTACAAAGACCTGATGACGGGCGGCGGCGAGAACACGGCGGAAGTTAAGAATTACATCCGCGAAAAAATTCGCGCCGGAAAATTTCTCATCAAAAGTTTGCACCAGCGGCAGGCGACCATTCTCAACATCGGCAAGGAAATTGTGAAACGGCAGCGCGACTTCATGGACAAGGGCGTGGCGCATCTCAAACCGTTGACGATGGTGCAGGTGGCCGAGGTGGTAGGCGTGCATGAAACGACCGTGAGCCGCGCGGTTTCCGGTAAATACATGCAGACGCCACAGGGCATCTTCGAGATGAAGTATTTCTTCACGGCCGGTCTCCAGACTGACACCGGCACGAACGTGTCCAACACCAGCGTTAAGGACATGATTGACGAAATCTTCAAAGCCGAAAACGCCTCCAAACCGCTGTCCGACCAGGAAGTGGTGAAGATGCTCAAGGAAAAGGGCATCGTCATCGCACGTCGCACGGTGGCGAAGTATCGGACGGAGTTGAACATCCTGCCGTCGAACTTGCGGAAGGTTTACTGAGCCTCGGGCGGTTGAGTCGGTGAGGCGATTTGGTTTTTTGACGTCGTTCTCGTTGCAAGGCTTTCTCCCTCACCCCCGGCCCTCTCCCGTTGGGAGAGGGAGAATCGTAGTCAGCCTCTTCGAAGATTCAGCGACGGGATTTGCCGAACGGTCATCGGAAAAGCCGGAACATCCGACTGCTGTTCCCTCTCCCAGCGGGAGAGGGCCGGGGTGAGGGAGAGCGGTGCGACTGAAAGACAGCCTGAGAACTTTTGAAGCGCACTCTTCAGTTCATGAGATATGTTTCCGGGCTTTCAAATCCGGCGGGAATATCACATGGTGAGTTCATGCAACGACGAGACTTCTTGAAAGCCGTGGGCTCAAGCGCGCTGCTCGCTTCGGCGTATCCCCTAATCAAAACCGCACGAGCCGAGGAGGTGAAACCGGGATTCGACCTTGACCCCATCGGTGGTTACGTCAAGAGCCCGCCGAAGGTGTATCTGTTCACCGATCATCGGCTGATTCGTCCCAGCGACTTGTATTGGATCGGTCCGGACGGCAAGGGATTGCCGTTGACGGATCCGCCCCAGCCGGTGGTGGACGCACATGCGAGCATGAAGGACGTGCCGTATGGCGTGCGCTTCGTCGCGCTACCGGCGCGCACCGACGTGATGGCGAGAGATCCGCCCGGCGCACCCGGCCAGGTGCTGGAAGTGAACGGCTCGTATCTCGCCATCGGCTTTGGCGTGGATTATCCACCCGGCAAGGACCTCGGTTCTTATTCAACCGCTGCTCCCAATGCCGTTTGGATTTCAGCGAGCCGCTCGCCAGATCTACAAACCTGGGAAAACCTCGGCAAAAGCCAGATTGACATCACCGGCCAGACGCAGATGGATGGATTCACCGCGTTCCTTGATCCGCATGGTTCGCCGGATGAACGTTTCAAAGCGGTTTACATGGCAAAGCCACCTCAGAGTGAAATCCCCGCGCTGTGGGCCGCGTATCAAAAAATTCACCCGCGTTATCGCGATGTCCGCCTCGATGGCGACCAGACCATGACGTGCATCTATGGCGCAACCTCGCCCGACGGCATCAAGTGGACGCCGATCAAAAAGCCGCTGTTTGTGCACAAGAGCGACACCGATACGACGGTCTGTTACAATGAATGGCTCGGCAAATATGTCATGTACACGCGCCTCTACCTCACTGACCGGCGCATGGTGGCGATTTGCGAGGCGGAAGATTTCCGGCAGTGGGGTCCGGTGTCGCCGCTAATCTGGCCGGGAATGGAAGAGCCGCTCTCCCTGGACGTTTACACGAACGCCTACACGACCTATCCCGGAATGCCTGACGTGCATCTTATGTTCCCGATGTTCTATCATCGCTTTGATCAAACCTCGGACATCCGGATGTTCTCCAGCATTGACGGATTGCATTGGAGTCAGGTGCCGGGTGGACCGGTGCTGTCGCGAAAGAGCTTCAATGATTCGAGCATCGAATTTCCGGTCGCGAGCAAACCGCTGCTGCCGCTACCGAACAACCGCGTGGGTTTCCGCTATTCCGCCTCGCGCTATCCGCACAAATATCCCCGCTGGAAACAAGGCCTCAAGCCCGGTGAAAGCGGTTGGGCCTGGTGGGAAAAGGGCCGGCTCGTCGCCCTAACCGCCGACGAAACCGGCGAATTCACGACTTTCTCAATCCCGGTCATGGGGCGTGAATTGAGAATTAACGCCCGCACGCCGCGCGGGGGAATGATCAAAGTCGGTTTCGGTGGTCGGAAGTTGGAAGATTGCGATCCTATCGTCGGCGACAACCTCGCTCACTCGGTTCGCTGGAAAGGCAATGCCGACGTAGGCATCGAGCAGGGCAAAACCGTTTCCATCAAGTTCCAGATGCGGAGAGCTGAGTTGTTTGGGTTGGAGTGGGTCTGACGTAGGCTACGGATCCAGCCCGTTGTTGGCATAAAACTCGAGTTGGGGAAGTTGAGCGGGTTTGAAGTCGGGATACTGGCCGTCGGGATTGAACCGCACCACGACCTGGTAGCTCTTGTGCGTGTCCGTGATGCCCTCGTACTCGGGCAAGGCGAACCTTCCTTTGCCGTCGGGACCGGTTCGCACCGTGATTGTTTTGCCGCCCAGCTTCATGCGTTCCGCGAGGGGAGTCTTGTTCCATGAATCGTAGCCGGGCGCATCGCGAAAGACGTGCCAGACTTGGACGTCTTTGTTCGTCACGGGAACACCGTTAGCGGTGAGCGAGACGGTGAAGGAGTTGGGAAAATTCCGCGTAGCTTCGTCGTAGTCGCGCTCAATCCAGAGTTTGGCGGCGACGGTTTTACGCAACACTTCGACTTTGAAGGTTTGCAGGCAGACGTATTGGTCACGTTTGCCAAGAGCGTCGTCCAAACCGTAATGCCCGGCACAGGCCACCTGGCCGTTGCCGAGATAATGGATCCAAGGTTGATAAACCTCGCCGTTGCGCTTCGCACCGTCGAGCCGTGACCAGTTTTGACCCAGGTCATCCGACCAGTAATACGCTCCCGCCCTCATGCAGCCGACCAAAATGCCGTCGTCGGTCAGGCAAACTGTTTCCGGCACCGTGCCCGAATGAACGCGCTCCAACGGGCCGGGCGTGAAAACATTTCCCTTGCGATAAACAAATTGCCGACCCGCGTTGGCAAAGATGCTGTTGTTGACGAAAAGCAAATTGCCATCGGGCAGTTCGACGAAGTCCGTTTCCGAAACGTTTTGCCCCGGAAGAATCGGCAACGGCCCGGACCACGAGCGGCCCTGATCGTGGGAAATAAACAGGTTCATCTGCATGTCGGCGTTCACGTCCAGCCGTCGCGCCGTGCGGGTCGGATAATCCGATCCCGGCCCCCAAGTCGGACGCATCGGCACGCACAAGACCAGCGTCCCTTCGCGCAACGCGCGCAACCGGTGCGGCCAACTGACGAAATGGGCGTCGTGGAACGGCGGCATCTTTTTCCACGTCTGACCGTTGTCGGCAGACTCGAAGAAAATCTCGTTGGGGGCGAGATTCGAGTCCAACGAGTAGCAGCTCCACACAAATCGCAGGAAGCGCCCGTCGCTTGTGCGTGCCTGACCGAACGAACCGGCGGAATGTTGGAAGCGCGCCGGCTGACGTGACATTTCCTTCCACGTTTCGAGGCCGTCGCTCGATTCGAGCATAACCACTTCCATCAAGTGCTTCGACTTGTCGTAACCGCGCGGCAGGCCCATCTCATAGATCTGCTGGCGCGAAGCTCCCGGCAGCGGGGTTTCGGGGCGGGTAACTTCCTCACACGTCAAATACCACTGACCGCGCTCGCCGGGGAAGAATGATACCCACGACGTGTAGCTGGGTTTCACTTTGGATTCGTAGATTTTGCGCGATTTGAAATCAGTGGCGCGCACTGCCGGACTGGCCACCGCGGGGTTGGTTTTCAGGGCATCAATCTTTTTCTGCAACGCCCGGACGCAGTACTCATTCATGGTGGCAATGGCGCCTTTGTCCGAACGATCCACCGCGACGCTGGCATAGTTTGTCAAAGCGCGTTTGACAACATGAAGCGCCCGCGTGCCGGTTTCGAGGGCGTCATGAATGTCCCTGTTGGCGCTGGCCGTGCCCGCGGTCCGCAACATGTCAACCGCGCTCAAGTAATCCATGCCGAATTTCAAACGGCCAATCCAATACTTGACGTAGTCCCTGCCCGACGGCTGCGTTTTTTCCAACGCTCGCTGCGCCGCTGCCAACGCCGTTCGGTACCGAACAGCCACGGTTTTCAAATCCGGCGTCAAAGGTTTGGCCTTCCAATGTTGCATCAGCATGTGGTCGGTGGTGAACGCAATCCCGAGGCCGTCCCATTCGAGAATGACCGTGGCGGCTTCGACCTCGCTAAAAACTTTCAACATGTCCACCAGCGCTGCCTCACCGCACAAGCGGGTGATCAGGTCGCGGTAAACTTCCTCCGGCGTCACTTTCGCATCCCACGCCGCGCGGGCGAGGTAGGCTACGCAAGGGTCTTGATCGCTGATCACCCAATAGCGCGTGGAAAATCCGGCCCAACCGAGATCACGAATGTCCTTCGTCAATTCGTGCAACGAGTGCGTGGCCAGTTGCGGGAGCGGGCCGACGTTGTCATCGTGCAACGTGTAAATCAGGACGGACGGAATCTCGCGGGCCGGAATGGACTTGAGCACCTCGCGTCGTTTGACGATTCGGACCGGCGTGTAATCCACGAAGTTGAGCGTCTCCGAACCCGTCGGAAAAATGCGGCCGAGCGCCGGAAACAATTCTTCCGAAACACCCACGACAAATTTCTTGTTTCCCCTGCGCACGAGACGCTGGATTTCAGTGTCCGAAATGACTTTGTCGAAAAAATAGAGCGCGAGAATGTCGGCCTTGACTTCACTGAGCGCGCGTTCGGCGCCGCCGGAATAATTCGTTCGCATTCCTGCCTTGTCCAGCATCTGATCCAGCGAGCAGGCTTTGCTGACGCCATATTTTGCATCCAGCGTGTTCCAAGCCCGTTCGTATTGCTTCGCCCACTCGCGCTGTTCGGCCACGCCCATCTCGATGTAATCCAACCCGGGATACGTCTTAAGCGTCGCTTCGACGACGGCACGCGCCAGCCCGACGAGTTCGGGGTCGTCCACGTCCTGCTCTGCGCCGAGGCCGAACGTATGGTCGCGGTGCATGTGTCCCGGTCGCGTATGTTTGATCAAGGGTTTGAACACGCTGGGAAACTCAGTAAGCGTGACCGGCAGCACGCACTTCATGCCGCGCTGATGCCCGTAGTCTATGAGGCTGCGGATGTGTTGTATGGCTGCGGCGTTGAGTTTATCGGGATCACCGCCGGGCGGCGGAAGGTCGGGATTCCAAAACTCCTTTTCGTTGCCGAACAGCGAGCGGCCCACCATGTCATCAGTGATCGGGTAATGTTCGCCAAAGAACAACGTGCCGCCGGAGAATTTGATTCCTTTGTATTCAAACGGCAAAAAAGGTTGTTCCGGCCAGATGTAAATCAGCAGGCGATTGAACTTCAGTTTCGCCAGTTGATTCAGGACCGGGCGATAATCCGCCATGCCCCACCCAATCGGCCCCATCGCGTGCTCGTTGACCACACGCCATTGCCGCACGCGCAGAATTGGCTCCTGAACGACATCGAGGGATGGCATTTTGAATCCCGTCCGCGCGGGCAGGACATCCTCATGCAATAAATACCGGACGCCCCAGCGCTCCACCAAATCATACGCCGCCCACATGGTCGCCGTCGGACTTCCGCCGCCGACAATCAAAGCTGAATGTTTCCCGGACCTGAACGGCTTCAGCAAAATGCCCTGGTCCGAAACCTCCGGAAATGATTTCTTGCTGATGAGCGGATTGGTGTCCGGGTTGCCAATCAGGAAAAGGTCGGTGGCCGCAGCCGGAATCGAAGTCGTTGGTGTGACGCGCAAGCCGAACAACTTTTCCAGATAGCCGCAAAGTTCGCTGGCTGCGAACCGGTCTAGTTCCGGTGCTTTTGGCCCAATCACGACCGCAACTGAGTCATTCGCAGTTACAGCGGTCGGGAACAACGCCAACAATAAACCGCATGTTCCAGCCAACAGTGGTGCGACGATACGATGGCGATGGCTGCGTTTCGTAGAAGGTGTCATGCTTTCAGGTAGCTCCGTTAGGAGCGCTATCTTTGTAGATAAAAGACCAAACAGGCTCAAGCTCCGTTAGGAGCGGCATATTCTCAGCTCGATCGCCCCGACAAAAGTTGCACCCAACCCGATGTCGCTCCTGACGGAGCTTGGGAATATTTGGTGGACGGGTTCTACAAATATCTCGCCCCTAACGGGGCTGGCAAATTCATCGGGTGCGCGGGGTCACTCTCACCTTGCCGTTGGCGTCGCAGGAGATTTCGTATTTGTAGTTCGCTTCCTTGACGGCGGCTCGCCAGCTTTTCGACTTCTCCCACGTTCCACCCGTCCATCCGGCCCGGTCGTAAATTCGGATCAACGTGTCCAGCACGAGCTGCGTTCCAACGATGTCAGCGCGTGGTTTGCTGGCCTTCGGCGACACGACGGACTGGCACCAGCCCACCGCGTTCGTTCCGCCCCACGTCTCAGAGAAACTGCCGTCGGCCCGGCGGTAGCGTTTTAGTTCGCGAATCTGGCCGACGAGCACCTCGCGCAATTCATCGCGGCGATAATCGCTGGCTTCCAGGCACGCATTAACCATCTCGGCCACGTTGCGCGGCACGCACGGCGAACCGTCGGTGGCGTAGAACGCACCGCTCCGGTAGTTGTTGATAAGCGAGTCGGCCAACTTGTCCATGTGGGGTGGAACCAAACCCATGTAGCCTTGAAACCGCCCGATGACCTTTATCGCCCCGCCGATTTGCTGGGCAATCGCCGCCTCGTCCACGCCCCACATTCCCGTCCGGGGATTTTGTTTGCTGAGAATAAACTCCGTGCCCTCGATCAACGTCGGGATCAGGTCGTCGCGCCCCTCGTTAACCATCTCGAACACACGCACGGTTTGCAACGCGGCATGAGAGCCGATTCCCCACGCGCGTTTGTCCCAATCTCCGTCCTTGATGAACTTCAGATAATGCTCCGGGTCGAACTTGCCTTCTTCATTTGCGCCCGGCGTGTAGGGATAAAGCGGTTCTGCGTCGCACCTTTTCAGCAGGACCACGGCGTACTTGGTGACGGCCTCGCGGAACGAGTAGCGAACTTTCGGATCGTTGATGTCCGGGACGCAGCTTTCGTGCAAAGGATCAATGAACTGATGCGTCTTGGGATCCTGAAACTTTTGCAGCCACGCGGCCAACTCGGCTTTCGCCTTGGGATGATAGCCCGGCATCTTTTCAATCCCCTCGCGCGGCGATATCGCGGCCCAGGCGATGGCCGTTGATACGATGCAGTAAGGAATTTTGGAATCGGCGGAGAAAGTGAACAACCCCCAAGGTTCGCCGGGTTTAGGTTTGTGCTGCACGGTGGCGAACCACCTCCGCACCTGTTTCGGCAAACCGAGGATGTATTTCCGCGCCGCCTTCTCTTCGGCTTGTCTGGCTGCGGGCGATAATTCCGCGCGATCAGATTTGGTCGCTGCTGGTGTCGTCGTGGCCAAGAGGCTGACGATCGCCATTACAAGTAACAATGGTTTCATCGCAGGTGGATTGTCGCCGACAGAACCGGGCGCGGGCAAGCCCATCTTCAAAACAACGGCTTTGTCTGCTCGCGTTCACAAACTCAATGCTCCAACGGAGCAAAAGAGAATAGCCCAGGGTTGCTCGGTCGCTCGTCGGGCCTGGGCCGAGCTACCCTGGGTAAATCGTTCCACAAAATTTCCCCTCGCCCATCGGATGGGAGAGGGTGGCACGAAGTGACGGATGAGGGCCGCCGACGCGTCTCGCCGAAATCCCATGAAGGCGGAAGGCCGGATGAGGGTCGTGAGGGAAAAACCATTCTTCAAAGAGGAGGGGCGGGGTGGGAGTTGAGTAGTGTGGTGATGATTTTGACAAGCTTGCTGGTGTGGGTGAAGTCGCATACCATTGCGGCAAGTGAACTCCTGCCAGTGGAGTTAAAAGACTATGCAATTCTGGGTCGAGAAAACTTACGTCAAATCGAGACCTGACCGACAACAGGGTGAGTTTGCATTTGGGTCAGTGCTCTGGTCGCCACAGAGCGGAAGCGACGGGCGGGATACGTATCGCTTGATGCGAGATGTGAAACCGGGCGACATTGTCTTCCACTTCATTGACAAGAACGCCATCGCTGGAGTTTCAATCATTTCTGAGGGGTGCAACAGCAGCTTCGTCGGTCCGCAAGGAACTGAATGGCAGGGCCGGCCTGCGTATCTCGTCCGATTACGGAATTACACCAAACTGACGCCGCCGATAGGGCGGTCTGAATTTTTGGATGGGGACAAATACAAAGCCAACCTACTAGAGATTGCGCGGACACATGACTCCTTGTTTTTCGACAGGAATTTGACCCTTCGTCAGGGCGCTTATCTGACGATCGCACCCACGGCCCTAGTTAAAATCTGGGACGAGATTTATTCCAAAAAGACGGGCAATCATCTTCCCTTGGTCGATTCGAATCTTTTCGGAAGTGTGACGGAGTCTGCTTCGCGCCCAACTGGTCCAGCAGATCAGACGACTGCGAATCAGAAACTGCATGACGCGACGTATTCCACTCCACCCTTTTCGGAGAAGACATTTCAATTGCTCGAAGCGCTTCACAAGCAGCCGACGCAGGCTTTTTACAAAGAACACAAAGATGAATTCAAAACTCACCTTGAAAATCCACTCGCGACATTATTTCAGAACATCGCTAGCCGTCTGCCGAGCGAGATGACTGAAGTGCTGGAAATGGAAAACCGTATTCTTGCTCGAATTCCAAAGAACGATTACGGGCAAGGCGGAGCATGGGATTTTTTATGGGGTGCATTTTATCCCAAAGGAGGAAAGCGAATAGACGATGCACAGCTATACATCACGGTAAATCACTGGGGCCTAAAATATGGATTTTCTGTCGCCGATTACGGCAAAGCAGCACGGGAACTGTTTGCAGCCAACTTGAAAGCTATCCCACCAGCCCTTGCCGCGAAGTTGAGCGAGAGCCTTGATCCTTGTGGGGTTGTTTATGGTGAGCACGATGACGGATTTTCAATGACGCAATCAGGTGTAACCGCAGGCCAAACAAAATCATTGGAGGAATGGATAAGGAAATTGAGTCAATACGGGCCTCATGCCAGAACTTACGTCCCAAAGGAGCAGGCAGTCTCGATGTCGGGGGAGGAGTTGGCGGGAAGAATTGCTGACTTGTTCAAGAGGCTGTTCCCACTGTTTCTCATGGCCAGGCAAGAACCCCAATCCGCGCGGCCATTGGCGTTTGGACCGACAAAGCTAATCGCAGCGCCAGTGGAGGATAATGGAGACGATGATGATGCGGACATCGCGCCACAGGCAAACATCGAGCACTACGACAAAAGCAAGGCGATGGCCGGGCTGTTCCTCGCGGAAATACAGTTTGACGAAATGCTTGAGGCGTTGAAGGAAAAGAAGAACGTTGTCCTCCAAGGCGCGCCGGGTGTCGGTAAAACTTTCGTGGCAAAACGCCTGGCCTACGCACTCATCGAATCGAATGCTCAGCGACAGGTCGAGATGATCCAGTTCCATCAGTCATATTCTTACGAAGATTTCATCCAAGGATTTCGACCGACCCCGAATGGTCACTTCGATTTGAAGTTTGGAATCTTTTACCAGTTCTGTCGCCGCGCCCAGCGTGATCAGGCCGCAAACAAGCCTTACGTATTCATCATCGACGAAATCAACCGCGGCAACCTGAGCAAAATCTTTGGTGAATTGATGATGTTGATTGAGCCGGACAAGCGCGGCAAAGAACACGCCATCCCGCTCGCATATTCTCAAAATGCTGGTGAGAGGTTTTACATTCCAGAGAACCTGCATCTGATCGGAATGATGAACACCGCCGACCGTTCGCTCGCGATGGTGGACTATGCTTTGCGGCGCAGATTCCGGTTCATCACCCTGCGCCCGGAATTTAGCAGTGATGCGTTCGGAAAGTTTCTGGGCGACACGGGCGCAACACCCGAGTTGACCAAGAAAATCGTCAGCCGGATGAATTCTTTGAACGAGGTCATAGCCGCAGATGCAAAGAATCTTGGCCCGGGTTACCAGATTGCTCACAGCTATTTCTGCCCGCGCAACGGAATCAAACCTGACGATAATTGGTATCGCCGAGTGATTGAGTCCGAAATCGTTCCCCTGATTCAGGAATACTGGTTCGACAACGAGCAAAAGGTGAAAGAGCAACGTTCTGCCTTGCTCGCCTAAGCAGGCCGTGAACATCCCAATCCAGAACATCTACTACCTTCTTTGCTACGCTTGGGACAAGCTTGAGGAAAAGGAGATTGTTGACGTACAACCACTGGACTCGACCAGTCTGGCGGATTTATTTGCCCGGGTCCTGATCAACGGCACGAATCACCTGCTCAAGCGAGGGTTCGACCGGGGCTATGTGCCGCAGCATGAATGGACAGGTCGGTTGCGCGGTCGGATATGCTTTCAGGAAGCGATTCGCACAAACGCAACACGGACCAGCAGGCTTCCCTGTGAGTTCGATGAACTGAGCTACAACGTTCTGCACAACCAAATCTTGAAAGCGACAATGCGCCGGTTAATCCGCGTGCAGGATTTGGCGACAGAGTCCACAGAAAGTCTGGCGCAATTGTGCCGCTTGTTTTCTGACATCGAGGATATCGAGCTAACCGGTCGGGTATTTGGCCGTGTTCAACTCTACCGAAATAGTCAGTTCTACGACTTCCTTCTGAAGGTTTGCGAACTCATCTACCGAAATCTGCTCGTTTCGGAGAAATCAGGCAGCAGCAAGTTTATGGATTTTGTCCGCGACAAGCGGCAGATGGCGATTCTGTTTGAGAACTTCGTCCGCACTTTTTATCGCGTCCACACGGATTACACCGTGAAGCGCGAGGACATTTACTGGCGTTGGATTGCTGCCGATCAGGTTGCTGCGGGCTTGCTGCCCAAGATGCAGACCGACATCAGCCTAACCGCCGCCACCCGAAAAGTAATCATCGACTGCAAATTCACACCGGAGGCGACGCAACATCATTACGAAGCCGAGACGCTCCGGTCGTCGCATCTTTTTCAAATCAACGCCTACCTGACCAACCTGCCGGAAGGGAAATTGACGGACACTTGTGAAATGATGCTGCTTTATCCGACTGTGGATTCGCCGCTGTCGCACGATTTCATGGACAAGAAGCACAAAATTAAAATCCGCACGATCAATCTCGATCAGCCATGGCAAGGAATTCACAACGACTTGATGACACTGGTGGCTTAGAATTGTTCGACTCCTCACCCCGGCCCTCTCCTCGTTCGAGGAGGAGAGGGAGAATAATTTTGTGGGACGTTTACCCAGGGTATTCGCTGCGCTCAAACCCTGGGCTATTTTCTTTTGCCCCGTTGGGGCAAGCCAGTTTGTTTCGGAGCGCGGCTTGTCCCAAGCCGCAGCAGCCACGATTGCGGGCCGAGTTCCAATCTTGAAACCCGCCTGCCGCACACGAACATGCTGCGAGTTGGGACAACTCGCGGTCCGTTTTGGTTGCGGCTTCGCGCCTTGGCGGCTTTGCGTTAAAGCCCGTTGGTGTGGTTCACAGTTGGTTCGCGGTTCCCAAGCGCGATCACTTGCGTTGCGGCGCCGTTTCGCGCGCGTAAGCAGCGGTGGCCACGTCGTCGAACGTGTGAAACAGACAGTCCTTTTGTCGTCCGACGTTTTCCATCGGTGCAGCCAATTCGAGCAGAACAATTTGTTTCATTATTTTAGCCCTTTCAAAATCCCATACGGCAAGGCCACCGACGTCATGTAAACGGCGTGCTGCCGCGCGCCGCCGTTCGGGCCGAAAACCTCCCACGGCGCGCCGTGGCCCGCGCCTTTGCGGAAATCCTCCGCGCGCAAGTGAGCGATCATCTCGCTGAACACTTGCAACGCGAGTTTGCGGTTGGATTTCCAAAGCGCCTCGATGAGCCAGCCGGTCGCTGTGTGCCAGTAACCGCCGTTTTGGTAAGTGTTCACCGGGCACGACGAACGTTCCCACGCCGTGGTTTTGCTGAAATCATGATCAGTCGGCACGTGGCGCACGCCGCCTTCCAACGTGATCGTCCCGCGCCGCACCGCCTCGGCGATGGTCTTGCGCGCAGCCTTGGCGTCAGCGCGACTGAGAATGTCGAGATGCAAAGCGAACAACGTGCCCCACACATCCGGCTGGCGACTGATCTCCGTCGAGGCCCGCAACCAGCCACCAATGGCCTTGCGGTCGCCGAACGTGGGAACAATGTTCGCGCGAATTGTCTTCTGGATTTTTCGGTAAGCTGGCGCGCGCTCACGTTGGCCAACGGCGCGGGACAGTTCGACCAGTTCGCCTGCCGCGCGGTAACGCAGCAACGATGCGAACAGCAATTTGCCCGTGTGCGTTTCGCCATCGCAAAAGCCGAAGCCGACTGCGCGATCATTTTCCGTGCTGAAGTCCAGACCAGTTTCAGGATCGGTTGTGGGACTGGTGAACGCCTTTTCCAGCCGCGTAAAAACGCTGAGGCCATTGACCTCCTGCTTGAGGAATTGAGCATCGCCGGTGGCCTTCCAATAGGTGTAGGCGATGTGGACGAATTCGTAATGATCGTCAATGGGCGGCACGCGCCCGTTCCCGCCCGCGCCCTGGTCTTCACCCCACGCGTAAGTGCCGGGGTAATAGGCCGCGCGACCGTTGTAATTGACGTGATCCGGAATCGCCCACGGCGGGATGTGCAGCCCGTGTGCGAGCTTGCGGTCGGTCGGTCCGTTCTGCGCCAGACAGGTCACCCACAGGTGATTGCTCAACTCGCTTGGCGTGATGAAACCCGAATCCACCGACATGGAAAAATCGCGCGGCCAAAAGGCCGTGTAGTTGCGCTTACCCGGCGCGATCAGGGCGAAGGGGAAGATGTTCGTGACAGCCCAGCTCCCGCCGCCGTTCGAGCCTGGTTGGACCCGCGATGCCTCAACGACATCCCGCGTCATGTCGCGCAGAAAATCCAGGTCGGCTGTTGGCAAGTGCTCCCCGCCAAAGCTCGAAGCGGTCAAACCGACGAACAAATGCGCAACAAATAAAGCTGAACTCGTAATTCTCATCGCAGTGCTATCTCACAACTTCGTCGCGCATTGCAAAGATTTTCTGGCGGAGCAACCAACCGCAGAGCCGCGATGAACGCAGAGAAAAGGCGCGAAAAAGAAACCTCTGCGTCTATCGCGTCTCTGCGGTTGATTCGGGTTTCCGTTTTGGCTGCGGCTCCGCCGCGCTGTGCCTTTCAATAGCGTTGAACATCGAAACCGAATCACCGCAGACATTTAGCGCCGCATCTTGCCCGCAGAGAGGAAAATGGATTGGTTCGCCGCTGAGATGCCGCGGTGCTGCGGTTGGACCGCGAGTAATGCAACTCGCAGAGGAAGCGTTGCGGGGGAGTCGGGTTGAAGATACTTTGCGGCCATGAACTTCGACTATAACCAGTATTTTGAACGCGTCGCGACGTTTGCAGCGGTGAACTGGTGGTGAAGGGGACGCGCGTGACGGTGCGCACGCTGCTCGGTAACCTGGCGGAGGGCGCGTCGGAGCAGGACGTCCGCACGGATTTTCCGACGGTGACGGCGGGGCAGTCAACGTCTCGTTCACGCGCCACAATTTGCCCTCTCGACGAAACAGAGGCAACCGCCGACTGGCGGACGAGAATCATACAAGTGGCAGAGAAACACGCGCCTCGACACTGCGTCAACAATCGCCGGCTCACAGCCAAGCGCTTTATCCGCGAAGTGGATGTGGAAGCGGCCTGAACGCCGCGCGACGAGGCCCCGTCGCCAGCCGATTTGACCACCGAAAGATTGATCAAAGTCAATGAGCCGCGGCATCATGACCGTAGCATTATGGTCGAAGTGCACACAGAAAGTTCATGCGTCGTTGGGAGACGCGTCATGGCGACGGGGTTTTTGCCCATTGGATTGGCGGTTGCGTTTTGCGCGCTTCATCCCGTTTTCGCCCCGGCCCAAAGCACTGAAACTTACGAACAACCGCCCATCAGTTATTCCACCACCCAGCCGCGTGACCGGATGACGCAGGTGCGGGCGCGGCTGGCTGAGGGCAAAATCAACCTGTCCGGCAGCGGGAAGGACGTCGTGCAAACTTTGCTGCGGGAACTCGCCATCCCGGTCGAGAGCCAGGTGCTGGTGTTTTCCAAGACCAGCTTTCAACGGGAACTGATTCATCCCGGACGACCGCGCGCAATTTACTTTTCGGACTCGAGCTACGTGGGTTGGGTGCCGTACGGGCAGGTTGAAATCGCCACGATGGATCCGACACTGGGGCCGATTTTTTACCGGTTCAATCCCAACGCGGCGAAGCCGGAATTCGTCCGGGACAGCGAGTGCCTGAGTTGTCATGGCGGCACGTTTGTGCGCGGAATTCCCGGCGTCTTCGTCCGCTCGGTGTTTACGGACGCCACGGGCGAACCGCTGTTGCGGCATGGCTCGGAGGTTGTGGATGTTCGTACGCCGTTCACGAATCGTTGGGGCGGTTGGTATGTGACCGGCAAGCACGGCGTGTCGCTGCACCGCGGCAACGTGCCGGCCCGCGAAGAAAAGGACGCCCTGCTGACCGACTTCAAGCGCGGCGCGAACCGCACCAACCTCAACGAGTTTTTTGACACCCGCCAGTATCTCACCCAAGGCAGTGACCTCGTCGCATTGCTGGTCCTTGAACACCAGTTGACCATGCAGAACACGCTGACGCGCGCCGCATTGGATTGCCGGCGGATGCTGGTTTACCAGAAGAATCTCCAGCGCGACCTCAAAGAGCCCGTGACCGATGAGTTGATTTACGACAGCGTCAAGCGCGTGTTCGAGAGCGCAGCGCGGGAAATTGTCAATGACCTCCTTTTCAAAGACGAAGCGCTACTACCGAACGGGCTGCAAGGGGCGGCGGCGTTTCAGGCCGCGTTTCAGCACGGCGTCCCCCGCGCGCAGGACGGAAGTTCGTTGAAGGATTTTCGGCTGGAACAGCATCTGTTCCGAAACCGGTGCAGCTATCTGATCTACTCGGAATGTTTTCTCGCGCTGCCCGAGCAGTTGAAACGGCTGGTCTATGCGCGGCTCATTCACGCGCTCCGCCGGAAGAATCCCGATCTGCAATACGCCTACCTCGACGACGCGGAGCGGGCGCGTATCAACCACATTCTCCGGCAAACCCACCCCGAATTTCAGAAGGCAATCAACCGTTGAAAGGCCCGCACGGCCCGGAGTTTTCGCTGAGGTTCCTGCAATTCAAACGATTTCGTGGCCGCGAACAGTTGCGGTCAACACGCATGCAGCCGTCAGGCCGGATTCCTTTGTCCGCGGGGAAAATGACAGGAAGATGTCATCCAGTTTCTTCTCATCATTTTGCATTCGATCCGTCGGTATTCAAGAGCGCCCGGAAGGGCAGCGAGGCAACCAAGCCGGCCTCAAGGAGACGATTCCTGCGGTGATAAGACAGATGGCGGAAATTTCACCAACAACAATTCAACTTGGCCTTTCCGCGGCGCGAGCGCCGCAGGCGGTTGCGCTCGCGCTAACAGGTTGCGCGGAGAATTCCAGTTGCAATCGGGCATTCGCGTGGTAGTTAAAGTCGGGTATTCCAACCAATACCGCGTTCATGGCGTTGGCTCAAACCGTCCCGGGCCGGTTATCACGCAAGAGCCGCTGGTCGCGAGTTGGAATTCCACAACCGAAACCTGTAACGATCCGATGATGATAAAGACGTTCTCAATCAGTTGCGCCGTTTTCTGCACGTTGCTCACGCCCACTTGCCTTAGCGCGGCCCATTACGTCTGGGACAACAATGCTGGCAACTGGCTTTGGAACGACCCGGTGAATTGGGGGTTGACCAACACTCCCGGGTACAACGTCCAGCCGACGGTTTCCGACGGCGCCATTTTCCTTAAGAACGTTTCCCCAGCTGGAACGGTCAGGCTCAACGCCGACGGTGTTGCGCAGTATCTCCGGTTCGATGCCTCACGCGCCTACCGAAGCATCACCATTGACCCGGGGCAGACCGTTGACCGTACGCTGACGTTGAGCGGGACGGGCGCGGCGTTGTTTGACGGATGGGAAACGTGGGTGGACGTCACGCTGGATGGCACGCCCAACGCCAATGGCGCACGGTTCAAATTGCAGATCAACGGCTCGGGCACGAGTCTGGGAACGCGCGTCAACAAGGCAACCACGGTGAGAATCAGTTGCCCCGTGTCGGGCGCGGGTGGTTTTATCCTGAATGGCGGTCTGGACGGCGCCGGCCGCCTGATGTTGAGCGGGACCAACACCTACACGGGACCGACGACCGCCAACAGCGGCGTGTTGCTGGTGAATGGCTCGACCGCGGCGACCAGCCCGGTGACGGTGAACTCCGGCGGGATTCTGGCCGGCACCGGCGTCATTGGCGGCCCCGTAACGGTGAACCCCGGCGGGATCGTTTCGCCCGGAGTCAACTCGCAAGCTCCACTCATCGGCACGCTCACCGTGAGCAACAATTTCACGCTCGCGGGCGACCTGCACATCGAAGTGAACAAGTCACATCCACAGACCAACGACATGATTGCGGTGAGCGGCGCGTTGAACAACACCGGCTCGGGTTCAATCCACGTGTTCAACTACGGTGACGTTTTCGCGGCCGGCGACAAGTTGCAGGTCTTCAACAAGCCGTTGGCAAACGGTGCGGCGGTGAAAGTGCTCTCGGCCGGCCATGAAGTCTGGACCAACCTGCTGGCCGTGGATGGCTCGATTGAAGTCCTTTCCGCGACCAACACACCCATCACCGGCGATCCGGCGACCGTCCGTGTCTGGCAAGGCACAACCACCAGCGGTACCCCGTGGAAAGTGCCCATGCAGTTGGGCGCGAATTGGGCCGGCAACCAGCCGCCTCCGCCCGGTTCCTCGAACGTCTTCATCTTCGAGGGCGACATTCTTGTCCCCTATCAATGGCCCTACGTTGACACCAACTACGGCACCAGCATCCTCATTTTCAGCAACAACACCGCCTTGAACTCGATCAAGATTCTGGCCGGGAGCAATCACGTGATGAATCTGGGTTCTTACGTCCGGCAGGATACCGCCCAGCCCTGCTATTTTGGAATTACGGGAACGAACGTGCCCATCGTTGTCAACAGCATCAAGTATTGGGTCACGAACGCTTTCTTTACCAACGCGCTCGGGGATGCGAGTTGCGGCAGTCAAACCGAGTTCCAATGCACCGGCGGACGCTTGGATGTTTACGGTCTGTTGAAGGACGGCGCCGGCACGAGCAGCCGTTTGGTCAAGAGCGGCCCTTATACTTTGAACCTGACCGGCGACAACCATCTCGGAAACGATGCCAACACTTACACCGGCGGCACGATCGTCAACGCCGGCCCGATCAAGCTGGCCAAGATGGCCGGCGTCAACTGCATCCCCGGCGACGTGACGGTGAACGGGACGGGTGCTTTGCAAATCAATGTGGGCGGCGGCGAGCAGATCGCCAATACCGCCATCGTCACCCTCAATGATTCGGGCAAATTGGATCTGGCCAGCCAACCGGAGACGGTGGGAACCGTCCAGGGATCGAGCGCCAGCGCCAGCGTTTCAGTCGGTAGCGGCACGCTGACCGTCGCGCCGTCAGCGACCACTACGTACAACGGCGGCCCCGGCATCTCGGATTTTGCCGGTGCCATCAGCGGGGCGGGGACGGTTGTAAAAAATGGTACCGGCACTTTCGGAATGCTGGGCGCGAACTCGATCGCGAGCCTGACGATCAACGCCGGCACGGTGAAACTCAATGGCAAGACCGGCACGGGCGCAACCACCGTCAATGCAGGCGGCACGTTGCTGGCCCAAGGCACTATCGCGGGCAGCGTCACGGTGGCGAACGGGGCGACGATGGGCGCAGGCTTCAGTGCCGGCAAAGCCACCCTGTCAGGCGGACTGTCCATGACTGCGAGCGGCAATGGACCGACCAATGTCTGGGAACTGACCGCCTTCAAGGACAACGCCACCGGCGTCGCAGGCACGGATTACGACCAGATCGTCATCTCCGGCGGCACGCTGGCGCTGGGCGCGCTGGCAACGTTGGACCTTCAATTCACTGGCTCGGCCACCGCGCCCGCCTTGAGCGAGCCCTTCTGGCAGTCCCCACACACCTGGCGGATCGTTTTGTTGAGCGGCGGCTCCAATCCCGGCTCGTCGAACTTTGGCCGGATCAGGAACGGCACTTATGCCGCGGGCAAATTCACGACGACGGCGGACGCCAGCGGTATTTTGTTGACCTACACACCCAATATCGCCCCGCCGCGCATCACAGAAATCGTCGGCGCCGGTACGGGCAGCGTCACGGTCTTCTACACGAACACGTTGCCGGGCACCAATTACATCCTGTCCTACAATACAAACCTGAATTCGCCGAACTGGCTTCCCGCCGGGAGCAAAACGGCCGCCGGCACGGGCGATTTTCAGACGGACAACTCCGCCAACGGCCCGCAGCGTCAGTACCGCGTTTACTACGTGGCGCCCTGATTGCGAAATAACCTTAGAATCAGAAGCCATCCGATGAGTGTTAAAGGGGTCTTCCGAGAGTGCGCGGGTTTGGCCGCTCTAAGCGCCTATTTTATCCCTGCGGCGCTCAACGCTGGCCATTACGTCTGGGACAATGGCAGTGGCAGCGGCATCTGGAATGATGCCGTCAATTGGGGTTTAACCAACACGCCCGGCTATAACGTCGCCCCCACGGCGGCGGACGGGGCGATTTTCCTGAAGAACGTTTCGCCGGTCGGCACGGTGCGATTGAACGCGGATGGTTTTGCGCAGTATATCCGCTTTGATGCGTCGCGGTCGAAGCGGGTCATCAGCATTCACAGCGGCCAGATGGTGGATCGAACGCTGACGTTGACCGGCGACGGTCCGGCGTTGATTGACGGGTATGAAACGTGGGTGGACGTGACGTTGGACGGGACGCCCAACGGGAACGGGGCGCGGCTGAAGCTCCAGATCAATGGCTCCGGCACGAGCATCGGCACGCGCGTCAACAAAGCCACGACCATGACCATCAGTTGCAATGTCTCAGGCGCGGGCGGATTCAGCCTGGTCGGCGGGTTGGATGGGCCGGGGCGGCTGATGTTAAACGGCGCAAACACCTACACCGGCCCAACCGTCGCCAACAACGGCATTGTGCTGATCAACGGTTCGACGGCTGCGGGCAGCGCCGTGACGGTGAACAGCGGCGGGGTCCTGGCCGGAGCGGGGACGATCGGCGGACCGGTCACGGTGAACCCGGGCGGGCTGGTTTCGCCGGGCGTCAATTCCCAAGCCACCCTGCTCGACACACTCACGGTGAACAACCATTTCACGCTGGCCGGTGATTTGCAGATCGAGGTGAACAAATCACTTCCGCAGACGAACGACATGTTATTCGTGGGCGGCGCGTTGACCAACGCCGGCCTCGGATTCATCCAATTGTTAAACTACGGCCCGGTGTTGGCGACGGGCGACCGATTTCGGATTTTCAACCAACCGCTGGCGAACGGACAGGAGATCAAAGTTTTGTCCACCGGCAACGAGGTTTGGACCAATAAACTGGCGGTGGACGGCTCCATCGAAGTTCTCACGGCCGCGAACACGCCCATCACAGGAAATCCCACCAAGGTTTACCGCTGGAACGGCACGCAGACGAGCGGCGGAGCGTGGCGCGTGCCGATGTCGCTCGGAGCGAACTGGGCTGGCAACCAGGCGCCCGCAGCGAACTCATCCAACGTCCTCGTCTTCGAAGGCGACTTCCTGGTTCCTTACCAATGGCCTTACGTGAACACCAATTACGGCACGACGATTCTCATTTTCAGCAACAACATCGCGTTGAACTCGATCAAAATCCTGGCCGGCAGCAACAACACGGTGAACCTGGGTTCGTATGTGCGCCAGGACACGGCGCAGCCCTGCTACTTTGGCATTACGGAACCCGTGCCGATCAAGGGGGCGGATGGAAATTGGTACGATGTAAAATGCGACTATTTTACGAATGCGTTGGGCGACGCCAGTTGCGGCAGCCAGACGGATTTCCAATGCATCGGCGGCTGGCTGGCGGTTTATGGTGTCTTGCGGGACGGCGCGGGCACAAGCAGCCGATTGGTCAAAAGCGGCAATGCCACTTTGAACATTACAGGTTACGAGCCGAACACTTACACGGGCGGGACCATCATCAATGCGGGCCCGATCAAGATGTCCAAGCCCACGGGAGTGAATGCCATACCGGGCGATGTGATCGTGAACGGTTCAGGGTCCTTGGATTACGAGAAGCATGAAAACAACATTTACGTCGGCGAACAGGTCGCCGACACGGCCATCATCACGTTGAACGACGCGGGGCGTTTCCAGTTGAGCAATCGTCCGGAAACAGTCCAAACCGTCCAGAGCCTCAGTTCGCGAACGAGCATCCTCAATGTGACCAACCATCTTACCGTCGCACCTTCCGCAAGCGGCACGTACAACGCCGGCGTGGGCGAATCGGTTTTTTACGGCACCATCAGTTCGAGCGTTCCCAACGGCACCTTGCGCATGAACGGCACCGGAACTTACGGGTTGCTGGGCGTGAACGCGGTGGCGAACCTCGTTGTCAATTCCGGCACACTCAAGGTCAACGGCAACAGCGGCACCGGCGCGGTGACGGTCAATACCGGCGGCACGCTGCTCGGCCAGGGAACAATCGCCGGCGCCGTAACCGTGGCCACCGGTGGCACGATCGGCGCCGGATTCAGTGCGGGACAACTGACCTTGCCCGCCGGCTTGAACCTGGGCGCGGGTGGCAACGGGCCGACCAATGTTTGGGAATTGGCGGCGTTGAAAGACAACGCCGCCGGCGTGGCCGGCACGGACTTTGACCAGATCGTAATCTCCGGTGGCACGCTGACGTTAGGCACGCTGGCAACGCTGAACATTCGATTCACTGGCGCGGCCACCGCACCCGACTCGAACGAGCCCTTCTGGCAGTCCCCGCGCACCTGGCGGATTGTTTTGTTGAGTGGCGGTTCCCATCCCGGCGCGTCCAACTTTGGCCGGATCAAGAATGGCACGTTCGCCGCGGGCAAATTCACGACGACCGCGGACGCGAACGGCATCCTCTTGACCTTCACACCCAACGTCACACCGCCGCACATCACCGGGATTGCGGGCGCGGGGACGGGCAGTGTCACGGTCTTTTACACCAATACGCTGCCGGGAACGAACTATGTGTTGTCCTACAACACGAATCTCGGTTCGCCCAACTGGTTCCCCGCCGGGAACAAGCCCGCGGTCGGCACCGGTGATTCGCAGACGGACAATTCCGCCAACGGCCGCGAACGCTATTACCGCGTTTCTTATTGACGCTCTGGGCGGGAGGCAGAGGTGTTGTGCCCTGGCCCTGTCTTTGTTTTACAATCTTATTTTATTCGCGAGCACTCCCATGGCAGAATCAGTTCGTAGCGAATAACGCGAAAAGCACTACCATGAATAAATCACGCCCCGATACCTGTTCCCAGGCCGTCCAATCTCATCATTCTTCCCGCCGCGAATTTCTCGCGACGAGCGGCAAATTGGTGGCCGCGTCCGCGCTGGCCGGAGTCGCGCTGCCGCACGTTCACGCGGCGGAGGACAACACGATCCGCCTTGCCATCGTCGGTTGCGGCGGACGCGGGACCGGCGCGGTGGGCAACGCGTGCGACGCCGAGGGCGGTCCGGTGAAACTCGTCGCCATGGCAGATTTGTTCGAACCTAAGCTGACTAGGTCCTACACCGTACTGATGCAGAACTACGCCAGGTTCATGGACGTGCCGCCGGAGCGGCGATTTCTTGGCTTCGACGGCTACCGCAAGGCGATTGACTGTCTGCGTCCGGGCGACGTGTTGTTGCAAACCACGCACGCGGCGTTTCGCGCGGAGCATGTCAATTACGCCATTGAGAAAGGCGTGCATGTCTTCATGGAAAAATCCTTCGCGCCGGACCCGGCGGGCACGAAGCGCTTGCTCCAACTTGCCGAGGTCGCCGACAAGAAGAACATCAAGATCGCCTGTGGCATCATGTGTCGGCACTCCTCGGCGCGGCAGGCATTGATCAACCAAATCCGCGATGGCGCGATGGGCGAAATACTGCTCGTCCGCGCTTACCGGATGGGCGGGGCGTATCGTCTCGGACTTCGTCCGAACGGCGAAAACGAATTGCTCTGGCAGGTCGCACACGCCGGCCATTTCTTCTGGGTATCCTCCGGAATTCTGAGCGAGCTAATGATTCATCAGATTGACGAGTGTTGCTGGATCATGGACGGCTGGCCCGTCAGTGCGCACGGACTGGGCGGTCGTGCGCCGAACAACACGGATGGCGGGCAGAACTTCGACACCTACGCCATCGAGTACACGTTTGCGAACGGAACCAAGGCAACGGTGGATGGACGTTACATTCCCAAGACAGAGGATGATTTCTCCACTTACATACACGGCACGAAATGCGCGGCGCAGTTTTCCGGCAACATTCACGCGCCCACCGCGCACATGTACAAGGACCAGCGCACCGTCAACAGCAACATCGCGTGGCGGCCGCCGAAGGAAACCATCAGTCCGTATGTCGCCGAATGGAGCGCGCTGCTCGCCGCCATTCGCAACAATCGTCCGCACAACGAACTCAAGCGCTCCGCTTATTCAAACCTCGCGGTCATCATGGGCCGCGCGGCGGTTCACATGGGCAGGACCATCACGTGGGACGAAACGATGGGGTCAGAATTTGAATTCTGCAAGAGTGTTAACTTTGCGACCGACAGTCCTGTGCCCGTTCAAGCCGATGCGAAGGGTAGTTATCCCGTTCCCGTGCCGGGCGCGTGGAAGGAGATTTGATTCTGTCACGCGAAAGCCAGACGGGTGGGCGAATTTCGCATTCCTTGGGCGGGTCATTCGCGATGTCCGGCCAGTATTTGCGGGTTTGACTCTTGACCAAGGGTAATAGGGGTGGTTAGCTAAACTCAGTCAGATGATGTTACTACCCACCACCGGCGCAAGCCGTAGAGGCACAAAGTCCGTGTTCGCGACTTTAACCAGCCAGACGTGGATTCTATTAGGAGTCGCCATTTCATGAATCGAGTCTCAGCCGCCGGTTTTAGTTCAAACCTTTTTTTTTGTACGTTGCTTGCCGTCGGGCTGTGTTCGCCCTCGCCCGTCGCCGCACAAAAACCCATCGGCATTGATACGTCGCATTGGAACGGCGTCATCAACTGGGCGGTGGTCGCCACAAACGGAATCAAGTTCGCCTTCACGAAAGCCACCGAGAGTAACTGGTATGCCGACGACACCCTGGACGCGAACATGGCCAACGCCCGGGCGGCGGGCATCTTGATCGGCCCTTATCACTTTGCGCGTCCCACGAACAACACCGCGACCGCGCAGGCGGATTTCTTCGTTTCCGTGGCTGGTAAATACATGACCAACGGATTCCTCCGGCCCGTGCTCGACCTGGAAGTTGAAGGTTCCGCGCTGGGCAAAACGGCCATGTCCACCTGGGCCAACACTTTTTGCAACCGGGTCAAAACCCTGACCGGAGTCTCGCCGATCATTTACACCGGCCAAGACTTCGCGTTGAACTACCTGAATATCACCGTGACCAATTGGCCGGTGTGGATCGCTACGTGGCCTTGTGGCTCCTGCGTCTGGCCGTGCCCGGCGCCCTGCACCCCGGATGTTCAAAATGCCAATCCCTCCTGCACGCCTTGGACCAAATGGGCGTTCTGGCAATACGCCGGCGAAGTGACCAGCCTGCCGGGCTGCCCCAGCACCACGGACCTGGACGTCTTCAATGGCACGCTCGCTGAATTGCAGGCCTACCTCATCGGCGGCGGTAGCAATCCGCCGAGCATCACAATTCAGCCGGTCAACACCACCGTCGTGACCAACGGGACGGCGGACTTCACCGTCGTCGCCTACGGTGGCGGCACGCTCAACTATCAATGGCAGAAAAACAGTAACAACCTTGCCAATGGCGGACACTACTCCGGTTGCACGACGAACAAATTGACCATCACCGGCGCCGACAACAACGACGTGGCCAGCTACCGTTGCGTCATCACCAACACCTACGGCAGCGCCACGTCTAGTAATGCGACCCTTACTTTGTCGGTGAGTTGCGAGCCCAATCCGCTGGTGAACGGGAATTTTGAAGGCGGCCATTCCGGTGGCGTGGCCACGGGCTGGACTGCCTACGAGGTCAACAGTCCCACAATTAAGGCTTGGTCAATTGAAACTGCTTCGGCCCCGGAGGGAACACATTATCAGCGAATCCAAGCTTATAATGCCGCGCACACCGCCAGTGCAGGGGTGCGCCAGAACGTGACTGGTTGCACCATCGGGGCGACCTACCAAATCGCCGGTTGGTTCAAAAGCAACTCCGGGAACGGCAAAGCCCGGGTGCGGGTCAGCCCCAGCGCTTCCACGGACTGGAACACGGCCATTAATTTGACTCCGGCCCAGGAAGTGGCAGGAACCAATTGGACGGCCTTCAGCGGTACGGTCGTGGCCACCGGGACGAGCATGACGCTCTGGCTCGACGGGCGGACGACTGCCGGCACCTCGGGCAAAGTCGGGGACTTCGACTCGGTGACGGTGACCTGCGCCGGATTGCCGGTGCCGCCGCACATTGATTCCGCGTTCATGCTACCGCAAAAGCAGTTGCGGCTGGTGGTCAACGGCGAACCCGGCCGCAGCGTGACCATCCAGCGCTCCAGCAATCTTGTTAGCTGGCTCAACTGGACCAATGTGATCAACACGAACGGCACGTTACAATTCACCGACACCGCGACGAACACCCCGCACCGGTTCTATCGCGCCAGAACGCCCTAAGCAGCGACGGCGTGTCCGCGAAATCTCGCGTTGACCAAACTTTCACTGGCGAATCTCGATTTCATGAGGTAAGGAACAACCGCGCGAGACGTCCTGATGAACCAGCAGTCAGCGAGGCAACCCAAAGTAATTTATGCGTAGAACTTGGACTCCGAATGGCCACCGCCCCGTTTGGCCGGCAACGTTCAGCCACCTAGCGTTTTTGGTTTTGGCGTTGACGGGGGTGAACCCGTTGCTCGCGCAATGGACCAATGTCGCGGTCGGAATTGACTACCAGTATTTTCGGGTGGGGGGCACGAACGACATCTTCGTCACGCGCATGAGCCGCACCAATGTCGGCGCGACGATTGATACGATGATTGGCCAGGGCAAACAACCGGGCTATCTCGAAACCGTCAGCGGTCAGGCCTCCCGCTATGACGACGCCATCACCTGGTGGGGCGGCCAATGGGGCGCGCGCAACGACGTGGTCGTGGCCATCAACGGCGGCTTTTACGATACGAGCACCTACATCATCTCGGGCGGTCAGATTCAATCCGGCTGGCACACCCACTATTTTGCGGATTCGTTCAGCGGGTTCGCGTGGCGGACCAACCGGACGCCATTCATTGGGGAGTGTGTGAACTATCCGGCCAACCGCGTGTACGTGAAATTTCAGTCCAACGGCAGCACCCAGCCGATTGATGGCATCAACCAGGCGCCCGCCGCGAGCGACCTGATCCTCTTCACGCCGCAATACAACAACCAGACGCCTGCCGGCACGCGCACCGAGGTGCTCGTCGAGATGAGCCGGCCAAACCTGACCACATCCGGATCGGGCTACACCAGCGGCATCATCCGCGCCAAGGCCCAGAACACCGGCTCAACCTGGATTCCCTTCGACCACATCGTGCTCTCCGCCGATGGCAGCGACGGCACCACCCTGAATCAAAACGCCGTGGTCGGCTCCGAAGTCCGCATCTTCCAGGACCTTTACGAGGAAAATGGCCCCTCGGTGCAAGGCACGTCGGCCTGCCAGACCGCGACGGGCGTTGACTGGGCCAACACCTTTGCCGCCATCAACTCCAACTTTCAATTCCTGAAAAACAACGTCGTTCGCGTTCCGGACGCCGTGGCGCACCCGGGTTACATCGGCTATGTAAATCTGAATCCGCGCACCGCCATTTGCTACAACAACGATTACGTGTTCTTCGTGGTGGTGGACGGCCGATCAGCTCAAAGCAAGGGCATCGGCTGCGCGGACCTGGGTTACTGGGCCAAAGCCGCGCTCGGCGCAACCGATGGCGTGAACCTCGACGGCGGCGGCTCCTCGGAAATGATTGTCAACGGCGTGATCAAGAACGTGCCGTCGGATGGACACGAGCGCGCGGTTTGCAACGGCGTGATGATGGTGAACCTCGCGCCACGGCTCACTTCAACGGTGTTCGCCGCCGGTCAGACAGTGACGACGAGCGGCAGCGCGAACATCCGCCTCGGGCCGGGTGTGAACTACGGAATCTACTCCACCGCGGCCGCCGGCGCGCAGGGCACGGTCGTGAGCCACCAACTCAATGGCATTTACGCCAAGGGCTATTATTGGTGGAAGTGCAATTTCGGCGGGACCATCGGCTGGATTGCGGAAAGCTTGCTCGTCGTTCCCGCCAGCGCTCCCAACGTGACGTTGGACCCGTCCAACCAGAGCGTGGTGACGGGCGGCAACGCCAGCTTCACCATTTCGGCCACCGGCAGTCCTCCTCTCAGCTATCGCTGGCAGAAGAACAACGTCAACCTCACCAACGGCGGCCATTATTCCGGTGTGACCACTAACACGCTGGCCATCACGGGCGTGGATAACAACGACGTGGGCAATTACCGCTGCGTGGTGACCAACCTGTATGGCAGTGACACTTCCAGCGCGGCATCGCTGACCCTGGTCGTGGGTTGCGCGCCGGGCAATCTGTCAAACGCCGACTTCGAGGGCGGCAATTCGGGCGGGGTTGCGACCGGCTGGACCGCTTACCAGGTCAACAGTCCGAGCACGGCGGCCTGGTCCATCCAAACCGCCTCGTCGCCGCAGGGAGTTCAATATCAGCAGATCCAGGCGCACAATGCGGCCTTCACCGCCAGCGCCGGCGTGCGGCAGAACGTCACCGGTTGCATCATCGGCGCCACGTACCAAATCTCCGGCTGGTATCGCAGCAATTCCGACAACGGCCGCGCGCGGGTCCGGGTCAGTCCCAATGCCTCGACGAATTGGAACACCGCCGTTGATCTGAATCCGGCGGCTGATTACGGGGATGATACGTTTTGGACGACCTTCAGCGGCACGGTGGTGGCCACCGGCACGAACATGACACTCTGGCTCGACGGCCGCACCATCGGCGGCACCTCGGCCAAGGTAGGATGCTTCGACGCAGTGACGATGACCTGTGCGTTGACCGCCGTTCCTCCAGGCATAGCCCAACAACCTTCGAATCAAACCGTGCCTGCGGGTGAAAACGCCAGCTTCAACGTGATCGCCAGCGGCAGCGAGCCGCTGACCTATCGGTGGCAGAAGAACAGCACCAACCTCAACAACGGCGGCCATTATTCAGGTGTGACCACGACCACGCTGGCGATCACCGCCGCGGACACAACCGACGCCGCGAGCTATCGTTGCGTGGTGACCAACGCTTACGGCAGCACCAACTCCCTTGCGGCAACCTTGACCGTCACGAACGTGAACATTCCGCCGGCCATCACCCAGCAGCCCGACAACCAAAGCGTTCCCACGGGCGGATCGGCCAGCTTCACCATTCTGGCCAGTGGCAGCAATCCCCTGAGCTATCAATGGCAGAAAAACAACACCAACCTCAGCAACGGCGGCCATTATTCCGGCGTGACCACCAACACGCTGACCATCAGCGACGCGGACCCTGCCGACGCGGCGGGTTATCGCTGCATTGTGACCAATGCGCATGGGAGTACGAATTCCGCCGCCGCCACCTTGACCATCGTCACCCCGGACCCGTGCCTGAGCATCTTGAACCCTGACTTTGAAAGCGGTTTCAGTCTCGCGGGCGGCGGCTACATCGCCGATGGCTGGACCGAATGGGAAACCGATCCCGGCGCCATTATCGGTTACGATGAAGCCGTGATTGTGCGCAGCGGCGGCCACGCGCAACGGATTCGGGTGTTCGGCACGGGCGCATCCTCAGGCGGCGTCTATCAACGCGTCCCGGTCACCACCAGCAACCTCTACACCGTCGGCGCCTGGATGTATGCGGATCATCCCCTGACCGCCTGTTCGCTGGGGGTGGACCCGGCTGGCGGCACCAACGCGAACGTCGTGATCTGGTCTTCGGTCAGTACCAATGCGGCCTGGACTCAAAAAACCTGGACCGGCCCCGCCACCGCCGATTATCTGACCATCTACCTCAAAGTCGCATCCCCGGACACCGTCAAACGCAATGGTTACTTCGACGACCTTTCCCCGTCCGCTGCCAGCGCCTCGCTGCAACTGACGGCGCAACGTAACGGCAACTTGCTCACCCTGATTTGGCCCGCCTGCCCCGCCGCGCAACTGCAACGCGCCGACAGCCTCTCCCCGCCGATCAGTTGGTCCACGTTGACGAATCAAGTCACGACGATTGACGGCCAGAAGAGCGTGACGATCGTCCCGTCAGAGAGCGCCGGGTTTTTCCGGCTGGCCCCGGAGTAATCCGGCCCGATGCGCGGCCGGGACCGGACCTCGTCTCAATCTGGCAGGGCAACCGACTTGATGGTCTTCAACTCACCATTGACGCGGACGCGGACGGCGCGTGGTTTGGCGGAGCAGATTCGATAGGAGGTCACCCGGCCATCGTCCCATTTGATGTCCACCGTGAATCCACCACGAGCACCCAGTCCTTTCGCCGAGCCCGTGCGCCACGCCTCGGGCAAGGCCGGCAGCAGGTGAATGACAAACTCCTGACGGGCCGGAACTGAACCTGGCGCGCGCTCGTGGCTCTGCACGAGCATTTCACCAAGGCCCGCCGCGCCGCCGAAGTTGCCATCAATTTGGAACATGGGGACGTTATCAAACAAATTCGGATGCGTGCTTTGCCGGAGCAGTTGCAGATAATGCTCGCGGGCGGATTCGCCATCCTGAAGCCGGGCGAAAAAATTGATCATCCAGGCGCGACTCCAGCCAAAACTCCCGCCGCCGTGGTCGAGGCGGAATTGAATCGTCCGGCGCGCACCTTCAAACAACGCCGGTGTTTGCGGCGTGATCAGATCGAAGGGATACAGGCCGATCAAATGCGAGAGGTGGCGATGACCCGGCTCCGCTTCAGCATACGGCTGGAGCCATTCGAGCAGGCGGCCGTCCGGGCCGAGTTTCAGCGGCGGCAGATTGGCCCGCGCCGTGGCGATGCGTCGGCGCAACTTTGTTCCGGTGTCGAGGATGCTCGCGGCGCGCTCCGTGGCCGCGAACACCGCGCGCACGATGCTCATGTGGTAGGTCGAGCCGACCGTGATGCGCAGGTGCTTCCCGGTGACCGGGTCAACGTAGGAATTTTCCGGCGAAGTGGATGGCACAATGACCCACGTCCCGTCCGGCGCGGCCACCAGCGTGTCGAGAATGAACTCGCACGCCCCTGCGAGCACGGGCCAGAGCCGTTTCAAAAACGCGCGATCGCCGGTGAATTGATATTGGTCGAACAATTCCGCCGCCATCCATGCGCCGCAAAGCGGGTCCAGCGAGGCGTTGAGGAATTGTGAGTCGAGCGTGGACGCGCTCGGGCTGACCCGGCCAAACGGATTCGTGGCGAGGAAGGCCGCCCAACCGTCCGAGTGATACAACCGCCGGCCGGTTTCGCGTCCCCGGCGGGCCAGCAATTCGAGCCAGTCCAGGAGCGGCTCGACGGTTTCGGGCAGATTGCCGGCGCGCGCGGGCCAGTAATTCATCTGGAGGTTGATGTTGAGGTGATAATCGGATTCCCACGGCGCCCACAGCTTGTCGTTCCAGATTCCCTGAAGATTGGCCGGCAGCCGGCCCGGCCGCCGCGAACTGCTCATCAACAGGTAGCGACCAAATTGAAAATGCAAAGCGACCAAACCCGGGTCGTCCGCGGTTGTTTTCAGGGCGGCGAGCCGGGCATCCGTGGGCAGGGCTTCGGCCGCGACGTTGTTTGTTCCCAGTTCAACCGAAACACGCCCGAACAGGGCGCGATGCTCCGTCAAATGTGCCGTCAACAACTGCGGCCACGACTTCGCGGCGGCGCGGTTGAGAATGGCTTCGGCGCGGCGCGCCGGATTCAGGCGGCGGTCAAAATTGAGCTTTGCGAGCTGGTAGTCGGTTGCGGCGGTGAACAGGATCACCGCTTCGCTTGCACCTTCGACACGTAATTGATCGCCGAACGATTTGACCGCGCCGCGATCCGTCTGAACGCGCAGCCGCCCCGCGAGTTTCATGTGTGCTCCACCCGGGCCGGAACCGCCGGGATTGTCTTCGTATCCGCCGTCCTTCGCCTCCACGTCCACGATTTGACCGTCGAGTTGGAGTTCGTTTGTCGCGGCGACCACCGAAGCATGGC
>CAYWMD010000021.1:0-100516 GCA_964458575.1 uncultured Bifidobacteriaceae bacterium | reverse complement strand
TCATGCGGCGTTCGCCCAGGGTCTGGAGCAGACTCGCGCCATCCTTGTAAAGCCAGGCGGGTTGAATGTCGCAGGCAACGCGCAAATCGCGGCAACGTTTGAGGTTTTGTGCCGAGGTGAAATTGCCGTGGATGACGTGGAAACGGCGTTGGCGAATGTCCATTTCCTTTTGGATGTTTTCAAAAGCGTCGAGCAACACGTCCGCGGCAGCCTCGCCCGCGCAGTGGGCGCTGAGTTGCCAGCCGCGTCGGGCCGCTTCCAGCATCAGGCAATTCAGAATGTTCGTCGGCACATTCAGGATGCCGCAGTAGTGCGGGTCGGTGATCTGATAGGTTTCGCCTGTGCCCCACGGCTCGCGCATGAACGCCGTGCCGATCAACATCCCGCCATCGAGCCACAACTTGAACGGGCCGATGCGCACCCAGTCGTCACCGACACCGGTCGGGCCGTAAGGGAGACTGCCCGCAGGCGAGTTGGTAAACTGTTCAAGCAGCTTGATCGCGTCCTCCAGGTTGCGCGGGACGGGTTGCATGATGCGGGTCAGATTCACGCGCAACGTCAACTCGCCGTCCGACTCCAGGTCGCGGCACAGGTCAATCACCTCGGGATCGCCCCGACGCTCGCCGATGCTGGTGATGCCCTGTTCGTTATAGAGCTGGTAGAGGTGCTTCAAGGCCCGGCGTTGTTCGGCCGCGGTGACTTTGCGCGTGGCGGTGTCGAGCTTGAGCAATTGCGCCGCTTCGCGCAGCAGGCCGGTCGGTTCGCCGGTCCGGGGATCTTTCACGACCTCGCCGGGCGGCGGATTGGGCGTGTCGCGCGTGATGCCCGAGACTTCGAGCGCCTTGGAGTTCGCCATCGAGACCGGGCCGGCGTTCCAATAAACCGGGTGGTCGGGCGCGGCGGCATCGAGTTCGGCCTTGGTCGGCAGCCGTCCATCTTTCAGCCGGGTGGGGTAAACGCGTTGCAGCACGATCCAACTGCCCGGCGGTTTGGCGGCGGCCTGATCGCGGATGTGTTGTTGTGCTTCGGCAATCGAGTTGAACGTGGGCATTGCGCCGCCCAGTTCACTGACGGACGCGCGATACGCATGCACATGGCTGTCAATCAAACCCGGCAGAACCGTGCGCCCTTGCGCGTCCATGACGCGTGTTTGCGGCCCGATGAACAGCGCGATCTGCTTGTCACGGCCAACCGCGACGATCCGCTCCCCACGAACGGCCAATGCTTTCGCGCGTGTGAAGCGTGCATCCACGGTGACGACGTTGGCATTGGTGATAACAAAGTCGGTGGGACTGGGCGCAGGCGCGGCGTTCGCGGTTTCCGTGAGCAGCGCCGCAACGGCGGCGGTAACGAAGGATAAGCAACCGGGCTTCATCCGGGTTGGAAGCAGGAATTCACTGCGCGCCGGTTTCCTTCCGCAATTTTGCCAGCTCATCCTGTAACTGCTTGAGCGTGGATTGCGCGGACTTTTTGTTGATGACGTTCTTCAGCTCGTACGGGTCGGACTTCAAATCGTAGAGTTCATCCATGCCTTCCAGGTCAGGGTAGTGGATGTATTTCCAGCGTTCGGTCCGGACCGCCTGCCAGGTGGGCGTGCGCGGAAATCCGCGTTCCAGAAAATACTCGGCAAGGAACGATTCGCGCCACGGAGCTTTCGGGTTCTTGAACAACGGCACGAGCGAACGTCCTTGAATGGAAGCCGCAATCGGCACGCCGCCCAGTTCCAACGCGGTGGGCGCAATGTCAATGTTGAGCACCATCGGCTTGAGGATCGTGCCGGCCTTGATGAGTTTCGGGTAACGGATCAACAAGGGGTCGCGAATGGACTCTTCGTAGGCCCAGCGTTTGTCGCCCAAGCCGTGTTCGCCCCAGAAATAACCATTGTCACTGGTAAAGATGAAGACCGTGTTGTCGAGCTGCCCGATCTCGGCGAGCGCCTGAAACAGCCGGCCGACGCCGTCATCCACCGCTGCCATGGCCGCGAGTTGTTTGCGCATGATTTCGTCATGCCTCGGCAGCCCCTGTATCGTTTGCGGCGGGAGGCCCTGCTGCTTGCCGCGCTTGCGCTGCGGATTGTCCCGGCTGGACGTGACGGCGGGTTTGCCATCAAGGGGGTCCTGGTGATTGGGGGTGAGCGGTGTTGCGGCATCCGCGTAAAGATTCTTGTGCCTTTCTGCGGGAGTAAACGGGCCGTGCACCGCCTTGTGCGCCAGATAAACCACGAAGGGCTTTTCGCGCTTTTGCCGAACGAATTCGACTGCGTAATCGGTCAACAGGTCCGTGATGTACCCTTTCACCGTGGACCGGTTGCCGTCAATGTTCAGCGTCGGATCGTCGTAAACGCCCTGCCCCTTGAAACTGACCCAACGATCGAAGCCTGGTCGCGGGGAATCATTGTTGCCCATGTGCCATTTGCCGATGTAGGCCGTTTCATACGCGGCCTCGTGCATCAGTCGCGGGAACGTGACGAGCTGCATGCTGCGCTCTGCGCTGTCGCCGTTGTGCGTGATCCCCGTCGTGTGTGCGTATTGTCCGGTCAAAAAACTGCTCCGGCTCGGCGAACACAACGGGATGGAGACAAAGAAATTCTTGAACAACGCGCCTTCTTTGGCGATTCGGTCAATGTTAGGCGTTTTGGCAATCGGATGCCCCAGGCAACTCAGCGCATCCCAACGCAGGTCGTCCACCAGGATAAAAACGATATTGGGCCGGGCCGGGGCCGCCGCGACCGCAGTGGCATCGAGCTGGAGCAGCAGCGCGCTTAGCGTGAACACCGCTCGTGAGAGAGTTTTTCGCATGGTCAAGGTGTCGCGGCGCACTGCGCCCGCGTTGCAACAGACTGCGTTGTCGCCGGCGAAGTTTCAACCCGTTTTGTGTACCGCCGACCGTTCTCAAAAAGTGGACAGGTGGACGCAGGCGGATGCACCTCTCCCCAACGGCAGCAGCGGAGTCCAGCCGCGCCAAATCGCTGAATTCCAGCACCGCCCCTTGCCGTGCGCCGCGGGCCAACAAGCGCCGTGGCCGGAACCATCCGTGGCATCATGATTGCTAAACAAAAGCCATGATGACGTATTTACTCATCGCAGTGGCGCTCGGCGCGGCCGGGTTGCTCACTGAGTTGATTGCCGCCAGTACCGCGCCCGTCGGTTACCAGGACGAAAACGGCTTCCATTTCGGAGTCAATCACCTTGGAACTACCGACGAGGTGGAGTGCGGAAATCCGAGCTGACTTCCCGCCGGTGCGGTTGCCGTTCGCGAAGAATTTGTTCGTCTGTAATTGGACGACACAATGGCCCGGCCCCCCGACCCCGCAAGGTGGATCGCGGTGCCGGCAAACCATGAATGAGTTCCCTGTCGGGGAATGTGCCGGCCGATATGCCAACAAAACATGCTTCGGTGTCGCGCACATCCCTGACGGGGGACTTCGCTTCTCATACCCCATCGTAGCTGCGCTCGTGAGCGCGCGGCAAATTTCGTTGGGGAATGTTTACGGGAAGAAATTTCCCGCGCGCTCACGAGCGCAGCCACGCAATCATTCGCGGCCCGCCGCGTGGATGAACGGTTTCAATTCCTTCATCAATTTTCCGAACGCTTCCAGCGTCACTTGTTGCGCGCCGTCGCTCCACGCTTCGGCAGGATTTGGATGCACCTCGATGAGCAACGCGTCCGCGCCCATCGCCACCGCACCCTTGCACATGGTGGACACCAAATCAGCCCGGCCCGCGCCCTGGCTGGGGTCAATCACCACCGGACAATGCGATTCGTGCTTCACGATGGGGATGGCCGCCAGGTCGAGGGTGTTGCGGGTGTAAGTTTCGAACGTGCGGATGCCGCGCTCGCAGAACAACAGGTTCGGATTCTCGTTGGCCAGCACGTATTCCCCGGCCAGCAACCATTCCTCGATTTTCATCGAAAGCCCGCGCTTGAGCAGGATGGGTTTGCCGGTTTTCGCGGCGGCGATGAGTAGTTGGAAGTTTTGTGCGTTGCGCGCGCCGATCTGGATGATGTCGGTGTATTCGGCCACCATCTCGGCGTGGTTCTCCGAAAGCAACTCCGTGATGACGGCCAAACCCGTTTCCCGGCGCGCCTTGTCGAGCAGCTTAAGACCTTTCTCGCCCAGACCCTGAAATTCGTACGGCGACGTGCGCGGTTTGAACGCTCCGCCACGCAGCACCGTTGCGCCGGCGGCTTTCACCACCTTCGCCGTGGTCAGCAATTGCTTTTCGCCCTCGACCGAGCACGGGCCAGCCATGACGTGAAATTTTTTCCCGCCAATGGCGTGTTCGCGAACTTTCACCGATGAATTGGCCGGATGCGCCTCGCGGCTGACGAGTTTGAAACGCTTTTGGATCGGCAGGACGTTCTCCACCACGTTTGGAAACTGTGCCGTGAGCGTTTCGAGGTTGGCGTGGGTGAGTTCGTCGCCAATCGCGCCCACGACCGTGCGCGCCACGCCGCGCATGACGTGCGGGGTGTAACCGAGTTTACGAATCTCCTTCAGGACGCTGGATTCGTCCCGCTTCGAGATGCCGGGTTTGAATACAATGATCATAGGTGTTCAGGGTTGGCCGTAAGTCTCCATAAAAAAGCCGCAGGCGGCGTGGCGACCTGCGGCGATTTTGGTTTCAAAGTTTATCGCAGCCGCAAGCGCGCACCCGCCGGCCTAAAGTAAAAATAAAAATACCGGCCGCCCATGGCGTTGTTCACTTGCTGACTGCTCGGATTCACCAAGCAACGGTAACAAAGCCCAAATCGCAGTCAAGTCCCGGCTTTGACCACGCGCTTGCGCCGGGAGACCTGACTGTCTATGTAAGAAGGCGCATGAGCCGGACATTTTTCGCAGCGCTGATTTCAGCGGCGCTTCTCGCCATTTTCGCGTGGCCGTTTGGTGCTGCTTCCCCTGCGGCCAAGCCCAATGTCTTGCTCATTGTGGCCGACGATTTGGGTTACGCCGATCTGGGTTTCCAAGGCTGCAAAGACATCCCCACTCCTCACCTGGATCGCCTGGCCCGCGAAAACCTCCGTTGCACCAGTGGTTATGTGACGCATCCGTATTGCAGTCCGACCCGGGCGGGGCTTATGACGGGCCGTTACCAGCAGCGCTTCGGCCATCAACACAATCCTTGGTTTGACCCGAACGATCATCGCGAGGGTTTGCCAACCTCGGAACGACTGCTGCCCGCTTTCCTCCGCGACGCCGGCTATGTGACCGGTTGGATTGGGAAATGGCATCTCGGCGCCGCGCCGGAGTTCAGTCCGCTCAAACGCGGTTTCACGGAAACGTTCGGATTCATTGGCGGCGGGCATCATTACCAGAACTGGACCCCCAACCCGACGCAGGAATATAACCTGCCGATCCTTCGCAACGGCGAACTGGCAGACGTGACAAACCATCTTACACTTGCTTTCGGCGATGAAGCGGCGGCGTTTGTCCGTCGCCACTCAAGCGAACCGTGGTTTCTTTACCTCGCGTTCAACGCGCCGCACACGCCCCACGAACCAACCGCCGAACGACTGGCGCGCTTTGATTCCATCACGAACAAAGTCCGCCGCGCCTACGCGGCGCAGGTGAGTCTCATGGACGATGCGATTGGCACGACGCTCGCCGCGTTGCGCGACACGAAGCAGGAAAAACGCACACTCGTGTTTTTCTTCAGCGACAACGGCGGCCCCATCACCGTGAACGGTTCGCTCAACGCGCCTTTGCGCGGCGCGAAGGGTGATGTGTATGAAGGCGGCGTGCGAGTGCCGTTTCTCGTGAGCTGGCCGGGTCGGCTGCCCGAGGGACGCGATTACCCGCAACCGGTCAGCTCGGTGGATGTGTTTGCCACGGCGCTGGCGCTGGCCGGCGTGCCGATGCCGACGGATAAGAAATACGACAGCGTCAATCTTACGCCTTTCCTGACCGGCGAGAAATCCGGCGCCCCGCACGACCAGTTGTTCTGGCGCACCAGCCGGAAGCTGTGGGCCATCCGCGAAGGCTCGTCGAAATTGGACCGCCAAACCGGAAAGAACGATGAACTTTACGATCTCGCCGCCGACATCGGGGAGACGAACGACCTGGCGGCGGCGAGATCCGAGACGGCGAAGCGCCTCGGAAACGCGCTGGACGCGTGGAACACAGAACTCATCGAGCCGGCGTTCTCCGGACTCGAGGCGCGAATCCAGAAGCGCGCCCCTAAAAAGGCGAAGCGACGCGACAATCCTTGACCACAAGTTCAAAACCAATGAAAGCACTCCAAGCCCTCTCTCTCGCTTGCCTCGTCGCTTTCAGCGCACGGGCCGCGGATAAACCCAACATCATTTTCATCCTCGCCGACGACATTGGCTACGGCGACCTCGGTTGCTACGGGGCCACGCGCGTCAAGACGCCCAACCTCGACCGGCTCGCAAGGGAAGGTTGCCGGTTTACGGATGCGCACACGACGGCCTCCACCTGCACGCCGTCGCGCCGCTCGCTGCTCACGGGCACGTATTCGTGGCGGCAACAGGCCGGTTCGGCTATTGCGCCGGGTGATATGCCGTTGAGCATCAAGCCGGGCACGACGACGTTGCCGTCTCTGCTCAAGCAAGCCGGCTACACGACCGGCGTTGTCGGGAAATGGCATCTCGGTTTGGGCGGCGAAGGCGGGCCGGATTGGAACGGCGAGATCAAGCCCGGCCCGCTCGAAATCGGTTTCGATTACGCTTTCATCATGCCCGCGACCGGCGACCGTGTGCCGTGTGTTTACGTCGAGGACCGCCGCGCTGTTGGTCTGGATCCAAAAGACCCGATTCGCGTCAGCTACAAGGAGAAGGTAGGCAACGAACCCACCGGCAAGGAAAACCCGGAATTGCTCAAGCTCAAACCCACGCACGGCCACGACATGACCATCGTCAATGGCATCAGCCGCATCGGCTGGATGTCCGGCGGGAAAGCCGCACGTTGGGTGGATGAGGACATGGCGGACACCTACGCCAAGAAGTCCGTCACTTTCATCGAGCGGAGCAAGAAGAAGCCATTCTTCCTCTACCTGGCCACGCACGACATCCACGTCCCGCGCGTGCCGCACGCACGGTTCAAAGGCACGAGCCAGGCCGACACGCGCGGCGACGTGATTCATGAACTCGACGACACCGTTGGCCAGGTGCTCAAGACCCTTGACCGTTTGAAGCTCACGAAAAACACGCTGGTGATTTTCTCCAGCGACAACGGCGGGAAGAATGACGATGGCTACGAGGACTTCGATCATTCCGACCACAAGATGAACGGGGTTTTGCGCGGCACGAAGGGAACCTTATTCGAGGGCGGCAATCGCGTGCCGTTTCTCGCCCGGTGGCCCGCCCAGATCAAAGCCGGCAGCACATCCGGCGAATTGATCTCCCTGGTGGACATGCCGGCAACCTTCGCCGCGCTGACTGGCGTTCCGTTGCCAACGGATGCCGCGCCTGACAGTTTCAATGTGCTGTCCGCGCTGCTGGGCCAGCCACACAAGACTCCGGCGCGCGTCTCATTGGTCATGAGCATCGGCGGTGTCAACCGGCCGCTGGCAATTCGTCAGGGCAACTGGAAGTTTGTGCCCAACGTCCCGGCGAGCCCGCAAAAGGGGAAGGACAATGATCCCGACGGAATGCTTTTCAATCTCGCGGAAGACGTGAGCGAAGCGAAAGACCTCTCCGCCGAACGCCCCGACAAGGTCAAGGAATTGCAGGCGCTGCTCGTTAAAATCCAACAGTCGGGTCGCAGCCGGCCAAAGTAACCCAGGAGCAGACTGCCATTTCGCACAACTTGCGCTATGCTTCCCGGGTGACACCGAGCAGCAGTGCTTCCATTCTGCATCGCGGCGCCGCGGGCAATCCTGCCAACCGCTTCGAGAAAATCCATCTCGAACGCGACGCGGATTGGAATCCGGAGGAAGACCCGTTGCCGCGCACACAATTTCTCAAAGACCATTCCAGTTCCATCATCACTTACAACGACAGCCCGGACGTGGGCTTTGAGGCGAGCATCAATCCGTATCGCGGTTGTGAACATGGCTGTGCCTACTGCTACGCGCGGCCCTTTCACGAGTATCTTGGGTTTTCGTCGGGGCTCGATTTCGAGACCAGAATCATGGTCAAAGAAAACGCGCCGGAACTGTTGCGCAAGGAACTCTCGTCGCGGAAGTGGAAACCTCAAGTCATCGCCCTGAGTGGCGTGACGGATTGCTACCAACCCGTGGAGCGAAAACTGAAGCTCACGCGCCGTTGCCTGGAAGTGCTGGCGGAATTCCGAAATCCGGTCGCCATCGTCACCAAGAATAACCTCGTCACGCGCGACCTCGACCTGCTCGGTGAACTGGCGCGCCACCAAGCCGCCGCCGTGTTCATTTCCCTCACCACCCTCGACACGGAATTGCGCAAAGTCATGGAGCCACGCACATCGCCACCCGCCGCGCGTCTGGGAGCGATTCGGGCGTTGCGCGACGCCGGCGTCCCGGTTGGAGTGCTGGTCGCACCAGTCATTCCCGGATTGACCGACCACGAAATCCCGGGACTCATCTCTGCCGCCGCGGAAGCGGGTGCGCAGTTTGCCGGCCACGTGACCTTGCGCTTACCCCACGCCGTCGCGCCGTTGTTTGAGCAATGGCTGACGCAGCATTTCCCCGAGAAGAAGGACAAGGTGCTGAATCGCCTCCGCGCCATGCGGGGCGGAAAGCTCTATGAGGCGCAGTTTGGCCGGCGCATGGCCGGGGACGGCATTTTTGCCGAACAAATCGAGCAAATGTTCAACGTGACTTGCCGAAAAGCCGGGCTGGCGGAGTCGCGGCTTGAACTTTCCCCGGCGGCCTTTCGGCGTCCCGACGGAAAGCAGCTTCCGCTTCTTCGTTGAGTAGTCCGTAATACGGACACCCACCCGTAACCTCCGGCTCACTTACAATTTGCAGAAAGGGTCAACGCGCATAGGTTGGGCGGCTGATGCAAGAAAAATTAATCATCAAAACAATCGAGCAGCATATCCTCGAACAGCAGTCGAAATTTCCCCATGCCACCGGCGAGTTCAGTTGGCTGCTTTCCGGCATCACACTCGCGACCAAAGTCATCCAATCACACATTCAACGCGCCGGGTTATCGCAAATTCTCGGCGCCACGGGCCGGGTCAATGTCCAGGGCGAGGAGGTGCAGAAGCTGGATGAAATCGCCAACCAAACAATCATTCACTGCCTCGCGTCGCGCGGCAACGTCGGCATCCTGGTTTCCGAGGAGGACGACGAACCGCATTTGATTCAGAAGGCAGGCCGAATGGGTCGATATATTGTGTTGTTCGATCCGCTGGACGGCTCCAGCAACATCAACGCGAACGTTTCCATCGGCACCATCTTTTCCATCCTGCACCGGGACCGGGAGGATGAGAATCACACGATGGAAGACATTTTGCGGCCCGGCTACGAGCAGGTCGCCGCGGGTTACGTGGTTTATGGCAGCAGCACGGTGATGGCGTACACGGCCGGCAACGGCGTTCACATGTTCACGCTCGACCCGTCCATCGGGGCGTTTGTGCTGGCGCAGGAGAACGTGAAAATGCCCGCCGCCGGGCGCACGTACAGCGTGAATGAAGCCTACCACGATCAATTTCCCGATGGCGTTCAGGATTACCTCAATTGGACCAAGACGAAGGAGGCGGGCTACAGCACACGTTACATCGGATCGTTGGTGGCGGATTTTCATCGCACGTTGGTTCGGGGCGGGGTGTTTTTGTATCCGCCCACGAAGAAAGCGCCCGAGGGAAAACTGCGATTGCTTTACGAAGCGAATCCGCTGGCCTTTATTGCCGAGCAAGCGGGCGGCGTGGCCACCGACGGTTTGCAGCGCATCCTGAACAAGCAGCCCCGGACCATGCACGATCGCACCCCGTTGCTGATCGGCAGCAAGGATGAAGTGGCGCGGGTGCAGAGGTTTTGGAACGGCTTGACGCCGGCTTTCAGCGAATCACTCGGATCACGGTATCGAAGACCTCATCAACCGTCACCGACTCCATACATCGCGTGATCTCGGCGTTTGAACCTTTGATGCCCTGGCCGTCGTAGCGGTAAAATTCCAGGTTGCGCCCGGCCACCGCCGGGTTTTTCACGAGCGTGAAAGGATTCCCGTGCGGCTCGATGGGCTTGTTCCACGTGGGGGTCTCGATCACCACCTGCCCGGGCACTTGCATTGCCGCGGCGATGTGCATCAGCGCCGTGTCCACGCTCAGGAACGCGCTGCACCGCTTTACGAGCGCGGCGGCCTGGCGGAGATTTTTCGTCGGCGGTTGAAACACACGGGTTGCATCCGTTTCCGCCCGCACGCGCCGGTGGTCGCGTTCCTCCTCCGGTCCGCCGAAGAGCACCACATTCACATCGGGTCGCGCGCGGGTGATCTGGTGGATCAACGCGATGAAGTTCGCCAGCGGCCAACGGCGCAAGGCCAGATTCTTCGTGCCGCCGGACCCGACGTGAAGGCCCAGAAGTGTTTTCCCGGAGAGGTTGTTTTCCGCCACGTAGCGCTCCGCCCATTCCTGCTCCGCCGCCGTGAGAAACACTTCGTAGCTGTGGTGAGCGAGCTTTGGTTTCAAGCCGGCCACTTCGAGCAAAGCGACATTGTTCTCAATGGCGTGGCGCGCATAGTCCTGCGGCAGGGAATGATGGGCGAGCAGGCTGTCGAGCAGCGAGGCGTTGTCGTAGCTGTGGCTGATGCGGGTGCGTGCGCCGATGATGCTCGCAACCACGCGATAGTGGATGCGGCTTTGGGGATGGGTGTTGAACGAGAGGTCGTAGCTCTCACCGCTGAGCGCCAGCAAAAACTTTAACGCGTCGAACTTCGATTCGGCGATCAGATTGCGCTGGTGGACGCGGTTGAGATGCGGATTGCCCTCGAGCACGTCGCGCGAGCCCTGCCAGAGCACGAGCGCATCGAGCGTTGCGTCCGGGAAATGTTCCCGCAGCTCGTGTATGAGTGGCGTCGCAAAGAGCGTGTCGCCAATCCCCGCAAGCGAGATAACCAGCAGTTTCATCGGGCCATACCATCCCGGGGCGGCGGCGGAAATTCAATTCAATTACCGCGCTCAACTGGCCGCGAGCATTTTTGCTATCGCTTCGCGAAATTCGGCCAGACTGAACGGTTTGGGCAGGCACACCCGGTTCTGTTCCTCGAGAAAGCGGCGCGTCTTGTCGCTCACCACGTCACCGGTGATGAAAATCATCCGGTCGGAAGACGCCCGGTCTTTTGAGCGGAGGCGCTCGAATACCTCCCGCCCGCTCAGCCCGGGCATTTTCCAGTCGCAGAGCGTCACGTCGTAACGGGTCTGGCTGAGCCGGCGCAGACCGGTTTCGCCATCGGGTGCCGTGTCCACCTGATAGCCGCGGCGGCTGAGCGCTTCACTGACCATCTGCAAAATCGGTTCTTCATCATCAATGACCAGCACCCTTTTGCCCGCGCCCTCGCGCCGGTCAATGGTCTCGGTTTCGTAGGAGCGCTTTTCCACCGTGGTTTCACCGACTTCGTGCGTGATGGGCAGTTCGATGACGAACGTCGCGCCTTCGCCGGGCTTGCTGCGAGGGGTGATGGTACCGCCATGTTCTTTGATGATGCCGTAACAGAGGCTCAAGCCGAGACCAGTACCTTTGCCGACTTCCTTGGTCGTGAAGAACGGGTCGAACAGTTTGGAAAGATTTTCCGGCGCGATGCCGGGACCGCTGTCCTGGATGGTCACGCGCACGTTCGGCCCGCTGGCGGTGGTGGCAATTTTGATCCAACCCTTTGGCGCGTGGGCTTCGATCGCCTGGCGCGCGTTGTTGATGAGGTTGAGAAACACCTGCTGGACTTGATGGGGATCCACCATGGCCTGCGGCAGTTGGGGATCGAACTGCGTGATGATCTCGATGTTGCTGGTGCGGAGCTGATAATTGAGAATTTCCAGCGCGGCCTCGACCAGACTGTTGAGACCGACGACCTTGCGCTCGGGTTTGTGGCGGCGCGCGAAGCTCAACAATGCCTGGACGATCTTCTGGCAGCGCTGGGCGCTCTTGTTGATCATCTCGAGGTAACGTTTGTGCTGCGGATCCTTGTCCGCCTGCTTGAGCAGCTCCGAGAATCCCATCACCGCCGTGAGCGGGTTGTTCAACTCGTGCGCCACGCCGGCGACAAACTCCCCGATGCCGGAGAGTTTTTCGCTTTGGATCAGTTGCGCCTGCGTGGCTTTGAGGGTGTCAACCGTCAACTCGAGCTGTTCGCGTGATTGCTTCAAATTCTCGGTCATCTGGTTGAAGGCCAAAGCCAGGTCGCCGCATTCATCCTGATAGCGCACCTCGACCCGGCGGGAAAAATCACCCAAGCCGACCGCTTCGACGCTGTCGCGCAATTCGCGCAACGGCGCGGTGGCCTTGTTGACGAGCCACCAGACCACCACCGAGCCGAGAATAATGGCGGCAAGACTGACGAGCAGCAGTACCTGCTGGGTGGCCTGCAGCGCATGCAGCGGCTGCTCGTACGAACTGAACAGGAGATAGCCGAGCGTATCGTCGCCGCTCAATGAGTTGATCCGGCCGCCGGAACAAAAATAATGCTGGGTGGCGATCATCGTCTTGCGCACGCCCCACATGGCGTTGGTGTTCCCGGACTCGGCGGCGAGTTGTTTGAACAGCCCGGCGAACTGCGTGGCAGACTCCGGCGTCAGGACCGTCGAAACCATCACCCGGTCGCCGGCCAGCAGGGCGACCTGGCTGTCAGTGGACAGACCCAATTCGCGCACCACCTTGTCGCCCAGTTCTTCGCCCAGCGTCAGCACGCCAATGAGTGTCCGGCCCACGCCAAAAACGGGAACTGATACCACGTCGTAGAGTTTTTCCCCGACCCGGATGGTGTCCGTCTCCTCGTCTCCGTGCAGCGCGGAATTCACGGCCAACCTGGCGGCTTTGACAAATTCGTTCTCAGCCAGAAAGGGATCGCGCTTCTGAATGAGCGGGGCGCGGTCGGAAGCTGCGGCGTCCTCGCTGGGAGTAAACAACGCCACATCCAGACCCTGCTCCGCCATGACCGTGAGCAACAGATCGCGCACGGTTTCGGTGTCGTGCGTCTGGAGCACCGCCTTGTAGCGCGGCTCGTTGGGCAGGTTGCGGAAGCGCAGGAGCAGGTTTTTCGCCCGGAGCTTTTGTGAATTGCGAAACACGGCGTCCGCCGTCGCCAGCGCGTGCCGGGCGTCGGTCTCCCACTGCTGGCTGATGCGCTGATTCACAACCCAGACAGTGAGCGCCATAAGCGCGACCATGACGGCAATCACCGGCAGCAGCACCTTGGCGCTGAAGCTGACGATGATTTTGGCGCGCAGTTTGCCCATGCCGGCGGTCAGTATTTCGGCAGGTTTTTGATGCCGAGCACGAAGTCGGTTTTCACTTCGCCGGATTCCGGCACGGTGATGTCGCGGGCTTGCGGCGGCAGCCGTTCGTGCCAGGCTTTGAGCTGGTAAGTGCCGGCGGGAACGTTGGCGATGCTGTAGCGGCCCTTGTCATCCGTGCTCGCAAAGAACGGATTTTCCAGAACCAGCACCACGCAACTCATGCTGGTGTGGATCGAGCAAAAGACGTCCACGCGACCCGGTTTGTCGAACACAACGCGCTTTTCCGGCGGGTTGCCCTTGTAAAGATCCAGGTCGAACGGCTTGGCCTCCGAATAGGAAAAGACGTTGTGCAAGATATCGTCGTAGTTGGGCCATTCCACGGAGGTGCCGACCACCACCGGCAAAATGTGGGGTGAAAACATCGCACCCCGTTGAGCGACCTTCTTGGCCGTGACCACTTGCACCGGTTTTTGGGGCGCGGCGGGTTTGTCGCCCACCCGGCCGACGATGAACACGACGAAATCGCGCATCTCGCTGTAGTTGACCCGCTCCACGAATTTGAACTTGCGGCTGTCGTACTGACCGCAGGAGGCATCGTTGTTTGCCGTCTCCTTGCCCTCGGCCCGCACCGTGCCGGTGAGCGTGCCGGCATAGAGTGCCGTGCCCAAGGTGGTCAGGGATAACAGTAACAAAGGCAGGATTTTCATGTTAGAACTTGAAGGCCGCCTCAGCGCCAAAGAAATCCTCGTGGTCGCGGGTTTCACCGCTGACTTCCTCGCCGCGCTCGAAGCTGTACTCCGCCTTCACCAAAAGTCGCTCGCTGAACTGCCAGCCCAAGCCGAGGCTCAACCGCCAGATTTCATCGGTCCAGCTCGCCGGGTTCCAGGTAAAAAAGTATTCGCCCATGTTGCCGAGGCCGGCGATGGGATAGCCGTTGTCGGCGAAAATCTGGCTGAAGCGCGCCGCCGCGTAGAGCTTGCGGACCAGTCTCTGTTTCGCTTCAACGGAATAATAATACATGTCGCGTTGGTTGTTACCGTTCGGGTCGTTGTCGTCGTAGGAAATTGCGCCGCCGAATGCCTTGAAGTGACCGTCCGCCCAGTGCACGGCCACATCGCCCTCAATCAAATTGGCGTGGAACTTCGTCGTGTTAGTGCTGCCAATGGAACGGAACCACGCGTTGCCGAACCAGATTTCCGACAGGTGATCGTCATCCGCGTTGAGATCGCCCGTACGCATGGCGCTCACGCTCAGGTGCAGCCAGCGATTTGGATCATACCCCACGCGAACAACCACCGCCTTGTCCGCATTGTAATCCTGTGCGCCGGGCACCCCGCCGTTCTGCACCGCCACCACGTAGCTGAACTTGCCCAACGCACCGTAAAGCTCCACGCCCTCGTCCACGCCCCAGAAATCCGTCAACGAATGGGAGATGAGCGGATTGTCAATCGCGTCGCGCCGCTGGTATTCCTCGCCAAAGGGCACATCGAGCCGGCCGGCCCGCAGATTCAACTGCCGCTCGCGCCCCCAGAGTTGCGAAATGTTTTCAAAGTCCAAATAAATTTCGCCCAGTTCCACGTTCAAGTCGTCGTTCTCCCGCGTGGCCAGGTTGATCTCGCTGAAAAAATAAACGTCACTCCAGATCGGCGCCTCCACAAAAAGCTTCGCCTCATCCACGCGAAACGCCGAGTTCGGCCAATCGCCGTCCCGTCCGGTGTTGAAGAACGCCACGCCGCCCTCGCCGGACAGGTTCACCTTGCCGAAATTGAGCCCACCGGGCGATTTCGGGGGCAGGAGATCGTTGGCGTCTGACGCCGGTGCGACCGCCGCCGTCTCGGCGCGTTTGGTGTTGGCTTGTTCAAGATCCGTGACCCGGCGGCCGAGATTTTCAATGAGCGACGCCTGTTGCTGCACCAACGCTTCCAACGCGGCGTTGTGTTGTTTCAGCGATTCCAACTGTCGCCGCGTGTCTTCCAAAGTGTCTGCTTGCAGCCTCCCGCCCGTCGCCAACCCCAGGCCGGCAACGGTCCACAATACGATTGTGGATGTGAATCGGTGAGTCATGCCGGGAAGGGGAGCAGCCGACATGCCTTGGACGCATTCCTTTGTATTATCCTGCCTCAGCCCCAGCAAAAATAGGTTGGCCCGAAAGCCATCGCCTGATGTGGTTCAAGAAAAGTCGCTGCTTGGACAAGTGCCTTGAATTGAGGCAAGCGGCGAATGGAAATGCGGAGCGCCGGCTCGGTTGGTTGTCCATGTTACGGCGTAACTGGCTCCGGGTTGAATCCCAAAGATATCGCGCCGAGATGGTACTCGAACGGGTCGTCCGACATTCCGCTTGCATCCGGTTCGCGCTCCACGTGAAATGTGCGGCCATGCACATGAAACTGATCGCCCTCACCCTCATCGTCGGAGCTGCCGCGAGCCTTTGCGCCATCGCGACGGCCCAAACCGCCAAGAGCGCAAAGTTGCAGCACGTGGTCGCCTTCAAATTCAAGGAGAGCGCCACCAAGGAACAAATCAAGGAAGTTGAAGATGCTTTTCGCGCGTTGAAAGCCAAAATCAGCGAAATCGAAGCACTCGAATGGGGCACAAATGTCAGCCCGGAGAAACGTGACAAAGGCTTCACCCACATGTTCATCCTGACGTTCAAGACCGACAAAGACCGCGACGCCTACCTGGTCCATCCCGATCACAAGAAATTCGGTCAAGTGGTTCGCCCCGTGTTGGACGATGTGTTCGTGATTGATTTCTGGGCAAAGAATTAGCCGGCTGAACCCGTGGGGCCGCAACTCGATCAGTAGTGTTTGATTGGCGATTCGTCGCGCTTCTCCATCTGCACCGTGGCGTGATTGGTGATTCCCGCAGTCAGCGTAATCGGTGCATACCTGCGCTTGTCACCCCACGGCGTTTTGATCGCCGGCAGCGCAAACTCAGGATGTTCGACGGCGAATTCGCTGACCTGATCCGGCAGATTCGCCAACCCGGCCACGCCTTGGTCGTCCGTCTCACCTTGAAAACCGGGAACGGCGCGAGACCAATCCGGATCCCGAGGGAGTGGCGGTTCACGAAAGGCCGCCGCCGAGTTGTAACAATCACTGGCCAGAATCGTCGAACCCCATTGTTCATACAATACATTCGGCCAGGTGCTGACCGTTGCGCCCTTCAACGGCTTGCCCACGGGATCGAGCACCGTTACTTCCAGCCGCGCGGTGGGCTGCATTCCCACAACCACGTTGAGGTCTTTCGCCTTCAACCAGTGAATTTGAGGGTAGGTGAAAGTGCCGGACGTGCCCCGGCCGTTCGTACTTACAAAACCATCACATAGCGCCACGATCCCGAGTTTGCCCGGCGGCAACGACGGCACGTCGAAACTCCCGTCAGCGCGGATCGTTGACCATGCATGCCAGCCGGGTGGATCTGTTCCTGATTGCCCGCCAGGCTGCGAAACATGTGCGATGACCCGGCCGTTGGTGACAGGACGTGGAACGCTGTCATCCAAACGGCCATGTAGCGTCGTGCCGGGTTTCAACGTCACATCGAACTTGTTTGTCTGACCCGTAACCGCCTTGACGTTGATGATTTCGCTGAACCAGATCGTGCCGTTGGTATCAAACCGCAACGCGCGAAACAGTTGCAGCCCCGGTGCAAGCCGTCGGGTCAATAAGACGCCGGGTTCCGGTCGCACCCAGTAGTTGGTATCGGCCGGCCACTCGCCTGAAACTTGCGCAAAGAGTGGTGAATCCAACGGCGGTTCGCCGGCATCGCGGCTCGCGCTGATCAGGAGAACGGCCCCTTGCTGCAAAACGACGGGCTCGGGCCGGGCGATGAGCGTTCTACGCCGCAACCGGTCCCGCAAGTTGGCCCACCAGATTTTCCAAGGCGCACCGGCCGGGGGCGTTGTGGCGACCTTCCGAAACGGCCGGTCACTCACATAATCCGGATGGTTCACCGTAAAACTGATTTCGCCGGTTTCGATCCGTTCAGTGACGTACTTGGGATACGGCACGTGTGTGCAACCATCGGCATCCGTGACGACCGGGCTATTCGTCACTCCGAGTTCGGCCGACCGCCAGCTATAGTGTCCGTCAGCGGCACCAGCCTTCGGCCGCAGTCCATCCGGGACGATCACCGCTCCGGCGATGGGCTTGCCCGCTGCATCCACGACGCGCAGCAAGGCCACCGGATGTGGCGGGACGGTCAGGATCGCCCAGACAAACAGCAGCACAACCGCAGTTACGGCGGAAACCAAGAGCAAGACTCGGATGCGCAATTTCAATGGCGAAGTAATGTATGGTGCGCGCGAGAGGACTTGAACCTCCAATCCTTTCGGAACCAGATCCTAAGTCTGGCGCGTCTGCCAGTTCCGCCACGCGCGCAACCGTCCCAGCATGTCCCTGCCGGCCCGAAACCTCAAGCGTTAAGCCGGCTCAGGTGGGTCCATCACCGCGGCAAAGCGCAATCCACGCGTGCTCACGCGCAATTCCTTGAAATTGAAGGCTTCGATGATCGCCTCGTAAATCAGCACGCCGGTCAGCAACACGTCGGCGCGTTCCTTGGGTAATCCCCTGATCTTGCGACGCTCTGCCAGCGACAGTCCCCAAAGACGTTCGCACCACTCGCGGAATTTCTGGGCCGAAAACCGGGTCGCCTCGATGCGGTCGCGGTCGTAGTCGTCCATTTCGTTTTCCATACGCGCCAGCACGGTCGCCGTGCCGCCCACGCCCACGAGCCGAACGGCATGATGTTGTGTGTGCTCCTTCACTGCGCGTTTCAACGCGGGTTCGAGCACCTCACGCACTTTCGAGTCGAGAAATTTCCCCAGCCACTCCCGGCAGGCGGCGAGTTCCCCGGGCCGGGGCGGATCGGAGTGCGGAATTTTTTCCAGCAATCGCACCGCGCCGAGCGGATAACTCTGGCGGAAACTGATCTCGTCGCCCTGGCCAAGAATGAATTCCGTGCTGCCACCGCCGACGTCGAGCAGCAAAACGGGTTCGCGCGACAGTTTGGGATTGGTCATCGCGCCGCGAAAAGCCCACTCGGCCTCCTGTTCGCCGGAAATGACCTCCAGCCTCATTCCACATGCCTTCGCCACCGCCGTAACGAGGTCGTCGGCGTTTTTCGCGTCACGCGCGGCGCTGGTGGCAACGACGCGCACGTTCTCGGCCCCGCGCTTTTTCGCCGCCCGGAAAAACTCTCCCACCGCCAGGGCGGTTTGAGCGATGGCCACGGCCTGCAACCGCTGCGTTTCGTAAAAACCCCGACCGAGCCGCGTTTGCCGGCTGTCTTCCAACAATGGCTCAACTCGGCACCCGGCCACGTCGGCCAGCAGCAGCTTCACGGAATTCGTGCCGATATCAATCACGGCACGGCGAACGTTCGACATGGCGGCATTAGAACAATCCAGCCACCCACGCCCAAGTTAAATTCCGGTGACATTGGGTCGCACGGTCGAACCGCCGCCCGCACACCTGGCCGGTCCGCCAGTCTGCACGCGAGGTTCAAAAACCGCTCAAAAACCGAACTGCGGTCTCCGATTACCCAATCCGGGTGACAAGCGGGTGACAATTTATCCGCAGGTTATTCACACCTTTTGGCCGCGGACATGTGGGAAGGACCGTCGCCATCCGGTCTGGAAACCCTTGATTTCCAAGGCTTCTTTCGCCGGTCCAATGGGCCGCGGGTTGGGTTTCCGGTCGTGTACGGAGGATGGTGGGGATACTTTTTAACCGGATCGTAACTTCCTGCGTTTCATTGCACTGGGCACACTGAAATGACTAATCTAATGGCCGGATGCAGGTCACGACTTACAAACCCGAATACTTCATCAACCGCGAGTTGAGCTGGCTGGAATTCAACCAGCGTGTGCTCGACGAAGCGATGGATGCGGACAATCCGTTACTGGAGCGGCTGAAGTTTTTTTGCATCGTCAGTTCGAACCTCGATGAGTTCTTCGAGGTGCGCGTGGCGGGCATCAAGCAACAGATCGAAGCCCGCGCGTCCGAACGCAGTGTGGACGGCCTCACGGCCAGCGAAACCTTCCGCGCCATCACCGAACGGGTGCGGCACATGGTCGCCGACCAGTATGACTGCTGGCAAAGACAACTGCGTCCGGGACTGGCGGAGAACCACATTCGCTTTCTCAAGTTCGCCGAGCTGGACGCGGCCGCGCGCACGTGGGCGGAGTCGTTTTATCGCCAGGAGGTCCTGCCCGTGCTCACGCCGCTGGCCATTGATCCGGCGCATCCGTTTCCGCAACTGCTCAACAAGTCGCTGAATCTCATCGTGCAGCTCGAAGCCCCGGCCGGCGCCAAGACCGCGCGGCGGCTGGCGGTGGTGCCGGTGCCGCGCGTGTTGCCCCGGCTGGTGCGGTTGCCGCGCGAGGATGGCCGGCGTGATTTTATTTTCCTGGGCCGGTTGATCGGTCAGTTTCTCGCGGAGTTGTTCCCCGGGCTGAAAATCATGGGCTACTGGCTGTTTCGCGTGACGCGGAACAGCGAACTCTACATTGACGACGAAGAGGTGGCCAACCTGCTCTCGGCGGTTGAAACCGAGTTGCAGAACCGCCGCAAGGGCGACGCCGTGCGGTTGGAGGTGAGCCGCGATTGTCCGCCGGAGATCCGCACCGAATTGCTGAACCGCCTGCGTTTGGGCGAAGCGGACCTGTTCGAAACCGCCGGGCCGCTCAACCCCTCGGGGTTCATGTCCATCACGGAAGGTGATCACTCGCCGGAGTTGCGTCACCCGCCGTTCGTTCCGCCCGTCGCGCGCTCGTTGCAGCAGCAGCCGGACATATTTGCCGCCCTCCGCAAACGGGACATCCTGTTGCACCATCCCTTCGAGAGTTTTGAGAGTGTGGTGAGTTTTCTCCAGCAGGCCGCCAGGGATCCGCGCGTGCTGGCCATCAAACAAACCCTCTACCGCACCGGCGGCGACACCCGGATCATCGGCGCGCTGATGGACGCGGTGAAGAACGGCAAGCAGGTCACGGCGGTGGTGGAACTCCGCGCGCGCTTCGACGAGGCGAACAACATCCTTTGGGCGCGGCAACTGGAGGAAGCCGGCGTGCATGTGATCTACGGCCTGGTCGGCTACAAGATTCACGCGAAAGTGTCGCTCGTCGTGCGCCGGGATGACGACCAGATCCGGCGGTATGTGCATTTGGCAACCGGCAATTACAACCCAAGCACCGCGCGGCTTTACACCGATGCCGGCTTGTTGACCTGCCATCCGGAGTTCGGCGAGGACGCCACGAATCTCTTCAACCTCATCACCGGCATGTGCCAGTTCCGGCCGATGAGCCGGCTGCTCGTCGCGCCTTTCGACCTGCACGGCCGCCTCGTGACCCGCATCCGGCGCGAGGCGGAGAACGCGCGTCAGGGTCTGCCCGCGCGCATCATTGCCAAGATCAACTCGCTCGTGGACCGCGAAATCATCGAGGCGCTTTATGCCGCGTCCGAAGCCGGCGTGAAGATTGACCTCATCGTGCGCGGCATTTGCTGCCTGCGGCCCGGGGTGAAGGGTGTCAGCGAAAACATCACCGTGCGCAGCATCGTGGACCGTTTCTTGGAACACAGCCGCATCTTTTATTTTGAAAACGCCGCGCAGCCGGAGGTCTTCCTCGCCAGCGCCGACTGGATGCCGCGCAATTTTTATCGCCGCATCGAGACGGCGTTCCCGATCATTGACGGCAACCTGCGCGAGCGCGTCATTTCCGAGCTGCTGGCCGTGGCGCTGGCGGACAACACCCGCGCCCGGCGGCTGCAACCGGACGGCTCGTATCGTCGGGCCGCCCCGGCCAAGGGCGAGCGGGCGCGGCGCAGCCAGTTCGAGTTCATTGCCCTCGCGAACAATGGGCACGAGCCAACTGCAAAGGCGCGCACCCCATCGCGTTACCCGCAAATGAAGGTGGCCAAACGCCCCTTCTGACCACCATGACCGGGGAGCTTCCAGCGGAACTGGCCAATTACCTGGAGGGATTGCTGAAGCGCACCCGGCGTCGTTATCAGAAGCGCCTGGCCCGCTGTCAGAAGAAATTCTCCGAATCCGCCGTGCATGACCTCCGCGTGGAAACCCGCCGGGCGCTGGCATTGCTGGACTTGATGCAAACCCTCGGTGTCGGCGGGTCGTTGAAGAAGCCGCGGAAAATCTTGAAACGGCGACTGGATGCATTCGACGACTTGCGCGATGTCCAGGTCGAATTGCCCATCCTAAAACGGCTGCTGCCAAAATATCCGGAGGCCGGCGAGCTGGAGGAATTTCTGGCCGCGCGCGAACGCGACCTGGTGGCGCGGCTGGGTCGCAAAATCCAGTCGCTCAAATCCCGGCGCGTCGAGCGCATGCTCAAGTCGTTGGAAAAGGGCGTGGCGGCGGCACAGGGCGGGACCGCAGGGACGGCCGGGGCGGGTGCCGTCCTGGTGCAACCCCTGACCGCGGCGTTCGAGCGCCCGGCACAATTGCGCCAGCGCATCCGGCGCACGGACACGGAAACCATCCACCGCATGCGCATCGCGTTCAAAACCTACCGTTATCTGTGTGAATTGCTGGCGCCGTTTCTGCCGTGGATGACACCGCGTCGCCTCCGGGAAATGCACGCCTGGCAGACGCGCATGGGCGACATTCAGGACCTGAACGTGTTGCTCGCGCAGATCGAGCGCGCGGTGAAGCGCGGCGACGTGCCGCTGCCGGCGGTGAAACGTCTGCACGCGAAGCTGGCGCGGCGGCTGGTGGTTATGATAAACCGGTTGGTGGGCACGGCCGATCGCTTGGAACGTTTTCGTCCAAGTTTTGATTTTGCGTCCGGGTCGAAACCGGAGCTACCCCGTGCTCCGCTGGGAGAGCTTCAACCGGCGGCCGCTTCCCCGACGGGAAGCAATGAAACGAACGGAACACAACTGACATCATGAAACTCTACATCCTGCGACACGGTGAGGCGGCGGAACACGGCGACCCGCGATACACGACCGATGACGAACGTCCGCTGACCAAAAAGGGCGTCAAACGCACGCGCCAGCTCGCCAGCGTGCTCCGTAAAATGGGCATCACGTTTGACGTGGTTTATTCCAGCCCGCTGGTGCGCGCGCGCCAAACGGCGGAAATTGTGGCCCGCGGTCTGGAGTTGGAGGATAAACTGCAACTCACCAATCACCTCTCGCCAGCCGCGGCGTATGTGGACCTGGTCGCGCAGTTGGAGCAGGCGGATCCGGCGCCAGAGGCCATTTTGCTTGTGGGCCATGAACCGCATTTGAGCGGGCTGATTTCGCAGTTGTGCACGGGGGGGGCGTCGCTGGGTTTGACACTGAAGAAGGGCGGCCTGGCCCGGTTGGAGCTCGAGTCGGCCAAGCCCGGCCGGTGTGCCAGTTTGGAATGGCTGCTCACGCCGAGACTCATGAGTCCGAAGCGCGGAGCGAAGGGGCGTTAACTCGTCCCCCGCCGCGCCAGCACGGCAGCGCCGGTGATCCCGGCATGGTCACCAAGTTTCGAGGCTTCGATCTCGATCCCCTCGGTCGTTCCCGGCATGACATGCTCTTTCGCCGATTTGATCAGCGTGGGCATGAATTCGTTTTCCAGCGCCTCGATCACGCCCCCACCCACAACAACGATTTCCGGGTTCAGAACGTTGATGAGATTGGCGACGCCGATGCCGGCATATTCGGCCGCTTCCTCGACCACCTTCTCGACAAATTTGTCGCCCTTGCGGATGGCCTTGCGCAAATCGCCGCTGCGCATGTCGGCCAGTTCCGGGCCGAGCATGTCGGTGAGAATGGTTTTCTGGCCGTCCTTCACCGCCGACTGGATCTTGCGAAAGATGGCCGTCCGGCTGGCGAGCGCTTCAAAACAGCCGCGGTTGCCGCAGCCGCATTTCGGACCGTTCACCTCGATGACCATGTGGCCGATCTCACCGGCCGTGAGGTTGTGCCCGCAATACAGCTCCCCGTTGGCGACAATGCCGCCGCCGATGCCGGTGCCAATGAAGATGCCGACGAGGTGCTTTGGTTTGGATTTGTATTCCCGATCGTAGGTGCCGAGCGTGCAGACGTTGCAGTCGTTGCCGAGAAACACGGGCACGTCGAGGGCCTTCTCGAGTTCCTTCTTGAGCGGCACGTCTTTCCAGCCGGGCAGATTCGGGGCAAAAATGACCCGGCCGCTTTCCGAATCCACGGCCCCCGGCGCGCCAATGCCGATGCCGCGCACGCGCTTGAGGCTCAAATCACACTCATCCACGGCGTCCTTCACGCAACGCGCGATGCGTTCGGTCACGGCCTCAACGCCGCGGTCGGCCTTCGTGCTCAATTTAGCCGTGCCCTTCAGTTCGAATTTGGCGTTGAACACGCCGGCAAGGATTTTCGTCCCGCCGAGGTCCACGCCGATGAGGAAATCTTTGCTGTCGTCGCCCATAACTGATTTTCAGTCGGGAATATGGTGGCCGGTCAACACCGCTTCGATTTTCTTCCTCAACTCGGTATTGATGGTTTCCACCGGCCGGTGCGCGTCAATGATGTGGAAACCGTAGGTGCGTTGCAGCCGCTTGAAGGTCTTGAGCATGAGCGCTTGGTATTGGAGGAAGCTGTCGAACATGTCGCGCGACAGGCCCAGATCCATGCCGCTTTCCCAGTAATCCAAGACGTGGTTCTTGGCAAAGTTGCGCTGGATGAGTTCCTCCGGCGTCACTTGCAGGTAAAACACGGCGTCGGGCACGAGCGCCATGCCGTAAAGATTTTCCAGCCACTTTTCGTCCATGCCGCGCACGATGTCGCGGGCCATGAGCGTGTAGATATAACGGTCGGCCAGCACCATCTGCCCGGCGCGCAAGGCCGGCAGGATGATGTTCTCCATCTGATCGGCGAAGTCCGTCGCGTAGAACAAACTGAGCGTGGTGTGGCTCAAGATGTTTCCCTGCTGCGCGCGGTCCAGCTCCTCGCTGACGAGCGTGGACCGTTTCAAACCCACCTGCACCGTCGAGTGGCCCGCGCCTTCGAGCCAGTTCACGAGCATCTGGCCTTGCGTCGAACGACCCGAGCCGTCCGCGCCCTCGATGACGATGAGCTTGCCCGCCAGCTTCTCCACGTCCACGCCGGGGATGCCGTGGCCGTAAAAGCGGCGCGCCGATTTTTGCGGGACAATCACCTTGACCCCGCGCGCGGGTTTGCCAGCGGTGTCGGCCGCGGAACTGGCTTTTGCTTCGGTCACTTCGACGTCTCCATTTTGGCCTGCGCGAACGCGGCGAGGTCAATTTTGCCGGCGACGAGCGAGCGTACGATGTTTTGCTGCGCCTCGATGGTCTGGTTCGCGTCAATCACGAGGAAATCAAACTCGGTGCTCATGGCCAGGTATTGTTCGAGAATGCGGCTCTGGAAAATGCGGAAGCTCTCGTAGGGATCGGTCGAGAGCCGCAGGTCCATGCCCGCCTCGAAATATTTCAACGCGGGCCGCCCGTCGAGGATGCGGCTCAACGAAATTTCGAGGTCGGCCTTGAAAAAGAACACGAGGTCCGGCAGCGCCGCGAAGCTGTAAATGTCCCGGACCCATTGCGGCGGGCAACCGCGAACCACATCGCGTCCAAACGCGGTGAAAGCGTAACGGTCGCACAGCACGAGGTAACCGGCACGCAACAGTGGCACGAGTTGCCGTTCGTAGCGGTCGGCGAAATCCGTCGCGTGGATCAGGCTGAAGGTTGTGGGGGTGAGCAAGGTCTGCTTCTTGCCCTTGCTCGTGGCCGATTTGACGAGTTCCGACGAGTTCCATTCGCTGAAGAAAACTTTCAGGCCCTGAACCTCCAGCCACCGTTTGAGCAGATAAATTTGCGTGGACTTGCCCGAACCATCAAGGCCCTCCACGGCGATGAGCCGTCCGGGAAAGCCAAGTTGGGCAAAAGTTTTCATGTCGCGGTTGCAGCATAGCGCCGGGAGAAAGGAATGCAATGCCCGGGACCGGACGAATGAGGATTCGTACCCGCCCGCAGGGGTTCGCGGGGATGGGATACTGCTTCGCCGGGTTGAGCCCGGCGTCAGTTGCTCGTGGCGTAATTGGTCCGATAGGTATCGGTCACGGCCCACAAGTTCAAGGGCGAAAGCGAGCGGTGGTATTTGAGAAAGGTTGCGCTTCCGTCGGCCATCGCATAGTTGGAGCCGCCGCTGCCATTTTTTGGGCCTTTCCCGGCATGGCGGCCCTGTTCGATTTCCTCCAGGTCATTGCCGTTGCCCTCCAGGAAATCCATGTAGAAATGCATGGACTCCGTTTCCTTCTCCCCGAAAGCGACCGTTTCCGAGGGATGAGCCACGATCTGTTCCTTGAGGAACAATCCTTCGTACTTGCTGATGTCCGGGTTTCCGGTACTGACGAGGAAAAAATCGTTCCAGCCATTGATGATGTAACTGCGCGGCGCGGCATCCGCCGGATAACGGTTGGGGTCCGAGGGGAGGGTTTTCGGATTCGGTCCGTCGCTCGGACAGCGCAACATGGTCAGATTGCGGTAAGCCGGTTCCAATTGCGTGGGCCAACGGGCAATACTGCTCCGTGGCGGAAAACGCCCCTCGTTGTCATCGGCATACATTTGCAGCCCCAGGTTGAGTTGCCGGAGGTTGTTGAGGCAGGCGATGCGTTTGCTGGACTCCTTGGCCCGGCTCAAGGCGGGCAACAACATGGCCGCCAGTATGGCGATAATGGCAATCACCACCAAAAGTTCGATCAGGGTAAACGCCCTGAAAAGCCTTCCCGCCGGGCGCGTGCGCTTCCCGCACCCTCGATCCACTTCGACGTTTGTATTCATAGTCACTCTTCCATCCCGATTTGCGGCTGGCACAACCGCGTGTAGCCGGCCCCTGTCCAGCAAGCCGGCTGCCGTTTTCTAAACTTTTCGATGCCGGCGTTGCTCGAATACACGCTGCCCGCTTTGCGTCCACTCAATACTATATGCCGAAAAAGCAACTGGTCCTGCTGCTGGTCGCAATATTGCTCTTCGGAGCGTATGCCTACTATTTCACGGACTGGTTTGCGGCGGAAAACATTCAAATTGTTCACAGTCTCCGCCCGCCCTCACCGTCCCGGCGGGCTCGCAGTCGAGCCGCCCAACCCAACCCCGCCGTCAACTCGGTCTTTTTTTCACTCGATCGCAAATGCGGTCTGACCGAAATCAAGGTCATCCCCGTCACCGACCTCGCCACCAACAAATACGCCCATCCCATCTGGCACCTGGTGTCCGATTCCAATTCCGTTCCGACCAAGGCGTTCGTTTACGGCGCCTATATCCGCGGCATGCACCCCAAGGTGAAAGGCGTGGATGCCGACCCATTGGAGCCCAACGTGCCCTACCGTCTGTTCGTTGCCGCCGGCGATCTCAAGGGCGAGCACGAGTTCCACACCACCGCCAAGAAGTAAGGAGCACGTCCAACACCCGGCGCTGAAATACGGCTCCATGGACGGTCATGGCGGACAAAAGGTTACAGTTGCACATGCTCCGGTGGCGATGGAGTTCAACGAGCGGGGTCGCAACCGGTATTCGGAACGGCCCCCCGCCGGCAAATCAACTTGAGAACCCGGTGATTTGCCGTTAGCCTGTCCGCCATGTTGAAAAAGCCGTTCCTGATGCTCATGACCGCCGCTCTTGCCACCTCCTGTTCTCCCTACAACCAAAACCGAAACAATGCGGGCGACCCCAAGTCCGCGAACACTTTGACGCTCGCGGAATTTCGAGCGAAGGCCAAAGAGTTCAAAAACGTGATCCGGCTGCCGGATTTTGAGACCACCCCGGACGCCATCCGCGCGTCGCTGAACCAAACGATCGCCACCGCCAACGCCGGGCTGGACGTCATCGGCAAACTGCCGCCCGCCGGGGTGGATTTTGGCAATACTCTGCTGGCACTCGATAACATCACTTACACCGCCGGGCTGACCGCCAACCGTTTTTCGCTGATCAAGGAAACCAGTACCAACGCCGCCCTGCGGGAAGCGGCCACGGACGCCATCAAGAAATTCCAGGAATGGGCCGTGGGGCTGGACTATCGCGAGGATGTTTACCGCTCGATCAAGGCGTTCGCCGACCTGAAGCCGGCGCTCCAGGGGGAGGAAAAGAAGTTGCTGACGGAGACGTTGCGGGATTACCGCCGGGCCGGTCTCGCGTTGCCCAAGGCGGAGCGCGACGAAGTGGAACGCTTGCGCAAAGCGCTAGCCACGATGGGCACGGATTTTGACAGCAACATCAACAAGGCCGAAAAGGCGCTCAAGTTCTCCCGGGCGGAACTGGACGGGGTGTCGGAGGATTTCCTCAGCAAACCGGGCATCAAAACCGGCAGCGACGAATACACCATCCTGGTGAACATCACCTGGCATTACGTCATGGTGATGGAAAACGTGAAGCGCGAGGACATCCGCAAGAAGATTCTCATCGCGCGCAACCTGCTCGCGAAGGACGACAACATCCCGCTCCTGCAAAAGATCCTCGTGCACCGCGATCAGATTGCGAAAAAGCTCGGCTACGCCACCTGGGCCGATTACCAGACCGAAATCAAGATGGCCCGGAACGCCCAGACGGCAATCGAGTTCGAGGAGAAGTTGAAGACGGGCCTGCAACCCCGGTTCGCCGCCGAACGCGAGGAGTTCCGGCAAATGAAGGTCCGCGACACCGGCAACGCGGACGCGCGGATCGAGCAATGGGACTGGCGCTACTACGCCAACCAGTTGAAGAAGGAAAAATACAACGTGGACGCGGAGCAATTGCGAGTGTATTTCCCGATGCAACGCGTGCTGGACGGCATGTTCAGCATTTACCAGCGCATCTTCGGTTTGAAATTCCAGCGCCTCGAAGCGCCCTACAAATGGATTGGCGACCTTCAACTCTGGGCCGTCAGCGATTCCGCCACGGGCGAACCCCTGGGTTTGTTCTACCTCGATCTGTATCCGCGCGAGGGCAAGTACCATCACTTTGCCGAGTTTGGCCTGCTGGACGGCAAGCGGCTGCCCGACGGAACGTATCAACGTCCGGTTTGCGCCCTCGTGTGCAACTTCCCGCCGCCGTCGCCCGACAAACCGTCGCTGCTTTCGCACTCCGACGTGGAGACCATCTTCCACGAGTTCGGCCACGCCATGCACGTCATCCTCACCCGGGCGAACCTCGGCCGCTTTTCCGGCACCGCGGTGCCCCGCGACTTCGTCGAAGCGCCCTCGCAAATGCTCGAAGCCTGGGTGTGGGACAAAAAGGTCCTCGACAGTTTCGCGGCGGATTACCGGGATCCGTCGAAGAAAATTCCCGACGCGATTCTGGCGCAATTGAAGCAGGCCAAGCTGGCCGTGGAAGGCACGCGCTATCGCCGGCAGCTCTCCTTCGGCCTGATGGACCTGACGCTGCACACGCAAATTCACGAGGCCAACGCGGACGAAACCTTGCCGCTTTCAAACAAGGTCATGGCGGAAGTTTTCTACCCCAGACCCGAAGGCACGGCGTTTGTGGCTTACTTCGGCCACATCGTCGGTTACGACGCGGGCTACTACGGCTACGCATGGGCCGATGCCATCGCGGAGGACATGGCCACCGTGTTTGAAAAATCGCCCGACGGATTCCTCGATGTGAAGGCCGGCCGCCGGTTGCGCGACGAGATTTACGCCGTGGGTGATTCGCGCGACGTGAATGTTTCAATTGAAAAATTCCTGGGCCGCCCGAGGTCCATCGAACCGTTCCTGAAGAAGATCGGAGTGAATTGACACGGGCCATGCCGCAGTTCAGTACGCGAAGCGGAGTCTGAACCAGCGCGGATTGCCCGAACCCGGATTCGTCACCACGTTTTGACCGCCGGATTGGCTGATGCCGTTGGAGATAGTTTGCCAGTTCGGCGCGAACAGGTTGGTGGTGAATTGAAGTTGGAACGGCGGCCCAAACGCAGGCCAGGTCAGCCGGAAGCTCGTCGGCTCCATCGTGGACCCGCTCAAACTCGGTTGAACCGGCCCGCCCACAAAGGTCGCCAACGAAACCGTTGACCCGTTGGTCGCACCATCGGAAGGTGTCACGGTGCAAGTAAGATAATCTCCCGTTTGCGCCGCCCCGCGCCACAGCGCGTCGGAAAACGCGGCGTTCGTCGTGTCGCGGACCACGTTGCCATTGAGCTTCCACACATAGCGATACCGGACCAGATCGTAATCGGGGTCCTCGAGCAACTGAAAGTTGAGCCGGCAGAAAATCACGTCGCTGGCCGTGGGCGTTGGCGGGTCAAACGACGCCGTCACCGGGTTGGGCGCGCGGTTGGTCACCAGGCCGCCGGCGTTAAGCACGAGGAAGGGCGCGTTGATCATCACGTTGCTGTTGACCGAGAACTCCATCGTCCAGTTGCCGCTCGTGTCCGGGGTGATCCCGAAATAAAACCACCAGGCCGCCCAGCGATTGGTCGTGGCGTTGCCGTGGTTCTGCGTGCCGGAATCGAAGTAGATCGTGGCATTCGGGCGTTTGTAACGCACCCGCCAGGTGCTGTTCGACGGCTGATTGTGCAGGACGTACCACGCGCCGATGGACTGATACGTCGCTGCCCGCACAAAAGTTCCCTTGCGCGGCGGATTCTCCGGCAGAAACGGGGAGACATTGTTCGTGCCGTGCAGGGCGAATGCGCCGAGGTAAGTGTCACGCCGGATGGGCGTCTGGCTCACCCACCGGCTCGGGTTGGACGTCTGACACAAACCGGCGTAAGGCTCATAGATTGGGCCGTTGAGCCGCGACTCGAAATGCAGATGCGGCCCGCTGCTGTAACCGCTGCTCCCGGCCAGTCCCAATTGGGTGCCCGCCGTGACGAATTGGTTGAGAGTCACCGCGACGCTGTTGCTGCGCAGATGAAAGTAATGTGTCTGGTGGCCATTCCCGTGATCGAGCACGACATAATTCGCCGGCGCTCCGGAATTGAGCACCGTGTTCCGGTCAAATTCGCCGTCATGCAGCGCCACAACTGTACCATCGAGCGCGGCAAACACCGGCACGCCGATGTCCTGCTCGCCAAACGAACGCAGCATCAAATCGTGGCCGCCATGTCCGTTGTAAGTGAAGTCGGTGCAATCCCAGTCGAGAATCCCGCTCCCGGATTTCAGGTCCACGAAGTTGTTTATGAACCGGTCCTGCCACGCCGTGCCGGCGACGGGTTGAAACGGGTAAGGTGCGGGCCCGGCGTCCGCCGGATGCGGGTCGTTGGCCTGGGGCGCGTTCTTCAAAACGGCCGCCTCGATTTCGGCCTGCTGTTTTTGCGGAATGCAGTTTTCCAGCGGTTGCGGCAACGGGCCGCCGCCGGAGCCACCCGTCACCTGGCCAAAAGACGGGACAAAAACGGCGACACTGGCGAGCAAGGCCAGACTCAGTTTGCGGTCAAACGGATGCATCTCCGCCCGAAAAAGCACGGCCCTTGCCAAAACTGGCAGGTTGAAGATTACAATTCGAGCGGATTTGCCGCAGAAAATCATAACTGGCGCACCCTGCAAAAGATCCACAATGAAAACCGAAAACCCCTCTCCCGACCTGCGGCCACCCTCTCCCCCGCTCTGAGCGGGGGAGAGGGCAGGGAGGGGCACTTGTCGGGTCAGGGGCTCAAGGTGCGAACCTCGGTTGGGCAAATTCTCTCCCCATCTGATGGACGGGGTGAGGGGCTGTTCGGAAATCAGTCCCAGCAACTGCTCTAAGCCGGCTCGTCCTCGACCGGATTGGTGAGCGTTCCAATCCTCTCGATTTCAATGGTGACGCTGTCACCGGCGCGCAGCCAGCGCGGAGGTGTCCGCGCCATGCCCACGCCGTGGGGCGTGCCCGTCAGGATCACTGTACCGGGCAGCAACGTGGTGCTGCCACTGAGAAATTCGATCAACGTCGGCACGTCGAAAATCATGTCGTTGGTGTTCCAATCCTGCATCACCTCACCGCTGACCACGGACCGGATTTTGAGAGTATTCGGATTTGGAATTTCATCCGTCGTCACCAGGCACGGCCCCAGCGGACAGAATGTGTCGAACGATTTGCCGCGGCACCATTGTCCGCCGCCGCCGCCTTTTTGCCAGTCGCGGGCGCTGACATCGTTGGCGCAGGTGTAGCCGAGGACGTAATCCAGTGCCTTGGCCTTGGAAACATTCTTGCAGCGCTTGCCGATCACCACGGCGAGTTCACATTCGTAATCCACCTCGTTGCTTTTAAGATGCGTGGGCAGAAGAATTGTTTCACCGGGATTCAACAAGGTGTTGAGGCCCTTGAAAAACAAGACGGGATGTTGCGGAATTTTCGCATTGGTTTCCTGCGCATGGCGGCGGTAATTGAGCCCGATGCACAGGATCATGGTTGGCTGAATCGGCGTGAGCAACTTGGCCACGTCCGCCTTTTCGTTCGTAAGCTTGGGCGAATCGAAAAGGTTGCCGGTGAGTTTCAGCGCCGAGCCGTCTGCCTGCAAAGCTGCGAGGCCGGCGGTTCCCTGACGGTCTTGGTATCGAATGATTTTCATGAGTTGCTGCACACCAGAGTAACTGGTGTTGGCCGATTGCTCACGAACAATTTTCCCGATAGTTATTTGAGCAAACGATTATTCCATCAGCACGAGGCGATAGAAGCGCCACAGGGAGTTAGCGCAACCGCTGTCGCAGAAGTGCCACGGGTCGCTACCGAGGATATTGGTCGCCAGCGGTCACCCTTACGGCGGACGCCGGTAGGCCGCTTTTGCGGATGACTTCAGCCGATACTCATCGTGATCGGCGCGAACGGAATCAAAGCCGCACTGGAATATTCTGCTTCGCCAAAAACAGTTTCACATCCCCGACGGTGTATTCGCCGAAATGAAAAATGCTCGCGGCGAGGACGGCGTCGGCCTTGCCGGCGAGCAGCACCTCGGCCATGTGTTCGAGTTTGCCCGCACCGCCGCTGGCCACCACGGGCACGCCCACCGATTCGCTGATGCGACGCGTGATGACGAGATCGAAGCCGGCTTTTGTGCCGTCCGCGTCAATCGAGTTCAACACGATTTCGCCCGCGCCGAGGGAGACGGCTTTCCTGGCCCATTCAATCGCGTCGAGGCCCGTGGCTTTGCGGCCGCCATGCGAGAAGACTTCCCATTTGTCCGGTGCGACGCGCTTGGCGTCAATGGAAACGACGATGCATTGGCTGCCGAATTTTTCCGCGCCTTCGCGGATGAGTTCGGGCCGGGCGAGCGCACTGGAGTTGATGCTGGTTTTGTCGGCGCCGGCGCGCAGCATCGTGTACATGTCGTCCACGGACTTGATGCCGCCGCCAACCGTGAGCGGCATGAAGCATTGATCCGCGGCGCGCTCGATCACGTCCACCATCGTGCCGCGACCGTGCGCGGTGGCGGTGATGTCGAAGAACACCATTTCGTCCGCGCCCTGTTCGTTGTAGCGCAGGGCGAGTTCGACGGGGTCGCCGACGTTGCGCAAGCCGCCCCGTTCGGCGACACCGAATTGCACGCCGCGGGTGACTTTGCCATCGTGAACATCGAGGCACGGAATGACTCGTTTGGCCATCATCGCGGACATTGAAAAGGGGCAGGGCGGTTGAAGCAACCTATTTGCATCCGGGTTGGCCGGCTAGAAATCTCATGGCCATGGAGTTGCGCGGAAATTGCATACGCCATTTACGCTCAACGTTTTCCGTGCTACGCTGTCAACGAATAAAGACCGAACCCGGTCGTCGAACTGAATACAACTATGAAAAAGCTGCTTTTGTCCTGCTCGGCGTGCTTGGCGCTGGTATCAGCTCAAGCGCAATGGTTGTTCAACCCCGATTCGGTCATGGGCGCGGGCTTGGGCGCGATGATCGGCGGTATTTCCGGGGGCAATTGCCATAACGGCGGATTTTCGGGCAACGACGCGGCCATCGGCGCGGGCATTGGCTTGCTGGCCGGAACGGTGCTGGGTGAGGCGCGACGACAGAGTGCGGCTGATGCCGGCTACGCGTATGCGCCTGCGCCGCCCGCAAATGTGACCTTTGGTTACGGCTACGGGAATTGCGGCAGCTCGGCCTATGTTTATTACTCGCCAAATTACTACACCGCGCCGGGCTATTACTACCAACCCGCCCCCCAACCTGCCGTCCAAGCGGCCCCACAACCTCAACGACCCAACTATGCCGTGAATGGAACTTTGCTGGGCGCGGCCTCGGGTGCGTTGATCGGTTCCGGCATCCATAATCAAACGTGGGAAGGCGCAGCGATCGGTGCGGGCGCGGGGCTGGTGCTGGGCAGCACCGCCGAATACGCGACGCGCAAGCAGGAACAAAAAAATGCCAGAGTGCAAACCGTGGCCCAATATCAGGCGCCAGCTCCAACGCCAGCGCCGCCGCCGCTGCCAGCAGAACCGCAAAACCAGGTCACCTCGGCGCCTTGCGCAACCTCGACGTATTTCTGGACCACGCCGCCCCCGCAAATCCCCGACGCTCCGCGCGTCCCGGATGCGCCGCGGTTTTGAGGTCATGCCAATCGCCTCCCACCATTTGAGGGTGCGCTGAGAATTTGACCTTGTTCATTTTAACCTTGTCACGGTTCAACGTTTCAACGATTCAACCCCTATGAAAAACATCACCAGACTGTTGGTTCCCCTGACTGCGGCCGCGTTGGTCGCGGGTTGCGCCTCCAAGGGCGTGCAGAATCCCTCCGGCGTGCCCGTCACGCGGATGAACGCGGATGAACAGGGCTTCGTCGCCGGCACGGGCGTCGAATCCCAGGACCTTGTGGTCGTGACCGATAAAATGGCGCGCAGCATCCTGTCCATCCCGCAAATCGCCAGCGCCCCCACGCCCCCGGTCGTCGTCCTTGACCCGGTGGAGAACAAAACCCGGTTTCCCATCAACAAGGACATTTTCCTCACCCGCATTCGCTCCGAGTTGAACAAGAAATCCTTTGGCAAGGTGACGTTCCTGGCGCGTGACCGCATGGCCACACTGGAGAAAGAGCGCAATCTCAAGCGCGAAGGCGCGGTCACGGCCAACAGCAACCCCGGCGTGCAGGAATTCAAGGGCGCGGATTATTTTCTAACCGGTTCGCTGGAGGGATTGTCCACCCGCACCAAGGCCGGCACGAGCGATTACATCCTTTACGCGTTTCAACTGATTGATGCCCGCACCAGCGCCATCGTTTGGGAAGACAACGCGGAGGTCAAAAAACAGGGGCTGGAAGACGCGGCCTATCGGTGAAAGTGCTCGTGAAAGCCTTCGCGGCATTGCGAACATCGAACATTCAACACTCAACCTCCAACAGCCAATTGGAGGATTGCAACCGTTGCCGGTTCATACCTTGGGCGTTGGGTGTTGAATGTTGTGCGTTGAACGTTGGATTTTTGGTTCTTGCTTTGGTCGCGTTCCCGCTCGTCACCGGTTGCGCGTCCACGACCAAGCAACCCAGCATCCCTCTCACCGGCAACATCCTCGTGGACGGACCGAAAATGATCGCCGAAGGTTCGCCCAAGGACAAACTGCTCTGGCAATACCGCACCGCCGCCGCCGCCATGCGCCAGGGCAAGTTCGACGTCGCCAAGCCGCTGCTCGACGACGCGCTGCTCACGCTGCAGGGTGTTTATGGCAAGGACGCCGAGGCGCGCAAGTCGCGCAGCCTGTTCAACAAGGAGTCGCGCAAAACTTTCATCGGCGAACCTTACGAACGGAGCATGGCATTTTTCTACCGCGGCATCATTTACTGGCGCGACAGCGAGCCGGACAATGCCCGCGCCTGTTTCCGCAGCGCCGAGTTCGAGGACAGCGATGCTGAGAACAAGGAGTTCGCGGGCGACTGGGTGCTGCCGGATTATCTCGACGGCTTCATCACGGCCCAGCTCGGTGGCGACGGATCGGACGCGCTGAAACGCGCCCGGTCCAACTCGAAGAACATCAACCTGCCCGACTACAATCCGAAGGTGAACACCGTCATCCTGATCGAGTTCGGACCCGGCCCGTTGAAATACGCCAGTGGCGAATACCGGCAGGAGTTGCGGATCAACGCGCGCTCGTCCCCCATCATTGCCGCGCGCGTCAGGACCGGTTCGGTCAACCTGCCGGTAGCCCCCACCGACGACGTGAGTTTTCAGGCCACGACCCGGGGCGGTCGGGTGATGGACCACGTGCTCGCCAACAAGGCGGTTTTCAAATCCGCCACGGACACGGCGGGCAACGTTGCCATCGCCAGCGGCGCGATCCTCGCCGGCACGCAACAGGGCCGGCACAATGTCGGCGATGAAGTGGGCCTGGGCCTGGTGCTCGCCGGCCTCGCCAGCAAGATTTTTTCCGCCGCCGCCAACCCGGAAGCCGACACGCGCACCTGGGACAACCTCCCGCAATACATCAGTTGCGCGATGATGACGTTGCCGCCGGGCGAACATGCCTTGACCGTGGAATTTCTCGAAGCCGGCGACCGGATGGTTGCCAATCTCACCAAACAAATCACCGTGAACATCGCGGACACGGACCGGGACAAGGTCGTGTTCGTCAGCGACAGTTCCACAACCCCACAAACCCAATGAAAGCAAAACTCATCGCCCTGGTTCCCGCCGCCATGCTGGCCGTCGCGGGCTGCAAGTCCTCCTACGACAAAGGCCCGTATCTGCCGGAACAATCGAAGACGCCGGCCTACGAACTCGCCCATCCCGTGGTGCTGATGGATCCGGGCGTGCAATACTCGATCACCACCTCCGGCCAGCCCTTCGCCCAAACCTTGACCGACGGCCGGCTGGAAGTGACCGTTGCGTTGCGCAACCGCGAGAACCGCCGCATCGAGGTGCAATCCAATTGCGTCTTCAAGGATGCGAATGGCATGAGCACCGGCGACGAGACGCCGTGGCAAACGGTCATTCTTACTGAAAACGCCACCGAGCAGTTGAAGTTCGTCTCCGCCAACGACAAGGCCAAGCGCTACACCATCCGCGTCCGTCAGGCGCGATAGTGAAGTCGCCGTCCCCTCTGCCATCGTCCCACCGGCTGTCTCGGCTGGTGGTTGAACGTGCCGGCGGGACGCCCGCACGGACAATCGCAGGCGAGGACGCCCGCGCCACTACCAGAATCTTCTCGCCCCGCCGGTTGGAATTCTCCACCCTGCGGGCGGAATTTTTTACGGACCAACACCCGTTTCTGATGAAAGCCAAAATTATCATCACACCAAAGAAAGCCGTCGTGGATCCCCAGGGCAAAACCGTCCAGAACGCCCTCGCCCATCTGGGCTACACCGGCGTCACCGGCGTCCATATCGGCAAATACATCGAAATTGATCTCGCCCCGGGCACCGACAAAACCGCCGCGCACAAAGCCATCAACGACGCGGCGCACAAGTTTTTGAGTAACCCGGTCATCGAAGACTACAAGCTGGAGATCGAATGAATGCCATGCCGCAGAGGCTGAAAGGGTGCAGGAGAGAAAAAGTGAAAGGGAGCAAACGCGCTACTCCCCCTTTCACCTTTTCTCTCTTTCTCCCCTGCGGCCCCGCCAGCAACCCGGTCATCCAAACCAAATGAATTTTTCAGTCTTACAGTTCCCCGCCTCCAACTGCGATCAGGACGCCGTCCACGCCGTGCGGCACTTCGGCCATTCCGCGCGCCTCGTCTGGCACAAGGACGCCTCGCTCGGCGACGCCGACTGCGTCATCGTGCCCGGCGGTTTCAGCTACGGCGATTACCTCCGTTGCGGCGCGATCGCGCGGTTCAGCCCCGTCATGCAGGCGGTGAAACAGTTCGCCGACAACGGCGGTCTCGTCCTCGGCATCTGCAACGGTTTCCAGGTGCTGACGGAAGCCGGACTGCTGCCCGGCGCGCTCATCCGCAATCGCGATTTGCAATTCCACTGCGAAAACATTTTCCTCAAGACCGCCACCAACGACTCGTCGTTCACCAGCCAGATTCCGGCGGGAAAAATTCTCCGCGTGCCCATCGCCCACGGCGAAGGCTGCTACTTTGCCGACGAAGAAACGCTCGCCAAGCTTAAGGCCAACAACCAGATCCTGTGGCAATACTGCGACAAGGACGGCAACCTGACCGACAGCGCCAATCCGAACGGCGCGCTGCTGAACATCGCCGGCATCTGCAACGAGAAGCGCAACGTGGCCGGCCTGATGCCGCATCCCGAACGCGCCTGCGAACCGCTGCTCGGCAGCGACGACGGCAAATGGATTTTCGAAAGCATCTTCGCCGCTCTTAACAACAAAACTGTCGCTGCTGCGGCTTAATTATTTGCTCCGATGCCCGAACCCGCCATCACCCCAGAGTTGGTTGCCAAACACAACCTCACGCCGGAAGAATACGCCCACGCGGTGGAAATCCTCGGCCGCGTGCCGAGCTACACCGAGCTCGGCATCTTTTCCGTGATGTGGAGCGAGCATTGCAGCTACAAAAACACCAAGCCGCTGCTCAAGACCTTCCCCACCAAGTCGCCGAAGATCCTCGTCGGCGCGGGCGAGGAAAATGCCGGCATCATTGATATCGGTGACGGCATCGCCATCGCGTTCAAGATCGAGTCGCACAACCATCCGAGCGCGGTCGAGCCGTTTCAGGGCGCGACCACCGGCGTCGGCGGCATCGTGCGCGACATCTTCACGATGGGCGCAAGACCGGTGTGTGCGGTCAATTCTCTGAGGTTTGGGCCGATCACCGCCAATGGAACCGTGAGTGGGAAAGTGGGTGAGCCGGTGAGTGAGAAAGCAGCCGGCGACGAACCCCACTCACCCACTCACCCACTCACCCACTCACTTGCTGCCAACGGTGTGACGCAGGAGATTCTCAACAACCGCCGCCTGTTCTCCGGTGTGGTGGCCGGCATCGCGCATTACGGGAATTGCTTCGGCATTCCGACCGTTGCGGGCGAGGTGTATTTCGACAAGACGTATCAAGGCAATCCGCTCGTGAACGCGTTCTGCCTCGGCGTGCTGCGTCACGAACAGATCACGCGCGGTGCGGCGAAGGGCGTGGGCAATCCCGTGTTTTACGTCGGCCCGGCCACGGGTCGCGACGGTCTCGCGGGCGCGGCGTTTGCGTCGCAGGATTTGACCGAGGAATCCGCCGAGCAACAGCGCGGCGCGGTGCAGGTCGGCGATCCGTTCATGGAAAAACTCGTGTGCGAAGCGTGCCTCGAATTGCTCGCCACCGGCGCAGTCGCCGGCATGCAGGACATGGGCGCGGCGGGTTTGACCTGTTCCACCTGCGAAATGGCCGCGCGCGCCGGCACGGGCATCGAGATCGAACTCGACAAAGTTCCGCAACGCGCGCCGAACATGAGCAGCTACGAAATCATGCTTTCGGAATCGCAGGAACGCATGCTCATCGTCGTCCACAAGGGCCGCGAAGAGGAAGTGAAACGCATTTTCGACAAGTGGGATTTGCCGTGGGCCGAGATCGGCATCATCACCGACACCGGCCACATGAAGGTGCGCCACGGCGGCAAACTCGTCGTGGACATTCCCGCGAAGAAGATTGCCGACGAATCGCCCGTCTATCAGCGCGAGGCAAAAGAGCCCGCCTACATCGCGGAAGTGAAAGCGTTCCGCCTCGACGGCATCGCCGACACGACTGCGCCTGCCGACGTTTTGAAAAAGCTGCTGGCGTTCCCGAGCATCGCTTCCAAGAACTGGGTCTATCGCCAATACGATCATCAAGTGCGCGACGGCTCAGTCGTTTTGCCTGGCAGCGACGCCGCGGTCATCCGCATTAAGGAAGATTCATTGCCGGTGAGTGGCTGTGTTCGTGAGAACACGGCTCAATTAGCCGCGAACTCACGTTCGCAGCCACTGGAGAAGTTGATCGCCATGACCGTGGATTGCAACGGCGGTTACGTTTACCTCGATCCGTATGAAGGCGCGAAAGCTGCAGTGGCCGAGGCGTGCCGCAATCTTGCTTGCTCCGGCGCAGTGCCGCTCGGCGCGACGGACAACCTCAACATGCCAAGCCCGCTCAAGCCCGAGCTGTTCTGGCAGATCAAGGAGTCCGTGCGCGGTCTGGCGGAAGGTTGCAAAGCCTTCAACGCGCCCGTCACGGGTGGAAATTGCTCCTTGTATAACCAGAGTCCGACTGGTCCGATCGATCCGACGCCGACCATCTCCGTGGTGGGGCTGATTGAGAAACCTGAGTACATAACAACCCAGTGGTTCAAAGATGAAGGCGACGCCATCATCCTACTCGGCGAAGCGGTGGACAAAGCCGATCCGATTTTCGGCCTCGGCGGCAGCGCGTATCTGCAAGTCGTCCACGGCCAGAAGAACGGTTCACCACCGCGCTGCGATCTGGAAGTCGCGAGGACGCTGCACACCACGCTCCTCGGCCTGATCCAATCCGGCCTCGTGAAGAGCGCGCACGATTGCAGCGAAGGCGGCCTCGCCGTCGCGCTCGCGGAAAGCTGTATCAGCCAACTCATCGCCCGCGAAACGCCAAGATTGATTGGCGCGATGATTGACCTTTCTGCTGTGGCTGCGTCTCGTGAGAGCGCGGCCAATCGGACGGATCAGTCAGCCGCGCTCTCACGAGACGCAGCCACGGTAAGACTGGACGCTCTCCTGTTCGGCGAAACGCAATCGCGCGTCATCATCAGTTGCAAAGCGCTCGACGCCGTGAAAGTCGTCGAACGCGCCAAACTTATGGGCGTGCCGGCGGTGCAAATCGGCAAAGTCGGCGGCGACCAGCTGACGGTGAAAACCGCCAGCGGCGAATTATCCGCCCCGCTCACCGAATTGCACGATGCGTGGTGGAACAGCATCGCCCGCGCGATGGCGTAAGGGGATTGCGGTCCACCATTCGCGAGAACGTGGCATTTGCGTTGACGCGCAATTCGGGTTGGCGTAAAACGGCATTTAGCGCGGAGAGCGCGCAGCGAGAGAAAGGAATTATGTGCCATGCCACAGCATCGGGCCCAACGCTTGAAAGCGCACGACGGACACTTGGTTGCATCTTCCTGGCAACGCTCGCGGTCGCGGTTGTCTTCAAATCGCAACCGGCCTGCCGCGCCGGGGAGCTGTTCGCGGAGAATTTCGACGGTGGCCCGGGGCTGCCGTTCGGCTGGACGACCTCGTTCAGCGGCGCGGGCACCGGCTGGCAGGTCAATTCCGGAACCAACGATACGCCGCCGAGCGCCATGTTTGTTTCCGATCTCGCCACCTACAGCCAGGCCGAGTTGGTTTCCCCGCCGATGGTTCTGCCAACGCCCGCCTGCCGGCTGCGCTTCCGGCACCACTTCAGCACCGAGAGTTGCTGTGACCGCGGGTTACTGGAAATTTCGATTGCGGGCGGACCTTTCAATGATATCACGTCGGCGGGCGGCCTTTTCATTACGAACGGGTATCCCACCTACTCGACGGGTTGGGGCGGCAACTCGGGAGGCTTCATCACCACGGAGCTTTTTCTTCCGGCCACCGCCGCGGGCCAGAGCATCCAACTGCGCTGGCGCTTTACGAGTGACGGCAGCGGGGGCGGGCTGGGGTGGTTCATGGACACGGTGTCGGTTTCCGACGGTCAGATTCTGCCGCCGGACGATATTTCAATCACCGTGGCCGATTCGGCCGATCCCATCGCGGTGGGCGTCAATCTGACTTATTTCGTCCGGGTCACCAACACGGGTCCGTCCACCGCCACCGCGGTGTTGTTGACGAATGTTCTGCCGGCCGGAGCGGCATTCGTGTCGGCCACGCCCTCGGTTGGAACCTGCTCGAACCTCAACGGGACGATTGTCTGCAATTTCGGCGTTTTGGCCGGCAACAGTCAGGCTACTCTCGCGGTTGTGGTCCAGCCTACCGCGAACGGCGTGCTCACCAACCGGGCTTCCGTGACGCGCGCGGAGCCGGACGTTTACCTTTTGAACAACAATGCCATCGCGACCACCACGGTGAGTTCGCCGGTCCTTTATCCCGGAATCAGAACGGCCGCCGAAGGGGACGCGGGGACGACTGAAGTGGGACTGACCGTGACGCTTTCGCCCGCCAGCCCGCAAACGGTCACGGTGAATTATGCCACAACGAACGGCACCGCAGCCCCCGGCAGTGATTACCTGAGCCGAACCGGAACACTCACCTTTGCGCCAGGCGAGACGCTGAAGACAATCATGGTTCCCGTGATGGGCGACGAACTCGACGAGGACAACGAAACTTTTTCCCTGCATCTCAGCGGTCCGACCAATGCGAGCGTTATCACCAACCTAGGCGTAACGACCATCCTGGACGACGACGAACCGCCTTATCTTTTCATGCTGGACTCCGCGGTCACGGAAGGGAACAGCGGTTCAACGGCGGCTTTGTTTCCCGTGTATTTGTCGGAGGCCAGCGGGCGGACGGTCTCCGTGGGTTACGCCACGAGTAGTGGCACGGCCAGTTCTCCCTGGGATTTCACCGCGACGAACGGCATGTTGGTTTTCCCCCCGGGAACAACCCTGCAAACCATCGCCATCACAATCAACCCGGACACCGCGCGTGAAAACAGCGAGTATTTCGCGGTTCAATTCCAGTCGCTGATGAATGCGAACTGGTTCAACTCCTCCGTCTACGGCTGGATTCTCAACGACGACGGTCTGCCGGGCGAGTTGCATCACTTTTCGTGGGGGCAAATCACCAATCCCGTCTTCGTCGGACAGTCGCTACCGGTGACTCTGATCGCGAAGGATTACTTCAACAGCACGGTCAGCAATTTCACGGGCACAGTTGGTCTGTCCGCGACGATGGTTGGCGGAAACGCTGACCGAACCATCTTGAGTTCTCCGTCGCCGAATACCGACTACACCTATCCCCAGACTGCCGGATACGCCTTCACGCCCAACACAAATATTGTGGTGACGCATGTCCGCCATTATTCCGGCGCCAGGGTTTCCATCTGGACGGATGACGGGACGTTGATTGCCAGCCAGGCTGTCGCCAGTACGCCGGGTGTCTGGAACGAAACCGAACTGGCATTGCCCATCGCACTTTCCGCGGGGACCAGGTATCGGGTGGCCGTTTACCGTGAGAACCAGTCGCTTTATCTAAAGTACACGCTGCCTTCACAATTCCCGGACGGAACGATTGATCAGGGGTACTACAGCTACGATGACGATTTCCCGCAATACTCCAGTGGGGAATTGTGGCTGGTGGATTTGCGTTACACGGTTGGGTCGCTGCAATCGGTCGCCATTGCGCCGGTGCAGTCCGGGAATTTCGTGAATGGCATCTGGTCGGGAGACATTACGCCGTTGGACAACGGCACCGGCGTCCGGCTGAAGGCCAACGATGCACCAGGTCACATCGGTTTCAGCGATCGCTTCGATATTTCGGTGACCAATGACATCTCGGTGAAGATCGCCGTATCGCCGGACCCGGTGGGCACAGGTGCGCCACTCAGCTATCAGGTCACCGTCAAGAATTCCGGGCCTTTGGCGGCCACGGGAGTGATGGTAACCAACTTCCTGCCCGCAGGCGTGACGTTCCTTTCGGCGTCGGCTTCGCAGGGAACCGCCACCAACCTTGCGGGCCTCGTGCTTTGCAACCTGGGTGCGCTGCCCGCAACCTCGTCCGCCGTGCTGACGATCAACATCCTCGTCGGCGGCGCCGGTGCCCTGACCAACGTGGCCACGGTTTCCCGGGCCGAACCCGATCTCACTCCCGTTAACAACACCGCCGAAGCGGTGACCAGCGTCGTCGAATCCGGACTCATCGTTGACGATGTGGCGGTCGTGGAGGGCAACAGCGGTTTTGCGGCGATGAATTTTGTCGTGCGCCTGTCCACCGCCAGCGGTTACCCCGTGATGGTCAACTACGCCACGGGTGACGACGCGGCCATGGCCGGAAGCGATTATGTCGCCACCAACGGGACGCTCTACTTCGCTCCGGGCCAGACGAGCCGCGTCGCGTCCGTGCAGGTGAAAGGTGACTTCTTGAACGAAGAGGACGAATCGCTGTTCCTCAACCTCTCCAGTCCGAGCAACGCGACTCTGGTGAAAGCACAGGCGGCCGGGCAGATTTGGAATGACGATCCATTGCCGATCCTGTTGATCCAGGACGTGTCCGTGAAGGAAGGAAATGCCGGCCCAACAAACGCCATTTTCACTGTGACCATGACTTCGCCCAGCAGTCGCCCGGTTTCCGGCGATTACGTGGTGTACGGCGGCACAGCCTGGTCGCCGACAGATTTCATTCTCACCAATGGCGCGTTGTTCTTCCCGCCGGGCGAAACGGTCCAGACGATAGTCGTGACCGTGAACGGAGATACGGCGGCGGAAAACACCGAGACTTTCAACGTGGATTTGGGTTGGCCAGTGAATGCGGTTTTGGGCAACTACCAGGCCACCGGTTTCATCGTGAACGACGACGGGCTGCCCGGCCAATTGCATCATTTCGCCTGGGACAATCTCGCTTCTCCGCAATACCTGGGTCAGCCGTTCGCCGCAACCGTGACCGCGCGCGATTATTTCGACAACATCGTCAGCAATTACACCGGTCCGGCTTCATTGTCCGGGTATGCCATCACGTCCGAAACCAGTGGCACGATTCTGGGCGCGCCGACCCACAGCTTTGCGGACACGCCAACACCCTACACGCTGGGATATTCGTTCACGCCAAACACGGACCTGATCGTAACGCACGTGCGGCACTATTTTGGCAGCAAGGTTTCGATCTGGACCGAGGACGGCAATTTGCTGGCCAGCCAGGTCGTGACGAGCGTGCCCGGCACGTGGAAAGAGACGGCGTTGTCCTCGCCAGTCCGGCTGTCCGCAGGCGTGCGGTATCTCTTGGGTGTGTATGCGGCCAGCGGCAACCGCTACTGGCGAAGTGACGGACCGGCCACGTTCGCGCACGGAACGATTGATCAGGCGTTTTATGCCTACGGCGATGCGTGGCCCAACTACTATGATTACGCGCGCTGGTGGTTTGTTGATCTCGCCTATGTGGTTCAAACGCTGCAACCGGTCGCGCTCCAGCCGGCTGCCACCGGCGGTTTTACCGGCGGCCAATGGACGGGCTCGATGACCTTGATGCAAACAGCGGATGCGATGTTCCTGCGCGCGGATGATGGCGCCGGCCTGTTCGGGTTGAGCGATCTGTTTGGCGTGACGGCCGTTGAGTTGGGGATCAGCCGAATCGGCGGGGATACGCTTTTGCACTGGCCCGCGGGCGCCCCTGATTTTGTCCTGGAGTCGGCTGGTGGTTTGACATCGCCATTGTGGAAGACCCTGACCAACGCGCCGGTCATCGTGGACGGCCTGAATGTTGTGACCAACCCCATTACCACCGGCCAGGAAATCTTTCGCCTGCGGAGGCAATAAATCATCCCCATGAATTGCGATCACCCACCCGGCGGCCGAGTTGGACCCGCCTCGCTGGCCCGATTGCGCGGGAACGCGGTGAAGCCGTCGCGCGGCGAATTCTTCACCCGGCCGGCGCTGGCGCTTCGCATCGCGAGTGCATTATCTGCTTTTGACAAATGACCGAATCCAACGACGGCGGAACTTTGCGGGCAATCCGGTGTTGGGTTGAGCGTAAAGGAAACGATGTCTCCGATTACGCACTTCATCGGTAGCTGGCTGGTCGCCTCGGTGGTGACGGACAATCCGCGCGACCGGAAACTGGTGACGCTGGCCGGCATTCTGCCGGACGCCGACGGGCTGGGTCTGGTCGTGGACGTGGCCAAAGCTGTTTCCCAAGGTGGCGATCCTTCTTTCGATTACTACCAACGTTACCATCACGTGTTGCTCCACGGCTGGCCGGGGGCGATTTTGGTAGCGGGTTTGCTCGCCTGTTTTGCGCAAAAGCGTTGGCGCGTGGCACTCTTGTGCCTGCTCACGTTTCACCTGCACCTGCTCTGCGACCTGCTCGGCTCGCGCGGTCCGTCCGTCGCCGATTTGTGGCCGATTTGTTACAGCGAGCCGGTTTTTCATCGTCCGGTCTGGTTCTGGAAAGGCCAGTGGCGGCTCGACGGCTGGCAAAATCAGACCGTGTCCGTGGTGGTTTTCGCGCTTTCCCTGTGGGTGGCGGTCACGCGTGGGTTCTCACCGATAGAATTTCTCGGTCGCCGGGCGGATGCCGCATTTGTGGGTGTGTTGCGGAAGTGGCGCGCGAAATTTTTTGGAACTTGCTGAATCACCTGGCGTCTGTTGGAATGTCGTCGAAGTTTGTTCGTCGCGATGCAGCAGCACTACCCCAAACATTATTGCGGTGTGTTCGGTGTTTACGGCCACCCGAACGCCGCGGAACTGGCCTACTACGGCCTGTTTGCCTTGCAGCATCGCGGCCAGGAAAGCGCGGGCATCGTCACCAGCGACGGCAAACAATTTCGCGAGCACAAGGGCATGGGCCTGGTGTCGCAGATCTTTGACGGCAAGGTTTTGCATCAATTGGTCGGGCATGTGGCGGTCGGACACACCCGCTATTCCACCACCGGCTCGTCGCACATTCGCAATGCGCAGCCGCTGACAGGCAACTCCGCGCGCGGCCAGATCGCCGTGGCGCACAATGGCAACCTCACCAATGCCGCGCGCTTGCGCGAGGAGCTGGAAGCCAAGGGCCAGGTGTTTCAAACCACGGTGGACAGCGAGATCATTTTGCACCTGCTGGCCCAGCCGAATTACAACGGCCACGGCACAGGCCTCGTGGGCGCGATGCGGCGCATTGAGGGCGCGTATTCGCTCGTCATCATGACCGAGGGCGAACTCATCGGCGTGCGGGACCCGTTTGGTTTTCGTCCGTTGTGCATTGGAAAACTGGGCGACGGTTGGGTGTTGTCCTCGGAAACTTGCGCGCTGGATTTGATCCACGCGAAGTTCGTGCGGGACGTGGAGCCGGGGGAAATCGTGGTCATCAACGGACAGGGGCTGACCAGTTTGCAGGCGTTTCCTGAACACCAACGCCGCGCGTTGTGCATGTTTGAATACGTTTATTTTGCGCGGCCGGACAGCAACCTTGGCAACCGGAACGTTTACAAGGTCCGCGTGGAGATGGGCCGGCAACTCGCCCGCGAGTATCCGGTGGCGGCCGACCTGGTGATTCCCGTGCCCGACAGCGGCAATTCCGCCGCGTTGGGATTTTCACTGGAGTCGGGGATTCCCTACGAGATGGCGTTTGTGCGCAATCACTACATCGGCCGCAGCTTTCTCCAGCCGTCCCAGCTCATCCGCGATTTCAACGTGCGGGTGAAGTTGAATCTCATCGGCGAAATCGTGAAGGGCAAGCGCGTGGTCATCGTGGACGATTCCATCGTGCGCGGTACGACGTGCAAGGCGCGCGTGAACACGCTCAAGGAAGCCGGCGCGAAGGAGGTCCACGTGCGAGTGAGTTGCCCGCCGCACATGAATCCGTGCGTGTATGGCATTGATTTTCCCGACCGCAACAAACTGATGGCCGCCAATCATTCGGTGGAAGAAATTCGCAAGTATCTCAACGCCGATTCACTGCATTATCTTTCGCAGGACGGCATGGTGCGCGCGACGGGCTCCCCGCGCGAATCGTTCTGCATGGCGTGCTGGGACGGCAGGTATCCCGTGGCCTATGATCCGGGAACGGACAAGGAAATCATCGAACGCCGGCGCGGGCGGGTGGCGGGCTTGGGCGAGTTGGTTGCCAGCGAGAAGGAGCAGATTCGATTGCTGTAACGCTGGAGTCCAAGCATTAGCTTGTTTTCCCCTGTTCAGCCTGCAAGCTAAAGCTTGAACTCCAACCGCTGAATCGTTATCCAACCGCCATGGATTCCCGCGAAGCGTTGGTGGCACTCAATCTCATCGAAGGGGTCGGCCCGGTCCGTGTGCGGCAATTGCTCGAACATTTCGGCGAAGCCCCGGCGATTCTCTCAGCTTCCAAATCTCAACTCATGCGCGTCCGCGGCATCGGCCAGGACACGGCGGAGGCGATTGCGGCTTGGGAAAAATCGGCTGACCTCGCTGGCGAATTGAAACGCATCGCCGACTTCAACTGCCACGTATTGATTCAATCGGACGAGGACTATCCCGCAATGCTGCGGGAAATTTACGATCCGCCGATCGTGCTCTACGTCAAAGGCGGGCTGAACGCGAAGGACAAGAACGCCGTGGCGATGGTCGGCTCGCGACAAACGACGCATTACGGCATCGAGACCGCGCGCAAACTGGCGTATCAACTCGCCTACGTTGGCGTGACCGTTGTAAGCGGTGGCGCGCGGGGCATAGACACGGCCTCGCACCAAGGTGCGCTGGCGGCGAAAGGCCGGACGGTTTGCGTGCTCGGCACCGGCATCAACATCGTGTTCCCGCCGGAGAACAAGGATTTGTTCGAGCGCATCGTGGAGAACGGCGCGGTCATGACGCAGTTTCCCTTCAACCGCAACGGCGACAAGCAATCCTTCGCCATCCGCAACCGCATCGTCGCCGGCATGACGCTCGGCTCGGTGGTGGTGGAAGCGGATTTGCACAGCGGCGCGCTGATCACGGCCAACTTCGCGACGGAATACGGCCGGCAGGTGTTCGCCGTACCAGGCCGCATTGATTCACCGCGAAGCAAGGGTTGTCACGACCTGATCAAGAAAGGGGCAAAACTTTGCGAAGGCGCGGAGGACATTTTGAGCGAGTTCGAGTATTTGTTCCCAACCAGCAACAGACCCCCGTCGCCCGGCGAAACCGGCGTGCTGCCCGCGCTGGAACTTTCCGAGAACGAACAAAAAGTTTACGACACGCTGAGAACCGACGACGAAACGAGCATTGACGAAGTTATCCGCAAAAGCGGTCTGCCGCCTTCCGCCGTAAACGTTGCCTTGCTGAGCCTGGAAATGAAACGCGTGATCAAGCAACTGCCGGGAAAATTATTCGTGAGAAATCGTTGATCGTCCGGCTTCGATCCAGGTTCGGAAAAGCCGGGCATCCGCTCTAGTTACCGAGCAGTTCCTCGGGCCGGACCGCGTCACCGCCCACCGCAAAACGGGGCCGGGCTTTGAGCGAGAAGGTGAAGGCCACCGTGTAGTCCTTCGATCCTGAATCGTCTTCGCGCACCCGGAACGTCAGCGCCCCGGTCCAACTGCGGAAATCGCGGTAAAGCGTGTAGAGCTGTTCCTCCAGCCGCCCGTCCTGCGCCTCGAAGCGGTGCGAAACGCGCGTCGCCCAGTTTTCGTTCAGGCGGTGGAAGATGGTGCTCGAAATGAGATTGTTGCCCGGGCCCCAGGCCGTGGGGGACGAGCTGTCGTCCGTGCGCAAATAATAATGACTCACCCCCCAGCTCCAGCGTTCGCCCGGATGAAGCGTCAGCGTGTGAAACGCCAGGTTGAACTCGCCGGAATCAATGTCGTACCGCGTCTGCGATTCCAGCGAGATCCACGAGCGCGGCCGGAAGCTTAGGTCCGAGAACAGGTCGGAAAACGTGGTTTGATTGGTGTGCGGGTTCAGATTCCAATCGGTATAGACATTCCAGTTCAACAGGTTGACCACACGCCCCTCGCGCTTGGTTTGAAATTTGTTCCGCAGGCCAAACCGGAAGACATTCTGGCTCTGGATGGAATCAATGGAGTTGTAGTCCGGATACTCGATGGGCAACAGGCGCAGGCTGGGCAATTCGTAATCGAACTGCGGCAGCTTGGGCGGCTCGACGCTCGGATCCGGCACAAAAACGTAGTTGATCGAGGGTTCGACGATATGGCGCAAGCCGTCCACTTCGAGCAATTTATTCTGCGCCCCGGACCAGAGGCGCGATGCCTTGAGGGTGGTCTCCGCGCCGGTGTTGAACACGCTCCGATATTCATCATGCGTGGTGGCGCCGTCGCCATCCGCGTGGCTGTAATACGTGAACCGCCCGCCCACGCGCGGGGCGATGTTGAGCCAGCCAAAAAACGTGTGCGGCAGGGTCAATTGGTGATACGTGTCGGCGCGCGCGGCGGAAAAATTGTTCGTCGCCGGAAAACTGTTGGTGATTTCCGCGAACTCGCGGCGATACCAGCCCGCGGAACTTTCGCTTTCATAATAGACCGGCAGCGGCCCGACCTGCTGGCGGAAGCCGGTGAGCTTGACCTCCGGCAGGCGCTCGACCGTCTCGTAGAAATCGTTCACGCGCGGCTGCACGTAGGTTTCGAGACTGAAGTTGTCCCACAACCGGTTGACATCCACAAAAGTTTTGGGCTGCGGATCCTCCCGGTAATCGCCGTCGAAGAAATCGTGCAACAATTCGGAGTCGCTTTGATAGTTGGCCGCGGCCTTGACGTACAGGTTGGTGAACGGGTTCGAAGCGTAGTTGAACGACACGCGCTGGCGGTTGTGCGGCGGGGTGACGCCATCGCTTTCGCCGGGATCCTCGTCGTAGAGATAATAGTACTTCAACTTGGCGTCGCCCCAGCGGCCTAGGTGCGCGTTAATGTCCGGCCCGAGTCCCGGCCCGCGTTTGGCGCGATAATCCAGATGCAAGGCGCCGTCCACCTGCTCGCTCAGGAACCATTCATAGGTGCTGTAAAGAAACGGACCGAACTTGCTGCGGTAGCCGGGGGTGAAGTTCCAGTTGTTCGCCCGTTCCCCAAGATTGCGCCGGTAATAGGGAAAATAGAACGCGGGCACGCCCCCTAAGTATAACACGGCATGCTGGGCCTGGACGTACTTGCCGGGAACGATTTTGAGGCGGTTCGCTCGGATCTTGGTGAACGGCTCGCTTACGTCGTCCGTGGTGACATACGCGCCCTCGGCGATGTAAACGCTGTTGGTCACATCCCCGCGCAACTGTTTGCCCTCCGCAAACACCGGCGTCTTGCCCGTCCGGAACTGTTGCGCCTCCATCTGGCGGGTCTTGAAATTGTAGCGGATGTGTTCCCCGGCCCAGATCTGGTCGTCGCGCTGGATGCGGACATTGCCATCGCCCTCGGCCTCGCCGGTTTCCTGGTTGACCGCCGCACGATCCGCGGTCATCACCGCCCCGCCGAATTTTATGAGCAGGCCGTTCGTGCCGGTGGCAACCCCCGTGGCCGCGTCGTAATCGAACTGACCTTCCGGCGTAAGCGCCTCGATGATCCACTCCTCGTCCGGTTTGGGCTGCGGCAGGTCCGGCTGCGCAAGCGCCACCAGGGGAAGCAACACGGCCAGCAACAACAGGGTGAGTTTGTGGCGCGGCTTAATCATGCGGCGCGCTCAGGTAATCAAAACGATCCGTCCGTGCCAAGCGGATTTGACCCGTCGCGACCCGCCATTTTCCGGCCGGCCCGCCAGAAGTCTCTCGGAGTCTCCGCGAATCCGGTCTGCCGACCCGAAGTCGGGGAGATTTCTGATTGCAGTCCGACCCGCAAACGTCGCAACTCGCGCATGGCACACGTTCTGCAGTAGCGGGCGCAGGATTGGATATGGCAAACAAAGCAATGTTGATGAAAATGATGCAGGAGTCGCGCGGTTACGAACAAATCACCAACCGCCGCCCGACTCCCCGCCCCATTGTGCTGTACCTCATGCAGCTTCGCGCCCAACACACACATTCCCATGCGCCGAAGCAACGTTTGACCATCGCCACCGAGTGGGCGGAGCAAATGCACATCCCAACCCCGGTCACGATCAAACACCTGGGGGCCGGGGATTCTGAACTGCCAATTGTATTTGGCTGAAATCGCACGCGCGCGGAAAGCAACCCCGCCGAGCGCCTCCATTTCTCTCCTCGCTGCCTGGCTCAAATCAAGGCAGTGTCCTGCCGTAATGCCCTTTCTCAACCCACCGCCATCTGGCTTCAACGATCGCGGATTTCGACCTCCTCAAAGCCCATTTGCAGGAACAGGTTTTTTAACTGCATGCGCGCCCGCTCGTCGGCGTCCTTCAAAATGCCCGAGGTCCGGGCGGCCCGGCGGATGTCCTCCACCGCATTCTGGCGGGCGGTCTGTTCCATGTCCTTGTCAAACATCCGCAACAAACCGGTGGTGCGCTCGACGACGCGGGTTTGCTTCTCGTCGAGATAGGCATCGGTAATCTGCGCGGCCGGCAGCCGGATGGAAATCTTCTTTCCCGCGACCCGCACGTCCTCCGGCTTCAGGTCCTGGAGATCCACGCCGGCCTTGACGATGCCGTGGGCAATGAGCAGCACGCGGCTTTCGCCGAACCATTGCACGTCTTCGAGCAGCACGACCTTTTCCATCACGTATTTGACCGTGACGAGTTGGGAGAGGGTCTGCACCTGCTGGAGCACCGTGGCGGAGTTGTAAAACTTCAACTTGCTGCCGCCGAATCCCACCGAACGCAACGCCAGCGCGCCGAGCCACAGGCCCAGGCCGATCGCGAATACAAACAGCGCCAGCGCGAGCACGAGCGCCAGTCGAGATTTCTGCATGAAGGGAGTGTAGTCCCGCGTCCCGTTCAGTAAAGGAGCGAACGACGGATGCACACCAATCAAGTTTCATGTTGTCTCGCCCAGCAGACCAAATTGATCGTCGCAACCGCCTTTGCGAAACCCGGACCCAGGTAAAAATTCTTTTAGATTCGGGCGGAAATTCGTCACTTTTTGGAACTGCTTTGTCAATCTTGTCCGTTTTCCGACTGGCATCGTTCCATGACAGATTGATTCCACTTTCTGGCGGTCAAAACAGAAATGGCCCGCCCGGCTGTGTTTCTATCGCGTCCCGTTTTTTTGAACGCTCAGGAATAATTGACGCCGGCACCGTGGCATCACCGGTGCTAAACCGCGCTCCGTGATGAAGGCAGGCAACCGGGCAGACGCCAAGGAGGTGTCACAAATCATCAGGGGCCGGCTCGCATCCGAAGCGGGAGGTCCACGCATTTCGGAGCGGTCCCGACAAGCATCGCTGTTCGTCGCCGCGTGGCTCGCGGTGGCGCTGCCGCTCCGCGCTCGCTCCGAAAACCGCGCGGACTATCGCTACGAAGACTACCAGGAGGAAGACGGACGGATTCACGTCCAGACCCACGGCTTCTATTTCGATGCGGCACTCAAGTCGTGGGCCACGCTGAAGGGCAACTTCGTTTACGATTCGGTCTCCGGCGCCACCCCAACCGGTGCGCCGCCGTTGCCGGGTGAATCGCATGTGGCCACGGCCCAGGTCGAAGACAAGCGCTACGCGGGATTCCTGGAGTCGGCGCTCAAACTGGCCAATCACACCTTCACCCCGCAGGCCGCGTACAGCGAAGAGAATGATTACAAATCGTTCGGCCTCGCGCTGACACACGCAATGGAATTCAACGACAAGAACACGACGGTTTCCTGGGGCGTGAGTCACAGTTTCGACAGCGTGTTGGACAGTTCCTCGCCGCGCGAGTGGCAGGACAAGGACGCCACGGACTTCTTGCTCGGCCTGACCCAGTTGCTCGGGCCGAACACAATCTTGAGCGTCAATCTCACCCTGGGTTACGCCGATGGTTATCTTAGCGACCCGTACAAGGGAGTCTTGTTCGACGACTTTCCGTACTTCGGCGGGCCGTACACGCTCTGGCCGGAACAGCGTCCGGGCCACAAGTTTCGCCAGGTGGGATTCGTTTCCCTGCAACAAAACTTTGACCCGGTTAAGGGCGCCGCGGAACTCAGCTATCGCCTTGCGCACGATGATCAAGGCATCACTGCCAGCACCGTTTCCCTCCAGTGGAAGCAGAAGATTGGCAGATACGCGATCCTTTCACCGCTGTTCCGCTACCACACCCAGACGGCGGCGGACTATTACGGCACGCACTTTCCCGGTGATCCCTCCGATCCGGCGAACTATCCCACGCCCGATTATTACTCGGCCGACTATCGCATCTCGGCGCTTGAGACGTTCACCTACGGCATCGCGCTCAGCGTGCGGGTGCATGAACATCTCTCCCTGGAGGTCGCGTACAAACGTTACGAAATGCGCGGCACGGACAACGAAACTTCGTCCGATCAGTATCCCCGCGCCAACGTCTTCACCGGAGGTCTCACCCTATGGTTCTGACCGCAAGCAATCCCATTCGCGAGCGCGTCCGTCGTTCCGCCATCGTGCGCGAGGAAATCGGCCTGACCCGCCTGTCGTTTCACGCCATGGGCACGATCTGCCGCGTCTCGCTCGTCGAACCGTCGCGCCCGACCGCCAATGCCTATCTGGATCAACTGCTCAACTGGGTCGCGGATTTTGAAGCGAAATATTCCCGCTTCCTCGACACCAGCCTCATCAGCCGCATCAACGCGGCCGCCGGGAAGGCGTGGGTTGAAGTGGACGACGAAACCGACCGCCTGCTCGCGCTATGCCACGAAATGGTTTTCTTCACGCGCGGCGCGTTTGATCCCACGGCGCTGCCGTTGATTCGTTTGTGGAACTGGAAGGCCAACCCCCCGGCCATGCCCACGGAAACGGCCATCGCCGCCGCGAAGGAACTCACCGGCTGGCGTCACTTGCAACGTCGCAAAGGCGGCGTGTTCCTTGCGCGGCCGGGCATGTCGCTTGACTTCGGCGGCATCGGCAAGGAATACGCCGTGGACGTGGCGATGTCGCTGGCGGCCCAGCATGGCATTCAAAACGTGCTGGTGGATTTCGGCCAGGACATCCGGGCGCTGGGCCGGCCACCGGGCCGGCCCGCGTGGCACGTCGGACTGGAAAATCCCAGAGCGCCCGGCTCTTGCTGGGGCAGTGTGGCGGTCACCAACCATGCGGTCGCCAGTTCGGGCGATTACCTGCGCTCTTTTGTCCATGACGGCCGCCGTTACGGCCACATCCTCGACCCGCGCACCGGCTGGCCGGTCCGCAACCCCTGTCTGGCCGTCAACATCGTCGCGCCCACCTGCACGCTCGCCGGCATCCTAAGCACGACCGCGTTCATTCTTGGTCCGCAGGACGGCCTGCAACTCATCAACAGCGCTTTTGGCGCGTCGGGCGCCATTGTCACCGAAACCGGAAACCTCATCAGCCCTCGATTCTATGAACACCTCGTTAACCAAAGTTAAAACCATCGTCGCCACCGTCACCGCGCTGGCGTTTGCCCTCAACGTCGCCACCACGGCTTTGGCCGCCGCACCCAAGGAGGGCGACGCGTTCCCCGAACTCGCGAAGTACAATCTCGAAGGCGCGCTGCCTGACCTGAAAGGCAAGGTCGTGCTCGTGGATTTCTTCGCCTCGTGGTGCGGCCCGTGCAAGGAATCCTTCCCGGCCATGCAGGAGTTGCATCAGAAATACGGCGACAAGGGTCTCGTCATCGTCGCCATCAACCTCGACAAAAAGAAGGACGACATGGAGGGCTTCCTCAAGAAGCATCCCGCCAGCTTCACCATCGTGCGCGACGCCGCCAACAAGCTCGTGTCCGAATTGAAGATCCCGACCATGCCGAGTTCCTTCCTGCTGGATCGCAGCGGCAAGATTGTCTCCTTCCACCGCGGTTTCAAAGGTTCGGAGACGAAAAAGAAATACGAGCAGGAAATCGAAGCCCTGCTGAAGTGAGGTCCGCATGAAACGGAAATCCGCCCTTGGCCTGTTCCTGGCGCTGATCGTCGCGCCGCTCGCCGGTTGCAAGCACGTCAACCCGTGGGAGCGCGGCGCGCTGGCCGACCCGGTGATGCGCGCGGACCACGATCCGCTCGGCAACATGATGGCCGAACACATGTGGTTCTCCCGCGAAGGCGCGTCGGGCGGTCGCGGCGTGGGCGGCGGTGGCTGCGGTTGCAACTAGCTCGATACGTTACGGACCAAGGATTCTCAAGACTCACCCCGGGCTTCGGCACCGGCTCTTCCCCAAGATCAAAAGTCGTACCCATGAAAACTCCATTCTCAAAATCGCTCTGGCTGTTTGGACTGGTCGCCGCTTTCACGGCGCAATGCGAGGAGAAGGCCGACGACGTGAATCCATTCACGATCGCGCCATCCGTGATCACCAGCAACGGCGTGCCCACGCTCTCGGTGGCCTTTCAATTCCCCGCCCGTCATCATCTCTACGCCGAAAACCTGTCGTTTGAGGTGAACGGCGCGCCCGTGACTGCCACGCTGCCGCCGGCAAGGTCCGTCCCCGACAAATTCAGCGGCGGGCAGAAACTTTCCTTCGAGCAGGGTTTCCAGGCGTATTGCGCGCTGCCCAATTCCGGCGCGGGTGAACTCACGCTCGCTGTAAATTTCCAGGGTTGCAACGATGCCGAGTGCTACTTTCCGGAAACGCGCCGTTGGAAAATCGGCGCGGACTACTCGGTCACCGCGCTCAGGGATGCAGACGACGGAACATCGGTGGCGGCCGCCGGCGACAAACTGAGCGCCGGTTTTCAAGTGGCGGGGCGCGCCTCGGGCTATCTGAGCAGCGCGAAGTTTCTTGGATTCCTTGATCGGGCCGAAGGACAAAGCCCCGGCGCCGACGATCCGGCGGGACGATTCGCGCGCCTGGGCTTGTTCGCGACGCTGGGCTTGATCCTGCTGGGCGGCCTCGCGCTGAATCTCACACCCTGCGTGTTACCCATGATTCCCATCAACCTCGCCATCCTCGGGGCCGGCTCGCAGAATCAGGACCGCAAACGCGGTTTCGCCATGGGCTCGGCTTACGGTGCGGGCATGGCGCTGGCCTATGGCGGACTCGGCCTCGCGGTCGTGTTGACGGGCGCGAAATTCGGCACGCTCAATTCTTCGGCGTGGTTCAACTTCGGCATCGCGCTCGTCTTCGCCGTGCTCGGGCTGGCCATGTTCGACAAACTTTCGATTGATCTCTCGCGCTTCCAACGCAGCGGCGAAGCCAGGTCCAGCCGTGGCCGCGGCGCCTTCCTCGCCGCCGGAACGATGGGCGCGGTTTCCGCGTCGCTCGCGGGTGCCTGTGTGGCGCCGGTGGTGATTTCAGTGTTGCTCCTGGCGACGACATTTTATCAGCAAGGCAACCCGCTTGGACTTTTGCTGCCGTTTGTGCTCGGTCTGGGCATGGCCATTCCCTGGCCGTTTGCGGCGGCGGGGTTGTCGTTTCTCCCGAAGCCCGGCGGTTGGATGACGCGGGTGAAGCATGGATTCGGCGTGTTGATCTTCGTCTTTGCCGCGTGGTACGGCTGGCTGGGTTGGGGACTGATGCCGGGGCGCGTGGATGGCAGCATCGTGGCCGCCGCCCGCGGCGACAACGTGAAGGAGTTGCGCGCCGCGCTGGAACAGTCCCGCCGGGATGGCAAACCGGTGCTCGTGGATTTTTGGGCGAGCTGGTGTAAGAACTGCGCCGCGATGGAGCACGGAACATTTCGCGACACCGGTGTCCAGCAACGGCTCAAGGATTACACGCTCGTGCGCTTTCAAGCGGAGCGGCTCAACGACCCCGCCGTGAAACCCATCCTCGATGAGTTCGGGGTGATGGGGCTGCCGACGTTTGTGGTGTTGCAACCAGCGTCCGCCACCGCACGGACCACGACGGCAACGAATTGATTTTATGAACGCAAAACTCACCCGGGCCATCCGGCTGCCGTCGCTCTTTCTGGCCGCGGCGCTTCAGGTATTGCCGATGGCGCGCGCCGCCCTGCCCGCGGCGCAGACCGCCACGAATCTTCTGGCCATCGTATTCCGCTGGGCGGCCGGCGCCGCGGCGGCTTTGGGTGGCGTGCAAGCCGTGTCCGGCGCGTCCACGCTCATTGCCAGTCCGCTCAAGACCAACATCACCCAGGGAATTCCGTGGAGCATGCGCCTGATCACGTCCCCGAAGCAGGCCACGTATTGGTCCGCCACCGGCCTGCCGTCGGGCATCGGCCTGACCGGCAACAACGGTTCTTCGCTCTGGTCCATTGGCGGCACGCCAGCCACCGTCGGCACGTATAACATCGGTCTCACCGCCAAGAGTTCGGCCAGCGCCGGCGCCAGCGAGACCACCTCGGCCACCTTGGTGCTCACCGTCATGGCTTCGGCCGCCACCGCGCCGGGCATCGCCACGCAGCCGGCGAACCGAACGGTGGTTCAAGGCCAAAACGCGACCTTCTCCGTTTCCGCCACGGGCACGGCGCCGTTGACCTATTACTGGCGGAAAGCAACCACCGTGATTTCGTCCGGCACCAGTTCTTCCTACACCATCACCGGCGCGCAAACCAACCACGCGGGGAACTACTCGGTCATCGTCAGCAACGCCGCGGGCACCCTCACCAGTTCCAACGCCACCTTGACGGTCAATGTTCCGCCGGGCATTTCCGTTCAACCGGGCAACCAGACCGTCAACACCGGCCAGATCGCGTCGTTCGCCGTCACCGCCACCGGCACGTCCCCCCTCACCTACTACTGGCGCAAAGGCACGACGGTGGGGACCGTCGGCAGCAGCCCCACCTATTCGATCCCTGCGGCGCAAACCAACGACGCCGGAAGCTACTCGGTCATCGTCAGCAACATGGCGGGAACAATCACCAGCTCGAACGCCACGCTGACGGTGAATGTGCCGGTGATCGCGCCCGACATTTCCGGTCAGCCCACAAATAAAACCGTCAATCAAAACCAGGGCGTGATTTTCAGCGTTACCGCCACCGGCAGCGCGCCCCTGACCTACTTCTGGCACCGCGGGGCGACCTTGCTGGCGGCGGGCACCAATGCCACCTATGCCATCGCCAGCGCCCAGGCGGCGGACGCCGGGAGCTACTCGGTCATCGTGAGCAACGCGGCGGGCACGGCCACCAGTTCCAACGCCACCCTCGCCGTGAATCTTCTTCCCGCCATCACCGCCCAACCGGCAAATCAGAACGTCAACGAAGGCCAGAGCGCGACCTTCAACGTGACCGCCACCGGCACGGGGCCGCTGACCTACTTCTGGCACAAGGGCGCAAACCTCGTCGCCTCGGGCGCGAGTCCTTCGTTTAATGTTCCCGCCGCACAGATCGCGGATGTGGGCAACTACTCGGTAATCGTCAGCAACGTCGCGGGCACGATCACCAGTTCCAACGCCGCCCTCGCGGTGAATTTGCCCGCCACACCGCCGAACATCACGGGGTCGCCCGCCGACCAGACCGTCACCGAAGGCCAGACCGCGACCTTCAACGTCACCGCCACCGGCACGGCGCCGTTGACGTATTACTGGCGCAAAGGCACCAACGTTTTCCTCGTGAATGGCAGTCCCGCCTTGTCGCTCCCGGCGGTGCAGTTTGCCGACGCCGGCGCTTACTCCGTCATCGTCAGCAATGCCGCCGGCACGATGACCAGTTCCGACGCCACGCTGACGGTGAATGCCGCGCCCATCGCGCCGGCCATCACGCAGCAGCCCACCAACCGGATCGTCAACCAGGGCCAGAGCGCGACGTTTACCGCGACCGCCACCGGGACGGCGCCCTTGACGTATTTCTGGCACCACGGCGCCGCCTTGGTCGCCACCGACAGCACCGCTGCCTTCACCGTCGTCAATGCCCGGGAAACCGACGCCGGTGTTTACTCGGTCATCGTCAGCAATGCCGCGGGCCAACTTACCAGCTCCAACGCCACCCTGACCGTGAACCTGCCGCCCACGATCACCGGCCAGCCGACGAACCGGACCGTGCTCGAAGGGCAGATCGCCACATTCTCCGTCACCGCCACGGGCACGGCCCCGTTGACCTATTACTGGCGCAAAGGCGCGACCGTCGTGGCCTCCGGCAGCAGTGCGTCCTACACGATCTCGGGCGCGCAAACGCCGGACGCCGGCAATTACTCCGTCATTGTCAGCAATGTCGTGGGCGACCTCACGAGCTCGAACGCCATCCTCGCGGTCACGGTGCCGCCGCCCACCAGCGTGCTGACCGTGCAAATCGTCGGCAACGGCTTCGTGTCGCCCGATTACAACGGCCAGCCGCTCCTCCTCGGCCAGAGCTACACCATGACGGCGAATCCCGGGTCTGGTTCAACCTTCGCGGGCTGGTCAGGTGGCACCAACTCCGCGCTCCCCACCCTGACGTTCGTGATGCAGCCCAACCTGGTGTTGCAAGCCGCCTTCACCGTTGTCAGCCACCCAACGCCGACCCTGTTGCCCGGCAACTACCAAGGCCTGTTCCGCGAGGCCGCGGGCGCGTCGCGCATCAGTGCGGGATTCGCCCAGATCAAGGTGAACGCCGGCGGCGCGTTCAGCGGCTGGTTGCTGCTCAACGGCGCGCGCTCCCCGTTTGGCGGCGCCTTCGACGACCAGGGCAGCGCGTCCGGTGTCATCACCCGGAAGGCGCCGCAATTGCCCGTGACGTTCGCCCTGCAACTTGACCCAGCCACGGAACAAATCACCGGCACGCTCGGCACGGGCACGTGGGCGGCGGAACTCGCGGCGCGCCGGGCGGCGTTTGGCCCGACCAATCCCACACCGCACGCCGGCATTTACACCTTCGCCATCCCCGGCACCCCCGGCGCCACGGACCGGCCCGCCGGCCATGGTTCCGGCACCTTGCAGGTCAGCGCCAGTGGACAGGTGTTGGTCCGCGCCGCCCTCGCCGACGGCTCCAGATTCCTCCAACTGACCACCCTCGCCCAGGACGGACAATTCCCGCTCTTCGCTTCCCTCTACACCGGCCGCGGGCTGATCCTCGGCTGGATGAAATTCGAAGACCGTGCCGGCGACGACTTCAACGGCGTGGCCGACTGGATTCGCGCACAACAACCCACCAGCGCGCGCTACACCTTTGGCTTCCAGGTCGCCGCGGAAATTGTGGGCTCAAAATACGTCACTCCCGCCCGGGGCGTACCTGTGTTGAACCTTGAACAAGGGCAAGTCGTTTGCACCGACGGCGGCCTGAGTGAACCCCTCACGAATCGGTTCAGCCTGAACACCAACAACGTCGCCACCAGCCTCGATTCCCCGTGGCCTTCCCTGTTGCTGCGCCCAACGACGGGACAATTCACCGGCCGGACACCTCATCCCGCCGGGACCGGCTGGTTGAATTTCAGCGGCGTCGTGTTGCAAAAGCGCGACGCCGGGTTCGGCTGTTTCCCCGCCGGCAATCTGGATGGCGCCGTCTATTTAGGCGAGTAAGGGCGAGCGTAAACACAGAACAAATGGGTTGGGAAACGCACGCCCTCATCCCGGCCTTCTCCCCAAGGAGAAGGGGAATCGTTCGCTGGTTGCTTGAAATGTCGCGAGTCGGAGCTTGCCGGGCGGTCATCGATCTAAACGAGCCGGGCGATAGCTGTTCCCTCTCCCCGGGGGAGAGGGTCAGGGTGAGGGCGATCGTGAATCACAAATTGAAATTTGGTTCACTCGTCCCCCTTCATCCCGCCGCTGACTCACCATTCGTTGGAAGTCCGCGGCCATTGCGACTTTCCGCTTTGCACACCCGCCGGGCGTCCTAGAATGACGCCATGAATTTGAACGCCCTCGGCCAGTTTCCCGCGCTGCGCCCCCGTCGCCTGCGCCAGTCCGCCGCCCTGCGCCGGCTGGTGAGCGAGACGCAGTTGAACGTCGCCCAACTGGTGCTGCCGCTCTTCGTCCGCGCCGGACGCAAAGTGCGTAAACCCATCGCGGCCATGCCGGGCGTGTTTCAGCTTTCACCCGACGAACTGGTCCGCGAAACGGCGCGGGCCCAGGCGCTCGGCGTGCCCGCGGTCCTGCTGTTCGGCATTCCGGAGAAAAAGGACAACTCGGCCAGCGGCGCATACGCGCGCAACGGCATCGTGCAACAGGCGGTGCGCCGGCTGAAAAAGGAATTCCCCGACCTACTCGTCATCACGGACGTCTGCCTGTGCGAATACATGGCGCACGGCCATTGCGGCATCGTGCACGGCGACAAGCGCGGCGCGAAGATTCTCAATGATCCGACGCTAAAGCTGCTCGCGCGGGCGGCCGTCAGCCACGCCGAGGCGGGCGCGGATATCGTCGCGCCCAGCGACATGATGGACGGCCGGGTGCGCGCCATTCGCGTGGCGTTGGACGGCGCGGGTTTTGCCAACACGCCCATCATGGCCTACGCGGCGAAGTTTGCCTCCGCCTTTTACGGTCCGTTCCGCGAGGCCGCCGAGTCCGCGCCGAAATTCGGCGACCGCCGCAGTTACCAGATGGACGCGGCCAACGCGAACGAGGCGCTGCGGGAGGTGGCGTTGGACATCCGGGAAGGCGCGGACATCGTCATGGTCAAACCCGCGCTCGCCTACTTGGACATTTTGCATCGCGTGAAAACCGCGTTCGGTTATCCGACCGCCGCGTATGCCGTGAGCGGGGAGTATTCGATGGTCAAAGCCGCGGCCGCGAAAGGCTGGATTGATGAACGTGCCGTGACGCTGGAGAGCCTGCTGGCGATGCGCCGCGCCGGGGCGGACATTCTCATCACGTACGCGGCCGCGGACGTGGCGCGGTGGTTGCAGGGGAAATAGACCGGGCCGAAGGTCGGCTGCCGCCGCTTCAGAACGAATCAACTAGGGCGTGCCGCTTTTGGCGGACATGAAGGCGATGATCAAAAACGCCACGATCACCACCGCGACGCCGATGGCCACGTAGAGGAAAATCTTGCTGGCCTTGTCGTCTTTCTTGGAGAACCCCGCGCCCGCGGTGTCGAACCCGCCCCGGGTGGATTGTTCGAGATCGGTCAGGCTCACGCCCCGTTGCATGACCATGGTGGCGTCAGTGGTTTTCTTGGACGCCGCAGCCGCCGCCGGCGCGTCGGTCTCCAAACGCAACTCGATCTGGCCGAGTCGCAGGACCTGACCCGGTTTCAACGTGGCCTCGGTGATTTTCTCGCCGTTGATGTAGGAACCGTTCGTCGAATTCAGGTCGCGAATGACGACGTCGCTGCCTTTCAAAAGAATCTCGCAATGATGGCTGGAAACGGAAGGATCGGTGATAGCAAAGGTGTTGTCCTCCACACGACCGACGGTTGTCTTGTCCGCCGTCAATTCGTGCGTGCGACCGGTCATGCCTGCGCTGAGGATTACAAGTTTGGCCATATTCGAGTATCGCGTTTGGAATTATGTGCGCCGGTCCAGTCAAGTCAAACGCAATCGCAGCAATTTCGCATCAAGCCCAAGATTGGACGCGGCAAAGGTTTGTTCCTCACGCGTCACGCCCGCTTTTTTATCAACTCCCTAAACTCCGCAAACAGCGGCGTCGAGTCGTGCGGCCCCGGCGACGCCTCCGGATGATACTGCACGCAGAAAATCGGTTTCGTCTTGTGTCGCAGCCCCTCGACGGTCTGATCGTTCAAATTGATCCGGTTCACGGCCACGTCTGCGGGGAGGGATTTCGCGTCCACGGCGAACCCGTGGTTTTGCGATGTGATTTCCACCTGGCCGGATTCGAGGTCCTTGACCGGCTGGTTGGCGCCGCGATGGCCGAACTTGAGCTTGAAGGTCCGGCCGCCAAACGCCTGCCCGAGAATCTGGTGGCCCAGGCAGATGCCGAAAATCGGCACGCCCGATTGGACGAGGTCGCTCACAGCGCGCACCGCGTAGTCGAGGGCCGACGGGTCGCCGGGGCCGTTGGACAAAAAAACTCCCGCCGGTTTGTGTTTGAGCGCTTCGGCGGCGGGCGTGGTGGCGGGGACGACCTGCACACGGAAGCCGTGCTGCCGCAACCGGCGCAGGATGTTGTATTTCATGCCGAAGTCATAGGCCACGATGGGAATGTCCGCGGGCGGGAGCGGATCGTGGAGTTTCCGCGCGTCGGCGTGGTCATTGCCAAAGGCGAGCTTGAAGCTGGCGCTGTGCTCGTCCTTTTCGTCCCAACGGAACGCCTGCTTGTGCGTGACTTCCTTCACGTAATCCACGCCCACGAAAACAAAATCCTTTGCGCGTGCGACGGCTTCCGCCTCGCTCACGTCCTCGGTGGAAACAAATCCGTTGAGCGCGCCGCGCACGCGGAGTTTTTTCGTCAACGCCCGCGTGTCAATGCCCTGGATGCCGGGGATGCCGTTGCGTTCGAGATATTCCGCGAGCGAATGGTCCGCGCGCCAGTTGCTGACCACCGGCGAAACTTCGCGCACGACGAAGCCGGCCACGTGCGGCCGCCACGATTCCACATCCGCCTCGTTCACACCGTAATTGCCGATGAGCGGATAAGTCATCGTCACGATCTGGCCCTTGTACGACGGGTCGGTGAGGATTTCCTGATAACCCGTCATGGAAGTATTGAAACAAACCTCGCCGCAGGCCGACGCTTTCGCGCCAAAACCTACGCCGTGGAACACTGAACCATCTTCGAGGGCCAGGATTGCTTTCATTCGGGTCAACTGCCGCGACCGATGCTAACGACGAACGGACGCGAAGCAACCCGAATTCGTTTCCGCGCGTCATTGCGATCAGGGCTGCACGGCGTACTCACCGCTTCGCCCTCAAAGCGAGCGCAGGCGATAGTAGCGCCCGGGATGATTTGTCCAATCCAGATCAAGGAAGTAAAAACCACCGACGCCAAGCGAATTCGTCTGGAGTGGGAACCATTCAGGCGTCGTCAGGTTGGTGCACGCCTCGACCACGACCATCTGATCGTACGCACCGACCGCGGTGAAACCAAAGTGGTTTGATTTCACCCCGAAGCAACCGTCCCCGGTGAGAATGGTCAGCGAATTGGTCACCGTGAGACGGAACACGACTCCGCCACCGTCGTCGTACTCACTCGAACCGGGATTGTAATCGAAACCGCCGGTATAAGTTGTTCCGAACAACATGCCGCCGCTCATTACGACGCGTGCCTGCGGATGAGCCCCGTCGGTGTTCACGTGATAGTTTGCGGGCACAAAATCGGAGAAAGCCTTCAGGGCGGCGTAGCCACTGCCATCCACATTGATTCGGTAAACCAGGCCGTTGCCCGCCGGGCCGCCCGTAACGCTGCCGGAATACATCGTTCCATAAAGTGTGCCGCCAGCCATCGTAAGACCGTTGGGGTCCGTCCCATCGGGCACGAAAGCGAAGTGCCAGAGCACCCGGTAATCGGTTCCGTCAGTGCTGATTTTGAATACCACGCCCGCCACATTACTGCCGCCGGTCGCGGTTCCATAAAGAGTCGTTCCGTTCAACACCAAACCTGGTGATCGGTGACTGCCTTCACTAGAGCTGAGACTGTAACCGAAACTCTTGAGGACCGCAAAGTTGCTGCCGTCATGGCCAATTTTGAAGATCGTTCCTGCGCCATTAGTTCCACCGACACCCGTCACTCCGTAAAGCGCACTTCCGTCCGACACCAGCGGACCGTAAGGGAAACTTCCATCCACGTTGTTGGTAAAACTCTTGAGCACCGCGTAATCACTGCCGTTGGGGTTGAGAGTGAACACCGTGCCGCCCCCGCTCGCACCTCCCTGGTAGGTCGTTCCAAAGAGTGTGTCGTTGACCAGGAGCAGGCTGTTGTAGGGCATCCGACCATCGGGAGAATTTGTAAAAAATCTCAGGACGGTGAAGTCCATTCCGTTTGTGTCGAGTTTGAAGATGGTGCCGTAGGAGTTCGTGCCGCCCGAAGCTGCCGCTCCATAAAGCGTGCTCCCGCTCAAAACCAGACCGGCGGCCAAGTGGTTACCATCCACGGTGTTTGTGAATTGCTTGAGCACCGTGTAACCGGTGCCGTCGGTTCTTGCTCGATACACCACGGATGACGCCGTTCCGTACAGCGTGTCGCCGTCCGCGACCACTTCCGATTCCGGGAAACGCCCTTGCGCGTGGTTGGTGAAGTAGTGAACAACACCGAATGTTTGCGCGGGCAAGCCCGGCGCCGCGAACGCACACGCAAACCCGACCACAATTATCTGGGCGAGGCTGGATCGTCTCGCCATGAAATTAAGGCTGGTGAAGGTCCGCAGCGCCATCAACCGGAAAAGCTGCCGCATGAACTTCAGTCCGTCTTTGGGAAGCAACGGCGGCGGGTCGTGGGTTGCGTGTTTCATGCGGCAACCAGTTCGCCTGAACTGGTGTGAACCATTTTGCCGCCAACAATCGTCGCCACCGCGCGCCCCTTTAGCGGCCAGCCGTAGAATGGATTGTTGAAGGATTTGCTCGCCGTGCCCTCGCGCGTGAACACCCACTCGCCATCCGGATCGAAGACCGTCACGTCCGCATCCGCGCCCACGCTCAATGTGCCTTTGGCCAGCTTGAGCAATCGCGCCGGGTTGCTGGTGTATTTGGCGATGAGGTCGGCCAGACTGAGACGTTTCGGGTGGTAAAGCTGCATCAGCGAGAGCGCCAGTTCGGTTTCCAATCCGGTGATGCCGAAGGGCGCGTAGTCGAACTCCACTTCCTTCTCGAAATCGCAATGCGGCGCGTGGTCGCTGCACAGAATCTCAATCGTCCCGTCGGCCAGCCCGGCCAGGATCGCCTCACGGTCACGCGCGGAACGCAACGGCGGATTCATTTTGAAATTCGTGTCGTAGGGTGGCCACTCGAGAACGCGGAGTGCCGAGTGCGGAGTGCGGAGCAATTCCTTTCCATCCTGCGCCCAGAATTTTTCACTTCCCGCAATCGCCGCATCGGTCAGCGTGAAATGGTGGGGACACGCCTCGCCCGAAACGGGCAGGCCGCGTTTTTTTGCTTCGCGCAACAACTCCACGCTGCCGGCCGCGCTCAGATGCTGGCAATGCACTCGCGTGCCGGTCAGCGACGCCAGCAGGATGTTGCGGGCCACGATCATTTCCTCGCCGGCCGAGGGCCAGCCCTGCAAACCGAGGGCGGTGCTCCAGTAGCCCTCGTGCATTACGCCAGTGGTGACGAGTGCGTAATCCTGACAATGATCCATCACCGGCAGGTCGAACATCTTTGCGTATTCGCAGGCCCGGCGCATCAACTCGTTGTTCTGCACGCAATGGCCGTCGTCGGTGATGGCCACCACCCCGGCGCGTTTGAGCGAACCGATGGACGCCAGTTCCTCGCCCGCGATGTTCTTCGTGATGGCGCCGGCGACAAAAACATTCACCACGCCGTCGCGGGCGGCGCGTTCATGAATCAGCGCCACCGTTCCGGCGTTGTCGATCGCCGGCGCGGTGTTGGGCATGCAGACCAGCGAGGTGAATCCACCGCGCGCCGCTGCCGCCGTGCCGGTGGCGATGTTTTCCTTGGCGGTTTGACCCGGCTCGCGCAAATGAACGTGCAAATCAATCAGGCCCGGACAAACAATCATTCCCTTCGCGTCAAACTTTTCGATGTCGTGGGGCGCCTTTTGCGCGGCGTCCTTGCCCACGGCGGCGATTTTGCCATTGAGAATCAACAGGTCGGCGGAAGCATCGAGGCGGTTGGCGGGGTCAATCACGCGTCCGCCGGTCAGAAGCAGCGAGTTCATTGGGTCGTGAGAGTAGCGCCGATGGATTGACAAGGCAAGCATGCGGGGTAAGATGCGAGCAGTTGGACGCGGGCGTAGTTCAATGGTAGAACGGAAGCCTTCCAAGCTTCACACGAGGGTTCGATTCCCTTCGCCCGCTCCACCCTCGGGTTTCGCATGGGCAAAACATTCGCAAGAATATGAAAAAACCAACCGCACTTCTGCTTCTGGCACTCACATCTTACGCCGGATCTGCTCGTGAATTCCACGTCTCCGTCACCGGCGACGACGCCAACAAAGGCTCATCGTCCCGACCGTTCAAAACCATTTCTGCCGCGGCGCGGATTGCCCAACCGGGCGACGTCATCACCGTGCACGAAGGCACGTATCGCGAGCGCGTCAATCCGCCGCGAGGGGGAACATCCGACCGTCGTCGCATTGTTTATCGGGCCGTGCCGGGAGCACGGGTGGAGATCAAAGGCTCCGAAGTCATCAAGGGCTGGAAGAAGGTGCAGGACGATGTCTGGCAGGTCGCGCTGCCCAATTCGTTCTTCGGCAATTTCAATCCCTACACCAACGTCATCCGTGGCGACTGGTTCAGTCCGCTGGGGCGCGTGCATCACACCGGCGCGGTGTATCTGAACGGCGACTGGTTGACCGAGGCGGCCAAGCTCGATGAAGTCCTCCTCCCCGGCGGCCAGAAGCCGGCTTGGGTAGCGGTCGCGGATTCAGGCACGCTCCTGAACGTTGCCTGGTTGCAGCCCGGCAAGGGGGGCAACCTGCCCCGGACTTTCGCCGCCCGCTTTGCGGCACAGCAAGGCATCCAAACCGCCCCGTGTTCCGAGGGCGGCGAGTGCATTGGTTGGATTGAAAACGGTGATTGGGTGCGCTACGACGGCGTCAACTTCGGGGAACATACCGAGCAGATCGTAATTCGCACCGCGTCGGCTACGGCCGGAGGGGTCATTGAACTGCGCTTGGACTCGCCCACTGGGGAATTGCTGGGTGAATGTTCGGTCCGACACACCGGCGATTGGCAGTCCTGGATCTCGATCCCCACCCGCATCAAACCGGTCAGCGGCATCAAGACGCTTTGCCTGGTCTTCAAGAGCCATCCCGCGGCATCCACCCAAGCCCAGGCGATCCACCCGAACCTCTGGTTCGCCCAAGCGGACGATGCCAACACCACCCTTTGGGCGCAGTTCCCCGGCGTGAATCCCAATGATCAACTCGTGGAGATCAACGTGCGCCAATGCGTGTTTTATCCCGACCAACCGGGTCGCAACTACATTACCGTGCGCGGTTTCACGCTTTGCCACGCCGCCACACCCTGGGCGCCGCCGACCGCCGAGCAGATCGGGTTGATCGGCACGCATTGGAGCCGGGGCTGGATTATCGAGCGCAACGTGGTCAGCTACTCCGTCTGCTGCGGCATCACGCTCGGCAAACACGGCGATCAATACGACAACACCTCGGCCAACACGGCCGAGGGCTACGTCAAAACCATCGAACGCGGCCACGCCTTTCACATTCCCTGGACGCGGGAACGAATCGGCCATCACATTGTCCGCTACAACACCATCTCGCATTGTGAACAGGCCGGCATCGTGGGCAGTCTCGGCCCCGCGTTCAGCCTCGTCGAGGGCAACGTGATTCACGACATTCACGTGCGGCGATTGTTCTCCGGCGCGGAGATGGCGGGCATCAAATTTCATGCGGCCATTGACACGATCATCCGGGGCAATCACATCTACCGGGCGAACATGGGCCTCTGGCTGGATTGGATGGCCCAGGGCACGCGCGTGTCGCGCAATCTGTTTCACGACAACGCGGGCCAGGATTTGTTTGTCGAGGTGGACCACGGGCCGTTTCTGGTGGACAACAACCTCTTCCTGTCGCCGACGAGCCTGCTGGACATGTCGGAAGGCGGCGCGTACGTGCACAACCTCTTTGTTGGAAAAATCAACAGCCGCCCCGAGCCGGGCCGCGAGACGCCGTATCATCCGGCCCATTCCACCACCGTGGCCGGCCTGACGACGATCAAAGGCGGCGACGACCGTTTCTACAACAACATCTTCGTGGGAGCGGGTGCAAACGCGACAGGTGCATCGTTCTTCGATCCCAAATCGCAACGATCCACCGGTTTCGGCCTTTGGGTTTACGACACCCGACCCTACCCGCTGCAAACCGGCGGCAACGTTTACTTCAACGGCGCGCAGCCTTACACCAATGAAGCGAATGCGCTCGTCCTATCGGACTTCAATCCCCAGCCTCGACTCGTCGAGGAAGGCGACAGTTTCCATCTCCAGTTCACTTTGCCGACGTCCATGCCGAAAGCGGCGACCACGCTCGTCACCACCGAACTCTTGGGCAACGCCAAAATACCCAACGTCGCTTACGAGAATCCCGATGGCTCGCCTTTGAAAATTGACCGGGACTATTTCAGCAAGAAAAGAAGCCGGACATATCCCTTCGCCGGACCGTTTGAAAAACCGGACAAGGGCAAAGGCACGGTGAAAGTCTGGTGAGCGAACCCACGCACCCGGCATAGGGGTGGGGCGAGTCTCCTGACGCGCCGGGCGTGACCTGCAAGACAGTCCGATGGCGGCTCGCGAGGACGCTCGCCCCACCGCTTTCGAGTTGGGGGATAATTTGCAGTACCGCGCCTCAGGTCGTATTCGGTTTGGTCGGCAGTGGCTGCAAAATTACTTTTCGACATCGGACCGTATTTGTCCCACCTTCTCTGTCAGAATTCCGGCATGTATGAGCGACAATTCCAAAATCGAGTGGACTGATGCGACTTGGAATCCCGTGCGGGGCTGCACGAAGGTCAGTCCCGGTTGCGCGCATTGTTACGCCGAGACTTTCGCTGAACGATTTCGCGGTGTGCCAGGGCATCCTTTCGAGTTCGGTTTTGATCTTCGTCTTGTTCCCGAGAAACTGGCCGAGCCTTTGCGCTGGCCCAAGGCGAAGATGATTTTCGTGAACTCCATGAGCGATTTGTTTCACGAGAAAGTGCCGGACGATTACATTGAAGCCGTTGCTACGGTGATGGAGAAAGCCAACTGGCACACGTATCAAATCCTGACTAAACGCGCCGAGCGTTTACGCGAGTTACTCTCAGGCAAGCTGCGTTTTGCAGCGAAATTGCCCCACATTTGGTGGGGCGTGTCCGTCGAGAATCGGAGGCACGGAATCCCGCGAGTCAATCAACTGCGCGCTGCACCAGCTCAGGTGCGCTTTCTTTCAATTGAGCCGCTTCTGGAAGACCTCGGGCCAATCAACTTGAACGGCATCAACTGGGTAATTGTCGGTGGTGAGAGTGGGCCGGGAGCAAGGCCGATGGATGCGACATGGGTGCGAAAGATTCGCGCGCAGTGCCGGGCAGCGAAGGTGTCGTTCTTCTTCAAACAGTGGGGCGGCGTGCGCAAAAGCGAAACCGGCCGCAGATTGGATGGTCGCACGTATGATGAATTCCCAGCGCGCGAGCCGGTTGAAGTTCCTGAGCGCGAGGAAAGGCTTGAAATGCTTTCCGAGGCCGCACCGCTTGAAATGGCGTTTGCTTGAGCAATGGCCGATGACTTTCATGACAAGCCGTTTGATGAGGGCACACTGAGCAAGCTGCAGTTGTTCGAGTTGTATGCGAGAGAGTGGTTGCCAGTATTTCTCTCAAAGACGGAGCCAACTTGGCGTGAGGTTCACGTTTTCGATTTCTTTGCAGGACCGGGCACGGATGTGTCAGGAGAGTTTGGCAGTCCACTACGAATCTTGAGGCAGATCGATTCCTTCCGCGATTTAGCCGGCTTTTCAAAAACAAGCATTGCGGTTCATTTCTCCGATGAGAGCAAAACAAAAATTGAAAAGCTCAAGGCAAATGTCAGGTCCAAGGGATTCGAGATTCCAGGTGTCGAACTAGACATTCGAGCGCTGAGGTTTGCGTCCGCTTTCGGACACGCGAAAGAGATTCTGCAGCGCGACTCTGCTGCCAAACTCGTCTTCGCAGATCAATGTGGCGTCGATCAGATCTCGGACGATGTGTTTCGGAGTTTGGTGAATTATCCGACCTGCGACTTCATGTTTTTCATTTCCTCCTCGACGCTGCACAGGTTTCGCGAGCACCCAGCTATCTGTCAAAAGATAAAGAGACCGGATGACTATTATCATGTTCACCGTGCTGTCCTTGATTACTACAGAGGATTGCTTCCAAAGAGGCGGCAGCATTTTTTGGCGCCTTTCTCCATCAAGAAGGGCTCAAACATCTATGGTGTCATCTTCGGATCAGGGCATCCGCTCGGAATGGAGAAATTTCTGCGTGTCGCGTGGGAAACGGATGAGCTAAACGGCGAAGCAGATTTTGACATAAACCGGGAAGACATACTGCCGGGCGAAATGCTTTTACCGTTGGATGAGTTCCGTCCGAGCAAGGTCACGGCATTTGAGCGCGACTTGGAGAAAACAATCCGCGATGGCAAGTGCCCCAACGAATTGGAAGCCGCTTTGAAATGTTTTGAGCATGGCGTCACCTGCAAACACGCCCGGCCCGTGCTGAAAAAGCTAAAGAAGGAAGGCGTCATCAACCTTGATTTTGAAGTCCCCAGCACGGCTGGCCGACACCTTCGTCAACCAAGGCCAATTGCTTTGACTTAACTTCGCGAGCTACTGAGTCTTCGCAAACATCTCCGCCAGCGCCACCGCTTCGAGCACCCTTCCTCCGGAGCAGACTATTGCGGAGGGTGGATCGACTTTGCTCTTGTTCACTGCTTCCTAAAATCCCGCTTTGGGTTCGGAGTCGTGAGGATTCAGTTTGAGCCGACTCACGTCGGCCGCTACGAGAAACATGAATTCGATTCGACGCAGCACGCCAAAAGTCTCCGCCAGGGCCACCACTTCGTGCATCACCTCGCTCCTTTCACCTTTCGCCCCTTTTCCTAAAAATTGCCTCGCCAACCCGATGATTTGTGGTATGACATTGACACCACTCACATGAAAGCGCCGCAGCCTTTTTCCGCCGGCAGGCTCCTGCTTTTCGCCTGCGCAACCGTGTTTGCCACCAACGCGCACGCCCAACTCGTCAGCGACGGCGCGACCAACACGCTGGCCAACGTCACCAACAACATCACCGGCACGCTCACCGTCGGCACGAACGGCTCCTTCACGTTGCTCGTGCTGTCCGACAACGCGGTCGTGACGAATACCAGCCGCGGCATCATCGGGTTGAACGCCTCGGCCCGATCCAACGAAGTGCGCGTCATCAGTCCCACGGCGCGTTGGCAGATCGGCGGCGCTTTCAGCATGGGCAGCAACGGCCCGTTCAGCCGGCTCGTGATCAGTGGCGGCGGGGTGGTGGGGGATTTCGGGGCCATCGTCGGCCGGCGCGCGCCGGCCAGCAATTGCACGGCAATCGTCACCGACCCGAATTCGCTATGGACTCATGGCGACGGCTTGATCATCGGTCAGTTCAGTGGCCGCAATCAACTGGTCGTGAGTAATGGGGCAACGGTGGGCGCTCCCTACAGCTACCTGGGTGACGGTGGTTCAGACAACCAGGCGATGGTGACGGGCGCGGGTTCGCATTGGACGAACGACACGGATTTCGTTGTCGGCTGGAGCGGCGGGAGTAATCAGTTGCTCGTGGAGAACGGCGGTCGGGTGAGTGGTGGCGCCGGCACGGTGGGGTTGTCATCCACGGCCAAGAACAACGAGGCGCTGATCACCGGAACGGGATCGCTGTGGACCAACCGGCTGGATTTGATCGTGGGTCAGGATGGTAGCGGGAATCGCCTCGTGGTGAGCAACGGCGCGAGCGTGGTTGCGAAGAGCAACGTCGTAGCCGGGCTAAATTCCGCCGCCGCCTCAAACACGATCATCCTCACCGGGCCGGGAACGAGTTTGCAGACCGGCGTCGTCCTCAACCGTCTGATCATCGGCAGCAACAGCCCGTTTAACCGGCTCGTCATCAGCAACGGTGCGATGGCGGTTGCGTTCTTCAGCGAAATGGGTTCTTCCACCACGAGTGGCACAAACGAGGCCGTGGTCACGGGAACCGGTTCGGTCTGGCGTACCACGGTGGACATGGGCGTGGGCAAAAACGGTTCGGGCAACCGGCTGACGATCAGCAGCGGCGGGCGCGTGTCCTGTCCGGACGGATTTCTGGGAGCGAGTCCGGGCGGCTCGAACAACATCGCCATCGTGACCGATCCGGGTTCAACGTGGAGCAACCAGTTTAATTTCTACGCGGGCTACCAGGGTCGCAATTGTCAGGTGATTATCAGCAATGGTGCTTCCGTGGTGAGCGGCACCACGATTCTCGGCAACGATCCTTCCGGCAGCGGCAGCACGCTCCTTGTGACCGGCGCGGGGTCCATGTTGAGCAACAGCGCGAACCTTTTTGTGGGATCATCGGGCGCGGTCAATCAACTCACGGCGGGCGGTGGGGCGGTGGTTCGCAATTCGAGCGCGATCCTCGGCAGCTCAAGCGCGAGCAGCAACAACACCGTGCTGATCACGGGCGGGGACTCGACGTGGGAGAACCGCGCCGGCTTGGTCGTGGGCGACAGCGGCAGCGGCAATCAACTGATCGTCAGCAACGGCGCGACGGTGTTGAGCAGCAATTTGTTCATCGGTCGCAGCGCGCCTGCCACCGGCAACCGCGTCGTGCTGGAAGGTGGCGCGCTGTTCGTCACGAACACGGCGGGTGACGGCCTGCTGGAGATCCGCCGGGGCACAAATATTTTGAACGCGGGCCTGATCGAGGCGGACATCCTCCGCATGACCAATGCCGCGGGCAAACTGGAGTTCATGAGCGGCACGCTCGCCATCAAGAGCAGCCGCGTCAGCGCCAGCAATTCCGTCTTCATCGGCAACGGCCCCAGCCCGGCCACGCTGCACCTGGCCGGCAACGGCACGCACGATTTCACCGGCACTCCCGGTTTGACCCTCGGCAACAAAGCCGTGCTTTCGGGCAGCGGCACGCTGCTGGTTCAACTCGTTTTGAATCCCGGTTCCACGTTCAGTCCGGGCGCGTCCATCGGCAAAATCTCCGGCAGCACCACGGCGTTTCTCGGCGGCAACGTCGTCATGGAAATCAGCAAGAACGGCAGCGGGCTGACCAACGACCAGTTCCAGACGACCGGCCCGCTCACCTATGGCGCGGGTGGCGTGCTCGTCGTCACGAATGTCGGCCTGACCGCGCTGACCGACGGCGACAGTTTTCCGCTCTTCGAGGCCACGAACTACCTGGGTTCGTTTTTTTCCATCACGCTGCCGCCACTGGATCCCGGACTCACGTGGACGAACCGGCTCTCGGTGGATGGTTCGCTGCGGGTGCGGCCGATTTCGCCCGCCACGGTTTCCTCGCTGGCTGCGGATGTCTTGTCCGCGAGTACCGAAAGGCTGAACGGACTGGCGAATCCGCAAGCCGCTGACACAACGGCGTGGTTCGAGTGGGGCGCGACGACCAACTACGGGAACGTCACGCCGCCCCAGTCGCTCGGCAGCGGCATGGCAAACACCAACTTCTCCGCCGTGCTCACCGGCTTGACCACGGACACCTATCACTTCCGCGCCGTCGTCTCGAACAGCCTCGGCGTTGTTTTCGGCAGCGACCGGAATTTCCGCACGCTCGATGCGTATCTCAAAGCCAGCAACACCGAGGCGGACGACAACTTCGGCTTCTCCGTGGCGGTCTCCGGTGACATCGTTGTAATCGGGGTCATTGACGAAGACAGCAACGCCACCGGCGTGAACGGAAACCAAGCCAGCAATGGCGCGAGTTCTTCGGGAGCGGCTTACGTGTTCGTGCGCAACGGTGATTCATGGACGCAGCCGGCCTACCTCAAGGCCAGCAACACCGAGGCGAACGATCTCTTCGGTTGGTCGGTGGCGGCGTCTGGCGACACGATTGCGGTCGGGGCCATCGGCGAGTCCAGCAACGCGAGCGGCGTCAATGGCAACCAAGCCAACAACAGCGCGAGTTCCGCCGGCGCAGTTTATGTGTTCGTGCGCAGCGGGACGAACTGGTCGCAGCAGGCGTACGTGAAGGCGAGCAACACCGGCGCGGGCGACCAGTTCGGAACGTCCGTGGCGCTGTCCGGCGACACCCTGGTGGTTGGCGCGCGTTTGGAAGACAGCAATGCAACCGGCATCAACGGCAACGGCGGCGACAACACCAGTACCAACTCGGGTGCGGCTTACGTGTTCGTGCGCAACGGCACCAACTGGACCCAGCAGGCTTATTTGAAAGCCAGCAACACCGGGGTGAGCGACCAGTTCGGCAACTCCGTGTCCGTGTCCGCCGACACGGTGGTGGTCGGGGCCTTTGGCGAGGACAGCAACGCCATCGGCGTCAACGGCAATGATGGCGACGACTCCGCCTCCGGCGCCGGTGCGGCTTACGTGTTTGCGCGCAGCGGGACGAACTGGAGCCAGCAGGCCTATTTGAAAGCCAGCAACACCGACGCCGGCGACTCGTTCGGTCTCTCCGTGTCGGTGTCCGGTGACACGATCGCCGTCGGCGCCGATGACGAGGACAGCCAGGCCACCGGCGTCAACGGCAACCAGGCCAATAACAGCGCGACCAATTCCGGCGCGGCCTATGTCTTCGTTCGCAACGGGACCGACTGGTCGCAACAGGCTTACTTGAAAGCGAGCAACACCGAGGCGAGTGACTTTTTCGGCGACACCGTTTCCGTGTCCGCCAACACGATCGTGGTCGGCGCGCCGTTCGAGGACAGCAACGCGAGCGGGTTGAATGGCAACCAGACCAACAACGGCGCGGCCATCTCCGGCGCGGCCTATGTGTTCGTGCGCAGCGGGACGGACTGGAGCCAACAGGACTACATAAAAGCCAGCAACGCGGAAAGCGGCGACATTTTTGCCGACGCCCTGGCGGTGTCCGGCGGCACGATAGTCATCGCGGCCACGGGTGAGAGCAGCAGCGCCACCGGCGTCAACGGCGATCAAAACAACAACAACGCGCTCATCTCCGGCGCGGCCTACGTTTTCAGCACGCTGATTCCAGCGACGTTAACCCTCACGCCCAGCGGTGTTGGTCAGGCGACGCTTTCGTGGACGCCGACGACGCCGGGCTTTGCCTTGCAGGAAACGCTGACCCTCGCGCCGGTGAGTTGGAGCAATTCCCCCAGCGGTGCGACCAATCCCATCACCCTTCCCATCAGCGGCCAGACCAAGTTCTTCCGCCTGTTCAAACCGTGACTTGGGCCATCCGGATTCCTTGATCGGTGAACCGCGAAAGCCCACGCGAAAAGTTCTTTCCGTTCGAGTATTTCGCGTAGTTCGCGGTTGAGTTTATTTCCCAAACCTCTCCGCCAGCGCCACGGCTTTGAGCCTGACAGCTCGTGCTGTCAATCTGCCGCCAATCGGAAGCCCTTCATTTTTCATCGAATTCCACTGGCGGGCCGGTTATTTTCCCGCCATGCCATCCTTCGATATCGTTTCGCAGGTTAACTCGATGGAAATCGAGAACGCCGTGAACCAGGCGAAAAAAGAACTCGCCAACCGCTTTGACTTCAAGGGCAGCAAGGCCGAGATCACCCTCGAAAACAACGAGATCAAACTCTCCGCCGACGACCAGTTCAAGATCCGCGCGCTGGAGGAAATGGTCCTGGGCCGGCTCGCCAAACGCGGCGTGAGCCTCAAGAGCGTGGACAAGGCCGAGCCGGACATTTCTCCGCTCGGCCACGCGCGCCAGATCATCAAGATCAAGCAGGGCATCGAATCCACCGTGGCCAAGCAGATCACCGGCTTCATCCGCGACGGCAAGTTCAAGGTCACCACCCAGATTCAGGGCGACGAAGTCCGCGTCACCGGCAAGAGCCGGGATGAATTGCAGACGGTCATCGCCGCGGTGCGGGCCAAAGACTTTCCTGTGCCGGTGCAATTTGTAAATTTCCGGGATTGAGGACTGGAGCGCGACCGTGGGAAGCGCGCCGACCGCTGCGCATTATCGCTATCTGGACACGCCGTTCGTAAAGCGCGGCGGTTCGGTTCTGGTAAACCGGCGCCATTCAGCCATAGTCAGGCGGAGTCGCTGGCCGACCCATTTATGGAAGAACAGATTCTAGGCTTATTAGGCCGGAAGGATTACGCGCCTGCGAATGTGCCGGAGTTGCTCCGGCAGCTTCGTTGGCCACCGAATCGCCAACAGGAATTGCAGCGAGGCTTGCGTGGGCTGGAACATTCCGGCCGCATCACGCGCACCAAGGGCAACCGCTATATTTTATCGCGCGAAGCTGACCTCATCCCCGGCCGCATTCAAATCAATCGCCAGGGCAAAGGTTTCTTGGCACCGGACGATGCGGGGTTGCGGGAGATCATGATACCGGAGAACGAAACCGGCACGGCGCTCCACGGTGACCGCGTGCTCGTGCGCCGCGAGGTCCGGGTCCGTGGGTTGCGACCGGAACGTGGCGCCGCGCCGGAAACCGGTTCGGTCATCCGCATCCTCGAACGCAAGCGCTCGCAATTGGTCGGCACGTTGCAGCGGGGGCGGAAGTTTCTTTACGTCATCCCCGACGACCCGCGCATGCCGCACGATATTTATGTGCCAGAACCCCGCGATGTGGGCCGCAAACCCAACCTCGGCGACAAGGTCGTGGTCGAGTTGTTGGAATGGGAATCGCGCCACAACAATCCCGAAGGCGAGATCATTGAAGTGCTCGGTGCGCCGGACGAGGAGGGCGTGGACATGTTGTCCGTGCTCCGCCAATACAATCTGCCGCTGCACTTTCCCAAGCCGGTGCTCGCCGAAGCTCGCGCGATCGGCGCGACGGTCGCGCCGCACGAACTCGCTGGCCGTGAAGATTGCCGCCGACATCAGGTCATCACGATTGATCCCGACGATGCAAAGGATTTTGATGATGCCATTTGTATACAGCGGGTTTCCCACGATCAATGGCGGCTCTGGGTTCACATTGCCGACGTGTCACATTACGTGAAGCCCGGCTCGGCGCTGGATGTCGAAGCGCGCAAACGCGGCAACTCCACGTATCTCGTGGACCGCGTTATTCCGATGCTGCCGGAAGCGTTGAGCAACGAACTCTGCTCGCTCAAGCCCAACGTGGATCGCCTGACCAAATGCGTGGAGTTTCTTGTGTCGAATGACGCCCAGGTTTTGAGCGCCAGATTTTATCCGGCGGTGATTCATTCGCAGCGGCGTTTCACCTACAAGGAAGTGTTCGCCATCCTGCAACAACCGCCTTCGGGCGACCGCATCGAGCGCATGTTGCACGATGCCCATGAACTCGCACAAAAGATTCGCCACCTGCGTTTCAAGGCCGGTTCGCTCGCGCTCGATTTTCCCGAAACCAAGATCCGGCTCGACGAACAAGGCCGCGTGTTGCGCATCGAGAAGATCGAGAACGACATCTCGCATCAGTTGATCGAGGAATACATGCTGCTCGCCAACGAAGCCGTGGCCACGCGCTTGATGAAGCAGAATCAAAAAGCCATCTACCGCGTGCATGAAGAACCGGATGAACGTCGTCTCACCGAATATCGCGAGGAGGTTCTCAGCCATCACATCCCGTGCGGCAACCTGACCAAGCGCCCGGAAATCTCAAAGCTGTTGCAGAAGCTGGACACCATCCCCATCGGGACGGCGTTGAAGATTGGTTTTCTCCGCTCGCTCATGCGCGCCCGTTACGCGGTCGAGCCGCTCGGGCACTACGGTCTGGCCAAGGCCAAATACACGCACTTCACGTCGCCCATTCGCCGCTACGCCGACCTTGTCGTCCATCGTGCGCTGTTTCACGCGAGCCACAGCCCGACGCATTCATTGAAAGAGACGGCGGAACACATCTCCGATACTGAACGCAATTCCGCCGACGCCGAGCGCGACAGCAAGGATGTGAAGATGTATGCGTTCCTGAAAACGCAATTGGCGATGGCGCAGCCGCCGGTGTATCCCGCGCTGCTGACGGACGTGCGCAATTTCGGATTCTTCGTGGACGTGCCCGGCCTGGCGATGAGCGGCCTCGTGCATTGCTCCAGTCTTACGGACGATTTTTACGAATTCGACGAAGCGTGCGGGCAGCTTACGGGCCGGCGTAATCGCCGCGTGTTTCGCCTGGGCGACAAGGTGGAAGTGCAGATCGCCAAAGTGGACAGCTTCAAGAAGCAGGTGGACTTCCGCCTCGCTCGCACCGAACGCAAAGGCCGCGACGACCGCTTCCGCCTGTCGCAACGTGCGACATATCGCCCGCCGGAACGGCAGCATCCCAAACAACGCCCGCCCCAGCGCTTTCAAGACCGGCCGCAACCCCGCGGACAATTGCGTCCGCCGTTGTCGTCCCGCGATGCCAAATCGCAACCGGCGCTTCCGCAATCCGGTGGCGGAAATTTCCGCGCCGGTCCCGCGCGCCCGCAGATCCCGTCCTCTCATTCGCGCTCGAAGTTCGGCGGGAGACGGCGGGATGATAGTCACACCGTCATCTAATCTCTCCGCTATCGCCTGTTCCATCAAACCGGTGAAAATGAAACCGCCAGGGCAACCAGCTTTGCACCGGGCGAGAAAGCTGATCAGTTCGATTTCAGTTGCGCCAGCAACGCGCGAAGCTGTTCGTTGCCGGGCGCGAGGTTCACCGCGTTCTGCACCACCTGGCGCGCTTCATTGGCGCGGCCTTGTTTGGTCAGCAGGCCGACGTAGCTGAAGACGCCTTCCGGATTGGCGGGGTCGAGTCGGTTCGCGAGTTGATACGCCTGCTCGGCCTCGGAAGAAAACTCGCGGTTGAGAAACAAATTAGCCTGACCCAATAACAGCTTGGTGTACGCTTCGCGCGAGACACCGGTCGTGGCCGGGTCCGTTTGGAGCGATTTCGTGGTGGCCCTCCAGTAGTCCAGCGATTGCGCGGCGGTTTCCGCGGTCAACGGATAGCTGGCATTCGCCCGAAGTTCCATCACCGGTCCGAGCACGTTCGCCTCCGCGTAAAACGATTTTAGCGGAAACGATTCTTCGAGCGCAAAGGTGAGGCTGGGATTTTTTTGCATGAGCGTTTGCAGCAACAGTTCATTAATGCTCATGACGGCGACCTGCCCCGAAACCTGCACCCGATTTTCCGTCATGCGAATGTCCTCACCCGGCCGGATTTGTCGCGGACCGTCGGGCGTGTTCTGATCGTGGAGCAGGCGCTTCTGTGCGTCCGCGAGGTAAGTCTGGAAGCTCTTTTGACTCTCCTCCGAGTTGAGCGCGCTCAACTTGTCGCCGTGGCGGAAATTGACGTAATCCAGATAGGTCATGTCGGCGAGCGCGTTTTGCGTCAGCACAATGTGCGACGGACCTTCGCCCGTCTCGGTCAGCAACGTCGGGATGAAGCGGCCGGCGTCCGTGCCGCCCACATAGACCATGTCCGGTCGCAACGACCCGAGGATGGCGTTGCCGTAATCGAGGAGTTGCTGCGCTGGCCAATCGTGCGCCGCTTGCGCCGCGCCGAAGGTTTCCATCACGGCGGGCCAGAGTTTTGCCAGACCGGGCGGCTGGTCTTCGGTCTGCCGCAGTTGCTTCAAGCGAGCGAACAGATTTGTGGCGTCCTCCCAACGACCGGCTTGGAGCGCGGCGAAGAAACGGTTTACGTCGTGCGGCACTGCCACGTGCAAATGCTTCGCCATTGCGGCCACCAACTCTTGATGGCCGCGGGCAAATTGGACGACTTTTTCCGCCACGATTTCCTCGGCGGGACGGGCGGGGACGGCGGCTGAACCTGGGCGGTGCCGAAACGAGCGGTCTGCCCGCGATGCACCGGGGGCTTTTGCGGTGGAGGTCGAACGGTTGCCGGCGGAACCGGCTGAATCCGCGCCCTGCCGCGGCCGCAGGAAAATTCCCAAGACCAAAGTCAAAGCGCCCAGCGCAATCAACCACGGCCAGGGCGAGCGCGCGCCGCGGGCCGGAACGTCTTGGGAACCGGACGATTTCATGATGCTGTCATCATCTTTAACTCCATAGACACCGGCGAGCCGGGAATTTGTATAAAATTCAGTGCGACCTCCGCGACGTGAGCGAAGATTTGTCTGCTCCAGCGAAATTTGCCGTTGACCCGCAAGCGCATGCCCACAATCATCCGCGTATTCAGCCATTAAACCATTCGCGAGCCGCCGGCTTGTTTTCAACCGATACAGACATCGTCATCGAGTCCGTTTCATAAAACATGAAATCCACGATCGCCCTCGCGTTATTGGTCATCGCCTTGCCCGCGCCCGCCCTCCAGATCAACCTGACCTACGACACCAACGGCCAAGCCGGCAGCGTACCGGCCGGTGATCTCACGGGAGCGCGACTGTTGGAACTCGCGCAGGCGGCGGCAGCTTATTGGGAGGACATCATTGAGGACGCGCACACGCTCAACGTCATCGTCCGCTACGACAACAGCGTGACCAACTCGGGCGCAAACACGATTGGCCTCTGGAATACCGGCGTCGAGTCCGGCGGTCGCTGGATTTCGGGTGTCATCTCCATCCGCGGCACCACGGCGTGGTATTACGACGCCACCCCGACGGATCACAGCGAGTACGCGATGACCCAGGTGTTGTATCGCGACGCCTCGGGCGGGAATGCGACCAATTTCATCGGCAGCGTGCCCGGCGTGCTTGAAATCGCGTACACGGGCGCCGTGCAACCAGGTGCGCCCCCCCTGGCCTTCAGCAACACGGACCTGTTCAGCGTATTGTTGCACGAATTCGGTCACGGTCTGGGCATGAGCGTACAACTCACCACGTGCGCCATGGAGTTGATGGACGGCGATTTTGACGTGAGTTCGACGCTCGTGAACGGCAACGTCATGAGCATCCGGGCCGCGATGGCCACGGGGGCGCATACCACCTGCGCGCAATGCTTGATGAACGCAAACATCCCCACCGGGCTGCGACGCCTGCCCTGTGCCGGGGATGTTCTGGCGTTGTCCACTTCGCCAAATCCGGGCTGGAGCAATCTCGATATCCCGCGCCGGGAATTCCTGCCGGGCGGCACGACAGATTGGAATACGGCGGTCAACTGGGTCGGCGCGAAAGTTCCCTCCACCACCGACGATGCCTTCTGCCGCTACAGCATTGATGTGCCGGGAGACATTCTCCTGGGCTTGTCCGGCGCGGCGTTTTGCCGGGACTTGTACCTGTCCGGTTCGACGTCGCTGCGCACGTTTGCCAACAAACTCGACGTCACCCGCAATGTGCTGATCGAATACGACGGTAACGATCCGGCACCCGAAATCTTCGTCGAAACCGGCGGCGAACTCGAAGCGGTGGATGTCACCGTCAACGGCGGCGATCTCGACCTCTCCGGCGGCCTGGTGGATCTGTCCGATGATTTGATCCTCGGCGAGGACACGTTGGGGTTGCAGGGGAACGTTTCCGGCTACGGCACGGTGGACGTCGCCGGCACGTTGGTAAACGACGGCCGCATCACCGCTACGGACGGCAACACGCTCACGTTTGTCTCTGCGAACGCCTCGCCCTGGGATCTTGATGGTGGCGCCGGCAATGGCGAAGTGCTGGCCACCACGGGCAATCTGGATTTCTCCACGGGCGCGGTCGCCGACGCGTTTGACGGATTGCTGCAGGTCTATGCGCCGTATTACGCGCGCTTTGGCGCGTCTTGGACCCTGGGCGCGGGCGGCGTCGTCAATCTGGTGGGCGGCAGCCCCCAACAAGCCGTGCTGTCCGGCGCGCAAATCCAGGCGGCGGACGGCGCTCTGAACGTCGCGTTCCGGACGCGGATTGACGCGCCGATCACGTTTGGCGCCTCCATCGAAACGCTGGTCTTCCCGAATTCCTCCCTGACTTTGTCCAGCAACGCCGCGTTCACTGGTGGTGCGTACCTGCTCGGCACCAATTCCGACCTCACGCTTTCGGGCGGCGGCAGCATTTCGGGCGGAACGTTCGGCCTGAACAACGACGCGGACCTGGAAATCCGCTCCACGGTGACCCTGACCGGAGGAGCGTTCAGCGGCAGCGGTTCGGTCCGGGTTTTTGGCGGCGGCCGATTGCGGATGGTTCATAACACCCAGGTGGGCGTCGCGGTCGTCAACGAAGGCGGCATCGTCGAGCCGGGCCCGGGACCGGCGCACGTGACCGTGGATAGTTTCAGCCAGAACATTTTCGGGACGCTGGAAATGGCCATCGCCGGTTCGCCGGGCTCGGGCAACTACGACCAGCTCATCGTGAACGAAACCGCCGCCATTGCCGGCACGCTCTCGATCAATTTCAATGTGCCCGGCGCGCAGCCCTGCGACACCTGGCAGGTTATCCAGGCCGGCGGCATTGCGAACGCCTTCAACCAATTTCTCGTTGCGGGAGTCGAGCCCGGGATGACACTCGTCAAATACGAGACGGCGGCTGGCGTTTTCCTCACACTCACCGAGGAAAAATCGTTCGCTGCCTGGGCCGCCGGCAAGAACCTCGCCCCGCCCGACAACGATCCCGGTGATGATCCGGATGCTGATGGCCTCAACAATGCAGCGGAAGCTTTGCTGGGCGGCAACCCGCTGGTGGCCAGCAGCAATCTGTTGTCACCGGCGTCACTGGTCAGTCTTTCCGGCACGAATTATCTGGCGTTGACGCTCCGCCGGGACGCCGGTGTGACCGTCACCAATCTGCAATTCAGCGCCAAACAATCCACGAACCTCGTGAACTGGACGACCAACGATGTGGTGCTGCACAGCCAGTCCTTTGAAGCCTGCGATGAGGTGTTTGTTTATCGCTCGATCTTCCCCTACGCCACACTGCCCAAGGAATTTCTCAAGCTGGAAGTGAAGGTGTTGACCCCGTGAGACACGGCCGGTGGTTCATTAGGTTCGCGCGAGGAGTTGCGCTGGACTTTCGGTGTTAAAGCGTGGCTTTGCTCCTGGTTATTATTTCCTACTATCCCGCCTCCGGTTCGCCCACCACCACGCCACCCAGCCAACGGCCAGGGTGGCAAGCCCCGCCAGACTTTCCCACGGTTTCCGGGCAATTGTGAAGCCCGTGATTGCCAGCGTGCTCAAGACGAACAAGCCCGGCACCCAGGGCCAGCCGGGTACAGCCAACCGGCCACCCTCGCGTCGCCGAAGCACCATCAATCCAGTGACGGTGGCTGCCGCGCTGATCCCGAGGGTGAATCCGATAAATGTCAACAGTTGTTCGTAAGCCGCGCTCCACAGCAGGGCGAGCGCGATCAACGTTTGAAAGCCAATGGCCGCACGCGGCGGGCCCGATCCGGCAGCCAGCCAGCACGGCAGATTGCCTTCCGCCGCCATGCGCGCATAGACGCGCGGTCCGGCCATCGTCAGCGAGGAAACCGACGTCACCAAGGCAAGCGCGACCAAGGCGGAGACGGCCAAGCCCCAGCCCGGGCCGCCTATGGCTTCGGCCGCCACGCGGCCGACGTCCAGTTTGCCGGCCAGCGACTCGGCAGGCGCGGATAACACAAACACCGCGTTCAATCCCAGATACAACGCCGTTACGATGCCCGTTCCCCATAACAACGCCTGCGGGAGATTGTGCTGCGGGTTGCGCACTTCGCCACCGACATAGACCGCGGCATTCCAACCCGAATAGGAGAACGACACCCACACCAGCGAAACCGTAAAGGCCGGCCAGCCCGCGGCCGCGCCCGGAGTCGTCGCTAACGGCGGCAAATGCGTGAAGCCGTAACCAATAAATATTCCGATGAACAGCACCTTCACCAGCACGGTCCAGTTCTGCGCCAACGCGCCGTGGCGGACATGCGCGGCGTGCAGCACTGCAAAAATGAGGACCAGCGCTGTTCCACTGACGCGCGGGGAAAGTCCGCCGAGCCACGGACGGGTGTATTCGCCGAAACCAAAGGCCGCCGCGGCGAGCGGCGCGGAGAAACCTGCCAGCAACGAAACCCAGCCCGCGAGAAATCCCCCCGCCGGATGCAGGGTCTGCGAGAGAAAGGTGTATTCGCCGCCAGACTCAGGAATGCGCCGGGCCAGCGCGCCGTAGCTGAGCGCTCCCAGCGCGGCCAGGATTCCGCCCACGAACCACGCCGCGAGCACGAGCCACTGCGATCCCAAATCCGCCAGCAGGAAACCGCTGGTGGTGAAGACGCCGGTCCCGATCATGCTCGCCACCACCAGCGCCACCGCGCTGGGCAAACCGAGCTGGCGGCTTGCGTTCACGACCCCGAACTAATTCCCGAGCTTGCGGAAGCGCAGCACGTAGTTGTCCTTCAACCAATCGAGTTGTTCCACCGGTTGAAAACCGGCCGCGTTGATTTCGTCCGTGAACACCTCCTGGCCGGCGCGCACGTGCTTGAGCACCCAGTCGGAACTCGTTCCCGGAATGCGCTTGAACTCCACCAGCAACACCTCCCCGCCCGGCCGCAACGCCCGGTGCAATGAGGCCATCGAACTCTGGGGATATTCGAAGTGGTGGTAAACGTCGCAAATGAAGGCGAAGTCAATCGAGTTCGGCGGCAACGCCACCGAATGCTCGGTGCAAAGCACCGTTTGCACGTTGGCGAGGCCTTCCGCCGCCGCGCGCCGCTTGATGCGTTCGAGAAACGCGGGCACGATGTCCACCGCAATCACCTTGCCCTGGGGCCCGACTGCGCGCGAAAAATACGGCGTGAACAACCCGGTGCCGGCGCCGATGTCCGCCACCACTATGCCTGGCTTGAGGCGCGCCGCGGCGACGATGGCTGCCCGATGATCATAAATCTCGCGGCCCTCGCGCTCGAAGCGCTCGACCCATTTGGTCACGTCCAGGTCGGACTTCAGATACTCCGCGTTGACACCGGGCTTGACGCTCGTCTCGGCGGTCGCTGCACTGGCCTGCTCGGAAACGGCAGCACTCTTGCAGCCACCTCCCACAAGACCGCACACCGTCAGCGTTAGCACAACAAAGACGGTTAGGAAATTCTCGGACTTGCTCTTCATACGCATCGGCAGCTTGCAAAGGGGGTCAACGCTTGCCAAGCGTGATCTGCCTTGAAGCTTGGGCGCGTATCCCTCCACCGCGCCTCAACGATGCGGTTCGTTTCCGAGCACGGCTTCGGACGGCGTTTGGGTGGCGCGCAATTTGGCGGCCACCTGTTCAGTTGTTGCGAGTGCGCGCAAAATGTTGCCGCCGGCGACCTTCGCCACGTCGGCATCGGTCCACCCGCGCCGCATGAGTTCGGCCAGCAAAGCCGGATAACGATCCACCCCTTCCAGACCCTGCGGCATCTCGCCGACACCGTCGTAGTCCGATCCGATGCCAACATGATCAACGCCGGCGACCTTGCGAACGTGCTCAATGTGATCGGCAACCTGCGACAGGGTGGCGACCGGTTTGGGGTGTTCCTTTTCCCATTGGGCCAACGCCGCCTTGGCGCGCTCGGGCTGGCCGATATAGAGTCCTTCAAACGGCGGCGCGTTGAAGCGGGCCTTCTCTGCGGCGCGGTCAGCCTCCCAGCGATTCCGCACGTCCGAGATGTAACCCGGGTAGAAATTCACCATCACCACACCACCGTTCTTCGCCACCAGACGCAGAACGTCATCGGGCACATTGCGCGGGTGATCCACAATCGCCCGGGCCGAGGAATGCGAAAAGATCACCGGGGCTTTGCTGATCGCCAGGACCGCCGTCATGGTTTCAGGGGAAACGTGACTCAGATCAACCAACATTCCCAACCGGTTCATCTCCCGAATGACTTCCTGGCCGAATTCGGTCAATCCGTGATGCACGGGTGTGTCAGTGGCCGAGTCGGCCCAGGCGGTGTTCCGTGAGTGCGTGAGCGTCACGTAACGCGCGCCCAGGTCGTACATCTGACGCAAGGCGGCCAGGGAGTTGTTGAACTGGTGACCGCCCTCGATGCCGATCAGACAGGCGATTTTGTGCTCACGATGAATCCGCCGCACGTCCGCCGCCGTGTATGCCATTTCAAAATCGGCGGGATGCTTTTCCGCCATGCGTTTGACGAGGTCAATCTGTTCGAGCGTGGCTTGAACGGCCTCGGCCCCTTTAAGTTCGCTCGGCACAAAGACCGACCAGAATTGTCCACCCACCAACCCGGCCCGCAATCGCGGGATGTCCGTCATCAAGGGCGTTCCGTCGTCGGGGGATAGAATTCCCGAGGTATCTGAACGCAGATCAACGGCCGTCAGGCGGTCATTCCACCGGGTGCGAATCTGCTCCGGCAGATCATTGTGCCCATCAATCAGCGGCGTCTCCGCCAGCACACGCTTCACACGGGACGTGAACTCGGCATCGGCTGCGCCCGCAACCGCCGGCGCGACCGACAGGAAACCGAGCGCACCCAACACCACGGCCAGCCATCGCATCGGTTGAACGATGAAAGGTTCGCCCGGATGCGGCAAGGTTGCTCGGCAAGTGGAATTCATAGCGCGGTTTGATTCTGGCCGGATTCTGGGCCGGATTCCTGGAATTGCAATTGGTATTACAGGCTGGCGGGCTGAAATCAAACGCGGTGGCGCAATGCGCTGCGTTTGGCATGCGGAGGGGCCGTTCCGTATGCGTAAGAGCGGGTCGGGTTTCGCCACGCCGACGGTTTTCTCAAACGTCTCCGCCAGGGCCACGGTCCCTCGCCCGCAGGAGCGGGCAAGAGTGGCCGCAGGCTGGGTGAGGGTTGTGGGGAAAAGCGCAGCGCGGTGTGGATGCACGTGTCCAGATTGCCGTTGAAGCTGAAGTAGCCCACGCAACCGACATACGGCCCGCGGGTCGTGCCTTCTCGCCCCGTGAGATAAACTGTGGCCGACGCAGGAAGACCGGATAGAGCGCGATCTCACGGGGCAGGTTCGGCGATGAGTTGCATGGCGCGAATCTTCGGCGCACCACTCACCGTGCCCGCAGGAAACTTGCGGGAAACAACCGCTTTCCAGTTAGGATGCTTTGTGATATGAATTAGTCACAACTCAGATGAAAACCTGCCTACCAGCGTTTTCAAGCCGCTTCATGGCTTTGGCCTTCGCAGCCACACTTGCTGCCACACCGCTCTACGCCCAAATCGTCAACGACGGCGCCACCAATACGCTCGCCAACGTCACCAACACTATCACCGGCACCGTGACCGTGGGCACGAACGGCTCGTTCACGCTGCTCACGCTTGCGAATAACGCGTTGCTGACAAACTCTGCCAATGGCGTGATCGGGCGCAGTGCCACGGCTAAATCCAACGCGGTTCATCTTCTCAGTGCGAGTGCCCGCTGGCAGATGGGCGCGAGTTTGTTTGTCGGCAGCAACGGCTCGTTCAATCGCCTGGTCGTAAGCAATGGCGCGTTCTTGAAGAACAACGACAGCTTCATCGGCATTGGTGCTGCCGCCAGCAACAACGAGGTGATGGTGACCGGAGCGGGATCATTCTGGACCAACCGTAGTCATCTCTACCTGGGTGAATTTGGCAGCAGTGGGAATCGGCTCGTCATTAGCAATGGCGCATTGGTGGGCAACGGTGCTGGCTTTATCGGCTTCGCCCCCTCAAGTAGCAACAACTCGGTGTTGGTGACGGGTGGCGGCTCAACCTGGAGCAATCGTTCCGCTGTGCAGGTCGGCCAGTCGGGGAACGGAAACCTTCTGGCGATCAGTAACGGTGGGCGGGTGATTTCCGCGGGAGGAAACCTGGGCGCTTTCAGCGCCAACAATCTGGCCGTCGTGACCGGTCCCGGTTCGACGTGGAGCAACTTGACGGATCTGGCCGTGGGCGTGAACGGAGCAGGCAACTCATTGGTGGTGAGCAACGGCGGTCTGGTTTCCGCGAACGACAATATCTATGTCGGAGCCACCGCCACCTCGACGAACAACCGCGTTATCGTGGACGGCGGGACGTTGCGCGTGACCAATGCCGCAGTCACCGGCGTCCTCGATGTCCGACGCGGCACGAACCAACTGGTCAGCGGGTTGATTGAAACCGACCGGTTGTTGCTCACGAACACAATGGGCGGGTTTGAATTTCGCGGCGGCACGCTGGTCACGCGCGGGGCGACCATTTACAACGCCTCTTCGCCTTTTGTCGTTGGCAGCGCAGGTTCCACGCCGGCAGTTTGGGACGTGCGTGCCGGACCGGCCAGCCACTTCCTCACCCATGACCTGCAGGTGGGAGAGAATTCGTCCTTTAACCAACTCTTCATCACAAATGGCGCGGCCTTGAATTCATCCTACGGAAGTCTTGGATACAGTGCGATTGCCGCCTCCAACGTCGTGCTGGTCTCGGGAGTTGGGTCGGCGTGGACAAACAGTGCTGTTTTTGTCGGCGTTAATGGATCGGGTAACCAATTGATTGTCAGCAACGGTGGCGTAATGCAGAGCACGGGGATATCGCTGGGGAGTACCATTGGCGCATTTTCTTCTGGCAGCAGCAACAACTCGGTGATTGTGACCGGTGCCGGGTCGGTTTGGGACTGCAGGCTTGGCCTGGACATCGCCGGCAGCACCGGCAACCGACTGATTGTAGCCAATGGTGGCACCGTGACTGTGCGGGAATTCTCCTTTAGCATTCTTCGTCTCGGCTATGGGACGGCGACGAACAGTCTCGTGCATGTGGATGGCGGGTCTTTGACCATCACGAATGTGGTTGGAGACGGGGCGCTCGTTATTTTCAACGGTACAAATCAATTGGACGCGGGCCTTATGGCCATAGATATCGTGCAGGTTACCGACAGCAAGAGTCAGTTCGAATTCAACGGCGGCATCTTGAAGACCAGGGCCGTAATGAATAATAACGGGCGCACTTTCGTTGTGGGTGACGGCACACACGACGCGACGCTCCAGCTCCGCAGCGGATCAAGCTCTTTTCCAAATAGTCTTCTCATCGCCACCAACGCCTCGTTGACCGGCAATGGCGTGGTGACTGGCACCGTCGTCGTCGCGGTTGGCGGCAACCTTGCTCCCGGTGTGTCCATCGGCGGCTTCAATCTCTTTGGCACCGCTGTCTTGCAAGGCGCGTCCAATTTTGAAATCCAAAAGAACGGCGGCGTGCGCACTAACGACTACCTGACCGCCAGCACAATCATTTACGGCGGCACGCTCAACGTGACCAATATCGGGTCGAGCAGCCTGACCGCTGGCGACCGGTTCGACCTCTTCAACGGCGCGTTGATCGGCACATTTGCGTCGCTCAACCTTCCGCCACTCAACCCCGGCCTCGATTGGACCAACAAGCTTCTCGTTGACGGCTCGATTGAGGTGGTGGGCGCGCCGAAGTTCATCAGCATTGCCGCATCCGGTACGAACGTGATCATCGCCGGGACAAACGGCACCACGGGAGGGAACTTTGCGATCCTGACGGCGACCAATATCGTGACTCCCTTGAGCAACTGGGTGAGCATCGCTACGAACCCGTTCAATTCGGGCGGCGGTTTTTCCTTCAGCAACGCCATAGCACCCGGCGAATCACAACGTTACTTCCGCCTGCGCACACCGTGACCTTGCAACCGAACAAGCCATGAAAACACTTCGCATTCTCTCCGCCGTTGTGCTACTCGCAGTCAATACGCTCCACGCCCAACTCGTCGCCGACGGCGCGACGAACACGCTCGCCAACGTCACCAACAACATCACCGGCCCGGTGATCGTGGGCACCAACGGCTCGTTCACTTTGCTCACGCTTGCCGACAACGCGCAGATCAACAATTCGGGAAATGGCACCATCGGTCGCAACGCCACGGCCAAATCCAATGAAGTCCGGCTCATCAGTTCCACCGCGCGGTGGCAGATGGGCGGCTCGCTCTTCGTCGGCAGCAACGGGCCGGTGAACCGGCTCGTGGTCAGCAACGGCGCGGTGGTGGAAAATGTCAACGGCAACATCGGTTTCCGCTCCACCAGCAGTGACAATTCGGCTTTGATCACCGGCGCCGGATCACGCTGGACCAACAGCGGTTCATTCACCGTCTCCTCTTCTCTTTTCGGCAGTGCAAGCAATCAACTGGTCGTGAGCGATGGCGCGACCCTGGTTTCCGCCGGGACGGCAACCGTGGGCGGGTTCGGAAATGTGGTGCGCGTCACGGGTGCGGGATCGCGCTGGGATACTCGGGCGGATTTTCTTTTTGGCGGTTCGGACAGCCGGTTGGACTTCCTTGACGGGGCCGTACTGTTTTGCACCAATGCCATCATCGGCGACATCGCTTCCGGTGGCGTCAACTCGGTTTTGCTCTCGGGCAACGGCACGGTCTGGACCAACAGTGGCGATCTCACGATGGCGTTTTCCAGCGGCCGCGCGCTGGTGACGGCGAGCAATGGCGCGACGCTTGGAGTGAACGGTCGCATATCTCTCGGCGCACTTAGTGGAGCGAATCTCAACAGCATCACGGTCACCGATCCCGGCACGAAGTGCCTCGTGGGTTCGTCCTTTTTGGTTGGCTCCGGCTCATCGGGAAACTCGTTGGTGGTGAGCAATGGAGGAATTGTCCTGAGCAGCAACGCGATGGTCGGGGCGGCTTTGGGTGCGATCGGCAACACGGCGCTGGTCACAGGCGCGGGTTCGGTGTGGAGCAACAGCAGTGCGCTCCAGATCGGCGCGGCGGATCGCGACAACCAACTCGTGGTCAGCAATGGCGGGTGGCTGGTCAGTAATGGAGGTTCCCTGGGCAGGGATAACAATGCGACCTCCAACAAGGTGGTGCTGACGGGCGTTGGCTCCGGCTGGAACAATCTGGGCACTTTGATCGTGGGTGACGGCGGCAGCGGCAACGCACTGATCGCCACCAACGGCGCGACGGTGTTAAGCAGCAACGTGTTCATGGGCGCGGGCACGAATCTGGGGCACAACAATCTGGTGCTGCTCACCGGCGCGGGCACGGTCTGGAGCAACCAGAATGATTTCGTGATCGGAAACTTCAGCGATGGCAACCGGCTGGTTATCACCAACGGCGCCTATCTGGAAAATGGATTGGGGGTGATCGGCGCACGGATAGGCTGCAACAGCAACGAAGTGCGGGTGGCGGGCGTGGGATCCATGTGGACGAATTGGAGCAGTGTTTTCGTTGGCAGCAATGGTGCGTTCAATCGGCTCATAGTCAGCGATGGCGGTCAGGTGTGCAGCATAGGGGGCTTCATCGGTGAATATATCGGGAACTTTGGCCCGACCAATGCCGACAACAACGAAGCAATTGTCACCGGCGCAGGGTCGCTTTGGCAAAACACTCTGACGGGGCTTTTTGTCGGCGATTCGCGCAACACTGGCAACCGCCTGGTGGTCAGCAACGGGGCGTCCATGTTCAACAGCCACTCTTACATTGGTGCCAGCAGCACAAACAATTTCGTCCTCGTCACGGGCAATGGGTCCACCTGGAGCAATTCTTCATTCGTTGCAGTAGGTCAAACCGGACGGGGAAACAAATTGTTAATCACCAACGGCGCGTCCTTTTTTGCCACCACTGTCGAACTTGGAAGCGGCGGAACTGCCAACGACAACCTGTTGCAGGTGCAGAACGGCGCGATGCGGACAGACCCGAACACTTTTGGCGGCAAACTTGATGTCGAGATGGGAACAGTCTTGTTCAATTCGGGATTGATGGACGTTGGTTTGTTGCGCCTGACCAATGGCCAGGGTTCTTTCCAATTCAACGGCGGCACATTGATCACGCGCGGCGCAAAGATCAACAACGGGCTTCCGTTCGTCGTCGGACAATCCGGTTCTGTGCCCGCCGTGTGGGACGTTCGCGCGGATCTGACCAACTCGTCCCCGGCTTTTTTTGGAGTGACCAACACCTTCGTCGGCGGAGACTTGATTGTCGGAAGCAATTCGCCTTTCAATCAATTGATCATCACCAATGGCGCGTTGCTGACCAACGGCGGTGTTTCGGCCTATGCCACGCTCGGCCGGCAGACCGGAGCCAATTCCAACAGTGTCAACCTCGCTGGCCTCAGCTCGCAATGGTCGTTGAGCGGTGGAGTGATCGTCGGCAACTTCGGCTCAGGCAACCGGCTCGTGGTGAGCAACGGCGCAAGAATGGTGACGGGCAGTTACAGTTCAATTGGTCATGAATCCCTTTCGAGCGACAACGAAGCGGTGGTGACCGGTCCGGGATCAAGCTGGACCAGTGGCATTGGTGATCTGTTTGTCGGCAACCTCGGACGTAATAACCGGCTCGTGGTGAGCGAGGGCGGACAGGTGGCTTGTTTCAACGGGCGCATCGGCGATTTCTTCGCCGGTACCTCCAACAACAGCGCCATCGTCACCGGCCCGGGGTCAACGTGGAGCAATGCCAATCAATTGATTGTCGGAAACAGCGGCGCTCGCAATTCGCTCGTGGTAAGCAACGGCGGCACGGTGTCCGCTGGTGCGGCGGTCTATATCGGGTTCGCGCCCAGCGCCACAAACAATCGCGCCGTCGTGGATGGCGGTACTTTGCGTGTGACCAACGCCTCCGCCAACGGTCTGCTCGAAGTGCGCCGCGGTACCAACGTCATCAACGCGGGATTCGTGGAGGTGGACGTGCTCCGGATCACAAACACCTTGGGCCGGCTCGAACTCAACGGCGGCACGGTCGCGGCCAAAGGCAGCCGCATCCACAACGGCGTCGGACTTCGGATCGGCAACAGCGTCAGCCCGGCCACCTTCGTGCTGGCCGGAAACGGTTATCACTATTTCGACACCGTGATCGTGTTCAACAATGGCACGTTGACGGGAAATGGAACGGTCGGGGCACCTGCTGCCAATGCCTTTGCTGTATTGGACGGGGGGACGCTCAGTCCCGGTGCGTCCATCGGAAAAATGATTTTCACCAACAACCTCACTCTCGCCGGCAAGGTTTTCATGGAGATCAGCAAGCATGGCGCGGCGTTGACCAACGACCAGGTTCACGCGTTGGGCGGACTCTCGTACGGCGGCGACCTGACCGTCACCAACATCGGCCCCACGCCGCTTTCAAGCGGCGACAAATTCACTCTGTTCGCCTCGCCCGGCGCGAGTGCATTCCTGTCCCTCGCCCTGCCGCCGCTGGCTCCGGGATTGTTTTGGACGAACAAACTTTCGGTGGATGGCTCCATCGAAGTCTTCGCACCGCCCGCCATCCCGATGAGCAGCGGCAGTTACACGCAGAGCTTTGATTCGCTCTCAATGAGTGGAGGCAGCAATCCGTGGCGCGACAATTCCACCCTGCTCGGCTGGTATGCGGCCAAAACCATTGCGCCCGTCAACATCACGAACTACATCTCCTCGGACGGCAGCAGCACCGCTGGCGCGCTTTACAGTTTTGGTTCGACCGGCTCGCCCGAGCGCGCGCTCGGCGCCATTGGCTCCGGCGGCGTCGGCACTATCAGCTACGGACTTGGCTTCTTTAATGACACCGGCGTCACCGTCAGCAATTTCAACCTCACCTTCACCGGCGAACAGTGGCGCGATAGCAGTTCGTTCAACACCAACACGCTCACCTTCTGGTATCGCGTCAGTTCGACGCCGATCACCAGCCCGGAACCCGGTATCGCCACAAATTGGACGGCGGTGACCAACCTGGACTTTGCCAGCCCGGTCGTGCTTGGTGGTGGGGTGCCGTTGGATGGCAATGCGTCGTCGAACCGGCAGATGTTTTCCGCCGTGATCCTCAATGGATTATCCGTGCCGCCCGGACAGAATGTATTTTTCCGCTGGCAGGACCTTGATGACACCGGCACCGATCAAGGCATGGCGGTGGATGACCTGATCGTGACCTTTGCTCCGCTCCTGCCAAAGTTCACCTCCGTCACGCTCACGACCAACGGGTTTCCGCTTCTCTTCGGCCAGGGCGAAAGCAATCTGACCTACCGCATTGAAGCCGCGACGAACCTGGACGCACCGATCTTCTGGCAACTCATCGGGTCCAACAACACGGACGGCAGCGGATTGTTTCAGTTCACCGACACGAACGCCCCCGCCGCTCCGCAACGATTCTACCGGTTGCGCTGGCCTTGAGCGGTTTTGACCTCACGCCTATTCGCAAACGTCTCCGCCAGCGCCCCGGCTTTGAGCATCGCCTTGCTCTTGTTCACCGTTTCCTGAAATTCCGCCTCGGGTTCGGAGTCGTTCACCGCGCCGCCGCCGGATTGGGCGTCGGATGGTGCGTTTATGGTTTGTGCAATCGATAGAACCGCGTGGCGCTGCCGATCGAGTTGGTCACGGCAAAATTCGTGTCAATGATGCTGTAGTTCGTGGTCAACACAGCCCAGTTGGCCGTCATCACGGATGAATTTGTTTCCAGTTGATAGCCGGGGGAGTTGGTGGACCAAGTCAGCCGCACCGCGCCGGGCAGCGCGGCGATGTTCAACGCGGGCCGCGTCATGTCGGCGAGGATCTCCGCCTCTGTCAGCGCCACGCCGAACATTTTGATCTCGTCCATCTGGCCGCGATATTGGGCGCCGTTCCCGTCCGCAGAACACAGGTTGTGCCCGGCGATGAGGCGGCCGACACTGGTCACGACGGCGACGTTCGCGGCGGTGCTGGTGTTTTCCAAAATGCCGTCGCGATACACATAACAACTGGCCCCCTGTCGCACCACCGCCACATGATGCCAGTTGCCGTCCTCCACATCGGTAATCCCATAGCCACCGATTTGGGTGAAGTTACCGGCGAAAATATCGCCAGCGGCATAGCTGGTCACGCTGTCCACGGCCACTAAAGAAACGCGCCAATAGTAATTGAATACCGGGCAGGAATTCGTTTCCCACGACAGCAATTGGCAACTGGCCGTAAACGGACTAAGCGTCTTCACCCACAGCGTCACTGTGAAATCAGATCCGCCCACGCTCCCGGCGTTCGTGCCGAAATTGATGTAATTCGTTCCATTGAAATCAAACGCCTTGCCGACTTTGCCGGTGACGAAGAAGGTGCCGTTCGAGGCATTGCCGTTTTCGCCGCCGATGACATCGAGCAGATTGCCATCCAAGGGCCACCAATGCAGCGGCGTGCGCGGCGTGGGTTTGATTTTGTAGATCACATCGCCCAACTGGTAGCTGACGTAGAGCGCGCCATCGTTGCCCATGGCAAAGTTCATCCCGGTGCTGAAGCCGCTGCCGATCGGGGTGACGTTGCCGTTCGGATCAATGCGGATGAGCTGGCCGCTTGAGTTGAAGGAGTAAAGGTCCGTGCCCCAAAATGAATCGCCTTTGCCCGCGGCGAGCGGCGCGGTCGGCGCCATGGTGGCGAAGTTGGAATTCAAAAAGGTGCCATTCGTAGAGAAGAGCTGGATGCGCGGGAGCGTGTAGGACGCCACCGCGAGCCGGTTGCTCACGTCAAAGACCATCGCATTCGCCCCGGTCGAAACGCAAAGAATCGTGGGTGCTGCGGAGGAGGCTGTGGTGACGACGCGGTTGAAATCCGTGTCGCTGATGTACAGCCGGCCCGCGGCGTCGAAGATCATCTGGCGCGGATTGCCGACATTGGTGATCGCCCCACCGAACAGGATGGCAACGGCGCCGTTCGTGCCGATGCGAGAGATGTTCGCCGTGCTGCCAGCGGCGGAACCACCGACGAGCACATTGCCCGGCGCGCCGCTTACCAAACCCACCGCGTCGTAGGCCACGGCATCCGGGTCGGCGATGGCGGTGTTACCATATTCCACGAGCGAAGAAGCGTTCGGACCGATCTTGTGAATCTTCACCGCGTCCTGGCTGGAGCCACCCGAACCGGAATTATCGCGCCCTACAAAAAGCGAGCCGTCCGGCGCGAACGACATCATCACCGGGTCCGTGACGTTGGTATAGACCGTCGTCGTGCAGTTGGTGACGGTCGGAATGGCGAAGATGTTGGCTTGGCTGAGGCAAAGACTCAGGGCCGCCAGCAGTAAACTTTTTTGGTAGGGGCGGGGTTTCATGGATTGGATTTGATTTTGAATTGGTTTATCGCCCTTGGGCATTTACGCGGTAAAAAGCCCGGGCGGGCGGCGTGGGCGTTGGATCGGCCAGGCTCACCACCGCTGCGTTTGTTTCGATCTGTCGGACGTAGTTCGTTACCTCGGTCCAGATGGGGCCGGTCACGTTGGGCGAACGTTCGAGGCTGTAGGCGATGCCGACTTGTTCCGGTACGGAAAGTTTCAACGTGCCGGCGGCGTTGGTAGTTTGGAAAATGGTCGGGGCGGCGGGGACGTTGTGCCAACTGGCAAGTTTGTTGGTCATCGCAGCATACACGGAGAGTTGCGGGCCGGTGAGGCTGGCGAACAAGTTGGTGTGTTCGTAAGGATCGGTTTGCAGGTCGTAGAAAAGCTGCCCGCCGCTGTCGAGTTTGATGAGCTTGTATCGCTGCCCGCGCACGGCCACTCCGCGCAAGGGCGCTTTGATGATGCTACCAAAGTTTTCGGAAAGGATCAGGGGCTCGGTCGGATTCCACGGTTCGTCGTGCAAGACTGCGGCGAAGCTTCGGCCGTCAAAGTTCAGGTTCGTTGGCATGGTGGTGGCGAGGTTGACGCCGGCCATTTCCAGCAGCGTGGCTGGAATGTCCACGGCGTGAACCAGTGCATCCGTCCAGCGGTTCGTGCTGACGATGCCTGCGCCGAGCGCGAACATCGGCAGGCGGATGCCGCCTTCGAAGAGCGTGCCCTTGCATTGGTTTGTGGCGTAGGGGAATTGGATGGTCTCGGTGGGGGTGCCGTTGTCGGCGACGAATAGCACGAGTGTGTTGGAGAGGTTGACGTTGGCCATCAACCGGCCCACTTCGGTGTCCAGGGCTTCGATCATCGCGCGGTAGTACGGGGCAGGGAAGTTGTCGATGTTCGGCTGGGTGCCGGGAAGGTTGGTATGGCTGTGCAGGTGGTTCGGTGGTTTGTGCAGCGGCGCGTGGGCGGATTTCGGCGCATACCAGAGAAACCAACGGTTGGTGCCCTGCGCGTTCATCCAGTTGATCGCGTCCGTGGTCACCTCGGTGGTGACATAATTCGTCGTGTGCGCTGTGGTGACGCCATTCACGGTTTTCTCCCAGTCGAAGTAACTTTCCAGTTCCCCGCCGAGGTAGCCCGCGTAATGACTCCAGCCGCCGATAAAATTCGGATCAATCGCATCCACGCTCAGATGCCATTTGCCGAAACAGGCGTTGCTGATGCCGAGTTGGGGATTCGCCGCGAGCGCCTTGGCGATGGTGAAATCGCGCGGCGAAAGATACGGGTCGTGTGTATCATCAATGGCCGCGCCGAGGCCGGTTCGGAAACCGTATCGGCCCGTGAGCAGACAGGAGCGCGACGGTGTGCACGAGGGATAACCGTAGCAATTGCGAAAGCGCACGCCTTGAGCGGCAAGCGAATCAATGTTGGGCGTGGCGGCGAAGCTCGTGTCGACGGTGTTAGTATTGAATACTGAGAGCGCGTCCACGCCGATATCGTCAGCAATGATAAGCAAGACGTTGTGCGGGGTGGTTTGAGCAAAAAGCGGTAGGGAGAGCTGAACCGCCAATGCAAACAGTACGAACAGAATGGTCCGAATGCTTCTGAGTTTCATGCGAACCCATCTAGCAAAGCAGGAAGATGGAGGCTCGTAAAGTTTTCTCCTTATCCCATGAATTACGGGTGGTGCTTTTGAAAGCAGATGATCCGTTTGATCGAAAAGGAGATACTCCTCGCTTCCAGTGGATCGACCCAAACCGGCTGTAGCAAGGAGTGCGAAGCTGGCAGTTCAATCCTTCTGTGCCTTGGTTTAACTGATTGGGGTGAACCTGTCGCCAGACTCGCGTTTTAGACGGAAGCCTCTACGAGAACGGCGACATTGAGTACCCGTCCTCCGTAGCAGAATACTGCGAAGGCGGATGGCTTTGCACTTGTTCACCGTTTCCTGGAATTCCGCTTCGGGTTCGGGGCGTTGACCGTTGACCGAGCCGCCGCTGGTTTGGGGTGAGGGCGAGGCTGCCGCAGAACCGACTCGCGAGGACGCTCGCCCCACCAGCTTCGAGTTTGGAATGATCTGCCTGACGCGAATCCCCCGCCGTTCACCAGGCCGCCGGAAACGTCGCGCGCATCAAGTCGCAGGTCGTTATCAGGGTGTTTTCAGGCTTTGCTGGCTTAACTAGGAACTGCTATGTTCCTGGCCGAGCCAACTCTAAGAACTAAGACTCACACTCAGCCCAAAACTTTATTTAGTATCATGAAACAATCGTTCACCTTCGGTGGTATTACGCGCGGCAATCCCTCCACCTTAGTCGTCTACCCACTATTGCTGCTTGCAATCGTAAACTCTCAAACCTCATTGTTGTTCGCCCAAGGCTCGCTCACACCGCCCGGCGCGCCAGGGCCGACGATGAAAACGCTCGACCAAATCGAGCCGCGTATCCCTATCTCGGTGATTCCCACAAACCTCACAGCGCCCGGGTCGTATTTCCTCTCGAGAAACCTCACGGGTGTTTCCGGAACAAACGGCATTACCATCACGACATCCGATGTCGCACTGGATTTGTCCGGCTTTACTCTCACCGGTGTACCCGGATCGCTCGACGGCATCCGTGTGGAGGGCACCCGCACCAACATCACCGTCCGCAACGGCTCCGTCCAAAACTGGCCGGGCGACGGCGTGGACGCGAACAACGCAGTGGACAGCCAGCTTCGCAATGTCACCGCGGCCCGCAATAGCGGCAACGGATTCCTGCTCGGCGAGGGCGGCCTCGTGAGTGGCTGCAGCGCCCGGAACAACACCCTCGATGGCATCCACACTCTGGGCGGGTGCCGGGTCACTGATTGTTCGGCGTCGCAAAACGTCGGCGACGGCATCGAAACCGGCACCGGCTGCACCGTCAACGGTTGTGCCGCCTTCAACAACACCGGCGGCGGCATTAATGCCTCGATTGCCTGCACCGTCCTCGGCTGCTCCGTGAATTCGAACACAGGCATCGGCATTGAATCCGCCAGCGGCAGTACCATCCAGAAATGCGCAGTTTATTCCAACGCGACCAACGGCATTTCCGTGGACAATGGCAGTCTGGTCAGCGGTTGCGCCGTCCGGTCGAACGGCGGCAACGGCATCCGCTCCCTCAGCCAGTGCCGCATCGAGAACAACGACTGCGCCGGCAACAGCCTCGCCGGCATCCTCGTGACCAGCACGGCCTGCCGCGTGGACGGAAACCACACCACGGGTGGCCAGCGCGGATTCCAGATCACCGGTACGGATAACCTGGTCGTGCGCAACAGCGCGCAAGGGGCCAGCGTGTTGAACTACGACATCATCGCCGGCAACCACGACGCCGCGCGCATCACCAGCCCGGGCGCCAACTTTGCGAGCACGAGCCCGTGGGCCAACTTCTCGTTCTAGTATGAAGAGAATCCTATTCCTCCTACTCTGCACCGCCGCCCTGACGGCGCATGGAGCCACCTCGATCACGCCCGCCAATCACTTCGCCTACGGCGCGAACATCGGCTGGCTGGATTGGCGCGGCGACACCAACAACGGCACCGTCATCGGCGAATACGTTTGTTCAGGTTACATCTACGCCGCCAACGTGGGTTGGATTCACCTCGGCGACGGCACGCCGGCTAACGCCATCCAGTATCAAAACAACACCGCGTCCGATTACGGCGTCAACCGCGATGGCCTCGGCAACCTGCGCGGCTTCGCGTACGGCGCGAACATCGGCTGGGTGAGCTTCGAGACCACCGGCGCCCCCAAAGTGGATTTGCTCACCGGCAAACTCAGCGGCTCGATTTATTCCGCCAACTGCGGCTGGATTTCATTGAGCAACAACTTCGCCCATGTGCAGACGGATACCATTGCTCCCGGAGTGGACACCGATGGCGACGGGATTGTCGATGCGTGGGAATACAGCCACACGAACACGCTGACGGCCTTCACCGCGTCCAGCGACACCGACGGCGACAGCTTTTCCGACAAGAGTGAATATCTCGCCGACACCAATCCCAACGACGCGGACTCGAAGCTGGTGATCACGGCATTCAGCACGCCGCCGGGCGGCACATTGCCGAACGTGACGTGGGAAAGCGTGTTGACGCGGCAATATCGCATCGAGAAATCGTTGAGCCTCACCGCGCCGTCGTGGTTGGACAGCGGACTGGGGGTGATTTCGGCCGACGGGACGAGCACCACGCGAGATTTTGCCGACACTAACGCACCCATCCGATTCTACCGCGTCCAAGCCATCAAACCCCTGTCGCCTTGATTGAGAGGTAGCAGCAACTGGCGTGTAACTGCCGAGGCTTTTAGATTTACGGTTCAGGCCCTGCTCGCAAACGTCTCCGCCAGCGCCACGGCTTTGACCCTCCTTCGCAGCAACTGCTACGGAGGGCCGGGCGATAGCCCGAGAGTTTCTGCAACTTCAGGTTTTCGTGAATGTTTCCGCCAAGGCAACCGCTTTCAACATTGCCTTAGACTTGTTCACCGTTTCCTGAAATTCCGCTTCGGATTCGGAGTCGTTCACCCAGCCGCCGCCGGCTTGCACGTAGGCTTTGCCGTCCTTG
>CAYWMD010000020.1:0-102270 GCA_964458575.1 uncultured Bifidobacteriaceae bacterium | reverse complement strand
CACACCCTATGTGCAGCGCGTTTTCGGTTTTGGGTAAAAACTGGGGAATGTCCTGTTTCCGTTTCCGCGTTGACGGATTTACCGCTGCTGCGCACGCTCGAATTCGCCCACAACCTCCTGACCAACCTTTCGGGTCTGTCCAACCTGCCGCAACTCGATTGGCTGGGCTTGCGCGACAACAAATTTGTCATCGCGCCGACCATCAGTGGTTTTCCCAACCTGCACACAATTGACCTCCATACGAATCTCCTCACCGATTTGAGTGGCATGTCCGGGGCGACGACACTGACCGGGCTCAATCTCATCGCCAACAACCTTCAGGACATCAACCCGATAACGGGCCTGGTGAACCTCGATTACACCGACCTGCGGTACAATTTGCTGAATACAAATTCCGGTTCGGCTGCCATGCTGCAAATCGCCATCCTGCAAGATAACGGGACCTATGTGGATTTCATTCCGCAACGGAGCACCGCCGCGCCCACGGTCGTTTTGCTGTCGCCAACCTGGTTGGGCGGAAATCAATTCCGATTCACGATTCAGGGCGACGCCGGCAACGTCGTTCGACTCCAGTCTTCGACCAACCTCACCGTCTGGTCGTTCCTGGCTTACGTGACCAACCTCATCGGCACGACCAATTATACGGACAGTTCGGCCAACGGCGGACGCAAATACTACAACGCGCGGTAGCATTAGTCTTCGGACGCTTGCACGGGTTGAACACGACGCACAGCCGGCACCCGCAATGCGATTTCGCGCTTCCCGATGCTTTTCTTGTCAGCACGTGAAAGCATCCCGTCACGTGAAGGGCCAATGGCCGCAGGGTTGAACAGTGTGGTGCATCTGCCGATTTCGGCCTTCAGCTACAAGCGTCCGTCGCGCTGCAATTCTTATATTCATAATTTGGCCGCCTGAAATCAAACACATCGCGCGTTTTGGGCTTGAAGCCGGCAGGCGAAAAAGTTTTAAAAAAGAAATGGCCCCTCGAGTTTTCCTAAGTGTGGTGCGTCCAGCGCACCAAGCCGGAGGTAACACCGACCCGGCGGCACTCGTCAGACTTAGAACATGCCCATCAAATCGCACGTACCACGAACATGTTTGTCCAGAATGACCCTTAACCGAATACAAATCATGAAAACCAAACCCCTGAGTCTGATCGTAATCACGCTGGCGTTGTCGGTCAGCGACATCATCGCCGTGCCCATGGGTACGGCGTTTACCTACCAAGGCAGGCTGGCCGACGGCCTCAATGCGGCCAACGGCCGTTATGACTTGAAGTTCAACCTCTATAACGCATCTGCTGCCGGGAGCTTGATATCCGGCCCGATCACCAACGCTAGCATTGTCGTCAGCAACGGTCTGTTCACAACCACACTGGACTTTGGCGCGGTCGCTTTCAACGGGGACGCGCGCTGGCTGGAAGCAAGCGTGCGCACCAACGGGAGCGGAGCGTTCGTCGTGTTGGCCTCGCGGACGCAACTTACGCCCACACCCTATGCCATCGCGGCCAGCAATTTGCTCGGTACGTTACCCTCGGCACAACTGGGCGGGACATACTCCAGCCCGGTGACCTTTAATAACGCAGGCAACGTCTTCACGGGCAACGGGGCCGGACTGGTCAATTTGAATCCAGGCGCGCTGATTTGGGGCTCCTGTCCACCGTGGTACACCTGCGGCAACGCTGGCACAACGGCCGGGTTGCAGTTTATTGGGACAACGGATGACGAGCCATTGGAACTGAAGGTTTTCAACACGCGTGCGTTGCGGCTGGAGCCGAACGGCGCGGCGGCACCCAATGTCATCGGCGGATCGCCTTTGAACCGCGTGGGTGCGGGGGCCACCGGGGTGACGATTGCCGGCGGAAATTCAAACAGTGTGTGGAGTACCACGGCTACGGTCGGCGGCGGGACGAGCAACAGCGTCAGCGGGCTTTCCGCCGTAATTGCCGGAGGCCGGCAAAATACGATTGACGCCACGCCGTATGCCACGATCGGGGGTGGGTGGAGCAACCGAATCACTGAAGGGTTCTACACCGATGCAGCCTGCACCATCGCCGGAGGCCTGAGAAACCGGATTGATTTCGAAGCCGATTGGTCAACCATCGGAGGTGGCAAGGACAATGTGATCAATCGCTCGTATGGCGCAACCATTGCCGGCGGTTCAGGCAACACCATGCTGGATCAGAGCGAAGGCGCGACGATTGGCGGCGGTACTGCGAACGGCCTCCGGCGAGATTGCATATCCAGCACGATCGGTGGTGGCAACGGGAATCAAATCGGTTATTTTTCGCGGTTTTCTACAATTAGCGGAGGCAGCGGAAATACCATGGGTGAATTGTTAACGGGGTCAGGTTTTCTGCGCGGGGCCACCATCAGCGGCGGGACCACCAACAATATCGCGGATCAGGCGAGTTACGCCACCATTGCCGGGGGAACGTGGAATAGCATCAGCACCAACGCAACGTATGCCACCATCAGTGGCGGCTACGGCAATGCCCTCCGCTGGGGCGCCGCCTACCAGATCGGACCAACCAACTCGACCATTGGTGGCGGTGCCTCCAATGCCGTTTACGGAATCGGCGCGGTGATCAGCGGCGGAGTGGAAAACCGGATCGGCTCATCGAGCAGCCGTCCGTATGAAATCGGCCATGTTATCGGCGGCGGTGAGCGGAATAGGATCAACCTCGAAAACAATCACTCAACCATCGGTGGTGGCCTTAACAATCTTGTGGATGCCAGCACCACGACCATCGCGGGCGGATTCAGCAATCGGGTTGAGTGGGCCGGAGGCACGTACGGAAATACGATTGGCGGCGGAGAAGAGAACCGCATTACTTCGGCGGGATATTTGGGATACTCGGTGATTTCCGGCGGCCGCTCGAACATTGTTTCCGGCAACTATGGCACCATCCCCGGGGGCGTCGGCAATTTTGCCAACGAATACAGCTTCGCCGCCGGCCGCCGGGCCAAGGCCGACGACCAAGGTGCCTTTGTGTGGGCAGATTCAACGGACGCAGACTTCGCCTCCACCGCCACCAACCAGTTCCTGATCCGCGCCAGTGGCGGCGTAGGGATCAACACAAGCACTCCCGGATCGAGCCTTCAGGTCAACGGCGGCATCCGCGCCCGGGGCGGCTCGCCCGGCGGCTTTGGTGGCAACAACAACGGCTACGCCTTCGCCGGCAATGGCGGCGACGTCGACAGCGGCATGTTCAGCTCCGCCGATGGCCAGCTCGAGTTCTTTAGCAACGCCCAGGAGCGTATGCGCATTGATCCCGACGGCAAAGTCGGCATCGGGCGCGTGGCCACCGGGAACCGGCTCGAGGTCGAGGGCGATGCCTCCAAGTCCGTCGCCGGGTCGTGGCTGGCCAACTCGGATGCGCGCATCAAGCGGGACGTTCAGCCCATCGCCGGCGCGCTGGACCGGCTCGCCCGCGTGCAACTGGTCAGCTTCCGCTACACCGAGGATTATCGGGCGCAGCATCCGGCCGTGGAAGATCGCCGCTATCTCAACGTGCTGGCCCAGCAGTTTCGGGACGTGTTTCCCGAGCACGTCAAAGCTAGCGGCGAACACTTGGCCGACGGCTCGGAAATCCTGCAGGTGGACACGTATCCGCTCACCATTTACTCCGCCGCCGCGGTGCAGGAGTTGAACCAGAAACTGGAGCAGAAGGAAATGGAGATCACGGAGTTGAAGCAAAGGCTGGAAAGGCTGGAACGATTGATGAGCGGGAAGAGTGGGGGTGCGAAGTGAACCTGAATGATTCCATGTTGTCTCTGCGCCTCTGCTTCTCGGCGATAATAATGTTGCTAGGAATTTGCACTGCCTCCGCGCAATACTCCATCAATTGGAGCACCCTTGACGGTGGTGGCGGCACGAGCACGGGCGGCGTGTATTCCGTCAGCGGCACTATCGGTCAACCCGACGCCGGGACAATGAGCGGGGGCAACTATGCCGTGAGCGGCGGTTTCTGGGGTGTCTATGCCGTGCAGACCCCCGGAGCGCCGCTGCTCTCAATCTTCCGCACGACCACGAACACCGTCGCCGTCGCTTGGCCCTCGCCTTCGACCGGCTGGACGTTGCAGCAAAACACCAACAGCGTCAGCTCGGTAGACTGGAGCAACGTGACCAGCGGAATCCAAGACAATGGCACGACCCAGACGCTTATCGTCAGTCCGCCCGCGGGCAACCGATTTTACCGGCTGTATAAACCCTGAACGATACTCGCGTCCTCACTGTGTCAGCACGCGGAAGAATTCCGCCGGCGACGGGCCGATGGGCAGCAGGATGGTCTTCAACGTCCCGTCGCCAAGGATGTTCGTCCGGTTTTGCCAACTGCCAAGCGAGAGGTTGGTGCGCGATTGGACGGTATTGGTTCGTCCATTTTCCGACAGGAACTGGAACACAAAATTCGTGCCGGCCTGCTGCGCGCTGATGAGTTGAACCGGCGTCGCGGCGGAACCGACGACGAACGTGATCGTGGCGTCGGAGTTGATATGCGCCAGGGTGCTCCAACTGTTGATCGGCTGTGACGTCGTGGTGTTGGTCGGTGTCGTGAACGTGATGTTCGCCGCTTCGTTGGTGTGGAAGTTGATGTGCAGGCGGTTGGTTCCCGGTTGCAGGATCGGTGGCGACGGCCAGTTGGTTGCCGTGCCGGGTTGGTTCGTGCTGACAAAGTTGTTCGGCGGCTCTGCCCGGTAGGTTTGCGAGAAGACGGTGTTGAAACCGACCGGGCCGGTCCAGGTGAAAGTCGGGTTTGTGGGAACGTTCACGCTGCCGTTGGTTGGCGAAAGGACGATGGCCTGTTTCAGGAAGTTCGTGTCCACGCCGTCAATCCGCACTTTGAACTGAAACACTTGCTGGCTGGGATCGCCCTCGTTGATATAGAGCCGCCAGTAATTGTTGGTGCATTCATTGAGCAGACTGGCGAGGTCGGGAACGAAAGAGTAGCCCCAGCCATGCAGGCTGCCGTCAAACTTCCCGGTGGGGGACTCGACGCGATGCTCAGTGATTTCGGGCACGTTAACTGAAAGCAGATGCGCGACGCAATAATACCATTCGCTGTCCTCTTCATGATTTCGAATCAGGGTGAGTTCAAACGTGGCGTCCACGGGCGGGTTGGTAGCGCCGTTGGTGTCAGGGGCCACGGAACCCGGATTGGTGTAGAGATTGGTGACCTCGGTTGCCGACAGTACGCCGGAGTAAATTTGCACGTCATCCACCAATCCCCTGAAATATGAAAAAGAAACGCCACCGATGGAAAGGTAATAATTGTTTCCATTGAGCAGGTTGGTGCTGCCGTTTTCGGTCGCTTCGAGTGCGCCATCCACGTAGATCTTTTTCTTGCCGGTGGCCCGGTCCCGCGTGACGACAATGTGATGGTAATTGCCGTCGGTCACATCACTGGTGGAGTGCAAGGTGCTGCCGTTGCCCAGTTCATCGCCCGTGTAGAAGGCGGCCTTGTTGCCGCTGACGGCGATGGGAATGACACCGTTCGTGGAGGAATGATCGTTGTAAAGCCAGATGACGGAAGCGCCATTCACCGCGGCGTTAGTGTCGTTGCCGAGGGTATTCGTGGTTTTCAACCAGAGCGACACCGAGCAACTGTCGGCCAAAATGGTCTGGAGATTCGTGCGCACCTCGGAGAATTCAAACACACTGATGCTGCTGTTTCCGGTGAAGAACGCGGCTTGATCGCCGGCGGCGGCATCCGTGGATTCTGAATGCGTCGGCGAACCCCAGGTGCTGCTGCCGTTAAGGTTGTTGCCGCCGGGCGAGCTGTCGTATCCCAGGCCGTTGCCGGAATCAAACCGGTAATGCGCGACATTCGTGTGCGCGGTGCCCGAGCCGGTATCGCTCGGCACCGCACTGCCGGGGTTCGCAAACAGGTAGCTCACCTGGTCCGCCGACAGGACGGTCGAATAGATCTGCAAATCGTCCAGCAGACCCTCGTAACCGTTGTACGGCCCGGCGAACGCGGGATTCGGCTCGGATGCGTCCATGAGCGCCCCAATCGTCAACAGCACCGGAGAATCCAGCAAATCAGCGTTGTCGTAATCCGTGACGTTTAGCGCGCCATCTATGTAGATGTTTTTCTCGCCGTTCGCCTGGTTGCGGGTGACGACGATGTGGTGGTATTGGCCGTCGTTGATGGTGGTGGTGGAATTGACGGTGTAATCGTCGCTGCCGCCGGTGTTGAACGCCACCTCCCCTTCGGTCAACGCCACCGGAAGCACGTCGTAATCAAGCCCGTCAATGTCGGCCGAAACAACGGCCGCGCCATAAAACGCGTTGTCGCCGGAATTGGCAAAGCTCTGGCTGGTCTTCAACCACAGCGAAATGGAAAAGTTGCTGGCGAGCACGGAGAGCAAACCCGCGGGAGTTGGATCGTAACTGAGGTAACCACCGCCAGTGTCGCCGTCGGTGTAAAACTCCACCGCCCCGCCGCCGGCCATGGCATCCGATGTGTCGAAAACATCACCACCGTTCCAACTGCCGCTGGCGTTCAGATCGTAGCCGTTGCCCGAACTGTCTTCGCCCAGTAATACCGGATTGTCGAAGGTATAGTGGGCCACCAACCCGGCGTCGCTGGCGGGAGGGGCGTTGCTCACGGTAATAAATCGCGAGGTATCGGTTATGTCTATGTTGGCAGTTGAAACCCAGCCGGAGATAGGCGTCGGACCATTGCTGGGAATTGAAGCCACGATCGTGGCCGTGGCGTTGCTGTAGTAGTAGATGAAGAACTCATTGGTTCCCACCGGCAGCGGTGATGGGCTGTTCCAACTGGTCTCGCTGGGCGACAAGGTCTCGAACTCGAAGTAGAGGAAAGGATCGTCATAAACCTGGACCTCCAGATTGCCAAGCCATCCCACGGGACCGCCGGTCCATGTGAAGGTCGGATTAACCGGCACGCCAGGGTCGCCATCCAACGGATAGCTGATGGAAACGTACCGGAGCAGATTACTGCTCAACCCCGAGGCCGTGACGTTGAACTCGTAGGTATTGGTGGACGCGGCATTGGTGACTTGAATCGTCCACGGGCCGTTGGTCAACGCGCTCATGAACGTGTCGAAATTGTCGGTGCCGGCGCCGCTACCGCCCTGAAATTCGAAACTGCCATTTGTATGGCTGTATCTCAGAAACGATCCATTGGTGGGCCAATGCGGTGATTTGATAAGGTAATCTCCCAATGGCGCGGCGGGCGCGACCGCGTTGGTGTTCAACCAGCCGTACACGGTGTGGCCACCTTCGTCCCGATAGACGTGGATGTCCACCGTCAATCCGGCGCGGGCGGGCATCAGCCAGGCGAGTTGAACAACCAGGACGCAAAGCACAAGCGGCAAGCGCCAAAGCATCGAAAGACGTGCGTGTTTTTTCATTGGGGGCGGGTGTTTCTCGTAACCGATCGAGGCCAAAACGCTGCTCGATACGACTGTGGAAATTTGCTACTGGCGTTCATCAATCGGCTTTCTGCGTTGACTGATGCCACAAGCCAGCGAGCCTTTCAAATGAAAAAAAGTCATCGTTCGACGCGTAGAACGACATTCTCATGCGGCGTCGTTGTTTGCTCGCCATGCCCGGCCCCCTATGCCAGCCTTTGGCCCGGATTATGAAACTTGGTATTGATCGTCTCCTCGAAGATGCCGGTTTGCGACGGCGTTTGCAGGGTCGGCGCGTGGCCCTGCTCGGCCACCCGGCCTCGGTCACCCACGAAGGTCAACATTCGCTCGACGCCCTGGCCGCCTGCGCCGACCTGCGCCTTTGCGCCGCGTTCGGCCCGCAACACGGTATGCGCGGCGACAAACAGGACAACATGATCGAATCGGATGATTATGTTGACCCGGCGTTACGCATTCCGGTGTTCAGCCTCTACGGTACGGTGCGTCGCCCGACATCGATCATGATGGATGCGTTTGATGTGGTGTTGGTGGATTTACAGGACATCGGCACGCGCATTTACACCTTCATCACTACGCTGGGTTATATGCTGGAATCCTGCGCACAACACGGCAAGACCATCTGGGTTCTGGACCGGCCTAATCCCGCTGGGCGCACCATCGAAGGCACAATCCTTGAGCCCGGTTGGGAAAGTTTCATTGGTGTCGGGCCATTGCTCATGCGACACGGACTCACACCCGGCGAATTCGCGAAGTGGTACGTGGCGCACAAGAAACTGACCGTTGATTTGCACGTGGTCCCAATGGAACACTACCAACCGGACGCGCCGCCAGGTTACGGCTGGCCGGTATTCGAGTTGCCGTGGGTGAATCCCAGCCCCAATGCTTCGAGCCTCAACATGACGCGTTGCTTTCCGGGAACGGTACTGTTCGAGGGCACGACGCTGTCCGAGGGACGCGGAACGACCACGCCGCTGGAATTGGTCGGCGCCCCGGATGTGGACTTCGGCCGCGTCTTGAAGCGCGCACGCGACTTTGCACCGCAATGGCTCGGCGGTTGCGTGCTTCGGCCGTGCTACTTCGAACCAACCTTCCAAAAGCATAAGGGCAAACTGTGCTCGGGCGTTCAGATCCACACCGATTATGCCGGCTATAAACCTGAGAAGTTCCAGCCGTACCGCTTGGGCGCCCTGCTCCTCAAAGCCATCCGCCTGGAATATCCCCGTTACGAAATCTGGCATCGGCTGCCGTATGAGTACGAAACCGAGCGGCTGGCGGTTGATCTGCTGAGCGGCGGGACGTTCTTGCGGGAATGGGCGGACGACACGTCTGCCTCGGCGGCTTCCTTCGAGGAACGCCTGGCCAAGAACGAAAAGGCGTGGGTGGAGATTCGCCGGCCTTGCTTGATTTACTGATCCACGATTCTTCGGCAAGATGAATTGCCAATCACTGCGAGCTCTTCAAGTGCTTTGCGCGTTGACCCTGTGCGGATCACTGATCGCGGCTGAAACACCTTACGAGCAGAACTGCACCGCCTTGGCCGCGCAAACCGGGCAGGACGTCCAGCGGCTTCACCAGTTGTTCCGGCTCGATTGGGAAAACACCATGCGCGAGAATCCGGAGTTCGCCACGGAGGTTGGCTATCCCGGGCAAAATAGTCGCTGGTCTGACATCTCCGTGGACGCCATTGAACGCCGCAAACGCGAACTGCACGCACCACTCAAAGTCATTCGCTCCATCGAACGAGCGAAATTGATCGCAGCCGATAAGTTGAATTACGACCTGTTCAAACGGAACATCGAGCAGGCCATCGAGGGCACACGTTTCCCCAGCGAATACTTCCAGGTTACGCAGTTGAACGGCGTGCAACAGGACGCTGCGCGCGTTCTCGAAATTTCCCCGCACCGCACGGTCAAGGATTACGAGGACATCCTTGCCCGACTCGATGCCCTGCCGACCCTGATTGACCAATCCATCTTGCTGATGAGAAAGGGCCTGGCCGCCGGCATCACGCCGCCGCGCATCACACTGCGCGACGTGCCGCAACAGGTGAAGAGTCAGATGGAGGCCGATCCAAAGAAAAATGCCTTGTTGCAGGACTTTCAGGCGTTCCCGAAGGAGATGGCAGAGTCCGATCGCGCGCGCTTGCGTCGGCAGGCCGAAACCGCGTTGAAACACAGAGTGCTTCCGGCTTTCGGCAACCTACACGAATTTCTCGTTAAGGAATATCTCCCCGGTGCGCGGGAAACCATCGCTCTGGGCGATTTGCCCGATGGGAAGGCGTGGTATGCCTTCAATGCCCGCGCCTCCACCACGACGCGCTTGACGCCGAAGGAGATTCACGAACTCGGCCTGGCCGAGGTGAAGCGCATCCGGGCTGAAATGGAAAAAGTCATCGCCGGCACGGATTTCAATGGCAGCTTCAAGGAGTTTCTGACATTCCTGCGCCAAGACCCGCGCTTCTTTTACACCAGCGCGGAGAACTTGCTGATCCACTACCGCGACATCTGCAAACGCGCCGACCCGGCACTGGCCCGCCTCTTTGGCAAACTTCCGCGCTTGACCTACGGTGTGTTGCCCGTGCCCGTTTATTCGGAGAAATCGCAGACCACCGCTTACTACCAACCCGGTTCACCCGATGCCGGCCGTCCCGGTTACTTTTACGCGAACACCTACGCGCTGGACACGCGACCCAAGTGGGAAATGGAAGCGCTCTCTTTGCATGAATCCGTCCCCGGTCACCACCTGCAAATCGCGCTGGCGCAGGAAATGAACGACATTCCCGACTTCCGCAAGCACGGCGGCTACACGGCGTTCGTCGAAGGCTGGGGACTTTACGCCGAGAGCCTCGGCACGGAGATGGGCTTCTACAAAGATCCCTACATGAACTTTGGCCGGCTGGTTTATGAAATCTGGCGTGCCATCCGGTTGGTGGTGGACACGGGGATTCACGACCTAGGCTGGACGCGGCAACAGGCGATTGATTACTTCCTCGCCAACGCCAGCAAGAATGAGCACGACGTGACCGTGGAAGTGGACCGTTACATCGTCTGGCCCGGCCAGGCGCTCGCCTACAAAATCGGCGAACTCAAAATCAAGGAACTCCGCGCCTACGCCACAAAGGAACTCGGCGACAAATTCGACGTGCGCCAGTTCCACGACCAGATCCTCGGCAACGCCGCCGTACCACTGGACATTCTGGACACGCGGATCAAGGAGTGGGTCGCGGAAAAGAACGCGGCGAAGTAACGGCAACGAGAAACAATCAGGGGTTAATCGGCTTGCCTCGCGCATCAACTGTGACCGGCGAAAGGATCAGAAAGAAATTTGTTCCGGCGCTCGTCGCCGGGTTCGACTCGTGAACGACTAATGCGCCGCCGTTGGGGATCATGGCCCGGCACCCCAACGAGAAGTTGGTCTGAATTACTTGCCCGTTGCTGCTGCCTGCCACCACTGTCTCAGAGAGCGTTGTTCCCAGAGTCAGGTCCCAGGTATCGCGATTTGCCTTGGCAATGAGATTGATTGTCAGACCCCCTTGGCCGTTCAGCATGGAGAGTTGGGCACGGGCGCCCGCACACGTCTGGACGCGCGGAGCTGCCAGGGTCATTGCGGCCGGCAACTTGTTAATCGTCGTCTGTAGCTTTGTCGTTTCAGCCGCGGTCAGCATCCAGACTTGCGCTCCGTGATTGTTCGTTGCCAGCGGCGTGTTGAATTCAAACGGCAATGCGTATGTTGGAGGCGTGGTTAACACCACCGAACTGACAAGCACGAGCGGCTGCCGGCTCCAGTAACCACGCCAAAGTGGGGAGGTCCAACTCATCAAGCGATCACGAGCCTTTTCCAAGGCACTCGGTTGCAGTTCATTTGGTGGGAACCAGACGAACCGTTGGGAACGTTCACTGGGAATTCCGATTGAAAGGATGACCGCAATTGAAACCAACAACAGAATCGCACACGCCCAGAATATTTTCCGCAGATGTTTGGTCTCCGGTGCCGCGGTCTCTTTTGTGTTCATGTGCAATGACATCTTCACACAAAACACCGGAACTGGCCGGGAGTTGCAGATGTGCTATTTGGCCTTTTGCACTGGGACGCCTTCGCGGGCGAATGGCATTTCCGCCTCCGTATGCACGCGATTACCTGCCTGATCAATAATGGTTGGTGTGACAAACACCAGAAGCTGTTTTTGAAATTTTGAAGTAACATCCTTTTCCATTTTGGATCCGTCCGGGCGCGTCGAGATCTCTTTGACCGGGAAGTTGCAGAGCACGATAGTTTGTCCGTCCCAGACGTTTGCCGTGGTGGAAATTTGCCGCACTCTCGTTTTTGGCAACGGCAACGCCGGTGTGGAATACGCCACCGGCTGACCCGCCTGTGATTTTGACGGCAAATCCGCTGCGACCGTTGTCGTGGCAACTTGACCCGCGGACTTGGCGACGATTGGGGTTTCAACCGGCTGGAACGAGCCAGGATCATCGTAACCCAGGAACTCGGTCACAGTCGGGGTAAGCGTCATTTGGACGGTGTATCCATCCGCAGAGACGTAAGGAATTACGTCCAGGACCGAGCCGAATGGCATCGTTGTAGTCTGAGGCAAGTAATGGGTCAGGCTGTTGGTGATCAAAACAGCGAAGGGGAGTGATAAAACCGGCGTCCTGGATTTTTGCAACAGATTGGTTACTCCGTTTGTATTCACAGGAGTCAGCCCGGTGACGATGGTTTTCAAATCCACCATCTGAATTTGCGCCTGTCGCCCGCTCAAGGTTGTGAGTTCTGGCGCACTGGTGAGTTCTGCGCCCTTGATGGATTTTATCTCAGCCATCAGCTTGTCGGCCTGCGGCCCGGTCAGGATGCCCGTGAACCCGTTCGTCCCACCCGCGGGCGTATTGGTGAAAACCATGTTCAGGAATCTCTCTGCATCTTTGGCCGGCACTTCCACAAACTTCGCCTTGATGTTGACCTGCGGCGGAGTCGTGTTGAGCACCTGGATCGCAGATTCAATCACGTCCAGGTCTTGTTTCGTGGCTCTGACCAGCAACAACCCATTTCGATCATTCCAAAACACGCTCTTTGGTGGACTCAAATCCACACCTAAGCCGGACAGAAGAGCTCGCATGGCAAGCGCGGTATTTGTTCCGTTGACCGAGTGTGAACCAACCGATTCCAGTCCCTGGTAAAAAGTATTCGGATCGAGCTTGTAGGTACGGACGTAAAGGTTGGTTGAATTCCCTCCATTGAACGCACTCGAACTATTTGGGGACTCTGAAATTTGCGACTTCTTGGTCAAACCGAGGTAGAACCGCGCTGCTTTATTCTCCGGGTCAATGGTGAGAGCCTGGTTTAATTCAATCGCAGCGTCTTCCAATTTACCCAGTTCGATCAGCAGTCTGCCATGTTGTACCAGATTGGCGATTTCGGCATTGCGGGAAAAATCCGTCTTGCCGGGTTCAGGAGCAGCATTCGTCTTTGTTGTTTCAGTGTTCAGCTTCTGTATGGCTCGTTCAACTGCGTCCAGCTCCTCCGGAGTGGCCCTGACCATGAGCAACCCCGTTCCATCAGTGAAGAACACACTTCTGCCAAGTTTGCCAGGTTCTTGATTTCGATCTATTCCCAATTCGGCGAAAAAAGCCCGCACAGCCGCCGCACTGTTTGTCGGATTTATGGGTTTCGGTGCTGCGCGATAAAACGTGTTCGGATCTACCTTGTAGGTTCTCGTGAGAAATTCGACGGGCTGGTCGGACTTGTCGCTGCTGTCTGTAGAAATTCCCCCGATCGGAGTTGAAGATGCATTTGTTCCCGCCAACTGCTCAAGCGGATCTAACTGAAGGTGGTTATGCTGAACGAAATATGGCCTCCAACCGATCTTGGCTTGCGGCAGAGTCGCACCCAATTCGTCGGTCCGGTCAGCAGTGAATATCCTCTTCGGCGGCGCCTTTTCCATCGGCACTGCCAGGGCCGCAAAACCAAGTAGCAACAGCAGGGACACCATTTTTGAGCCGGATTTTCGCGGCGGCCTAAAATTCACCAATCGCTCGATCCGTTGCCGCAGGGAATTCCGCGATTCCATGATGCCTACTAAACCCAACGTCGCCAGCGGACGGCGAAACGCCAGCTTCGCCACCTCCAGCAAGGTTGGTGCATAGCTATCCGCTTCCTCGCGGAGCGCCAGCATCACGGCATCGTCCACCGCTTCCTCGCGAACGCAGCGGATGCGGGCGTTGGCGAACCAGAGCAGGGGGTGCCACCAGTAAGCGATCTGGAGCAACGCTTGGGCGCAATTCACCCAGACATCACCGCGTTTCAGGTGAACGAGTTCATGCAGCAGAACCGCGCGAAGTTGGGTGGGTGTTAGTTGTTCCGCGAGCGGACGCGGAAGGAGAACCACGGGACGAAACAATCCGCATACGGCCGGTGACATTGGTTCACGTGTCAGTCGTAACCTCACCGTGCGGCGCAGGCCGAGTTTCCGTCTGGCATCGCCAATCAGGTCCAGCAAAGAGTCGGTCGCTGGTAACGCGCCACGAACCATTCGCGCGACTTGCCACCAACGGCGCATCATCCAGGTCAAAAGCCCAACGCTAATTAGCCCGGACGCAACCAGCGACCAACCCGGCAGCGATAGCGTGACGACCGGCGGCTCGATTTCCTGGCGTGCGAACGACTCGTAAACATCCGGAACGCTCTGCGGTCGCCCGGCGACAGGATAGGTGACGACGAATCGCTTGGCTGGCGGATTCGGGGTTGGCGATGGACGAAGCCACCAGGCGATGCTGGTCGGCGCGGCCAACGTGGGCGGCACCAGCAGCTTTATGATCACGACCAACCACAGCGCATAACGCACACTGGCGCGCACTTTTTTGCGCAGCGCGAAATCCAAAGCGAACAAGACGATGGTGAGCAGACTCGATTGCCAAAGCATCGGCCAGGCGAACTGGAGCAACGGCTCTCCCCAACGGTTCAACTGTTCGATAAGCGCGTTCATTTCTTCGTACCCTTCTTGCGAGATTTGATCAGCGATTCCAGTTCGCCTAGTTCCCGCGCACTCACCTCGTTACTTTCCAACAGGCATTGGACCATCGGCGTGAGCGCCCCATTGAACGCGTGCTTCAGAGCGTAAAGCAACTCGCCTCGCTGCGCCTGCTCGCGCGTGACCGCCGAGCGATACAAGGTGAGATTGCGAACCTTCTCTGCCGTGAGCAACCCCTTGCCGACCATCCGGTCCATCAGTGTTCGCACAGTGGAATAAGTCCATTCCGTCCGCTTGAACAGCTTCTCCTGGATCGTCGGCGCGGCACAGGGCTCGTTTTCCCAAACGGACTTGATGATCGTCCATTCGGCTTCGGTCAGTTCGATTTCAGGTTTGGGCATAAACCGATGTCTTTAACGGCGTCGAGCATTCTCTACATATGTAAAGATGTCAAGCACTTTCTTGTCTGCCGCAAAAGTCGTGGACGTTGAACGTTCGGTCGGCTCTAATTTGCCCGAATGAAACGATGTGTCGGGATTGGTTGGTTGGTGGTCGGGATGCTGCCCTTCATTGCCGCCGGAAAAACCGTGGTCGAGTGGACGTTTGACAAACCGGGAAATCTCCAAGGCTGGCAGCCCAACGAGCATTTGCAGGGCGTGGCCGTCAGCAATGGCATTTTGCGCTTCCGCGCCGTCGCGCGCGACCCGATTCTTCAGTTGCAATCGCCCATCGAGTTCAAAGCGTCCCCGCGGCAGTTGGTTGAAATCCGGCTCAAGGCGGACGCCGATGGCTTTGCGCAGTTGTTCTGGAGCAACACCACGACGGGGATTTACAGCGGGTTCTCCGGAGAAAAGACGACCGACTTCCGTGTCTGCGGCGATGGCACATGGCGGGTGTATCGCCTGCTGCCGTGCTGGCAGACGGAAGGGAAGATCGTCCGGTTGCGATTTGATGTTTACGACGGGGCGCGGTTCGAACTCGATTACATTCGCATCACCGAGTTGGACGAAGGCGAAGCCTCCGCCGCGATGGACTTCGATTTCTCCGAATCCGGTCAGGGCTGGGTCTGGCTGGAAACCGAAACATCACGCGCACCCGCGCCGTGGAACGGCGGCAAACTTCGCGGTGCACCGAGAGGCATGATGCTGAGTCCAACGCTGCGGTTTGATGCCGAGCAAGGCAACCTGGCGACGGTCCGCATGGCCGCAAGTCGCGGAGCTTACGGCACGCTATATTTCATCTCCGAATCACAGCCCGGTTTGAAGAGCATCACCTTTCCCATTCAAGCTGACGGGAAATCCCACACCTACCACCTTGATCTGCTCGCGAACACCAATTGGTGTGGTCGCATCCTTTCACTGGGACTTCAGCCGAGCGATGCGGACCATGCCACGGTTGATTTGCAGGGCATTAAGGTCGGTGCTGCCGCGTCAGTGCCGCCCCAGTTGGTTGTGACATTCTTCAATGCGGAAAACGCATTACCGCGCGCCGGACTACCCGTGAAGCTGCTGGCCGTCGTGCGCAATTCCGGTGGTCGCGCCGCCACGAACATCGTCGCCCGACTCGATCTGCCTCGGGGCGTAAAGCTGTTGCGCGAAGCATCAGAAACAAAAAACTGTCCCCGCGTTGGCCTGAGCGAGGAAGCGCGGTTTGAATGGACCGTGCAGTCGGAACAGCCAAAGCACCAGACATTTCAACTCGCGCTCACGGCCGACAATGCGAAGGCTTCAAAGCAAAGCAAGCGGGTCGGGTTCACTCCCCGCTCCAGTAAAGCAGCCGCGGATTACGTTCCCGAACCGAAACCGGTTCGCGGTCCGTTCGAGGTTGGGGCTTACTATTTTCCCGGCTGGCCGACGGCTGGCCGCTGGCAGTTCCTGCAACCTTACCCCGAACGCCGGCCGGTGCTGGGTTGGTATCGCGAAGGCGATCCCGAGGTCGCCGATTGGCAAATCAAATGGGCCGTCGAACATGGTGTCACGTTCTTCGCCTATGACTGGTATTGGACACAGGGCAAAACGCATTTGGAACATGGCTTGCACGATGGCTATTTCAAAGCGCGCTACCGCCATCTCCTGAAATTCTGCCTGCTTTGGGCCAACCACAATCCGCCCGGCACTTCGTCCTACGAAGATTGCATCGCCGTAACGCGCTACTGGATTGAAAATTATTTCCGCCGTCCGGAACACCTGACCTTCGACGGCAAACCTGTCGTCATCATCTATCTGCCCGAGCGCTTCACCGACGACCTGGGGCGCGACAAAGTGAAAGCCGCCCTCGACGCGATGCGTGAGGAATGTCGGCGGGCGGGGTTGAAGGGGTTGTACCTGACCGCGTGCGTTTCGGATGCGGGTGTCGCCCGTCTGGCGGCGGCCCAAGGATACGATGCCGTCACCGCCTACACATGGCCCGGCTCGGGAATGGTCGGCGAAGGCATGTTCGCACCGTTTGAAACGCTTGTTCCCGCCTATCGTCGCAAATGGGAAAACCTGGCGACCGAAAGCCCGATTCCGTTGGCGCCGGTGTTGGTCTGCGGCGGTTGGGACAGTCGTCCCTGGCACGGCGACCAGGGTTTGGTGCGATTCGGCCGAACGCCCGATTTGTTCAAACAGCATCTCCGCGAGGCCCGCGCGTTTCTTGAGACGTCACCTGCCGGGTGTAAGCTGCCGAAAATGATGTTGGTCGAGGCGTGGAACGAATGGTGCGAAGGTTCCTACATCGAACCGCATCAGCAATTCGGCTTTGAATATCTCGACGCCATCCGCAACGTGCTCACCGACGCACCCAAAGCGCACGCGGAGACCACGCCGGCTGATGTCGACCGCGGGCCTTACGCCGTCGCCGCATACCCGACGAACACGAGTTGGGCCTTCGAATCGGGATGTGAAGGCTGGCACGACGGAAAGGAATTTCCGCTGGCATGGACCAACGGCGCTCTGCTGGCCGAGCCGGCGGCGAACGCTCCGGCCTTCTTCAGTCCGCCGATGCAGGCCCGCGCGGGCGATTTTCAAAGCATCGTGATCCGCATGAAATTGACGCGTGCGGACCACGCACTCTTTTCCGGTTCGGCAAATTGCGCCTGGTATGGCCGCGAGATTCCGTTCCGGGAAGCCGGCAACATTGCGTTTGCAGTCCAAGGTGACGGCCTATGGCACGAGTATCGGATTCCAACATCCCAGAATCCACGCTGGCGAGCCATGATTACAAGGCTGCGACTGACTCCCTGCGGTGAAGCCAACACCCGCGCTGAAGTGGATTACGTGCGATTGGCTGAGTGATGCGAGCCCCATCAAGGCCGGCGCGGATTCGGGCCTTGGGCCAAACCTGCAATTGCTTCGTCCATTCGCGCAATCGTGTCGTTCATCCGCGGAGTCCATTTGCGCTTCCGCAATGAGTCCACGAATTGTCTTTCCGCCGCCAGTTGTTCCGTGCTCGGGAACACGGCCTTTTTCGCTGGCGCCGAAGCATGGGCCATTTTTGACAGCCGCCAGTAGTGATCGACGGCTTCCTTCGGCGCATCGGCGTCGAACAAGCGCCTTTGCAGCCGCGCAAGAAACTCCGCTTCGGTCAGCTCAATATTCCAGCAACGTTCGCGGAAGAAGTATTGCTGCGAGAAATACGGGATCGTGCGCGGATCAAAGTTGCGCGGGAAGTTCACGCCCAGTTTGTCCCAGCCGTTCCACGGATTGCCGTAGCCCTGGCCGGGATCGTAACTCGTCACGAAGCCGGCCAGTTTCCGTTCGCGCGGCTTCGGCGGGTCCATCGAGCCGTGGAAGCTGGACATGTATTGCGAGAGATGCCAGCGCAGGACCGAGGGATAAAGGTCGAGCACCTTGTCGCGCAGCGGATCGCCCCAGCACCACCACCAAAACACACGTTGCGGGTCGAATTCTGACATCAGTTTGAGATACTCGGCGTTGTTGAACATGCCAATGGCTATGGCGATTTCAAAGTCCGGCCGTTGCTCCAGCACCGTGCGAATCATCCGACGCAACGCCTCGGCTTCCGGCTTCCAATCCTTGATTTCCTTGCCTTCGCCGGTCGGCTCGCAATAGAAGCCGTGGAAATTCGTGAACGCCTTCAGGTAGTCGAGATAGTAAGCGATGCCTTTCTCCACGTCCTTGCCGATGGCCTTTTGGTGATGCCAATTCAACCAGCCGCCGCCGATGTAAATCTTCATGTCCTCGGCGCCGACCATGTCGAACAGCCGTTGCACGTTCGCGTCGCTCGACAAGGCTGTGTTCGTGTATTCGCCCGGATGCCTGGCCACCGGAAAGCCGTCGAGCCAGAACCAGTTTCGATTGAGCGTGATCTCAGAATTGAAACGCAGTACGCGCTCCCACGATTCGAATGAATCCTGTGCCGACCAGCACGGCAGCATGTAAATGCTGCGATAACTCGTCTCCGGCTTCATCACCACATTCAACGGCGTTTCGAGTTTGCCCGCTTTGGCTGTGGCGGCGATACGATAGAAAATCAATTCCTGACACGCATGCTTGAGCGCGCGCGGGGTCCTGCCGTAGGCGATGATGAACTTCGACCTCCGGTCTTCGTGGGTCAGCAGTTGAAAGCCCTCATCACCGATGTTCTCAGTGGTTAGTTTGAGGCCGGCATCCACCAGCTTCGCGAGCACCGGGTTGTTCTCGGGCGTACCCAACACCAGGTACGTTCCCTTCTTTCCCGCGTCCGCGGCGGTGGGCAATTCAATCTGGTAAAACTCATTGAGAAAATGTGAAAGAGTGGATTTCGCCAACCGCGCAGACTTTTCGTCGCCCGAAGGCAAAACCATCTGACAACGTGCCTGGCCCTTTTCCCAGATGGACCAACTCGAGATGGCGAACAACTGCTTGCCAGAAAACGCCAGCGCGAGCATCAATCCAATGGAGAACTTGTTCATGAGCGAATTGTCTTCGCGCCTGCCCGTTCACGGCAAGCCCATTGTGGTGATTACCTTCAATTCAACCGGACCGATCAGCCCCGAGGGCAACAATCGTGTGTCTTGGGTGAATGGATTCCACGTGGTCCAGGCGACTCGCTGCTCTTTCGGCAACCCGGCGTCACCGATCAGCCGGTTCGGCCAGAGGTTCGCCACTTCAATCTCAAGCCGGTTCTCGCCGGGGCGCAGGGCGCTGGTCACATCCACGCGGAATGGCGATTTCCAGATTGTGCCCACGTCCTTGCCGTTGAGTTTCACCCGCGCCATGACTTCGACGCGGCCGAGGTCCACGAACCATTTCGGATTTCGGATTTCAGATTTCGGATTTGTCACGAACGTGGTCCTATAAGTTGCAATGCCACTGAAGAACTTCACTCCCGGGTCGCTGTGCTTCGACCAATCCATCAGAGTGTCGAACGTGGTCTTCGCCGGTGCACCTCGACCGGGTTGAAAACTGACCTGCCATGGCCCGCTGATCTCTGCCACCGTCACAAACTCGTCCCAATTCCGACCTGCTGCGTTCAATGGAGCTTTGGCCGGTTTCCGAAAAACGACGAACAACGAATCGTGTGCCTCTAACTTGAGCGGCACGAAGGTTTGTCCGTTCCGCTCTTCCCAAACGTTCGCACGGCGAATTTCGCCGGTGAGCGGATTCCACAACTCGGGTGCTTTGCCCGTCACGCGAAAAGCAGCGGTCGGAGTGCAGACAGGGGTGCAGCGATTCGCCACGAAATAGATGTCGGCTTTGTCGTCGCGCCGATGCGTGTAACGCAACGGTCCATTCGACTCGAAATCCGACGGCACCCCGTCGGCGCGCAGCAGCTCCGCCAGCCCGGCGTAGTCGGGATAAATCTCCGGTTCGACCTCCTCTTCGCCAACGCGTCCCCACGGCGACATGCCCCAATCACCCAGTTCCTTCGCCAGCCGCCAGGCTTCCGCTGATTCGCTTCCCGAAGACCACTCCGCGCCGACGCTGTCCGCGACCTGCCATTGCTGATCGGTCACCAGTTTCACAACCAGCCCGCTCGCCATGCGAATATTCACCAAGGCGATTAATCCGGTTGGATTCGGCGCTGCACCGCCGTTATTGGCCTCGATCGCAATCAGATTTTTCCCTGGGTGCAGCAAACCCGTTATGTCGAATTCAAACACGTTCATGAAGTTTCCGCCCGACCCTGCCGCGCGACCGTTGACCCAAAGCTCGAAACCGTTGTCAGCCGTAATGAAAACCTGCGCCGCCGACACCGTTTCATCCGCCGGCAGTACAAATTCGCGCCGGAAGAACCGGGAACCAAGCGGCGCGACGATGGAAGGCCTGCCTTCGGCCGACCAGATCCACTTGGCGGTTTCCAATTCCGACTTCCGCAAGCGTGTGCCGGAAACGTGCCTGGTGAGTTCGCCGCCCCAAACAACACGGCCCTTGCCGAAACGATGTTGCATGACCGTAGTCGGCGCTGTGGGTGCGCCCCAAAGCTCACGGGCCAGGCGGCCGATTTCCGCATCGCACTCGGGGTAATTCGCCAGGCTTGGTGATTTTTGCGGCGGCGAACCAACAATGGTAGCACCCGACCGCGCAAGTTCCCTTACCTTGCGGAGCAACCTGGGCGTCATTGTATCCACGTTCGGCAAAGCGAGCAGGCGGTAGCTTGTGCCGCCGGGGAAAACAACATGACCGCGCTTTACCACAGCCCGTGCGATGAGCGTTTCGGGAGAACAGGCGTCGAAATTGTATTGCCGACGATCGGGCGTGTTGCCGGCGACTGCCGAAGCCGGCGGCCGAAACGCCAGCGGCGCGCCCTCCGGCGTCAGGTAAAGAATGTCCACGACCGCCACGCCCTGCCGCAACATGAACTGGCAACGCGCGAGGTAACGATGGTACGCATCGGCCATGTCCCACCAGGTTTGCGTGCGTTCCCAGTGAACGCCGTATGGGCCCATCGTCATGCCTGGCCAGTGGTCCAACCACGGCTGATGCGCGTAGCGATGAAACACAATCCGATTCACACCGGCGCAAAACGCCCAATCGCCCAGCGACTTCAAACTGCCGGGATGAAACTGCCAGCGTTCCTTGTCATCGGAGGTGAATGCCTCCGCCGCGACAATTTGTTTCCCGCCCGTGTGGGCAATTGAAGCTGCCTCAAAACAACTGTAGGACGTGTCGAAGCCGCTGGCCCAGAACTCACACATCGGCACGTCGGCGACGGCGCCGAGATTCAAGTCACCGGTGGGATTCATGTCGTACGGCTCGATGGACAAGCCAAGGCCGTGCTTGCGGCCGAGCGCCTTCAAGTGCTGCGCGTGATTTTCGATGACAAGTTCCTGCGCCGTTTGCCTCAAGTCCCAGAGAAATCGCTCGGAGATCTCGCGGCTTTCCAAAATGCTCCCGGTGAGGACAGGAAGATAACGCAGTGGATCGTAGCCCCGCCGTTTTTGAAACTCGTCGCGGAACGCCGCGGTCCAGTTCTGTGCGCCCATTTCCCAACTATCAATGTGCAACGACGTCCAGCCCACATCCCGCCGTTTGTCCGGACCAATCTCGCGCAACAACGCGCCGACGAATTGATCGAAGTGAGCATCCAGCGCGGCCTTGTCGAACTTGTCAGATTCAAGCCCCAGGCCGGGCACGGGCGCGGGGCGCGTGTTGGCACCCGTGCTCGTGCGACCGAATCGCAGGATCGTCCAGTTGCCGGGCGGCACCGTCCACGTAAGCCGGCCATTCGCATCAAGTCGGTCCGTGAGATCAACAATCCTGTCGGACGCGATGGCCACGTTTGTCGGCAGCCTCGGAAAATCCGCCGACGTGGGAATGAATGGTTTCACACCCGGCATGGACGAAAACGGATCGCGCACGTAAAGCGCCTTGTGCTCAATGTCGGCGATTCGCTCGTTACCAACCGGCGTGGGAAACGCCAGCACGACGACGTCGCGATAGAACTCAGCTTGCGCCTTGAGCAAGTCCGCCGGCAGACCGTTCGTGCCGAAGCAAGGTTTGCGCGGCGCTGGCCGCGGAAGCTCCGCATTGAAGTTCGTTGGTCCGCTGACTTCGGCGGCGCTGGCGACGAGGTGTTGCATGGATTGCTCCGGCTTGACCCACGGCCCGCCGCTGCCGGTCCAGCCCGGCCCGGCGTTGAGCGTGATTTGCAATTCGAGCCGCTCCGCTTCCTTGACGACGTGTTTGAAAAGCTGTCGCCACTCGGCGCTCATGAATTTGACCGGCCCCTTCGGGATGCCCACATCCACCTCCATGATGATGACACCGCCGATGCCCGCACGCTGCATGGCTTCGAGATCGGCGGTGATACCTTCGCGGCTCACGTTGCCGTCCATCCACATCCAATAAACCCACGGACGGGCGGAGTCAGGAGGTTGCGAAAAGTCCCGCGCGAGTTGGTCAAACCGTTCACCCCCGCTCGCGCCGCGAACCAGCAACGCTACGGCGACCAAACAACCCAGCCACATCCCAAGTTTTCTCATAACTCAATCCCTCGTTCAACGAGACGGCCAGCAGTTCATAAAGGATTTCGGCGCGATGGGAAAGCGCGAACGGCACTCGGTGGGGTCCAAATGTGGCGTTCTGGATTGGAGCGCGAGTTGTCCCAACTCGCAGCACGCACGCCAAATCAGGCTGCTGCGGATTGAGGACAATCCGCGCTCCGACAAATCAGGACATTGCCGGCAGTTGGGGAAACTGGCCGTTGCGCGCAACGCTGACAGCAATCCTGAAGGGAATGGCACGAGTATCGGATTCCAACATCCCAGAATCCACGCCCTGCCAAGACTTTCCTGACTGTGCTCGATTACTGCCTGTCGGAACGGCCAATCTTCGTTCATCAATATCGGCGACCATAGGCCGCGGAATCTCTTTCAAACCGGAGGTGAAATTGCCAAAGTAATCACATGAAGTTCACACGAGTATTGTTCGCTTTGCTGGGCGTGATCAGCGCCCATTGCGCGTCCGCCGGTCAACTTCAGCACCCAAACATCATCTTCTTCCTCGCCGACGACCTGGGTCACATGGACATCGGCGCGAACAATCCGAACACGTTTTACGAGACGCCCAACATTGACGGCTTGGCGCGCAAGGGCATGCGCTTCACGCAAGGCTATGCGGCGTGTCCGGTGTGCTCGCCGACACGCGCCAGCATCATGACCGGCAAATATCCCGTGCGCACCGGCGTGACGGATTACATCGGCGGCAGACGGCCCGGCAAATTATTGCCTGCGCCAAATGCGGACCATCTGCCGTTGGAGGAAGTCACCATCGCCGAGCGGTTGCGCGACGCCGGTTATACGACCTTCTTCGCCGGTAAATGGCATCTCGGCGGCGGCGAGTTTTCCCCGAACGCGCAGGGCTTCGGCCCTGGGCTCGTTTCCGGCGAAGGCGCAAAAGGCAACATCCAGTTCTGGTATCCCCGGTCGGGCCTTCCTGTGCCCGACCCGAAGGACGATCCGAAAACCACCGACCGCATCGCCAACGAGGCCGTGCGATTTATCGAGACGCACACAAACAAACCGTTTTTCGCCTACCTGCCTTTTCTCGCCGTGCACACGCCGATCCAAGCCCGGCGCGACCTGGTGGAGAAATATGAACGCAAGAAAGCCTCCGCCCCGCCCGATGCTTGGGGACAGGAACGTGAGCGCCAGGTTCGCCTCGTGCAAAATCACCCCACCTATGCCGCGATGCTGGAGCAAATGGATTCCGCCATCGGCCGCGTGCTCGCGGCGTTGGACCGCACAGGTCTGGCCAGCCGCACCATCGTCGTCTTCATGTCCGACAACGGCGGCCTTTCCACTTCGGAAGGCCATCCGACCTCGAATTTGCCATTCCGCGGCGGCAAAGGCTGGCCCTACGAAGGCGGCATCCGCGAACCGTGGATCATTTGCGCGCCCGGCGTGACGCGGGCCGGCAGCGTTTGCGACACACCCGTCGTGAGCACCGACTTTTATCCCACGCTGCTCGAACTGGCCGGCCTTCCCTTGTTCCCGGAACAACATCGCGACGGGGTCAGCATTGCGCCGTTGCTCAAGGGCAAGCAACTCAATCGCAAAGCGCCGTTGTTCTGGCACTATCCGCACTACGGCAACCAGGGCGGCGCTCCGTGCGGCGCGATTCGCGACGGCGACTGGAAACTCATCGAGTGGTTTGAAGATGGCAGCCTTGAACTGTTCAACATTCGGAACGACCCGGGCGAAAAGAAAAATCTGGCCGGTGAAAAGCCAGACCTGGTGAAGAAACTTCACACCAAGCTGATCACCTGGCGCAAATCCGTGAACGCCATCATGCCGACGCCCAATCCGGATTTCGGCCGGTAGTCCGCCTCGGAGCGCGGATTGTCCCAATCCGCAGCGGCCGCGAACGCAAACAAGACTTGAACCTTCCCACTCATCCCCATTTCCACGCGCTGCGAGTTGAGGCAACTCGCGCTCCGGGAATATCGTTCAACGCTGCTCCCGCACCAGAAAGAAACCGTCCGTCGGCGGGATTGTCAGCATATCGCCGACCGCCTCGCCGTTGTTGTGCCTGGCGTCTTGCGAACCTTTCAACCGGCGAAACCGCTCCCCTGGCAGGAGTTTCGCAACAGGAAAATTCACCAGCGTTTTCTTGGCGCCGTTCAGCACCACAAGCCCATGCTCGAAGGGCCGATACAACACGTCAGCGCAACCGTCGCGAATTTCAAGGTCGGAAATCTCCAGGACGCCGGGTGATTCGGAGAGGCAAAATTCCAGAACGCCCTGCCCCGACGCAGCCGCGGTCAATGTGAGGTCCACGATTCGCCGGTCCTCAAACAACAGGCACTCTTGCGTGTCGCCGAGCCGCGACGAGCGTACCGGACCGGAAGAGTTGGCGTTCTTGCCGTCCACGCGCAAACGCACGACCAAGTTGCGCGGGATGGGACGGTAGCGCGCATTGATTTGCCCGTAAGGACTGTCGCCGCGGCCGTTGAATCGCAACGCGTATTCCGTTCCTTTCTTGAACACGACGCCCTTCAACGGAAGTTCAGCCCGCAACGTGAATTGCTGCTTGGCATCGCTGAAAGGCCCAATGCTCTCGACCTTGAAACGCAGCCCGGTCTCGCCAACTCGGTCCGGCGACGCTGCGTGCCAACGCGGATCGTCCGATTGAATGACCGGCATGACCGATTGTTCGCCGAACGCATAAAGAATTGGCCCGAGATGTTCCCGCAATCGCGAGGCCGGCGAGAGTGGATTGCCCAGCCAGCCGCGGACGTTTTTGTCGCCTTGATGAAACTCGTCGTAATCTTGCAGGAGCGGTTCGCCGTATTTCTTCACCTGTTCCCTCAGCCCCGGATAATTGACCGTGTTCGGATTCCCGCGTGCGGTGCCCTTGTGCGCGTAGCCGCTGGCGAGACAGGCGGCAGCCATTTCCAATCGCCAATGACCAATGCTGTCCTTGGGCCGCTCGCGCAATTCGTCGAGCGTTCCGCCGTGATAAACTTCGTCGGGGCGTTTGTTGCTGACGAACGTGAGGTCGGGCTTCCGGCCGCGCTCCGCCCAAAGCAGCAACCGGTCGAGATGACTCGAAAGCATCGCGGCGGAACGACCCGCCGGAAACAACCCGTGCTCAAACTCCGCGCCGTTCAAAAGATGAAAGAAGCGCTGCTCGCCGTTGTCGGTCGCGTCCCAGGTCAACCGCAAACGGTCGCCGCCGCCTTCAAATTTCCCCGGCACTCCGTGGCGCAGATAGTAGAGAAAATCATTCATGCCCAGCCCCCACCAGTTGACGCCATTGATGAAAGCGTGGTCGGCAACCCCGTTGTTGTCGAAATCCGCCGAGCCGAAAATGTGCGTGTCCGGCAAAAAGACGGAAATGGCAACGTCCAGCGCGTAACCGTCGCTGCGGGGGAAGTATTTCTTTTTGTGTTCGAGATAATGCCGGGCAAACCATTGCGCGGCATTCAGCCCGTTGCGCGGGTCACGCGGACAGAAGGGCGTGAAGTTCGGAATGAAAAACTGCCAGACCGGGTAATGCAACGGATGATCCTTGGGCGTGTTGCGCAATCCCCACTCCATCGTTCGATCCCAGCAAGGCGCGCTGGCGGCCACGTAAGCCCCGGCGGAAATGGCCGGCCACCCTTTGCCCGTGTCGAACCGGCGCACGCGCATCGTTCCGCGCGCGGCATCCGCGTCCAACACATCCGCCAGTTCTGCGTTCAACCAGTCAAGTTGCCCCTGCGCATCGCGCGGACAGATCACCACGGTGCGCGGCGCGCGCGTGGATACGTTCAACTGCTTGAGTTCGTTCTCGGTGATGTCGGGCGTGACCGGTCGCGGCTCGAAACTCCTTGCATTCGCGACCTTCAACGTCGCCACACGCTCATTCTCGGGAACGGCGGCTTGGTTCGTAACGCCGGCCTGATACACCCAGTAGCCCAAGAAATCGGGCATCGGCACAAAATCGTCGCGGATGATTTCCTCAATGCCGCGCCGGAACTGGATGAATTTGCGGGCCAGTTCGCCTTTGGCCAAACCGCGATCCTGCATCATTTGTTTAGGCGTGTAGGCGTTGGCACTGACGAAATCGCCGCCCACGTGAATCAGCACCGGTCGGTCGGGAAATTGTTCCTTGAACTTCTCCTCCGAGTAGCTGCGGCGCGAAACCAAATGATCGGAAACCACCATTTGAAACCAGTCTCCGTCCGCCGCCAGGTTGTCGGGCGTATTGGCGCGGAACATGACCGGCTTGGGGTAACCACCCGAAATGGTTTTCTCCTCCAGTTCGCCAACAACGGAGCGTGTTGTTGCGAACAGGATGGCTGTGACGAGGGTGATTACCGCCAACGGACTGATCATTCCGGGTGAGGATACGCGCGGCGAAAGCTGCAACAAGTTTTGTCTTGGGGCGATGATCGGACTGTGACGAATTTACGGGGATGGTGGAATGGAAGTTGGCGGGGCTGTAGATGTCTCGGATTTACGAACGGGGATTTACGGCGTAACTGGCTGGCGGACGTATTCGCAGTCGTCTTTGCCCCGCACCAGACAAACTCCCGATTGCCGGAGAAAACTCAGTAACTCTCGTCCGAAAGCAGCCACTTGATTCTTTGGCCCTTCGAGTCCCACGATATAGACTTCCTGATCCGGATTGCGCATGTTCGTTTGTGCCTGGCTTTTTACGGGATCACCGTGATCATACCAAAGCGCGACCGACCAATCTCCGACATCTTTTTTGGCGAAATAGCTGGCCTGTCCGGTATGCCAATTTACGCTCTTGATCCTATCAACCGGCACAATGAGATGGAAGTGCCGGAATCCGAAAATCTCATATCCGAAGCGGATTTCCGTCATGTTGGGAGGTTGCTGATGGATCCATGCGAAATTTCGGGTAGCAAAAGCTCTGAGAACATAAACGGCAACTTTTCGGCATCCTTCGGTCTTTAAGAATCCCGCAAGGATGAAGCCCATAAGACCGAGCCAGAGACAGGAGGCTATGATGGCGGTGCCATGAGCGAGATTCCAGATGCCCAGCGCCACGAAAAAGACCAGAAAGGCCGTGAATAAAGTCGCCCCAAACACCACACGTTTCGGAGTGGGAATGACAAACGACGTCACTGATGGCTCTCCTGCCATGCGAGATAAAACTAGCAGAACTGGTAATAGAGTCCAGAGCCCGATGGCCTTTGGCGTGCGGGTCTGCGTCGGCGTGAGGCCCAACGCCGGGGTTTGGGATGGCGCGAATCCTCAACCTCCGAATGGCTGCGCGGCTGGCAGCTTGAAGCTGTTTTCGTCTGAGGCTCGATGCGCGCACGTTGGTCGCTCACTGCTCACTGAAGCATGACAGCAAAACCGCAACGATAACGGAGCGCGAGTTGTCCCAACTCGCAGCGTGCTCGTCGGCGGAAACGGTCCTGATAATTCCAGCTTGGTTGGCAATCGTAGCTGCTGCGGCTTGGGACAAGCCGCGCTCCGTGAAAATCCTCGCAGAACGTCACAACATTGACTTGCCCGCGCCGGCTCTTCATGCTGAACGCAGTGATGCTTGAGCAAACCGTTGAAATTGTTTCCAACGAGCGCGACACTGACCTTTACTTCAAGTTGGCAGTGCGCGCGCAGCGAATTGCGCCGCTGGTTCAACCGGGGCAGTTCGCGCACGTTCGCATTCCGCCGTTGAAGGACCTCTTGCTCCGGCGGCCGTTCAGCATCTATCAGGTCAACGGCGACACTTTTTCCATCCTCTACAAAGCGGTCGGCAAAGGCACCGAAGTCCTCGCGCGCATGAAACCGGGCGAGGAACTCAGCGCCATCGGTCCACTCGGGCATGGCTTCACCGTGCCGAAGCCCGGCCTCGAAATTCCGCTGCTGGTCGCGGGCGGCTACGGGATGGCCGCGATGTATCTGCTGGCGCAACGTTCACCGCAGAAAGGCATCGCGTTCGTTGGCGGTCGCAGGCGCGTGGACATTTTGTGCGAATCGGAGTTCCGCACGCTGGGCTGGGACGTGCGCCCGACGACGGAGGACGGAAGTCACGGCGAGAAAGGCTTGGTCACGCAACCGTTGCTGACCGCACTTCGCACTCCGCACTCCGCGCTCCGCAATTACAAGCTGTTCGCCTGCGGCCCGACGCCCATGCTCAAGGCGGTGGCCAAGATTGCCGAGGATTTCAACGTCCCCGCGGAAATTTCCGCGGACGAGCACATGTGTTGCGGCGTGGGCGTGTGTTTGACGTGCGTAATTCCGGTCAAGGTCGGGGACGGCTGGGAATACCAGCGGACCTGCACCGAAGGACCGGTGTTTAATTCGCGGCAAGTCCTCTGGGAAGTGCCGAAGTGAGTTATCCGATGAAGAGACATCGAACATTCAACATTCAACGCCGAACGCCAAACGGAGCGACAGGCCATGTATTCAATGTTGAATGTTTCCGTTTCTGCTCACTCAAACGGCCATGAACCTCTCCATCCAACTCGGCAAGCTGAAGCTGCAAAACCCGGTGACGGTCGCGTCGGGCACGTTCGGCTACGGCGTCGAGTATGCCCAACTGCTCGACTTGAATCAGCTTGGCGCGGTCGTGGTGAAGGGAATTCGTCTCGGTCCGGTTCGTGGCAACCCGACGCCGCGCACCTGCGAGGTCGCCAGCGGTTTGATCAATGCCATTGGCCTCCAAGGTCCGGGCGTGGACGGCTTCATCAAGAAATACTGGCCGTTCCTCAAGACACTGAAAGTCCCGACGATCATCAATATCTGGGGCACAACGGTCGAGGAATACGCCGAGGTCGCGCGACGATTTGACCAACTCGGCGGCGTGGGCGCGTTGGAGTTGAACGTTTCCTGTCCGAACATCAAGGAAGGCGGCGCACAGTTCGGCACGGACTGTGCCTTGTTAAGCCAGGTGGTGGCCGCGTGCCGGAAAGCCACGACGCTGCCATTGATCACGAAGATGAGTCCGAACGTCGTAAGCATAGCGCCTTATGCGAAAGCCGCCGAGGACGCGGGCAGCGATGCACTGGCAGTGACGAACAGTTATCCAGCCATGGCGATTGATATCGAAACGCGCCGACCCAAAATTGCAAACGTCACCGGCGGTCTCACCGGACCGTGCATCAAGCCGATTGCCATCAAACTGGTTTGGGAAGCCGCAAAGGCCGTGAAGATTCCAATCATCGGCATGGGTGGAATTCAGAACGCGGCGGATGCGATTGAGTTCATGATGGCCGGTGCGACGGCGGTGGCGGTGGGCACGGCGAACTTTTATGAACCGCAGACGGCGTTGCAGGTGATTGACGGCATTCGCGACTTCATGCAGCGAAAGAAGCTTCAGGACGTGCGCGAAATCGTCGGCAGCGTGCGGGTGGGGAAATAATCGAGCATCGGATCCCGCTGCGAACCGCAGCAGTTGCGGAAGGTTTGAACCTTGATTATGATTCGACACGTAACATGAATGCGTTGGCACTCCTGAATACTCACGCGGGCGAATTGCGCGACCTTGGCGCGCGGCGGATCGGCGTATTCGGATCGTGCGCTCGCGGTGACGCCCAGCCAAACAGCGACGTGGATGTTTATGTGGAATTTGAGCCAGACAAGCGGACTTATGACAATTTCTTCGCCTTGCATGAATTGCTTGGGCGGCTGTTCCAACGCTCCGTTGATTTGGTGACAGACCAAGCATTGAGCGAAACCAAAGCTCGTCTGATTCTCCCTACCGTCCAATATGCCGCCCTCAACGCTTGAACTGCTCCGGGACATCCTGCGCGAAACTGAGTTCCTGACGTTGCAGGCCGGCAAAACCAGTCCGGAAGCATTTCTGCACGATGAGGTCTTTAAGCGCGCGTTCGTCCGTAGCGTGGAAGTGATTGGCGAGGCGACCAAGAAAGTGCCCGAGGAAGTCCGCGCACAGCTTCCCGAACTCGAATGGAAGAAGATGGCCGGCATGAGGGACAAACTCATTCACGATTATGGTGGGGTGGACTATTTGATCGTCTGGGATGTGGCGACAAACAAGGCGCCTGACCTTGCCGCCAAGCTGATACGGATAATCGAACGGGAGCAATCTTGAAGTGAAGGTGCAAACTCCACTGCCCATCCGAAGTCTCGCGCTCACCTGTATTTTGTCCCTGTCCGCACTGGTCGCGGCGGCGGCCGCCGAGCGCCCCCCCAAACATGCCAACATTGTCTTCCTTTTCGGCGATCAACTACGCGCCTCGGCCACCGGTTACGGTGGCGACTTGAACGTGCGCACGCCGAACCTGGATTGGCTCGCCAAGGAAAGCATCAACTTCCGCAACGCGGTTTCGGTTTGTCCGGTCTGCACGCCGTTCCGCGCGGCGCTCATGACGGGACGGTTTCCCACCACGACCGGCATGTTCCTGAATGACGCGTATCTGCCCGACCGAGAAGTCACGATCGCGGAAGTGCTGAAGGAAGCCGGCTACGACACGGGTTACATCGGCAAGTGGCATCTGGACGGGCACGGTCGTTCCAGCTACATCCCACCCGAGCGGCGGCAGGGATTTGATTACTGGAAGGTCGCCGAGTGCGATCACGACTACAATCATTCCCACTATTACGCAGGCGATTCGAACGAGAAGAAATTTTGGGACGGCTACGATGCGTTTGCGCAGACCAAAGACGCGCAGCAATACATTCGTGACCATGCGAAAGCCGACAAACCCTTCGCCTTGTTCGTGTCCTACGGCATTCCGCATTTCCCGCACGGCAGCGCACCCGAGAAGTTCAAGGCCCTGTATCCGCTGGACAAAATCCGGTTCTTGCCGAATGTCCCGGCGGAAATGCAAACCGACAAAAACCGCATCGAAGCACAGGGTTACTACGCGCACATTACGGCGCTCGATGAATGTATCGGCCAATTGATGCGGACGCTGGCCGACGCCGGACTCAGGGAAAACACCATCGTGGTTTTCACTTCCGACCACGGCGAAATGCTGGGATCGCACGGCGTTCCCACCACCACCAAGCAAGTCCCATGGGATGAGGCGGCGCACGTTCCGTTTCTGCTTCGGTTTCCCGCAGCCCATGGCGACAGCGGTCGCATCGCGCGCACCCCGCTCACCACACCGGACATCATGCCCACAATGTTGAAGCTGGCCGGGCTGAAGATTCCCAAATCGGTCGAGGGAAAAGACCTTTCCGAGGTGGTGCGGAAGAGCCGGGAAATTTCAAACCACGCCGCGCTCTACATGGGTGTCGCCCCGTTCGCACGCAAGGAAGTCAACATGCCGTATCGCGCGATTCGCACCGATCGCTACACATACGTCCGCTCTCTCGACGGCCCCTGGCTGGCGTTCGACGACGAAACCGATCCGTACCAGATGAATAATCTTGTTGGCCAACCGCAGGCCATCAAGATTTGCCGAAAGCTGGAAAAGCAACTGCAATACGCGCTCGAAGCGATCCGCGATGATTTTCGGCCGGCGGCCTACTACGCGCAAAAGTTCGGCTACGAACTCGCACCGCACGGCAGCATCTCCTACGAGCCTGGCGCCAAGGTGCAATCGCCGAAAGCTCAGTCGCGCGAATAGTAATTGGACCGAGAACGATTCCCCCTCTCCCGCTGGGAGAGGGAAACAGCAATGCGACCAACCTATTCCTTCCCAAACACCTCGCGCACCGCTTCCAGATACTTCATTCCGTTCACCTTGTCCGGTTCGAGGTAGCTGCCCTCGGTCCATTCGTTCCAGCAATTGATGTTCAGGATGCGCGGGCCGTCTTTTTGCGAGAGCAGGCGTTGCTTCGTCAGCTCCAGCGCCTCGCGAAATCGTTCCGGTGTGTTTTCGCCAATCGTGTTCGTGAAGGGATAACCGAAATTGCCAAACTCATCTTCCTGGGCGCAACGCGGACTGGAATCCCAGCCCATCGTCACGTTCGGAAAATACGGCACGTCGAACATTTTATCGGCTTTGTCCCAATACGCGAAATATTTGTCGCGGACTTCATTGTAGTCGGTTTGTTGTTTTGGCAACGCCACGTGGTGAATCCACACGTAGGACGTGACCGAATCAAAGCCGAGTTCGCGCACGAGCTTCACCGAGTCGGCGGGCTTCTTTTCACCTGGGAGAATCGGTTGCCCCCAGACGACGGCGTTCAGGTGCACCCCCGGCAGGCCCGCGGCGACGGCTTTGGCGCGGAACTTGTCCAACCCCGCGCGCGTTGCTGCCACCGAGCCGAAGCTGTCCATCAGTTTCGTAAGGTCGTAGAACGAGAAGTACGGCCGGCCCGCAATCCGCCAATAGGACGGGTGTTGGAAATAGTCCTTGATGACGTGGTCGCAGATCTTGTCGAAGCTGGCGGGCGTCACTTTGCCGGGGAAAAGCACCTGCTGCGGCGTGCCGCGTTTGTAAGGATGAAGTTCAATCCAGTCGTGGTTGGCCCACATGAAGGCGAACTTGATGCGATGATTGTTCTTGGCCTTGAGAAAACCCTTGTCAATCGGGCGCTCAAGAAACGGGCCGTCATCGTAGTAATACCAATCGAAGATGAACGCATCAATGCCGTGGTCGGCGGCGGCGGCGATCTTCTTGGCCATGACCTTGGGGTTGGATTCGTCCACGTAACCCCAAAGCGGTACGTTCGGTTGGTGATGACCGGGGAAACGCGGCTTGGCGGCTTTGACCAGTTCCCATTCGCTCCAGCGCTTGCCTTTGTCCTTCATCTTCGAGTTGCGTGCGTCGCCGGGATGATAATTGCCGAAATAATAACTCGCGACGGTAAAAGGCCGGTCGTCAGCGGCGTTTGCACCAGTGGCGTCATGGGTAGGAACGCCGGCCGCTCCCAATCCGTAAATCCAGAACTCATGCCCCGTGCTGCCCGCGTTGTTCTCTTCCAGCAACTCGAAGCGCACGCGGTGTTTGCCCGGAGTCAGACCGCGAACGATCTCGCGTGTCTGGCGATACGCGCCCCAGGTCTGATCAAACCACCCTTCCAAAATCGTGGGCGTACCGCCATCCAGCGTCACCTGCACCCGGCCCATTGGCCCGCGAACAACACGATGCATGGTCAACACCGCTTGTCCCTCGATTTCAAACTCGATGACGCTGCCCGGTTGATCGCTCTTCCAGCAAAGATTCGTGGTATCGAACACCCATCCATGATTCGTCAGCGGCTGCAGCGCGTTGGCCTCCCTCAAGGTTGTGTGCGCAAAAAGATCGGTGAACAGCGGCGGTGGCAGTTTGCCCGGTTCCGGCAGCCGCTCCCGGGACGGCAGCGAGTCCAGTTTGGTTTCCAGCAGCCGGGTGATGAATTGCGCCGCGTAGCCGTGACCGCGGTCGTTGGGATGCACAATGTCCGCTTCCACGTCACTCCATTTCATCCGGCCCGCCTGGATTTCCGGCCAGAGCGCATCGCGGAAACTCACCATCGGCAAACCGTAATGCCGTCCGACTTTCGCCTGCCACTCTTGGGCATTGCCGCCGTTGTTGTGCATCGTAAACAGCAACAGCACGGCGGGTTGGTTCGGCAGGGCGAGGATTTGCCTCACCAATCCTTCCACTGATTCGGCGCTGCGCAGGTCCGCCGGATCGTTCACGGCATATTCAACGATCACAAAGTCCGGCCAGCTCGCAAGCAGGTCGCGATGCGCGCGCAACGCGCCGTAATCCGATCCCGTCGCCCCGATGCCGGCGTTGACAAACTTGATTGTGGCCTGCGGGAACTTCTCGCGCCACCACGCCGCCACGCGATTGCCGTAGCGTAACTCTGGTTTGCTGGCGGACGCCCCCTGCGTGATCGAACCGCCGATGACGCCCACGGTGACCGGTTCGCCCCGACGCGCTTTGGCCAGCACGCGCTCCAATCGCGCCGGTTCACCCTGGCTGACCAGCGCTCGGGTGTAGAGAGCGTCGTCGCGGGCGGGTTGATTGGTGTCGGCAGCCAGAACACTCGCTGAAACCAGCCCTGTAAGCACGCACGTTGTAAGTTTAATTTTCATCATTCGTTTGTCCCGTTTCCCCTCACCCTGACCCTCTCCCTCGGGGGAGAGGGAACAGCTTTCGCCCGTTCCCATTCATTTGATAATCCTCCGGCAAATTCCGTCACTCGTTTTGTCATGTGCCTGGCTGCGATTCTCCCTCTCCTTGGGGAGAGGGCTGGGGTGAGGGAGAACGCTTCGGAAACATTCAACTCTCAACGTCGAAGGCTGCTCATTTTTCGTTCGTTCGATGTTGAGCGTTAAATGTTGAAGGTTCGATGTTCCCATCAGCAGATTCGTTTCGCCTCCAAGCCGACCAACGCCCCCAGCTTCTCGATCTTGCTCGCAATGTGCCCCACGCCAATCGCGCAATGATGCGCTGGACCGGCTTTGGACCATTCGTTCATGAACTTCTTTGCACCAATGCTGAACCGATAACGGCTGTTCGTGTTCCCGATTTGCAAAACCGGCCCGGCCACCGATTCGCCCTCCGCGACCAGCAGCGACAGCTTTCCGCCCGCGCCCTGCACCACCGACAGCAACGTCACCGGCCCATGCTTCACGGTCATTTGAATCGAAAGACCCTTGCCCGGCTTGCCGTGATACACCGGCAATGGCACGAGACCTACGCGACCTTCGGCAATCGCGAAATGCGCCGGGCCATCGTGACCGAGCAACACCACGTCGTCGTTGAAGTCGGTCAGGTAAAATTCCGAGAACGACCCGCCCGCGCCGAACAGATCCATGATCTTCATCGCCTGGACGTTCTTGATCTCGCACTCGCCCGCCACCGGCACGTTGTGGCCCGTGAGCAACGTGTTGCCCGCGATCACCGACGTGACGATGTCGCGATACGCATAGCCATCCTCGCTCTCATAGTAATACGCCAGCGCGCCGAGCTCGTGCTTTTTCACCAGCGCATCCAGCGCACAGGAAGTTTTCGCTGCGCGGAGCAGTTCGCCCTTTTCACACTCCGGCGACACCCCGAACTCGCGGCGGAATTGTTTCAACTTCGCCTCCACCTGCCGGGCCGTCACCGCCTCGCGCAACTTGTGCAACGCGCACATCTCGATCAGCTCGAAATGATTTCCGAACGCGGCGGATTGCTGCGTCATGTCGCTGTAAACGTCCAGCATCCCGCAGTAATAATGGCCCAGCACGCCCACGCGATTCCGGCGCAGCGCGCTCGCCACCTTCGCCGCGTCCACCCAATCCTGAATCTCCGCCCACGCTTCGTCGTCCGCGAGATGACCCGTCACCAGATGATACGGAATGTTGGCGCGATTGAACACGCACGCGATTTCCGGCGCGGAACACGACTGGCAATGCTCCAGCCACACGCCCGTCATCAAGCCGCGGTCGCCGAGCGCGTTGAACTTCTCGTAATCCAGTTGCGGCACGGGCTGAAGATTCAGCACCACCACGGGCACGCGCGCGGCCTGCACCACCGGCAGCACCGTGGACGACAACGCGTAAGTGGAGACGTAAAGGAAAATCAAATCGACCTCCTCGCGCCGGAACAACGACGCCGCCCCGCGCGCCTTGGTGGGACTATCCACCAACCCGGCGTCAACCAACACGACGTCCCGGTGGGGCGAGGCTACTGACGAGCCGGCTCGCGAGGACGCTCGCCCCACCAACCGCTCCGCGATTTGCTTTTGATAACCGGTGAGTCGGCTTTTCAAACCCTTGAATTGCGGCCAATACGTGTCGAGGCCGATGCCAAAGAGGCCGAGGCGGAGGAGGGTGGGTAAGTTCATGGAATGCTGAAGACTTCCTCTGCGGACTCGTCTGCGCCCAACCTGACTCGAACAACCTTGCAAAAGTCCGAGCGGCCGTGCGTCCAACAAAGTGACGACCAATTATGAAACAAGAAATACGCTGCACCTGACGTGCCCCATTCCCCCAATCCAGCGCACACGAACAACGCGTGTTCAGGATGCCGCGGATTCTTCATCCGCAAGACAATCCCATAGTCATGCGGCTCTCTGAAAGCAAAGTCGCGATTGCCAACCTTAAAGATCCGTTTTCCATCATTGCCGGACTCGAGTTTGTAGAATGTCTGTTCGGACAAGGACTCGATTTCAAAGGTCTTCAAATTGGAATCCGAGCTGCCGAAACAAAAGAGCGACGCGTCCCATTTTGCTTCGATCTCGTAGTCGATGATGAAGTTCAGCGGCTTGTTCCCCGGACGAAACCGACCAAATAGTGCAGAGGCGTAGGAGGCGACCCTCACAGAACATATCCCTAACACATCGTTCGGACCAACCAGAGGTTGATCAGGTCGTCGCCCGCGAAAGCGCTTCACATATCGGTTGCCCATCGGCGGTAATGGATGCGTCACCGGATCGAGAACCCCATAAATTCGGTCGCCTTTAACGGCGTCACTTCCGAAAAACTTCCGAAACCTCCAATTTTGAACCGCTCGCGGAATGGCGAGCACAAGTTGTTTTGCGATGTCGATTATTACCGTGATGCCCAGGTTTTCGAGGAATGGGGACATAACTATTGGTGGATTCATCTCATCGCCTTAAAATCGCTCCTGTCATGCGATCTAAACCACACAAGGAATGCATTGTAATTAGAAATGCCCTGCTGGACGAGAGTAGTATCTTTGGCCGTGAAGCCATGCCACCATGAATCCATAGCAGGAATAAAATGCTCAAAGTATGCATCAGGCAAGTCGGCATTGCTAGCTGCAAGGTAGGCCCTCGAGACAGCACTTGCCCTTTCAAAGGCCAGCTTGCTCATTTGCTCGGCGTGTGCGCGTTGTTCCGCCAAGTCATTCCTCAAAGTTAAATCCCGAACCCCAAACTTCTGAAGAAGGTCAGCTACCGACGCACTTGCTGCGGAAGCAGAATCCCAACGCTTGTAGTCCTCAGACCACGGAGGCGCAAGAATTTCCCCTATCGACCGGCCAAACAGAAACTTTTCAACAAGACCAACGCTCCGGTTTGAAGAATCGCTAACGCGAACGAAGGTGTTGAGGGCAAAGACCAAAACCAATAACGCTGCTACACCTATCGCGATGCATTTAAGAAGGAGTTTCATTGCGGTATCCGCAGCCAACTGTGTTTACGCGACTGCCAGTTGATTTGTTGACTCCTCAAGCCCAGCCCAAGCGAGTCTCGCGGAGACGGCGAGACCTGACCCTCGGCCCGTGAGAGAACTGCACCGACCTCACCGTTATCTGCCTCTCTCATGGGCCGCGCCCCGGCCGCCGCGATTCGTAAAAGGCTTTTACACCCGCGTAAAGTGGCATTGCCACCACGCGGTTTACGCCGCACCCGCGTCCCCGTCAAGCCCCGCCTTTCACCATTTTTGAACCGCTCATCTCCGCTCATCTGCGCTAAACCCGGCGAACGATTCTCCCTCTCCCATCGGATGGGAGAGGGCCGGGAGAGCGCGCGCGGCTTCGATTGAGCCATTATTTCGCGTCGCCAGCTTTTTTGGGTTGAGCATCCAAATCCATTTTTCGCCAGGTCGCGATTGACTGAGCGAGATGCTCACGTGTGTCGCCAGTGATGCCGTAGCACTGCAATCCGACCGGCCCGCGGTAACCCAAGTTGCGCAAGGTTCGCAGGAAGCCGGCGATGTCGAAGTTGCCCCGGCCCAGCGGCTGGATGTAATGCTTCCAATCGCCCCCCGCGTCGAATTCGTCCGCGCCGTTGATGGATACCGCCCAGAGTCGCGGCACGGCATGCTTCAAGAGTGGCGTGTAATCGCGCGACGGGTCCACCTTCAGCCAGTGACACACGTTGAACATGCAGCCAACGTTGGGGCGATCCACCTTGTTCGCCACCCGGACGCTGTCTTCGATGCGCTCAACCCAATCACGAACGTGCGGATAAAGCAGGAGTTGCACGTCAGTGTTCCTGGCGAGGTCGGACATTTCGCGGAGCACGGCGACCCCGCGTGGATCGGCTGAGGCGTCGGAGGGTTTGGCCCCGCTAATCAGCAAGCAAAACTGCACCTTGCGACCGTTCACCAACGCGAGGACGTCCTTGAATCTTGGATCGTAAGGTGAATTGGTGCTGATGTTCACCTGCATGGTGATTTGAAAAAGGCGCAACCCGGCGGCATCAAGCGTCTTCAATCGTTCCTCGACCTTGTCGAGCCAGATGTGACCCACACCGTCGTAGCCAAGTTCCTTGAGCATCTGGGCCTGCTCCTCGAAGCCGCGTTTCTTGGAGTCGTGCCAGTCAATGCAGAAGGGGAAGAACTCGTTCGTGGGCCCGGCGGCGTTGGCCGAGATGCCGATGAGAAACAACGCCGCCACGTGTGGGAAACATCGGAAGAACAAGTTCATGGGACAAAGCCTACTGAAAACGGCGGCCCGTCGCGAAGAAAATTGTAAAGTCACGTCGCCCAGGGTCGGTCACGCCCGGCGGCGCTGGCCAGTGACTCCCGGGCAATTTGTGCGTCCTCCGCAATTTCGAAGTCGAACATGCCCGCGAGCACAAAGTCTGCGCCGTTCTTGAAGGCATAACGAAACGCGTTCTTCGGCGGAATTGCCCCCGCCGCCATGACCTTGAACGCAATCCACGGCTTCTTCACCGACTTCATCACGTCAATGGTTTCCTGCGGGTTGGCGCACCAGTAGCCGGGGAATTCGTTGTACGGCTCCTTGATTTCCTCCGGTTTCGGTCCGGTCGGGTAACTGTGATGGTGGAAAGTTTTGATGTAAAAGTCCGCGGGGATGCCGTGCTGCTCGCAGGCTTTGATCACGTCGAGCGAGTGCGCGCCAACGCCGGACGGCACGCCGAATTCCTTCGGCAACTCCACGGCCTTTGTGACCAGGTCTATTTTTCCTGCCCGCACGAGCGCATCCGCGGTCACGCCCCAAAGATAAATTGCCTCGCAGCCGTCCTTGATCAACGCCTCGACATGCGCGCGGTATTTGGCCATGTCCGGTTCGACCGGCGCGGTGGGACAAACAATCCATTGAATCCGGCCACCGCGTTCCTTGCGGTAACGCCGCAACACCTCGATGGCATGTGGCGGGTTGTGAATCGTGAGCGTGTTGATACCGTTCTTCTCCGCCACCGCAAGCGTCTCCATGATCTTCTCGTCGGTGTTGTACTTCGCGGCAAGACGATAAACGTATTGCAAGTCGCGACTGTGCGTGTGGTGCGTGAGCAGATTGCCACCGAGGATGAGCCGACTGACTTCCAGCTTGGCGATGCGGCCTTTAGGGAGAACGTCATTCCCCGGTGTGGAAGTGGCTGGAGGTTTTGCATCCTGACCTTGCGACTTCAAGGCCAGCGCCAGCCCGGCTGAACCCAGAAGACCGCTTTTGACGAACGACCGCCGATTCATCCCATTGTCCATAGTGCCTTTCCCGTGCGGCGGAAAACTCTTGTCGCCGCAGCGAATTTACATTTCCCACTTACTCACTCACCCGCTCATTTTCCCACTTTCTCCCCAGCCGGGACAGGCGAGACGCGCTGTCCTACTTTCGTTTCACCGCCGCTTTCATCCACTTGACACTGGCTGCAGTGTTCGCGTCCGACCCGTGACATTCAATGGAAACGACGCCGTCCCACTTGGTCTGATTCAAATAATCCAGGCAGCGTTGGATGTTTTCCGCGTTCACACCGCCGCCCACGGGCACTTCCGAACTGCCGATGCCGGTTTCCTCACCGCGCACCGCCGCCGCCAGTGCCGGACTGACGTCCTTGATGTGGCAATGCACAATGTATTTGCCCAGCGCCTTGAGGTAGTCCAGCGGATTGTGGCCGGCGATGAACGTGTTGCCGGTATCGAAATTGCAGCGCAGATACTCGGACTCGAATTCCTTGAACAACCGTTGCATGAAATCAATGTCGTTCGTGTATGGGCCGTGCGGTTCGACGTTTATGACGACCTTGTAGTCCTCGGCCCAGGAGAGGCATTGCCGGTAATTGTCACAAGTGACGCGGAAAACCTCCTTGCGCGAGAGGCCGGGGATTTCAAACGCGCCGTCCACCGTGTCCACCATCGGGCAACCCAGTTCGGCGGCGAACCGGATGCTCTGCGTGACGTATTGCACGCCGAAGGCCGAGCCGTTCGGACCCATCATCGGATACGAACCGTCAATTTGTGAAACGCGCAACCCCAGCTTGTCGAGGAAGCGACGGATCGCGAGCGGGTTGGATTGCAACGAAACGCCGGGATCATATCCCAGCGCGGCGATGAAGTTCTGGCCGTGAATGGCGCAAAACTCGATGTGTTTGAGGCCGGTCGCGGCGATTTTCTGGCAAGCGCCTTCAAAGCCAACGCTCAGCGGCCGCCAATTATCGGTGTGGAGTCCCAGTTGAATCATAGTGTTTCGGTCGTTGAGAGTTGCAGTTATTTGATCTTCACCCAAACAAAATCCAATCCCACCAGGCCGGGCTGAATACATTCCAAAACAAGTTCGTGCGAACCGGCCTTCGCATCCGTGGGTTTGAAATTCAGGTTGAGAATGCGTGGGGCGTAGGCGGTGCGCATGGCGACACTTTCCCCGCCGTCTTCCGCCCGGAGTGGTTTGCCGTCGAGCAATGCGCGGACCACTGCGCCATTCGTGCGACCCACGGCTCCGAGATGAATCGCAGCGCGGCCATCCTTTTCAATTGGCAAGGCAAGCTTGAGCTTGCCGCCTTTTTCCGCGCGCCATTGGGTGAGTTCAAGTTGGGTCGCCAACGGGTAAGGCACAGTTTCCACGCTACCGGGGCTGGCTTCGGGATGTAGTTGGTCCATTAAAAAGATTTGAGCTCCTGCCGTGGCGCCCGCACCAAATAGTTTGCGTTTCGGCAGTGGCGGTATGATCAAATCCGATGGCATCAGCGCGCGATGATCATCCACCGCGCCGGGTCGCGCATAGTGATACGCGATGCGCGCGTAGCTCAAACCCGGCACGCGGCTGTGACACCACAATTCCATGAGCACCGCCAGTGACCGCTCGAAAGGAATCGCGTCCAACACTTGAAAGCGATGGTTCGAGAGGTAGCCCGAAGTGTCCGGGCCGGAGGTCAATGGCGCTCCACAGAACGGATGGTCAAACAAATCGGACCGCCCCCAGGAGTAGTTGAAGTAGTCCTCCGACCCGGTGCCGAAAGTTGAAGGCGTCAGTTCGCCGTCCACGAGGATTTTTTCGTCGCCTTCGCCCCACCAATTGCCGTGGCCGCTCGGCACGCCGGACGGATTCACAATGATGGCGGTACAGCCCACGAAGACGCCTTTGCCGACGGTGACCGTGTAGGGAATGTCAATAGGACTCACGCCAGCCAACAGGTCGTGATCGGCGCGCCACTTTGCGCGGAAATACATCGAGCGCTCATCCCATTGCCATGGGGAAATGCGAATTGAGCCAGCGAGGCGAACAGGCGCTTTCGTGTAATTCACTATTTCGATCCGGACAGTTTTTTCGTATGGCATCACGAAGCGGCAGGTCATTGTGCCATCCGGCTCAACGCTGAAGGGCAGGGAGCAAAGCGGATTCACGCCCGGACCGGACCCGAAGAAATCGCCCACGGGCGCTTCCACCTGCGGACGTTGCGAGCCGTCGAAAGCGATTCGCAGCAGGCAACCGCGCAACGCCGTGTCGAGCGCGTCGGCTCGGAGTCGGAGTTTCAATTCGCGCACCGCACCCGGGCCTTCGCGTTCAGGTGACCAAGCCCAGTTCGTGCCCGCGTTGAGGACGGCTTCGAGACGTATTGAGTTACCCCTCACCCGTCCTTCGGACACGCTCTCCCCATCCGATGGGGAGAGGGCTGGGGTGAAGGGACGTTCGCTTGAAGGCTGCGTCAGCCCGACCACCGCCGCACGTAATTGCGGTTCAAATTCTTTGAGGTCTTTCTTCGGGTCAAATGAGCGTACCTTTGTTCCTTTGGCGTACTCGCGAACCTGGAGATGGTAGAAATGCAGGTCCTTGATGTTTCCTTCCCACGTCACGCGCAAGCCGCGCGCGAACGGGATCGGCAAGTAATCCGCATCCTGTTGAATGAACGCGTCACCGGCGTCGAGTTGGATGCCGGCGGACTTCAGATAATTGCTCGCCCGCCGCGCGAAGAAATCGTAACCCGTGCCGTCCCAAATCAATCCGGCTTTGCTGGCGCCGGTGGCATCACCTTTGGGATCAACATACACGCGCAACACGCCGCCCATGCCCGCCGACCAGCCGCGCGCAATGGCGCCCGGACCTTGCACTTCCGCCAAAAGATAGAGTCCCGATTGACCGTCGCGCGGTTCGCGCAGGACCTTGGCAAACGCGGGAATCGGTTCCTTTCCAAAACCGTCCGCGTTGGAAAACCACTTGGACGCTTCGCTCGTGGTGGACTGGCGGTCATAGCTGGAAAACTGGATGGTGCGATAGGCCGGTTGCGGCCAGCGCGCCAACTGGCCCAAGTCGGTCATCTCTTCCAGCAAAGAACCGGTCGTGATGGCTGGTTGGCCGGAGTCAGCCGTGGCAGTTGTGACCGCGAGAATACCCGAAAGGAAAAGAATCAACGCGTACCGCATGTCTCTCCAATATCGGATTCGGCAGTGTGATGCCAGATGAAACGTTGGTAGGGGCGCGTTCCACCTAGGCGAAACGTTTTCCCACTCGTCGAAAATCGCGTGACTGGATTTGCCAAACCGTCATCCGCAAACTTGAGATGTAGGATGGCTCTCCCCTCTCCCTCAGGGAGAGGGGTAGGGTGAGCGTGAATCGGTCGCACGGAGTTGATCGTTTCATGAATCGTCAGTCGTCGCAACACTCTCCCTCACCCCAGCCCTCTCCCGCTGGGAGAGGGGGAATCGCACCCAGTCCAGTTGATACTTGTGTGACTGGATTTGCCGAACGGTTACTCGCAAAATGTGAGTTGAACGAATGCTGTTCCTTCTCCCCGGGGAGAAGGTCAGGATGAGGGCGAGCGTTAACACACAATCTCGTTGCCCTCTCCGCTTCCCGCTTGCTCCGTTTTCGCTCGCGCGACTACTCTCGTTCCCGAATGAAACGACAATGCGATTGCGCGGGCGGGTGCTGCGGCCCCGAATACGAACCACCCAACGACGGACTGAATCGGCGTGACTTTCTCTCGCTGCTCAGCGCTGGGACGGCCACGGCGATGCTCGGGCCTTCCGCGTTCGCGCTCGAACCGCAACCCGACCTGGACACGTGGAAAAAGCAGTTGTTTGATCCAGCCAGTCCCCTCGTCTATCGCTCGGACAAGCACACCGACGCGCGGATGCACCTTGGCGGTATCGGCACGGGGAATTTCGAGATCGGCGCTGATGGACAGCTCACGACGTGGCAATTGTTCAACACGCTGCGCGATGGGCACGTGCCGTTTTACTTTGGGGTGAAGGCGGGCAAGACCGCGCGCTTGCTGCAAACCACTGGCGGGCCGGACTGGCCGCGCGTGCCGTTGATTGAAATGACCGGCGATTATCCGTTCGCCAACTTGCGCTTTGAGGATTCTGCGCTGCCGGTGAAGCTGGAGTTGTCCGCGTTCAGCCCGTTCGCGCCGCATGATACGCGCATGTCGTCCATGCCGCTCGCGGCGTTCGTTTTCAAAGTCACCAATCCCGGCGACAAACCGCAAACCGTTTCCCTCGGCGCATTCATGCAAAACCCGGTGGGCTACGATGCCTCGGAGCAAAAGACCGGTCGCGCGCGTTCCGAGCCGGGTGGTGACGTAACCCAACTGCTTCGCACGAACGCCCGCCCGAATTACGGCGGCAACGTGAACGAACCGTTTCGCGAAGGCACGGCGGGCGGTCTGGTCCTGCGCGCCAAACCCGGACGCGAACCATCGCTCGACAAAGCGGTGACCATTTACGCAGCGCCGATCTTGAAGCTTTTGAAGTCGCCGCCGCCGGATCGTCCCAAGAATCTCGCCGTGGATTGGGTGGACAACTTGCCGGCCGTAGAAAAGCTCGGTGATGCAACGCATACCGTTGTGTGGTTGGAGGAGGCATCCGTTGATTCACCGCTGGCGCTGCTCCAATCCGCCCGTGACGCCGTCCGCGCGGGCGCGACACTGGTTGTCTCCGGCAAGGAATTGCCTTTGATTGACGCCTACGCCTCGTGGAGCGGCGGCAAACCCGTCGGCGAAGTTCAGCATCGTCCGGACATTGTGTTCGAGGATTTCGAGGGTGGGTTCGACAAGTGGCAGGTGGAAGGTTCGGCGTTTGGAAACGCGCCCGCGCGCGGCTCGCTGCCCGATCAGGCCAATATCAGCGGTTTTCTCGGCCAGGGCTTCGCGAACAGCCATCACGGCGGCGAAGGCGCGCAAGGTGATCTCCGCAGCAAACCTTTCACTGTCGAACGAAACTTCATTCGCTTCCTCATCGGCGGCGGCGGTTCGGGCGCGCTGGAAGTTCGTCTCCTTGTGGATGGCAAGACCGTCCGCGCCACGACCTCGGCGAAAGAGGACGGGCGGCTCCGGCTGGCGTCGTGGAACGTGCGCGAGTTCGTCGGCAAAACCGCGCAAATTGAAATCTCCGACCAGAAGAAAACCAACTTAGGCCACATCGAGGTGGATCAGATCGAATTCACCGACGTGCCCGGTGACCGCGCGGTGATGGAATTGTTGGAAGAACTTTTGCCCGCCCGCTTCAGCGCGGCGCGGACGGTGAAGGCCAAGGACGATGCGAACACGATTCAGTTTGAGAATCTTGCGCTCTTGCCGGACTCAAAGGAAACATCCGCGGCAAATGCTTTGCGTTTGCTGACCCGCCGCGTGGGCAAAGGGCAGGTGGTGCTGGCCGCCGGGCCGATTCTTCCACCGCCGATGTCCAACAACGTTCCGGCGCGTCAGCGCGCTTACGAAACGCTCTGCGCGTTGGTCGGGGCGAAGTTCGTCGGGACTGACGGAACGCTTGCCAATGCGCCGGGTTTCGGCTCGCTCGCATTGGTCGCCTTGAACGGACGGATCACCGTCGAGCCGGCGTTCGAAAAGTGGGATGAGACCTGGAAGAAGTTTAGCGCGGACGGAACTTTCACAAGCGTTGACGAAGCGAAGGCAAACTCGCCAACGCCGACCGGACGAACGGTTGGCGGCGCGGTCGTTGCAACCGTGGAGGTGCCGGCAGGGGGTTCGGCGGAGTTGCCTTTCCTGCTGACTTGGCACTACCCAAACAAATACAACGACGACAAAAACAAACCCGAAGGGGTCTGGATGGGCTGTCATTACGCAACGCTGTGGCCGGACGCGACAGCTGTGGCGCGCGAGGCGGCGGAGCGCGGATTGTCTCAATCCGCAGCGGCTCGCACGCCCAACGCGCTGCGAGTTGAGGACAACTCGCGCTCCGGGTCGCAGGTGACTTCGACGAATTTCGCGGCGTTGCGTAGCAAGACCGCGGCTTTTCGCGACACCTTCTACGACAGCACGCTGCCGTGGTGGTTGCTGGATTGCGTGACGGCCAACGCGGCGATCATCCGGCACATCGGCGTCGTGTTCCGCATCGCCAACGGCGACATTTACGGTTGGGAAGGTTCGAACGGTTGCTGTCCGCCGACCTGCACGCACGTCTGGGGTTATGAACAGACGCTGGCCTGCTTTTTCCCCGACCTCGAACGCGAGATGCGGCGGATTGATTTCAAACACCAGCAGCGCGAGGACGGCGGCGTCAACAATCGAACCGATGTCCCGTCGCCGCCACATCCCACCGGCGAAAAGCCTTTTGCCGACGGCCACGCCAGTTGCGTGCTCAAAGCATATCGCGAAGCGTTGAACTCGCCGGACGAAGGCTGCTTCAAGGAGTATTGGCCGCACATCAAACGCGCCGTCGAATACCTGATCGAACGCGATGCCAAAGGCCACGGCGACCAGCCTGCCGGTTATCTTGAAGACGACCAGTGGAACACCTACGACCAGGCATTGCATGGCGTGACGACGTTCATCAGCGGCTACTATCTCGCTGCGTTGCGCGCGGGTGAGGAATGGGCCAAGCGCGTTGGCGACCGGACGACCGCGGCGCGGTTTCACGAGATTTTCGAGAAGGGCAGCGCGAAGCAAATCGAGCTTTGCTGGAACGGCGAGTATTTTCAGCAACACCTGCCGAACTACAAAGCGCGCCCCGGCGAAGTCGGCCCGGGTTGCATGAGCGACCAACTCATCGGCCAATGGTGGGCGCATCAACTCGGGCTTGGCTATTTGTTCCCGCGCGAAAAAGTCGTCTCTGCGTTGCAGTCCATTTTCAAATACAACTGGAAATCCGACCTGACGGGTTGGAAACATTCGCCGCGCGCGTTTGCCGGCGCGCGCGACAAAGGCCTCATCATTTGCACCTGGCCCAAAGGTGGTCGCCCCAAACACGTGATGCTCTACTCCGACGAAGTCTGGACCGGCATCGAATACCAGGTCGCCGGGCACATGCTTTGGGAGGGCTTGATCGAAGAAGGCTTCGCCATCGTGAAGGGGGCGCGCGACCGTTACAATGGGATCCCGCGGGCGCCGATTCCGCGCAATCCGTGGAATGAACTCGAATGTGGCGGCCACTATGCGCGCGCCATGTCTTCTTGGTCGCTCGTCACCGCGCTCGCCGGTTGTTACTACGACGGCCCGGCACAGCGGCTTGCGTTCGCGCCCAAACTGAAACCTGAGAACTTCAAGACGCTCTTCACGGCCGCGGAAGGCTGGGGAACGTTTGCGCAACAAGCGGAGGCCGGTCGGCAACGGGCAACCATCGAACTCGGCTCAGGCACACTGGGGCTCCGCACACTCGAACTCGCAGTGGCTGGTGGAATGAAGGTGGGGGGCGGTACGTTTGCGGTTCGCGTTGCCGGGAAGAATGTTCCTGCGAAACTGGACTTGAAGGAGCAACGTGCGCGCATCCAGTTTGCGTCACCACTGCGATTGCAAGCGGGAGAGAAACTGGAAATCGAACTGGCGTGAATGACCTCGTCTTGAACTGCCGACGACAGATGGCCGCAGTGATTGCGGTAACCCTCCTCGCGGGTCTGCTATCCCAGCCCGTCGCCTTCGGCCAATCCGTCCGAGAGCCGCCCAAAGCTTTGCCTCCGGGTCCGAAGCCGTCCGCGGAAGCGCTGGCTTGGCTCGCGCGACAAAAGGGCAAGGTGTCCGCCCGCGACTGGGACTTGCTGCGGCGCAGTCAGGAAACCCTTTACGGCAACCTGATGGACGGTCCCTGGCGACCTTTGCGCGGCATCAGCCCGTCCCCCTACGTTTACCTCGGGGTGTGGAACTGGGACGCGGCCTTTCACGCCATGGCCATCTCCCGTTGGGACGGCCAGCTCGCGCGCGAGCAAATCCAGATCTTCCTGGATCGGCAGACGCCGACCGGTGGGTTCATTGACGTGGTTTGCCAGGACGGCAAGCTGGTGGATGAATTCGGCAAACCGCCCGTGATGCCCTGGGTCTGCCTCCTAGTGCACCGGCGCAGCCCGGATGTTGAGTTCTTGAAGGCCGCCTATCCGAAATTCGTGGCTTACGAGCGTCACTGGATGAAGCATCGCGGTGGCGAGCAGGACGGTCTCTTCCATTATGGCGGACCCAAGCCCTATTTCGAAGCCGGCTGGGACGACTCGGTCCGCTGGGATCCCCGGCGGGAGGATTGCGCCGACCTCTGGCCCATTGATTTGAACTGTTACATGGTGATGCTCTACCGCTCTCTGGGCGACATGGCGACCCTCGTGGGGGCGAAAGCGGATCGGAAACGCTGGCGGGAGTGTGCCGACCGATTGGCCGACCGGATCAACCAGGAGCTTTGGGACGAAACCCGCAAGGCGTATGTTGACCGCAACCGCAAGACCCGGGCGTATAGCCCCGTGTTAAGCCCGGCTTCCTTCATGCCGTTGTATGTGCAGATCGCCCCGCGCAAGCGGGCCCGAGCCATGGCTGTCCTGGCCCGGGATCCAAACAAGTTCTTCCCCGGCTTTCCCTCGGTGGCCTTCGACCACCCGGAGTATCGGAGCGGTGCGTACTGGCGTGGCCCCGCCTGGCTCAACGTGAACTACCTGGCGCTCCGGGGGCTGAAACGCTATGGCTTCAAGGACACAGCGGAAGCTGGCCGCCAGACGTTGCTGGGGTGGTGCGACCAGAACCAGGACAGCATCTGGGAATACTACGACTCCCGGTCAGGTCAGGGACTGGGCGCGCGTCAGTATGGATGGAGCGGGGCCTGGCTTATCGAGTTCGTGCTCAACTGGGATGCCACTGAGGATCCTTGAACGGTCCGGCAGAATCCTGAAAGAAATCCATCAATCAGCCCAGCGGTTGTGAGCAACGAACTTTCCCTGGGCAAACGTCCCACAGAATGATTTTCCCTCTTCTCATCGTGCGGCAGGATGTCACGGTCGCCATAGACTCCTGCGCCGAGACCCGCTACAAGAATCGCGTCTACTCTTTCTTCGCGCCGCGATACTCAAGGACCTTCACCTTTTCCAACGTAACCAGACCACCGCCAATCATGGGATCCAGGACCGGCAGGAACGCATTGATCTTCTCTTCGCTGTCCACGATTTCGATAACGAGCGGCAGGTCCATCGAGAGTCGGAGAATTTTGGCCGTATGCAGGCGGCTGGATTTGCCGAAACCCATCGGCCCGCGCAACACGGTCGCGCCGGCGAGGTGCAGTTCACGCGCCTTGAGCACGATGGTTTCGTAGAGTGGCTTGTGTTCCCACCGGTCGCTTTCGCCGATGAAGATTCGCAGCAGGGTTGCTTCGTGGGGGATTTGCATTTCAGTTGCCTTTTATCGAGGTGAGCGCCGCGCCGAGCAGGTAGCCGAGCCACGTCGCGACCAGACAGACGATCACGGACAATAAAATGTTTCCGCCGGCGTAAAGCCATTCGCGGTCGCGCAGCAGGTTGAGCGTTTGCAGGGTGAACGACGAAAACGTGGTGAAGCCGCCGCAGATTCCAATCATGACAAACTGCGTGGCAAACGCGCGTGGGCCCGGAGTCAGCGGACCTTCGGGCAACGTCAGGGCGGCGAAAATTCCGATGATGAACGAGCCAATCACGTTGATGACGAGTGTGCCCATCGGAAACGTTTCGCCGAATCGGACGGAAACCAAACCGTTCAGCCAGTAGCGCCCAACGCTGCCAAGTGCGCCGCCGATTGCAATCCAGAGGTAGTTCGCCATGACGAAGGGAATCCGTAACGGTTTATTGCGGTTTGGGTGTGACTTGAATCAATGGTTTCAGTCGCTCAAATACCTTTGGGCCGATGCCGGGGACGCGGTCCAGATCCTCCACCTTCTCGAACGGCCGATGCGCGATGATGCGCTCGGCCATCGCGGGGCCAATGCCCGGGAGTGTTTGCAGTTCCTCTGCGCTGGCTGCGTTCAAATCCACGAGCGCGCCCGGGACTGAGACGCTGACCGTCGTGTTGGTTGTGGGTGGGGACTCTTCCAAGGGGGCGGTTTCGCGTGGAAACTTCTTCTCGTCCCAGACGCCGCGTTTCTGTTCGCGCGCGGTGAGTTCGAGATTTTTGAGTTTGTTGATGAACGTGGTCGAACGCGGACCATCGGGCCAGTTGGCGCGCAAGCCATAGATGCGAGCGTGACCGTTCGCGACCAGCTCCTCGGCCAGGTTCTTCCCATTCACGAACACCACGGAATAAAAACGGGCAAGCCTGCTTCGGCCCAGCGCGTTTTGCCAGCGGGTGAGAACCGTGAAAGTGCCGGAAGCCAACTGGTCGCGGGAAAACCGCGCCGCGAGTTTACCGGCGCGCGGTATGTCATCGGCGGCGATGCCAAAGTATGTCGCCTGGTCGGCAACCCGTTCCTTGAGGCCGGGGTCTGTTTCCGGTGTGTCCACGAAATAGAGGCGGAAAATGTATTCGCGGTCCTGGTGCTGGACATGAAAGCTGTCGCCATCCACAACCGCATTGGTCATCAGCCGGCAGCCTTCCAGCGTTTCCCATTTGGCGGCGGAGTTCTCGGGAGTGGTTCGTTGCTGGGCGAACAAAATCGTCGCGGGAAGCAAGGCCAACATTACCAACACGCGCCCCGCAAGGCGTGCCATGCTGCCGACACGGCGCCGGGATTTCACGTCGCGTCGGCCGTCGCGGCTGGACGCAAATGACTCTGATTCCTGCGCCGGAAAATGATTTGGCACATACCCAGTATGCCAATGGCCGGGGTTATTGCATCATCAAAATACAGTCGCATCTTGTCAAAACGCGGCTTGTCAAGGCCGGCCCACCGGCCAACAATCGGGTCATGGTTTCTAGGGCACGGCTTCGGGCTTCGTTGGATCACCGCCAACCAGATCGGGTGTGTGTGGATTTCGGCGGCACTTGGATCACCGGCATTCACACCAGCATCGTTCATCAACTCAAACAACGGCTCATCGGGCCGGGCGCGTCGCCGGCGCGGGTTCACGAACCTTACCAGATGCTCGCGGAGGTGGATGCCGAATTGCGCGCGGCGCTGGGCGTGGATGTCATCGGCGTCTGGCCGCGCAAAAACATTTTTGGCTACGAGGCCAGGGATTGGAAACCGTTCACGCTGTTCGACGGCACACCTTGTCTCGTACCCGGCAATTTCAACGTTACACCCGCGCCCGATGGCGGCTGGCTCACGTATCCCGAGGGCGATACTTCCGTACCCGCGTCCGGCCACATGCCGAAGGACGGATATTTCTTCGACACGATTGTGCGGCAGGAGCCAATTGACGAAGCCAAGTTGAATCCGGAGGACAATCTGGAAGAGTTCGGCCTGCTCAACGAAGCGGACCTCGCGCATTATCGCCGGCAAGTCGCCTGGCTTGATGAGAACGCGACGGACATTGGTGTCGTGCTGCTCGCGCCCGGCACCGCGTTTGGCGACATCGCGCTCGTGCCCGCGCCGTTCCTCAAACATCCCAAGGGCATTCGCGACATCAGCGAATGGTACATGGCCACCGCGTCGCGTCCCGCCTATGTTCACGCAATCTTCGAAAAGCAGTGCGAATTCGCGTTGAAGAATCTGGAGACACTCATCGGCATGTTCGGCGACAGGGTTCAAGCGGTTGTGACCACCGGCACGGACTTCGGCACGCAGCACGGCTTGTTCATTTCCCTCGATGCCTACCGGAATCTCTTCAAGCCCTACCACAGACGGCTCAACGATCTCATTCACGCCAAATCATCCTGGAAGACGTTCATCCATTCCTGCGGGTCGGTGGTGAAGTTGATTCCGGAATTCATCGAAGCCGGTTTCGACATTTTGAATCCGGTGCAGTGCTCGGCGTGCGGCATGGAGCCAACGCAGCTCAAGCGGAATTTCGGCAAGGACATCGTTTTCTGGGGCGGCTGTGTGAACACACAACATACGATGTATCAAACGCCGGAGGCGGTGTATCGCGAAGTGCGCGAGCGCATTGACATCTTCAACCAGGACGGCGGCTTCGTCTGCAACGCCATCCACAACGTCCAGGGCAACTCGCCGATTGAAAACGTCCTCGCGATGTTCCAAGCGATCCGGGACAGCAGCAAGGGGTGAACGCAATGCAAACCAAGACCAATTTCCGATACCTCGTCCCCATCTGCTTCGTCGCGACGCTGGGTGGCCTGTTGTTTGGCTACGACACCGGTGTCATCTCTGGTGCAATCGAGCCGCTCACCGTGCGCTTCGGTTTGTCCCCGGCCATGAAGGGATGGGCGTCGGCTTGTGTGCTCATCGGATGCGGCGCCGGCGTGCTGGTCGTCGGTCCCATCTCTGACGGGCTGGGCCGCAAGCTGGCCATGTCGCTCGCGGCGTTCATGTTTTTGATTTCCGCCATCGGCACGGCCGTGCCGCGGGACATCTGGACGTTCGTCATTTTCCGATTTCTCGGCGGCGTCGGCATCGGCATCGCGTCAATCTCCACCCCGATGTACATCGCCGAGATCACGCCCGCGAATTTGCGCGGTCGCATGGTGTCGGTGAACCAAATCGCCATCGTGGGCGGCATCACGATCACCGCGTTCATCAACTACTTCATCGCGCATTCGCGGGGCGACCTGGCCCAGCCGGCGGCGCAGGAGTGGTTAACCCAAACGGGGTGGCGCTGGATGTTTGCGTCGGGAATCCTGCCGGCGGTCGTCTTCGCGTTGTTGCTGATCCCGATTCCGGAAAGCCCGCGCTGGCTCATGGAGCAAGGTCGCGATGAGCAGGCACGCGGGATTTTGGAAAAGGTCGGCGGCGCGGAATTTGCGGCGAGCGAGTCCGCGGCGATCAAGGCGGCGCTTTCGCAGCAGCAGGGCAACTGGGGCGAAGTGTTCTCGCGGAAACTGCGGTTGCCCTTGCTGGTGGGCATTGCGCTGGCCATTTTGCAACAGGTCACCGGCATCAATGTCTTCATTTACTTTGGCGCGACGATTTTCAAGAACATGAGCGCTTCCACTGGTGTGGACGCGGGCTTGCTTCAGCAAATCATCATCAATGGCGCCTGCACGTTGTTCACAGTGATCGCCATCGCCACGGTGGACAAGTGGGGGCGCAAACCGCTGATGATCCTGGGCACGACCGGCATGGGCATCAGTCTCGTGGCGATGGGTGTGATGGCGCAGGCGTTGAGCCATCCTGCCGCCGCCAGCGGTTGGATGCTCTTGTTCATCGTGCTGTACATCGCATGCTTCGGACTGTCCATCGGGCCGGTGGTCTGGGTGATTCTGGCGGAGATCTTTCCCACCGCGATCCGCGGACGCGCGCTGGGACTGGCGACATTTTTCCTTTGGGCGGCGGATTTCGCAGTGACTCAAACGTTCCCGATCATGGATGCGCCAGATTCGTGGTTGGTGGCGAAGTTCGATCACGCGTTTCCGTTTTACGTTTATGCGGGCTTCTGCGTGCTGATGATTTTGTTGGTCTGGCGTCTCGTGCCGGAAACCAAAGGGCGTTCGCTCGAAGAAATTGAAAAGTTCTGGAGCGACTCCCAGACGAAGGAAGTCACCGGCGAAAAAATCACTCAAGGTGCGACATAATAAAGGCGATAGTAGCGCTGGCCGTTGGTCGCCAAATTATCGCTCTGGAAATCCGCCGTGCCACTTGCCGTCTTGCTTCCGGCCGTGAACCAAACCGGCGAGCTGAGGTTCGTGCAATAAGCTAGAAAGTAGGTTTTGCCAGGAACGGTATTGGTGTAATTCATCGTGAAAGATCCCGCTCCAACTCCGACTGAGACGATGCGCGAATGAACCGATGGAGTGTAGGTCAACAGAATACCGCCCGCCGTGGGAGCCGTTGTGAAGGTCCCGGCGGCATAACTGCCGTTTTTAATGCGACCGAAGTTGGAACTGGTTGGATTAGATCCACCGCTCAGAGAAATCACCGTCCACGAATGCGTGCTTTGCCAGAACGGGTCGTTGACGTTCGGGACGCTGGCGGAACCCGTGAACCGGATGTCGAGGTTGGCCGACGCGCCGAGAGTCAGTGTGCCACCGGTCAGGACGATTTGGTCGAAGTCTGTGCCCGCCATGCCCATCGTGTTGTCTTTCAGCGCGGCGAGTTCCCAGACATTGGTCGCGCCATTGCCGGCGGCGCTCATGTTCAACCCGGCGGGCAAGGTCAATTTCCCCACACTCAAACCGGAGCCAATGGTCGCGCCGCTGGCGACGGTCACTGGCCCCGCAATGGTCCCCTTGCCCAGCAACGTGCCGCCGGTGTTGACTGCCACTGGGCCGGTGCCGCTGTTGCCGTTGACCTTGAGCGTGCCTAAAAAGACGGTCAGGTTCGCTACCGAGTTCGCGCCCAACATGCCGTAAGTGCCGGTGCCGATCTTCACCAGGGTGCCGCTGCCGCTGATGGAACCGGAAAAATCCGATACACCCATGCCGCTGTTGTAAGTCCCGCCCGACAGTGGCGCGACCATCAGCGTGCGGTTCACGTTGGTAACGTATGCATTGGCGCTGGCGCCTTGGACAGTTTGAACCCTGTAAGCCTTGCCGCCCAGGTCGAAACCGCCCCAGCCATTGAGCGTGACGATGGCGGTAGGCGCAATCTGGTCACCGCCCACACCGCGCGCGTCAATCTGCAGCGAATTGTCGAGCAGGCTCCCGCTCCCGTTGACGATCACATCACCCGGGATGGCGGCGAATCCGCCAGGTTTGGACATCAGGATCGCGCCGGCGTTGACAATGGTGCCGCCGGTGTAGGTATTGGGCAACCGGCCGGTAAGGTTCAGTTCTTTTTCGCCGCTCTTGACCAGTTTGCTATGCGCCCCAAGGCCGTCCTTCAACACGCCGTAAACATCCAACCGTCCGCCGACGCACCTGAAATCGGTCTGCCCGCCGCAACTGGCATCACCCAGCGCATTGGTGAAGTTTGCATTGGTGACCCAGAAGCTGCCGCCACCCCGTTGCCCCCACTGGATTTTAATGGGAGAGTCTACGCCGAAGAAGCAGTACCATTGCGCGGGGGTGGGTTGGTCATTCAGCACATACGATCCCAGATTCATGGTGTGATTCTTGCCGGCCGTGAGCTTGATGCCATTCATCCTGACGTCGTTGCTGAAAATGAGGATCGTAGTGCCGTAGTTAGTATCAATGTGGGGCCAATTCCACGGGACTGAAATGTCTCCCCGAAACACGAGGATGTTCGAAGAGCCGGGCTTCGGCGCCACGTTGCCCACCCAGTTGGCGGGGCTGCCCAAATTCTGGTTGGTGTCGCTGGTGCAATTCCAGATGTAGGTCTTGGTCGGGTCGCCCGAAACCGGAATCGAGAAAGTGGTAACGACAATCGTAGCGGAATTACCGCTGGTGCCGTTGGCGTTGTAAGCCCGCACCCGGTAATAATTCGTAGGCCCCCAACCCAATCTGCTCACGTTCGAACTCAAAACATTGCCGACGTTCAGGTTTTGATATCCGCTCACGAAACTGCTGAAAAGACTGTTTGTGGACACGTCGAGCCGATAACCGGTCGCGCCGGTCGAACTGCTCCAGTTCGCCGTGAAACCGTTGCTGGTCAGGCTGGTGGCGGCGAGCGCCGTTGGCGCTGGCGGCAGATTAGTGGTGGGTAGCACGGCGATGGAGCCGTCCACGGCCAGTTTGTTCGTCCAGATTTCGCCGCCGCTGGAAACAATGGTCATCGCTCCGCCATTGGAGAGGGGTTTGTTGAACAGCTTGAATGCATCTCCGGGCGCCAGCGGCAGGTTGGGGTTCAGGTTGTTGACTGTCACGCTGCCGCTCCCGGCGTTGCTCAACGTGCCATTCACCGTAATCAGGTCGTTCGATTGGGTGAGCGATTTGTCCACCTCGATCTGCAACTTGCCTGACAGAGTCAGGTTGCCATTGATGGCGAGCGTGCCGACGGATGTGCCGGGCGAGAGGATACCGCCGGTGGCGACCGTGACGGACCCGCCGATAACGCCGTTGCCGCCCAAAGTCGCGCCGAAAGCGATCGACACCGCGCTGGCAGGAACGGTCGAGCCGTTGACGAGCAGTGTGCCGGCGTTGACCGTCGTCGGCCCGGTGTAAGTGTTGCTGCCGCCCAGGACCAATCGGCCCGCGCCGCTGCTGCCGGCATTCAAAATGAACCCGCCGGCCCCCGACACGTCACAATTCACCGCGAGCGTCACGCCGCCGTTTACCTTCGTTCCGCCGACACCGGAACCGTTTATTCTCAATTTGAGTTTGGCGCCGTTCCAAGTGGGAGTTCCGTCCAGCGTGAGGTCATCTGTAGCGTCGGCACAGTCGAAGAGTTCCGGGCTCGTTCCCGTCAGGGTCAAAGTCCGATTCACCAGTTCGCCGGCATTAATCGTGATAATCCGCACCCGTGCGAGGACGTGGCGGAAGCGCACCGCGAACGCGTCGCCGGTCAGGGTCACGACGCCGCCCGGCGAACTGTTATTGAAGATTGCGGTGTCCACGGCGGTGGGTTCGACGTCGTAGAGTGTGTTGGTGGGCAATCCCCAATTCACCGGGTCATTCCAGATGCCGTTGCCGTTCTCGTTGTCCCAAACGAAAGCGTTGGCTTGAATCGGGAGGGGGGTGAAGATAGCGCACCAAACCGCGCAAACTACGAGAAATGTCGTTTTCATAATTGAGTCAGAAGCCCACAGAGCAGCAGGGTTGGTGTCTCCTTCGCATGGTCAATGGCAGGAAGCCGACGCATGGGAATCGTTGAATTGAATTTTTTGAATCTTACAATGGAGTATCGAAACGCCTGAGCGCGAACGATGGCACTTGGAACACAACACGAGTGTTATCGTGATAACGATAATTGTTCACTGTCTGTCCGACGAAAAAGAATCACACTGAGTCACCACCAGAATTATCCGCACATTTTTAAATCACACAAGGGCCACTTGCACGAATTTCGATTTCGTGACCACAACGTCAATTGCTTCGACTGCGGCAAGCGATGGCTCTCTTGACTCGCGCCCGAAGCGATTTACCATGCGTGCGCATGACGAAGATTCAAAACATTCAGGCGCGCGAGATCCTCGATTCGCGCGGTAATCCAACCGTGGAAGTGGACGTGACTTTGACCTGCGGCACGATCGGGCGTGCGGCAGTGCCCTCGGGCGCGAGCACCGGCGAACACGAAGCCGTGGAACTCCGCGACGGTGACAAGAAACGCTATCTCGGTAAGGGCGTCACCAAGGCCGTCGCCAACGTGAACACCAGGATCGCCAAGGCGCTGCACGGCGTGGATGCGTTGGATCAGCTCACGGTGGACGCGACGATGCTCAAGCTCGATGGCACGGAGACAAAGGCGAAGCTTGGTGCGAACGCGATTCTCGCCGTCTCGCTGGCCACTGCGCAGGCGGCGGCCAAGTGCCTCGGTGTTCCGTTGTTCAAATACATCGGCGGTCCGAACGCGAAAGTCCTTCCCGTCCCGATGGCCAACGTCATCAACGGCGGCGCGCACTCCGACGCCCCGATTGATTTCCAGGAATTCATGATCCAGCCGCACGGCCTGCCGACCTTCAGCGAAGGTTTGCGCGCCATCACCGAGACCTTTCATGCTCTCAAGAGCGTTCTCAAGCAGAAGGGCCTGAGCACCGCCGTCGGCGACGAAGGCGGCTTCGCGCCGAAGCTCAAAAGCGCCGAGGAAGCGCTCGATTGCATCATGCTCGCCATCAAGAATGCCGGCTACAAGGCGGGCAAGGACATTTTCATCGCCCTTGATCCGGCGGCTTCCGAGTTCTACTCGGGCAACAGCACCTACACCTTGAAAAAGAGCACGGGCGAGAAGCTCACCGGCGATGAGTTGGTGAATCTTTGGGCCAAACTGGTGGCGAAGTATCCCATCGTCAGCATCGAAGACGGCTGCGGTGAAAGCGACTGGGCCACGTGGAAGAAACTCACGGACAAACTGGGCGACAAGGTCCAACTCGTCGGCGATGACTTGTTCGTGACGAACGTGAAGTTTCTGCAGAAAGGCATTGATACCGGCACGGCGAATTCAATTCTCGTGAAGGTGAACCAGATCGGTTCGCTCACCGAAACACTCGACGCCGTCGAACTAGCACAGACCAACGGCTACACCGCCGTCCTCTCGCATCGCTCCGGCGAAACCGAGGACGCGACCATCGCCGACATCGCCGTGGCGACGAACTGCGGCCAGATCAAGACCGGTTCGCTCAGCCGCTCAGACCGTCTGGCGAAATACAATCAACTCCTGCGCATCGAACAGTTGCTCGGCAAGAACGCCGTGTATGCCGGTTCGACCGCGCTGAAGAAGAGTAAGTAAGTTGTAGCGGCGGTTTATGACCGCCAAACGGCACTCACAGAGTGCCGCTACAGAAATTCAAACCCCGGAAGTCAGCGATGGCTTCCGGGGTTTTGTTTGCGGTGAACAGCGCCAAGGACTAGAAGGGTGGCAGGATTTGTACCCGAAAATAGTGCGCGTTTGCGTTGGGCAGGAAAAAAGTGTTGATCGGGAACTTGACAGGATTGGTCGTGACGGTCTTGGTATCAAAATATTCCCAAACGACCGGTGGATTGAGATTAGTTGCGGTTTCAATGGCGTAGCTGCGATTCGTCAAGCCGGTGAAGGTGAGTTGAAAGCTGCTGGGATTGAGAAATCGTCCGCCACTGAGGATGGGCGGGGTGGCAAAGTAAACTTCGAGTGTGCCGGGATTGAATTCGTTGGTGACGTTACCCTGCGGGTAGGTCACAAAGTAGGTGTAGTCGCCTGAGTTGTTGGTTTGAGCATTCACGATCGGCAATACCGCATTGGTCGCTTCCGGGATTAATCCTCCGTTCTTGAACCACTGGTAGCTGTTTGGCACCGGACCAAGCACCAGCGCCTCCAACGAAATGCTGTTCCCACTCGGAATCAGGGTGTAACTGGGCTCCACATAAAGATTCACGTCGTTCAAGGTATCCAAGACCGTCAACGAACCTTCGTTGGTGCTCGTGGTTTGTCCGAGGGCAAGTGTTGCGGTGAATTTATAGCTGGTGGCATCGGAAGCCTGGACGTTGGTGAGGGTCAGCGTGGCATTGGTGGCTCCCGGTATTGGCGTGTTGAAATATTGGAACCACTGGTAGGCGGTTGGCGTTGCTCCAGTCACCACGGCGGTGAAAGTCGCGCTCGTGTTGGTGAAGGCATACAACGTTTCGGGCTGCACCGCCGCTGAAACAGTCACGACGGTGAGAGTCGCGGCAGAACTGGTGGCGCTGCTGGTATCGCCATTCACAACCGCATGATAGCTGCCCGCATCCGCACTGGTGACATTACTCAGGGTCAACGACGCGCTGACGGCGCCGGAAATTAGACTTCCGTTCTTGAACCACTGATACGAAAACGGCCCGCGCCCGGCGGCTCCGACCCGGAACGTCGCCACCCCGCCGCTCAAGACCGTGGTGTTGCTGGGTGCGGACGTGATGGACACCGGAGTGTTGGTGAGGAAGTCGGACTGGAAGATGATGCCGCCGCGCCCCACAACCAGAAATGTGTCGTTGCCCCCTGCCGCCGACGCGAACTCTTGCGACGTGAGGGTTGGAACGGTGCTCCAAGTGGTCAGGTTGCTCGAGGTCAACAGCACGCCATTGTAGCCGTAGGCGATGTAACGGTTATACGCCTTTTCCATCCCCACCAGCGGGGACGGTGGCGCACCCCGATCGGTCCACGTGATCCCGTCGGGCGAGGTCATATAGCGCGAGACCGCACCGTAGAACAGTCCATCACGGAAGACGACCGCGTCACAGCCGCCGCCAGGAACGGTGGGGCGGAGGGTCCAGTTGATGCCGTCGGACGAAGTCAGCACGTTGGTGCTGCCGTCCAGGGAGGCGACGAACGTGTTGTTGCCGAAAGCAACATCGAAGAGCGTCGTGCTGGTGCCCGAGGTGCGGCTCGTCCAGTTGACAGCATCTGGAGAAGTGTACACCAGACCGCTTTGGCCGACGGCGACATACGTGCCGTTGCCGTAGGCTATGCCATCCAGATAACCGCTCGACCCAAGATTTGTGCGGCTCCAGGTGGTGCCGTTGTCTGAGGAGATGTAAATCGTGGTCTGACTGGAAAAATCACCACTGCCGACGGCTACGATGAGACCGTTGACCCCCACCAAAGAATAGAGGGTTGTCAGAAGCTGGCTGCGCCAGGAAATTCCGCTGGTGGAATAGGCCACGCCATTGTCCGCCGCCGCGATGAACCGACCGTTGCTATAAATGATCCGCCGCAGGTTGGTGACCAACGCGGAGCCGGGCGACCACTGCCAGTTCTGCGCATTGGTTGAGGTCTGGCTTCCGCTGGCATCGCCCACAGCCAGTGCCAGCGTTGGCGCCGCCGCCACGCTCTGCAGGTTATCATCCTGCAATGGCGTCGCGCGGGTCCACGCGACGCCGTCGGCGGAAGACAAAGTGATGCCGCCATCGCCCACCGCCACGAAACGTCCGAGGCAATCGCTGACAGAATTCAACGAGAGTAACGTGCCCGAACTGCGCGCGGTCCACGTCGTCCCGTTTGGCGAGGTGAAGATTTTGCCTCCGAAACCCACGGCGACGAACGTGCTGCGGGCGAAGGTTACGGAACGCAGTTCGCCCGCACCAGAAACCGTGACCGCCGTCCAGTTAACGCCATCGGTAGAACGCACGGTCGTGCCCGCCACGCCCACGCCGACGAAAGCGCCCGCACCATAGCTGATTGCTAACAAGTGGTTGGTCGTGGCGGAAGACGAGCTGGCCCAGAGCAGACCGTCAGGGGACGTAGCGACTAAACCATCCTGCCCGACGGCCACCCAAAGCGAGCTGGTAGCAATCATCGCGTTCACCGAGCCTAAAATGCCTCCGCCAACTTGGTTCCAACTAAAATCCGAGGCATGAAAGACAGTGGTGCTGGGCGAATCGGCGCGAGCGGCAACAAAACGTCCGGTGCCATAGGCCAGCGCACGCATGTTTGCTGCGACTGCGACCATCGTGTAGTTGCTGCCATTGGTCGTCAGAACGATGCTGCTGCTGTTTTCAATCGCCGCAAACTGGCCGTTGCCATAAGCGAGCGACCGCCGGTCGCTGGCGGAACTGGAAAACGCGCCGCCAAATCCCGGGGAACTCCAGTTGGAAACATTGGTACAAAACGAAACCCGATTGGGCGTCCCCACATCCAACAGGCTGGGCGAGCCGACGGAAGCGAAGCGCCCATTGGCGAAGCGCACGACCTCCGCCGAGGGCTGATTGCCACCGCCGCTGACCCAATTCGTTCCATTGGTGGAGGAGTAGCTCACGCCAAGATCGAGAAACGTGCCCGCAGCCCCCACGGCGACAAACTGACCGTTGCCGTAAGCGACACTGAACCGCGCGGGGATGCTGGCATTATAGATCTGCGCCCAGTTCGTTCCATCAGTTGAAATTGCGGTGCCGGAATATCCCACCCCCACGAACTTGCCATTGCCAAAAGTAATTCCGTTCAATCCGCCCGAGAAACCCGTCACGCGTGTGGTCCAGTTGGTGCCGTCGGCTGAACTCAGGACAAATCCACCGCTCAACCCCACCCCCGTGCCCACAGCGACAAACAAACCCTGCGCATAGGTGACGTCCTTGATTTGGCCGCTGACGACCGCGACGATGGGCAGCCAGTTGATCCCATTGGTTGAGACGGCGAGATTCGTGGCGGACACTCCACCCGCCACGAATTTTCCATTCCCGTAGGTGATGGCATTCGCATATCCGTTCAATATGCCCATGGTCTGGAAATTCCAGTTTGTCCCGTTCGTTGAAGTTCCAGACTCCCCGTAACTTGTCACCACTGCGAATTTGCCGGCCCCGTAAGTCAGCCCCAGAATTCTGTTATCGTTGTTCGTGAGGCCACTTGATTGACGCGCCCACGTCTGCCCGTCGTCGCTGGAAGTGATCACGGTGCCGGCATCTCCGACAGCGACCCATAGGCCGTTGGTGTAGATAATGTCGCGCAGTGGATTGGGCGTGGGAAGCGGGGAACGGAGCGTCCAGGTATTCAGCGGATCCGCCGCCAGCGCGCTCAGAGAAAAAGTAAAAAGTGCCACCAGAATTCTGACCAAGGGAGTGCTCAAAGTTATGCTTCTGTTAAAAGTTAGTCATCTGATAACCTGACTTTAGGTGGTATTTCGGTTCAGCAAAGAAAAAAATAACCAAAGGATCAGGAGGTCAGGAGTTCTCCGTTCAAGTGGACTGGAAAATCCGCTCATAAGATCGGCGACAAAGTCCAGCTCGTCGGCGACGATCTGTTCGTGACGAACGTGAAGTTCCTCCAGACGGGCATTGATACCGGCACGGCCAACTCGATTCTCGTCAAAGTTAACCAGATCGGTTCGCTCACCGAACCGCTCGACGCCGTCGAACTCGCGCAGACGAACGGCTACACCGCCGTCCTCTCGCATCGCTCCGGCGAAACCGAGGACGCCACCATCGCTGATATCGCCGTGGCGACCAACTGTGGCCAGATCAAGACCGGTTCACTTAGCCGCTCGGATCGTTTGGCGAAGCACAATCAGCTTCTCCGCATCGAGGAATTGCTCGGCAAGAACGCGGTTTACGCCGGCACGAGCGCGCTGCCGAAAGCGCGGCAGTAATCCGTAGCTGCGTTCGTAAGAACGTGGCCATCTGCCAAGTCAGCCGCCGTCTCACGACGGCAGCCACAAATTTGAACCCCGGAAGTCAGCAACTGACTTCCAGGGTTTTCTTCCACTGTTCCAGTGACAGATTCAATTACCCTTTAGCCGGAAAAATCTGGCTGAACCAAGGATGCCGTTGGTGACCACGTAATTGCCATTGTTCGTGCCGGGCGCGCCGGGCACGGTAACCCAGTTCGTGCCAGCCAGGTTGGTGCAAGATTGGAGTGTGTAATTTGGCGCGGCCAGGGACCAACTGAGGACGACATTGGTGACGCTTGTTGTGATGGACAACTTGGCCGGGGCGCTGACAGAACCGGTGCGCCGTATGGCAATGGCAACCGGCTCATTCAAGCCGCTGGCAAACACGGTGCCGTTGCCGAAGCGGTCGAACTTATAGATGGTGCCAGTGAGAAAGTTGGCCACGTAAAGATTGGTGGCGCTGTCGAAGGCCATGCCCTTCGGATTTCCCGTGGGACCGGGGTCATCGCCGAAATTGGCAGCCGTGCCCGCCGGCGTGTATCTCACGATGGTTTCGCCGACAGAGTCACCCAACACATAGACATTGTTCGCGGGATCAATCGCCAGGCCCGGCCCGAAAGCCTTGGTGATGTCGGTGGCGATGGCGAACACCGAGCTTTGTCCGGCGGCGTCAATCTTGACGATCGGATTGGTGCCGCTGTTGACCACAAACAGATTTCCCAAGGTGTCGAAGGCGATGTTGAGGGGCATGTTCAAACCGTTGGTGGTAAACACGCCGCCCGAACCATTGGGGGCATATTTGTAAATGAGGTTTTCAATGTCGTAGGCGACATAAAGGTTGTCCGCCGCATCCGCCGCGATCCCGTAGGAAGGATAGAGATGCGAGGCGAAAATCGTGCCGACGCCGTTGGTGTCGAACTTCTCGATGGTGCCGCCGACGAAGGAGTTGGCGGCGTAAACATTGCCCGCGCGGTCCACGGCCAGGCCATTCACATTGTGCACCGTGGAGTAGATCGTGGCGACCAGGCTGCCGTTGGTGTCAAACTTCTGGAGGTAGCTCCCCCAATCATTGCCAACCACGAGATAGCCACTACTGTCAAATGTCAGGCCGTCGGGAAACGAAATCGCGGAGGCGGCGAACACTGAGCTGACTCCTCCCGGAGTGATCTTCACCACGTTGTTGGCGGATTGACCGTAGTTGGAGACGTAGAGATTTCCAGCTTTGTCAAAGGCGAGGGATGACGGCGTGTCGAGCAAATCCGTGGCGAATACCGAGCCGTTACCCGAAGTGTCGAATTTAACGATCGAATCTGCAGCGTCGTTCGCGACATAGAGATTGCCATTCGTGTCGAACGCCATCCCATGGGGAGAATTCAAATAAGAGTCGTCGCCGAAGCTTCCCAGGAATGTGCCGTCCGCTGCGAACTTTGAAATGAAGTTCCCGCCGTTGTTGGCCACATAAAGGTTACCCGCCGCATCGAACGCCAGCCCGTCCGGGCTGACCAGGAGCGTGTAGCTGCCATCATCGGTGGCGAAGGTGGACGCCGTTCCATTGGTCGTGAATTTCGCAACGCTGTTGCCGAAATAATTGACGGTGTAGAGATTGCCCTTGGCGTCGAAAACCAGTCCCGCCGGGCCGTTCATGACGGAATTGTCGCCGGGATCGGCCGCGAAAACGGAGGCAACGCCGTTCGTGGTGAATTTCTCGATGGTGTTGTTGTTGGCGTTGGCCACGTAAAGATTACCCGCCTTGTCATACGCCAGCCCTGCCGGACCGAAGATGGTAGGCCCTGCCAACAGTGAGCGGGTGCCGTCAGTGGAGAACTTCCAGATGCTGGCGTCAAAGTACGTGGCCACGTAAATGGTGTCGGCCCGCGCCGGAATTGCAAACAGCACCCCAACGAGGCCGGCGAAAGCGGCTGGCATAAGGAAATGAAGCGGTTTTTTCATTATCATTCCATTGGTTACCTGGTTTCTTGCTGTTTCTTGTTTTCTCTCATTGCTTTACCGTGAAGGCGTTGGATGGAAAGCGGGGGAACGCGGTTGCCACGAGATGGAATCGCTCGTCCCGTAGAATGAAATGTCATTGCCGCCGCCGCCCCGCTCCAGCGTGTGCGGAGAGGCGGCCGGGGGAAGGCAGAAGGCCGAAGAGGTTTGGTTTTCATGACATGAGCTCGGTTGGGGTGACGCCATTTCGCCACATCGGCTGGCGGTCCAAGACAAGAGTTGGGGGGCGATGCGGGGAAGCGAAAGTAGAAGCTCATGCGCTGGCCATTCGTTGTCGTTCTGGCAGGTCCGTACGAGCACCTGTCATCCCGCATACGCCTGCTGGAGCGCCGACACAACGCCGAACTGTGCGGCACAAACGATTTCAGTTTCGCTGCTTAGGGAGATTATCGTTTGCCTGAGTTGCCGGTGTGATTGGCGAGTAGACAACCGGATCATCGTCGTCATCGCGGTGGCGACGAACTGCGGCCAGATCAAGACCGACCTGCGCCGCTCCGAGCCTCAGTCCCGCCTGGCGGGACCTGCGTTCACTGCATCAACAGCGCCCGATAGAACTGCCGTGGGGCATTGGTCGGCACTTGGTTGGTGAACGTCACCGCTGCTGCCGCATTGGTCACGGTCACCAGGTTGGACCAGGTCGTCAGGTTCGTTGATGTCTGCACCTGGTATGCGCCGGCCGGCCCGGAGATCACCATGCTGAACAGGCGCGAGCTGGCGTTAAGCTGTGGCGAGAGGAGCACAACCTGGCCTGTCACGACCGGCGTCACCGTCACCGTGACGGTGGCCCAGTCGTAGCCCCCGGCGCCATCGGTCATGATGTAGTAGAACTGGTCGTTGCCGGCAAACTCCGGAGACGGTGTGTAGCGAATCGTCTTGTTGAGATTGGTGACCGCAACGCCGTGGCCGGGCAGGCCGAGGCTCACAATGGATTTGGTCAAGCCGCCTGAGACGAAGTCATTTGCCAGGACGTTAATATCTACCGGTGCGCCCTGCAGCGTAGCGGCGAAGTCATTCGTGGCGCGGACGATGTTCGTCAATGAATTCTGCACCGTGTAGGCAACGGATGGCGACCATTCCCCGGTCAGCATGATGTCATGCGAACGAGCGCGCAGCCGGACGGTGTTGGTAAAGCCAGCCCCAAGATCGTGAGCCGCATCCCAGAACACTTGACACGTCAAACCCGTCGGCGAGGTGGGCACAAAGCCGATGCCAATGGTGGCGTCGAACCAGGTGTTCGTCGAGGCAGGTTGATACGTCAACTCGGGAATGGCCGGGCTGCCTTCCGCATCCCAAATCCGGAGACTCACCAGCGCAATGTCACGACCCCAGTTCGGCGACGGTAGAACTTGGGTGACGGGAGCGGTTTGTGGAACTTCCGCCAGCGCGGGTAATTGCTGTTGCGGCGGCCACAGGATTACATCGCACTTGTTTTGACTGGTCGGGCTTACGCGCAGACCCAGGAGGCTTTGGCCGGCGTCGAGCGTTCGCGCGGCGGCCAGTGCGTGCCAGGCCATGCCTGTGTGATGGGCGCTGAAGAGTTGTCGCTGCAAGGACGGGCCGGTGTTCGTGGCGCTCCAGGCGAAGATGCGTCCGTCCGGTTCGCCGGTGAAGAAGACCTGCTCACTGCCGTAAAGCACATCCACGCTGGCCAGTCCGTAACTCTGCGCAAGCGAAGCGCCGGAGAGGGGAAGGCGCTGGAGGTCGTTGAGGATTACGTTCGTTCCGGAGAACAGGTATTCGGACATCACGAATTCGTCCCCCGCATCCATCGCGTCATTCAGGTTCTTGTCATCCACGAACGTGTAGAGGATGGAAGTCGAGTTCGTGAGGCGGAGACTTCCGGAGTTCAAGGAGTGGTCGCGCCACAACAACCGGTGCGCGGCAAACGGTTCGTCAATCAGGATAGGGTGATCTTCGACAGCGGCAACTTCAAACACACCTCGCATGGTGACAGTCGGAGCCCAATCATTCCAAGTGCTCGTAGCAGCAAACACGCCTGCCATGCGCTCGGTGCCGCCACCGCAATTCGGCTCGTTCGGATACCAATTGGCGTAGGCAAAAGGCGCGCCGCCAGCCCATTGCCAGGGACTCGAGCAATTCGGCCGGGACAAGCCAATCCAGTAATCACCCGCGCTCTTGAACTGGTTCCACAACCACGAGTTCAGCATGCTGTCGCTCACCGTCGCAAGATTGCCCTTGTAGCTCGCGGCATACGTTTGAGCGTTGTCCCAAGTCACAGCATTCGGAGTAACTGAGAACCACCGGCCGTAGTCTTCATTCCAGATTGCGTTGGTTGGCACGTTGACGTCGTGACCAACCACCTGAATGCCGCCTGAATCCAGCAACCGCAAACCACGACCTGTTGGGGCAAGGGTCACAGTTCCCAAGCCGCGCTGCGAGGTGTTGGTGTTCGCTAGCGCGTTCGTCCAGCCTGACGAATACGTGAGGTAATGCGGGCAGCCAGGGATTCCGTTCGTGCCGGCGAGGCTGGCCAGCACATCACGCCCGGCGCGAACTCCCAAAACGCAAGCCGCTTCCGCCGCATTCGTCGCGACGGTATTCGAGGTCCAAACTCCACCAGTCTGGATGAACTCCATGACTTTTCCCAACCCGCCTGTCTGGCGCAGACCAACATAGATCGCCGGACTTGGCCGATTCGCGGGTTGGCCAACGGCAATTGAAGTAATCCCAAACCGCCCGACATCCACGCGTTGGGTGGACCAGGTGGAATTTGTCTGCCACAGCACCAGCAGGAAATTTGTGCTCGTACCGGGATTGCCGTCCGCGCCGATGACAATCTCTTCCGCGCTGATGTCGTCAAGTTGACCGACGCCAACGACAAAGTTCGATGGCGTGAACGGCAATGTCAGCGAGGCAATGTTGACTCCGGTGTCGCCGAGCACGTTGGGAGTGCTGTTCGCGTCGCGTGGATTGGTTCCGGCCCGCCACTCCTCGTAATCGGACCAGCCATCGCCATCAGTATCCACGAAACCGCTGGTTTGGTTGGTCAGGCCGTTGATGAATTCCCAAACGTCAGGAAGGTTGTTCGTCGTGGCGTCGTGGAGACAATAGACCTGCCGTCGGAGATTGTTGTTACCATCGTATTCGTAGCCGAGCGCGAGGCCGTTCTCGTAATGCGCGCCCACCAGCCGGTCAATGGCGTCATAGTAGTATTGCGTGCCGCGGGTGAGCGGATCGCGGCCCGCGGCGAGTTCCTGTGCATCGGTGACACCATCGCCGTCGGTGTCCTGCTGGAGGGGATTCGTGTGGTAAATGAAAAGTTCCTGCCTGTCACTCAAGCCATCGTCGTCGGTATCCGTATCGTTGGGCAGAGTACCGCGATAGAACTCCACTGTATTCTCAACTCCATCGCCATCCAAGTCTTGGCCTGCCGCAGCGTCGCCAGCGGACCGAGGATTCATACCGTCGTTGTCCGCTTCCCACTTATCCGGCAGCGTGTCGCCGTCGGTGTCGGGATTCAGCGGGTTGGTGTCGAGGTCGTATTCCTGACGGTCAGAGAGTCCATCGTAGTCTGAATCGTAAAATTCTCCGCCCGGAAGCAGAGAAAGGCCAGCCAGCGATTGGTTCGTGTAACCGGCGGCGGGGATTGTATTCGTAGGAACGACTACATCCGGCGGCAAGTCGAACCTGATTCGTCCCACGCCGCCAGCGCCGCCGTTTGTGCTCCAAGTAGGGAGCGGATGACGGAGTCCTCCTGGACCTCCCGTGGCCAAGAGCTGAATCGGACTCGCCACATTCCCAACGACATAAACGCTGCCTCCCGCGCCTCCTCCTCCGCCTGAGCCTTGCAGTCCGTCCGTTGCACCTGCTGCACCGTTGGTCATACCGGCTTGTCCGGCCGCACCGCGACTTGAAATTGTTCCATTGCCGTCAACGGAGCCGGCGGCGAGAAAGACAATTCCACCTCCCGCACCACCCGCGACGCCCATGCGATTGATATTGTGCGAACCCGAACCACCACCGCCGCCCCCCAAACAAAGGCGCGACAGGTTGGTCACACCGAAAAGGTTCGTCGCCCCGCGTCCATAATCCGAACCAGAGTACGTCTTGGCTCCATTGGTTCCCGGACTGGCATGGCCGCCGCCGCCACCGGAGCCGTCCGCGCCCAACGCGGCGCCGCCGCCACCTTGCGGCCGTTCCAAACTGTTGCCTTCCCGGCTGGTGCTGAATCCTATGGTTCGTTCACCGGCCTTCCCGTATTCAGTACCGGACCCGCTCGGCACAGCCTCACCTCCGCGATAGCCCTTGCCGTCCGCGCTGATGACGGCGTTGCTGCCCAACGTGACTTGATGCGCCAGAAACGCCAGCACGCCGCCGTTGGTGCCGTTCCAAGGCTGGCAGGTCAACGTCGTGGGTGAACTCAGTTTTGGCAGTGCCCAAACGGGCGATCCGCGCGTCACACCGTCGTAGCCGTGACCAGTCGCGTCGAGGACGTTCGTGCCAGCGCCTTCGTCAAACGGGTAATAGGCTAGCAGGCCCGATTCGTTTCCCGTTAGACTCCGGTTCATGTCGGCCAGAAGCTCCGCCTGGGTGCGGACTTTGTTCCAAATGCGCACTTCGTCAATCGCACCGTAGAAATCAGCCCCCCAAACCGTCCCGATGAACAGATTCCCCGATCCCTGGTAGTTTTGGGCTGCGACATTGGTAGCCAACAAAACACCGTCCCGGTAGAGGCACTGCAACCGGGTTGAGGCGTCGTAGGTTCCTGCCCAGTGATGCCAGGCATTATCAACGTTGGTGGTCACCGGGCCGTCGCCGTAGAAATCGAAAACGAACCCGACCCAGCTCCAATGAAAGCCGAACATCAAGCCGATATACGATGCCCCCCAACCTTGGCCCAGAATGAAGTCCATCGAGTCGCTTTCGCTGGCATCTCTTCTGGCCCACGCCTCGAGGGTGAACGATGTATTCGCCAGCGGAACGGCCCCAGCCTCGACATAATCGCCGTTCCCGTCGAACTGCATGGAGAAGGCTGGCGGCATCGTCACTTCGGTGTATTCCGGCACTTTGAGCACTTGAATTCTGTTGGATGTGCCGACGGTGAACGCGTTCAGCCGGTTGGATCTTAAGGTCAGTAGGTTGCTCGATGCCGAAGCGACGCGCGCGAACTCGAATGTGCCGGCCTTGTTCAGCGTCCAGTTCATGTTCGTGTTCTGCATGGTGATGATGAGGACCAGGTCGTTGGTGGCGAAGCCGCGATTCGTGGAGATGTTCAGCGTGTTGGTGACCGCTGGATTCACGCCCACCACGCTCGCCCAGATGGCGTCGGTAAACACGGTTTCGCCGGGGTTCAGTGTCAGCGGTCCCGAACTGCCCGAACCGGGTTGTGTGGGCAGCCCATAGATTGCTTCCCAGTGATCCGGAAGGTGGTCGGCATCGTTGTCCGGGTCTTCGATCGTGAAGCCAGTCACGGTGCGGTTGCTCGTGACGAGAAACGGCCCGCTGGGATGCCAGCCCTGAGCCTCGGCGATGTTCGGCGCGTTATTTCCATCAGACTCACGCCAGGCAAAGAGATGGTATGACACGAACGCCGGCAAGTTGCTTAGGGTGACCAGGACATTGGTGAAAGGCGCGTTAGCCGCGGCGTTGAGCCGCGTCATATAGTTGGTGACGAGCGGGGTCCGACTTGGGCTGGCCGCGACCCAGACCTCGCCGGTCTGGCGGCCAGCATAGGTGAGTTGGCTGGACAGATTGTAAAGTTGGGCCTGTGTGTTGGCACAGATGATTCCCAAGCCCACCAGGGCCAGGCCGAAACGTGAAAGCAGGTTTTTCATAGTATCACCTCGTGTTGCTGTTCTTCACCGGTTCTGGATCTTCCACTGCCCGATTTCCCATCCCAAGTCCCAGCCACCGTGCACGGCTGTTTCGAAGATATCGGAACGGTCGAGGTCCTTCGGCCCTTGGCCCCATGAATTGCGCCGTGTGAATTGCTTGGCATTGTCAATATCGCGAAGAATCCGCTTCTCCGATGCCTGGAGTTCTTCGAACATAAAACGGCGGCCTCGATGACTCTGCTGCAGCGCCCGATTAATCTTCAGTTTGCCCTTGAGGTCGCCCAAGCGTTGCACCTTTTTAACGCTACCCAAGGCAGACGCACCACCCGTCAGGAAGCCCGAGGCGCCTCCGGCAAGGGTGGCCGTGCCAATGTCTGACATGGAAACTGGTTTACCTCCTGGCATGCCTGCGGCGGCCGCGATCCCCTCCACGCTTTTTCCCACGGCTCCCGCAACAGCGCCGATCGCCGCTTGTGAGATCGCTCTGACGGCCACCGCCTTGACAAGGCTCCCGGTTGCGACGGCGCCAACGCTTCCGAACCCACTCGTCAATGCGCCGGCGACCATGGCTCCGGCAAACTGTGCCCAGTTCACTTCCTTTAATGATTTGCCTTCCACGACGGTTTGAACGAACAGGTCAATTCCTCCGCCAAGTACGGCACCGATCAGAAAATTTATCCACTCTCCTTCAGGATCATTGAATCGGAGCGGATTGCACTCCGCATAGACGTAGGCGATGGGAAGCCAGGTCGCTCCGATGTTCTGCACCGGATCGGTGGAGAGAAACACGCCCGCCTCGGCGGAATAATAGCGGGCGCGCATAAAGTAAAGCCCCGGCAATTCCTCCATCACGCCCTGACTGCCGGCATAACGATAGGGGTTGAGAATCTGAGCGGAGTAATTCGTGGAACCCAGACTGCGACCGTAGGGCGTGTAAGCGTATTCCGCGATGGTGCTCATTGCCACATCCGTGAGCGCAACGATGTTGCCGAGAGCGTCGGGGTGGTAGCAGGTGAGGCTGCCTTCGGGTGACACCTTGAAGCTCAAGTCGGCTCCGTGCACATACCAGGCGGTGATGTTTCGCGCGGCATCGAGGTCACACAAAATCCGTTCCATGTTGCCGCTCAGATCCAAGACGTAACCGGTGGGAACGCCGTCCACTGTGCGGGCAATGCGTCGGCCCAGGGCGTCGTAACGGTTGACGACGAGCACATCGTTCAGCGCGCCGTTCGTCCAGCAGATGCCCGTGGTCGCGCGATTGTCTTCGTCGTAGGTCAGCGTCCAGGATTGGTCGGCACTGACGCAATTGGTCATGTTGCCGCTGGCGTCGTAACGGTAGGTGAAACTGCTCGTGACGGGATTCAATGCATCAACGCGGTTGGTGATTCGCCCCGCAGGCGAAAAGCCGGAAGTCTCATCCGAGCGTTCTGGTGCTGGCCATTGGAACAGACCTTGATTTCGCGCAAGGGTGGTGTTGCCGTTGCGGTCATAGGCGTAATCGGCGGCCACGTTGAGTTTCCCCGGTTGCGGAATCAGCGGTACGTGCGAGAGACCGACGAGCCGGCCCGCGTCGTCGAACGTGTTGGTCTGAACGATGCCGTTGGGATAGACGCGGCGGATCAATCGGCCCGCTTTGTCGTAGGCATAGGTATTGGAGTAACCTCGTTGAGCGCTGAATTGGAAAAGCTGATTCGTTAATCGATCCAATGGGTCGTAGCGGTTCGTCAGGATCTTCCCATCTGGATACGTGAGCGACGCGATCCGCCCCATCGGGTCATAGGTGTATCGGACGGTTTTGGAAAACGCGTCAGTGTATTGCTGGACGCGATCCATGGCGTCGTACGCGAGTTGGCTGATGGTGGCGGGACCGGAGCCGGAGCGGGAAAGCACCACGGGATTGTCGTTATCGTCGTAGAGGAACGAGTCCACGCGGTGGGTGGTGTTGCCGGAGAATGTTATCGAGCCGACGCGGCTGCCGGCGTCATATTCGACCGTTCGAACTGTGCCATTTGGCTCAGTCTGGGTCTTCAGGCGTTCCAACGCATCGTACACGTAGTGCCATTCTTTGCCGTCCTGATTGCGCTCGAGAACGCGCTCGTTGCGGTTGCTATAAACCATCGTGTAATGGCCACCCCGCGCGTCGGTGACATTGGTGATGTTCCCGACGCGGTCATAGTCGTAACGCCAGACAGACCCAAGGCTGTCCACCCGATTGGTCATCCGTCCACGGCCATCGTAGCTCTGAGTGGTCGAAGTCCCATCGGGCGCGATGGATTCTCGGACACGCCCTGCCGCGTCGTAAAGGGTGCGTACCGTATTTCCAAACGGATCAGATTCCGCTACGACACGATTTAAACCATCATAGGTTTTGGTCCATCGCTGCCCCAACTCGTTAATGACAGCAACGGCATTGCCGTTGGCGTCATAGACCGTGGTCCGGAAATTTCCGAGGGCATCCACTTGATTTGTCTGACGGTTGGCGGGGTCGTACTGATTGATGGTCACATGGCCGAGGGCATTCGTCATCGCCGCCTGCTTGCCGCGCCTGGTGTACGCGAACCAGTTGGTGGCACCGCTGCGGTCCACCTCGGAGGTCTTTTGATTCAAAGCGTCGTAGGTGTAACTGGCCGTCTGACCTTTGGCGTCCGTCTGCGTCCGGAGGTTGCGGTTGGCGTCGTATGTCCCGGTGTACACACGGCCCAGCGGGTCCGCGGTGCGGACGGTCTTGCCGTTCAGGTCGTAGGCGTAAGTGGTGACCTCGCCCAGTGCGTTCGTGACGGCCAGGGGCCAACCAAGGTCGTTGTTAAGATGCAGTTTGGTGAAACCGGCGGCGTCGGTTTCCGCGATGCGGAAACCGTTGGTGTCATAATTGAACTGAGCCGTGTTTCCGTTGGCGTCGGTCTGCGTTTCGATCAGGCCGTTGGTTCTGTAAGTGTAGCTGGTATTCGTGCCGAGGGCGTCGCTCTGCGCAAGCAAATTGCCATTGATGTCGTATTGGTTTGTGGTAGTCCAACCCAACGGGTCGGTCTGCGTAACCGGTTTGTTGAATCTGGTGTGATACGTCCAGCGCGTGACTTCGCCCAAGGCGTTAATCTGGTTGGTGAGGTTGGCGCGTTCGTCGTAAGCCAACAAAGTGCGGTTCCCGAGCGCATCGGTTGTTGAACTCAAATTCCCGCGCTCGTCATAAGCGGAATGGGTTTCGTGGCCCAGCGGATTCCTGCGGGTGATCACTCGCCCCTTACGATCGTAAGTTTCGATCCACTGGAAGCCCTCCGGATCGGTTGTGGTGATCTGGCGTTTGTCCGGGACACCGTACTCGAGCCGGGCAGCCTGGCCCAGGGCGTCAACGACATTGGTCTTGCGTCCGTATTCGTCGTAACGAACGGTAACGTTCGTGTTGCCCCGAGGATCTACAACGCGCTCAAGCTGGCCGTTTGTATTGTAGTAGAAGCGAAATGTCGCGTTGACATTGGAGTAAATGCTGGAGTTATTGGTGAGAGTTTTGCTGGCGAGGAAATTCTGAGGCTCGCCGGAGACCGCGAAATTCGTGTACGTAAACAGAACCTGCCAGTCGCCGTATGAGACGTTGGTCAGCAGATTTTGGCTGTTGTAATTGAACCGGTAGTTGCCGTTCGCCGAATCCACAACATTTGTAAGGCGCTTTTCATCGGCATCCCATTGCAATTGCATCATATTGCCGTTGAGATCCTTAATTTCCATCAACTTGCCCCGGAGCAAGGAAGGATGATCCGGTTGGAGGAATCGGTAAACCTGGTGTTGGCCATTGGTCCAAAAAAGATTGCCCAGGGCGCCGTCGTCGGCCAGTTGTCCTCGGTATTCCCCGTGCCGCGTTTGCCAACTCGCAGCGCCCAGGTGATTCGTCACCTTTTCCCAAACCTCCGTGCCACCCTGCCAGTTGACGACCTTCCACCAAATGGCGCTGTCTTTGGCCGCCTTGGTATCGAAGGAGTGATTCCAGCCCGATCCCAACGTTGTGCTCGCCCCGGCGCAGTAGGCGATACTCAAGTCAAATGGCACACCGCGTACGGGCCGGCTCAAGACGGATTGTTGCCAGGTGAAGGCGCCGGATAATGGCACTACCGCATTCCTACCGCCATTGACTTGGGAATCAAACAGGGATTGCTCGCCTTTGCGGTCGGTTTCTTCAAACAGGATCTGGCCGGCACCCGTCTTGATGCCCGGATCCGTTCCGGTTGGTATTGTTGTCGCGTAATTTCGATAGAAGTCGGTGGGGCTGGTCGAATAGCCAAGTTTGTAGTAGCCCACCAAATCGAGTTGGTTTGTCTGGTCCTTGAACATGCGGTCCTGAACCGTCTCCGCGTCCAGCACGCGCCGATAAACGGTGACTTCCTGGACTTCTCCGAACAGGTCACGAGAACCAGAGCTTGCCCCCGTTGCGTCGGGTCCACCAATGACAACGCCCTGATCGCTGCTGGCATCCCCGATAATGCGGTTAGTCGTGAGCGTCTGGGTTCCATCCACGTACGCATAAAAGTTGTTATTGTCCCTCGCCACGGCGACGTGATACCAGCGCTCCTGGTATGGCCGGTCAATCAATGTGAACTGGCAGCCGGTTCCAGCAGCCTGCCGTCCCCACGTTCTGAATTCGACGGTATTTTTGGTGTAATCGTACCAGAAATGGTAGGCGTAATAACCTCCGCTGACGCTCCGCTTGTTCGTCAGGATGCTCATGTTCTCCTTGAAACCCGGAGGAGCAGACAGTTTGAACCAGCATTGGACCGTGAGCGTATTGACGTTGGTTTTCCAACTCAACCCGCCGCTGGAGTCGGAAACTTCCACGCGGGCGTTGCCGGGAAAGGTGGCGGCCTGAGAAGACGAACCCGGCCACAGGAGGGCGTTCAAACAGCACATGACGGAAGCCAAGGTTCGCAGTCCGGTAGGTGAAGGATTCATTTTCATGGAGTTCGCTCCGTGGTTGAGGATTTCAAATCGGCCATCTGCTTGACGTTGTTCACGCGTACGATGCGGTAGGGCGCCTTGCCGTGAGTGAGGTCAGTCTCGTAGTTGGAAGGCTTGAGCAGCACTACCTCCGCTCGTATGCCGTTGCGCTCCAGCTTGAACGCGACGCAGTCATCTGGATGAACACCCGCCAGTCTGGACCACGCTTCGGCCTCGGTCGGAAAGATCTTTTTGAGTGAGCCGTAATCGCCGGCCTTTCTGAGTTCCGCCAGACCTTGGCCCGAGATTTCATTGTTCAGCGCCTTGGCCAGGAACTCCGATTGCTCGGGCGCACTGCGGCTTTGGACCGAAGCGGGAATGATGACGAGTTCGAGCAGTTCCGCGCGATTGGTCGAGTGCAGCGCTGTGTCCAGCCTCGTCAGGCTGGCTAGCGACTGCCGGCGGGGCGCTTCGTGAAACCACCAGTAGACAGCGGTTGCGATGAACGCTGCCACCAGGAGTGTGATGCCTGATTTTAGTTTGGTTGACATGAGAGGAGAAGGAGGATTTCCACATTGAGCCCGACGGGCCTTTCGTCCGGCAGATCGGATCGCGTTCTCGTTGAGGTATTCCGCAGTGTGGGAGTCCGCGAAAAGACAACAGTTGGCCCGCGATGCAGTAAGGAAAAGTCGAAACACATGCCCGAGGTCTTTCGCTGTAGCATTCAATGGCCTGTCCGAGCGCCTAAGCTTGCTTTTACGCCCGGGCCGCGTGTGGCGACAAGATATAACTCGTGAGCAAACCAAGTTTTCAGTTCCGCTGCATTCCAGATGCAGACGTTCTGCTAACTTCGGTTGCCGCTACGATGGCAAATTCAGCTTGATGATCGTTTGGCGAAGCACAACCAACGCCTCCGCATCGAGCAGTCGCTCGGCAGGAACACGGCGTACGCGGGTATCAGCGCGCTGCCGAAGCGGTCGTAGTGCAGCTTAACCGCGGCTCTGCCGGCGCTGCTGTCTGAGAAGCTGGCGGCGGTCGGCCGCCGATTCGGAATCTGACCGCGGAAGTCAGCGATGACTTTCCAGAGTTTCTCGCCTTGAAATCCGGACGTTTGCTTCCCGCAGCCATACCCCGGAACCAGGCGCGTTTGCGACTTTAGGGTCCGCCGTGAGTTCGGTTCCGGTCATCCGTTGACCGCGCGAAGCAACTCGGATGAGGATTGCGGTTGGACGGAACGGCGCTTTGTGCTTAACTGCTCGCACGGACAACATGCGATTCATCCCAAACAAGCTTGGCCTGCTCCTGTTGGTGGCGGTGGGATGGGGCATGTCCGGATACTCGCAGAACGACCCAACCTTCGACGCGCAGGCGGCGGCGCCCATCTATTCGATGATCGTTCAGCCGGACGGGAAAGTGATGGTTGGCGGCGAGCTCGTTTCACTCGATGGCGTGGTGCGTGACCGCATTGGCCGGGTTAACTCCGACGGGAGCCTCGATACCGGTTTCAACCCCGGCGCCGTTGGCTACATCCATGCCAGCGCCCTGCTCACCAACGGTCAGATCCTCGTGGCCGGGAGTTTCACGAATATCGGAGGGGTCGGCCGCAATCGGATTGCGCGACTCAATGCGAACGGCACGGTGGACGCCGCATTCACTCCCGGCACTGATGGCGTCGTTCAAGCGCTGGCGGTGCAGGCGGACGGGAAGATCGTTGTTGGAGGCTTCTTCACCACGCTCAACGGACAGCCGCGCAATTGTCTCGGGCGCCTGAACGCGGACGGTTCGCTGGACACCGCGTTCAACCCGCAGGCGGGAGGCGTGGTGTTTACGGTGGCGATGCAACCGGATGGGAAAATACTTGTGGGCGGCGGCTTTCTGGATTTTGGAGGACAACCCGTCAACTTCATCTGCCGGCTGAACACGAACGGCGTATTGGAAACCAACTTTGTTGCGTCGGCGAGCAGTCACGTCCACGCGATCGCGGTTCAGCCAGACGGCCGGATTCTGGTGGGCGGCTTGTTCTCAATGATGAATGGCCAGCCACGTGACAGCCTGGCGCGCCTCAACGCGGACGGCACGTTGGACACCAATTTCACAGCGAGTGTTCGCCCCGGCTATCAGGGCGATGCCCACAACATCTCAATTCAGTGTGACGGGAAAATTTTGGTGGGCGGTGAGGCGACCGGCTGGTCCGGCTTCCCTTACTTTGGGCGGTTCCAGCCCGATGGCACGGTGGATGCCAGTTTTGTTACCGGCCTGGATTCAGGTGTTTATTGCGTCGCCCTCCAGCGCGACGGAAAAATCCTGCGCGCCACCCACTCCACGTTCGTGCGGATGACGAATGCGCCGGCCGCGGAAGCGCTAACTCGCACAAACTCCACGATCACCTGGCTGCGCGGCGGCAGCGCCCCCGAGGTGTGGCGAACGAGCTTTGAAAGCTCCACGAATCTCAGCAACTGGGTCAGCCTGGGCGCCGGCACGCGCATCGCCGGCGGCTGGCAGCGCACCGGCGTTTCCGCACCGACCAACGCCTATATCCGGGCGCGCGGATTTGCCGTCGGCGGCTTGTTTAACAGTTCATCGTGGTTTGTGGAGGCCAACGCGGGGCCGGTGGTGATTGTGAGCCCACCTGCCAGCCGCACGAACCACGCGGACACAACCGCTACTTTCACCGTGCTGGCCGGTGGTTCACCGACGCTTACCTATCGTTGGCGCAAGAACGGAACGAATCTCACGAACACTGGAAATGTGTCCGGTGCCACCAACGACACGCTCATGTTGAGCCATGTGCTGAAAGCCGATGCCGCATCGTACTCGGTTCTCGTCAGCAATAAATTCGGCGCCGTCACCAGCGCGGTGGCGGTTCTTACCGTCCTGGATCCGTTCATCCTCATGCAGCCCGCCGACCAAATGGTCAACGCCGGTGAAGCTCCGCATTTTAGCGTCACGGCGGCCGGCAGCGCGCCCCTGAGATTTCAATGGCTTCGGAACGGGCTGATCCTCGCTGGCCAGACTAACGCCGTGCTGACGCTGACCAACGTCCAGGGCGCGGACGCGGGCAGCCTGTTTCGCGTGGTGGTGACGAACAGCAGCGGTTCGCTGACGAGCGCGGTGGCCGTGCTCACGGTGAATGTTGCCACGCCCGATTCCTTGAATCCCGTTCCAAACTATCCCGTCCGGTCGCTGGCAATCCAGCCGGACGGGAAGATTCTGCTCAGCGGCTACTTTTCCTGGGTCGGCAACTACCTGCGCGTCGGCATTTCGCGCCTCAATGCCGATGGCAGCATGGACACCAATTTCGCTGCCGGCATTTCCGGCATACCGTTCTCGGTCGCGCTGCCGCTGGTGGCGGTGCAGGAGGACGGCAAGATTCTGCTCGCCGGCGGCATCGGCTGGGCGAACGACGTGCCGCGAAATCAAATCGCCCGGTTTAATCCCGACGGCACGTTGGACCTTGCTTTCAATCCGGGTGTAACCGCGGACATTTTTGCGATGATCTTGCAAGCAGACGGGAAGATCGTCCTGGGCGGGAGCTTCACGAATCTCGGCGGCGCGGCCTGCAACCATCTCGGCCGGCTGAATTCCGACGGCACGCGCGACACGAATTTTGTTTCCGGCGCGAGCGGCACGGTCTATTCGCTCGCGGTGCAGCCCGACGGAAAACTCCTGGTCGGCGGCAGTTTTATCGCGCTGGGCGACTCTGCCATCGCGCGCACCAACATCGGGCGGCTTAACTCTGATGGGAGTGTGGACGCCGGGTTCAACCCCGGAGCGGACGGCATCGTGAACGCACTCGCGCTCCAGGCCGACGGCGCGATTCTCGTCGGCGGAAGTTTCTCCATCCTTGGTGGCCAGGCGCGTACAAACATCGGACGACTCCACCCGGGCGGCGCACTCGACGCGGCGTTCAATCCGGGTGCGAATGGCGCGGTGGTTTCGATGGTCGTCCAGACCGATGGCAGGATCGCCGTGGGGGGAAAGTTTACGACGCTCGCGGGCCAGCCGCGCAATTATCTCGGGCGGCTCGATACCAACGGCGCTCCAGACCTGACGTTCCGGCCCGAAGCGGATGCGGCGGTGAATTCGCTGGCGTTGCAGCCGGATGGACAGCTCGTGGTAGGCGGCGATTTTACGATGCTGAACGGCCAGCCGCGCGCTTACCTGGGCCGCCTCCACGGCACCACCAACGCCGCGCAGAGCCTCGCCTACAATACCGGCACGATCACCTGGCTGCACTCCGGGGCCGGGCCGGAAGTGTCGCGCGTTTTCTTTGACGCCTCGACGAACGGCACGTCGCTTTTTCGGTTGAGCGGGACGCGCGTTGCCGGCGGCTGGCAGGCGACCGGCCCGAGCCTACCCGTCAACGCCACCGTCCGCGCCCGGGGCTGGATCGCGGGCAGCGGCGACGGCTCCAGTTGGTGCGCCGAGAGTGTGATCGGCCCAGTCCTGATCGAGCGACAGCCGGCGAACCGGACCAATGATGCGCAGTCATTGGCGACCCTCGACCTCCTGGCGACCGGTCAGCAACCGCTGAGTTTTCGCTGGTTGAAAAATGGAGCGCCCCTCAGCGACGGAACAAATCTCGTCGGCTCGCTCACGGCAACGCTCCGGCTTAACAGCGTTCTCGGCAGCGAAGCGGGCGACTACCGTTGCGTGGTGAGCAACGCCTTCGGCAGCGTGACCAGCGTCGTGGCCACGCTCACAGTGCGCGACCCGTTGTTCACCGGCCATCCGATGAGTCAGGCGTCGAGCGCCGGCGGCACGGCGCAGTTCTTCGTCAGCGCGATTGGCTCGACGCCGCTCGATTATTACTGGCTGAAAAACGGCGTGCCGCTCGCGGACGGCGGCAACATATCCGGCGCGCACTCGACGATACTGACGGTTGTCAACGTGTTCGGCAGCGACGCGGCGGCCTATCGCGCCGTGGCCACGAATGTCTGGGGCTGTTCCACCAGCGCCGTCGCGACGCTGACCGTCGCGGACCCGCTGCTGACGGCGAATCCCGCGAGCCAGTCCGCCCAGCGCGGCCAGACGGTTGCGTTCAACGTCTCGGTGACCGGCACGCAACCGCTCGCCTACCAATGGCGGTACGACGGCGTCTCGCTGCCGGATGGCACGGCTTCGACGCTCGTGCTCACGAATGTGCAGTGGGGGAACGTGGGCGCGTATGACGTGATTGCGACCAACGACTTCGGCAGCGTGACCAGCGCGGTAGCGACGCTGGCGGTCAACGAGGCCATCCCTGACGCTCTGAATCCGGGAGCCAACTCGGAAGTTTACACCCTGGCGCTGCCACCGGATGGAAAGATCCTGGTGGGCGGAAACTTCACCAGTATTGATGGGCAGACACGAAGCCGGCTTGCGCGCTTGAACGCGAACGGCGTGCTCGACACCAATTTCAACGCCGGCGCCGGTGGAATGGTATTTTGCCTGGCGTTGCAACCCGATGGGAAAATTCTGGTCGGAGGTTCCTTTACCAATCTGGCGGGGCAGGCGCGAACCAACCTCGGACGGTTGAATCCGGATGGCAGTCCGGATGGCGGATTCACTCCGGTTCCCACGTCCGGCTCGCGCGTGATGGCATTGCTGCCGCAGCCCGACGGGAGGATTGTCGTTGGCGGCATTGGCTTTCTGGGTCGGCTCCATGCGGACGGTGCGCTGGACACCAACTTCATCGCGAGCACGGACGGCTTTGTGAACACGCTGGCGGCGCAGGCGGATGGCCGCATTTTGGTCGGGGGCGCATTCGGCCACTTGAACGGTCAGCCGCACGCCAACCTTGGCCGGCTGGAGCCGAACGGTCTGTTGGACCACTCGTTCACGGCGGCCGCGGGCCATTATGTCGGCGCGCTGGTTGAACAGGCCGATGGAAAAATTCTGGTGGGGGGATGGTTCACCGCGCTCAACGGGCAGCCTCGAAGTTATATCGGGCGGCTCAACAGCGATGGTTCGCTGGACGAAGCGTTCAATCCCGGCACCAGCGGCTCGGTGTATACCTTCGGATTACAGGCCGATGGGCGGATCGTCGTGGCCGGTGTTTTTGGGGTCATGGGCGGGCAAAGCCGGTCGCGCATTGGCAGGTTGAACCCCGATGGGTCGCTGGATGAAGGATTTAATCCGGGCGCGAACGGCAACATTTACAGTGTCGTTGTGCAACCGGATGGAAGTCTGGTGACAGGCGGTTCGTTTACTTCCATCGCCGGTCAAACGCGACTGCGCATCGCCCGCTTGAGCGATACCACTTCGGCGACGGGTGATTTGTCCGCGGATACAACCAGCGTGACCTGGCTTCGCGGTGGTGCGGCCCCGGAGGTGGCCAGCGTCCGGTTCGAGACGACCACGAATGGTACGGATTGGGTTGTTCTCGGCGACGGGGCGCGCATCCCGGGTGGCTGGGAGCTTGCCGGCTTGTCGTTGCCGGTGAATGCAACACTGCGCGCCCGGGGTTTTACCGGCAGCGGCGGTTTTCAAAGTAGCTCGAGTTGGTTCGTTGAGTCGCTCATTGGCACGCCGCTCCTGATTGCACAGCCGGTCAGCCTGACCACCAATGCCACAACGACGGCCGGCTTCAGCGTCACGGGAGTCAGCGGTTTGTCCGTGGGCTATCAGTGGTTCAAGAACGGTGCGCCACTGGAAGACGCGAACCACGTCTCCGGCGCGCAAACTTCCACATTGGTGCTGACCAACGTGCTGGGCTCGGACGCTGCGCAGTATCAAGTCGTGCTCAGCAATGCCTGGGGCAGTGTTACCAGTCAGGTTGCGAGTCTCACCGTTCGGGATCCGTTCATCACCGTCCCACCCGTCGGTCTTTCGCGTAGTCTTGGACAAAGCGCGCTGTTGAGTGTTACGGCCGTCGGCACGCCCGAACTCGGTTATCAGTGGCACCGGAACGGCAACCCGGTTGACGGCGCCAACTCGGCAGACTTGAATCTCACGAATGTGCAGGGCGCCGATGCCGGGAATTATGTCGCGGTGGTGAGCAATCAATTTGGCGCCGTCACCAGCGCCATCGCCACGCTCAATGTGAACCTGGCCATTCCCGATGCGTTCAACCCGGGGGCGAACGCCTCGGTTTTGGCCCTCGCGGTGCAACGGGACGAGAAGCTGCTCGTGGGCGGGAGCTTTTATCGGCTTGCGGGAGTGGTGGGCAACCTGGGCCGGCTCAACCCGGATGGTTCCCCCGACCCTGGTTTCAATAGTACCAACAGCCCGCAGGACAACGGCACGGTGACCAGCATGGCGGTGCAGCCGGACGGTCGCGTCCTCGTGGCCAGTGGTGTTCGCCAGCCGAACCGGTATCTCTGGCGCATGAATCCCAACGGCGGCCTGGATGCCGGTTTCACCAACGATTTGAGCGGAACGATCAATGCCATCGTGTCGCAAACGAACGGTGAGGTCTGGGTTGGCGGCAGCTTCTCTTTGGGCAAGCCGTCCATTCTGACCAACCTCGCCCGCCTGAAGCCGGATGGTTTGACGGACACCAATTTGCTCTTCGCGGTCAACAGCACCGTTTACTCGCTGGCGTTACAGCCCGATGGAAAACTTTTGGTCGCGGGCAACTTCACGCTCTTCAACGGGCAGGCGGTCAACCGGATCATCCGGTTGACCGCCGAGGGTGCGTTAGATACCAACTTCGCCGCCTCGGCCAACAACGCGGTCAACTGCCTGTCGCTCCAGCCGGACGGGAAAATTCTTTTGGGCGGAAGTTTTACCACGCTGAACGGCCAGCCGGTCAATCGCCTGGGCCGGCTTCACTCCGATGGCACCCTGGACGCCGCTTTCAATCCCAACGTGCTCGGCACGGTGTACACCCTGAGCGTGCAAGCGAATGGCAAGATCAATTTCGGTGGAACGTTTGCTGTTGTCGGCGGACAACAACGTCTGTTCCTGGCCCGAATCACCTCGGACGGATCGTTGGATCCCACCTTCAACCCCGGGGCGAACAATTCCGCGTATGCGCTGGCTTTATCGCCGGGAGGTGGCCTCGTGGTGGGCGGCGCGTTCAGCACGATTCTGGGTCAGTACCGAACCAACCTCGCCCGGCTGACCGCCACTGGGCCCGCTTTGCAGACGCTGGCAACCGACGGTTCGACCATTACCTGGTTGCGAGACGGCACGGCCCCGGAAGTCTGGCGCACCACCTTCGAGGTTGCCAACGATGGCCAGACCTGGACCTGGCTTGGCTTGGGTGCGCGGATCGCCGGAGGATGGCAACTCACCGGAGTCAACGTAGCCTCCAATGCCAGCGTTCGCGCCCGTGGCTACGTTTCGGGCGGCCAGTACAACGGCTCCTCATGGTTCGTCGAAAGCATCATGGGACCGGCCGTCGTCGTGAGTTCCCCCACCAGCCGCACCAATCTCGCTGGCACGGTGGCATCCTTCTACGCCCCAGCCGGGGGCTCTTCGCCATTGACCTATCAGTGGTGGAAAGCGGGCCAACCCCTGACCAACGGCGGGAACATTTCAGGTGCGGATACGTCCGTGCTGACGGTGAGCAATGTTCTCGGGGGTGACGCCGGCGGGTATTCCATGGTGGTGAGCAACGCCGGGGGCAGCGCGACCAGCAGCGTGGCCAATTTGTTTGTCGTGGAACCCGTGATTACGAGCCAGCCGGTCTCGATTTACACGAATGTCAGCCAAACCGTGTCCTTCGACGTGGCAGCCGTCGGAACGCTGCCCGCCTATCAATGGCGAAAGAACGGGACCAACCTTCCGGGCGAGACCAACGCATCGCTCGTCATCTCGAATGCTCAAGCTCCCGCCATCGCGAGCTACAATGCGGTCATCTCCAGTTCGTTCGGGGTTGTCACCAGCGCGGTTGCCAGCCTGGCTCTGAATCTCGCCCTGCCTGACGCGTTGAGTCCTGAAATCAATGACCAGGTGCGCGCCCTGGCGCTCCAGCCGGACGGCAAAATTCTGATCGGCGGGAATTTCAACCAGATCGGTACTCAAGGCTTCCATGAATTCGGCCGGCTTAACCCCGACGGCACCATTGACACCAATTTCCTCGGGAGCGCCAACAGTTCGACCGACACGGTGGCGGTGCAACCCGATCTGAACATCCTGGTCGGAGGGTGGTTCAATTACCTGAACAATTGGCCGCACGCTCGCATTGGCCGGTTTTATCCTGACGGCGGTCTCGATCCAGCTGTCAATCCCGCCATCGCATCGGCGACACTCACCCCGTTCGTGGATTCGCTGGTGCCGCAGCCCGACGGCAAATTCTTGGTTGGCGGTTGGTTCACAAGTCTGGCCGGCCAGCCCCGCAACTACATCGGCCGCTTTAATGCCGACGGCACGTTGGACAGCTTCAATCCCGGGGCGAATACGCACGTCATGATGATCGCCCTCCAACCGGACGGAAAGATCATCGCCGCTGGCAATTTCACCGTGCTGGGTGGCCAGACGCGCAATCGCATCGGCCGGTTGAATTCCGATGGAATGCTCGACCCCGATTTTGATCCCAACGCCAATTCCACCGTGAACGCCGTTGTGTTGCAACCTGATGGCAAGATTCTTGTGGGCGGTAGTTTTACGACTCTGGCAAATCAAGCTCGCAGCTACCTGGCCCGGCTCAACCCGGATGGAACTCCCGACGCTTCATTCAACCCGAGCCTGAACGGGGGCGTGAGCGGTCTGGCGCTCCAAGCCGACGGCGCGATGGTCATCGCGGGTGGCTTCACCACCGTGGGTGGCCAGACCCGCAGCGGACTTGCGCGCGTCAATTCTTTCGGCGTCGTGGATTCCAACTGGAGTCCACAGATCGCTGGTGGCGCGGTCGGCGGCATTGCCATTCAACCGGACGGGAAAATCCTGATCGCCGGAAGCTTCACCAGCGTTTGCGGCCAACCGCGTTTGCGTCTCGCCCGGGTGGACGCCGTCACGCCGGCCGAACATCGGCTCGTGTGCGATGCCACTGGGGTCACCTGGGCGCGTGGCGGGACCGCACCCGAGATTTGCGGCGCTTGGGTTGAAACCTCGGCCGATGGCACCAACTGGCTCAACTTGGGAGCGGCAATGCGGATTCCCGGTGGTTGGCGAATGGACATGCCTTCCCTCAGCCTCAACTCTTATGTCCGCGCCCGGGGTTTCGCCAGTGGCGGCCGATGGAACGGTTCGTTGGGTTTGATCGAGGACGTGACCCGGGTCACTGCGATGACCTCGCCGGTGATTCTTTCGAGTGATAATGACTTCGGGTTCTATACCAACCGATTCGGCTTCACCTTGCGTGCGCTCCCCGGACAGGCAATCGTCATCGAGGCCTCCACGGATTTCGCGCAGTGGCTGCCCGTTCAAACCAACCTGGTCACCAGCATCGCACAGATCATTTTCAACGATTCACAAGCGGGCCATTGGCCGCGACGCTTTTACCGCGCGCGGGTTTACGCGGGGAATCTGCCCCCGCCCGCCATCCTGGCCAATGGGGCGGACTTTGGGATGGCGCCGGACGGTTTTGGCTTCAACGTCGTTGGCGTTGCCGGGCAAACCGTGATCATCGAGACTTCGACCAATCTCCACGACTGGACCGCTCTCGCCACCAACGAACTTGAACTCGCGCCGTTGCACTTCAAGGACTTTGGCTCAACCAACGATTCAGTCCGATTTTACCGCGGCCGACTCCGGTGACGTCCCACGTTGTATCGGCAACCTCGCGGCGCCGGCCGTTCATGGTCCGAAATAATTCGGCCGTTGATAAACGCGCACGTAGTCAATGTCGTGATGCTGCGGAAAGACGGTCGTTGCGTCCGGGTTGCCCGGCCATTTGCCGCCGACGGCCGTGTTCAGGATCAAGTAATGAGGCGAGTGAGGCACGCCGTTGGTGGTCGCGTGAATCTGATGCCCGTCAATGAACCAGCGGATCGAACCCGGTTCCCACTCCAGACGGTACACGTGAAAATCCGCGGAGTAGTCGGTATCGCTTCGCCACGTGCCCGAGGTGGATTTCTTCTGACCATCGAACGTGCAATAATGCAACGTGCCGTACAGGACATTGGGCTCGTGGCCCAGGTATTCCATGATGTCAATCTCAGTGTACCACGGGCGCTCCTCCGGAATCAGCCGTTCTTTGCCGCTCGCCACGGCCTCCGCCATGAGACATTCCATCGCCCAATCCCGGTTCTGCGGATACAGCCAGTGGGCCGGCCACAGGCCCTGGCCCCGAGGCAATCGGGCGCGGATCTCAAATCGTCCGTAGGTGGCAGCAAATTTCCCCCGCGTGTCCACCCGACCGCTGGTGTAACGTTGCGAACCGAAATTGCGCTCGCGACTCCGCAATCGCAGACAGCCGTTCGTGAGAAAAACTTCATCCGGCACGTAATACTGAAGCTCATTGTGTTTGCTCTGCTCACGCACGAGCACGTTCCATTTCTTGGCGGAAAGTTTGCGACCGTCGAATTCTTCGCGCCAGACCAGTTTCCAATCCGAAGGCGTCGGCAATTCCGATTCGCCCGATGACACCGAACCTAGCACGGTCTGTCCGAGCAGGATTCCCACTGCCACGATTCCCATGTTTCGCATGGCGACCTTTTACCGGAGTGATTTGGCGGCGGAAAGCAGAAAGCTGCGGAACTGGTCGGGGGCGTGATGATCAACGTTTTCAACACGTGCCGCGAAACCGATGCAGCTTCGGCTGTCGCGCCCGGCGCCTGTCTTTGCCCCCATGGCGTCGAGATCGAGGTTCAACAAAAGAATTGAACCGCAGCGGCCCGCGCCGGTCTAAATTCACGGTTTAGGGGCAGTCCGCGTGAAGAGCGGGCGGCAAGCGCCGTCGCTGAACAACTTGACCCAGAGGCAGAAATGAAAAACCGAATCGAATCGAAGATGCACCGCAATCGAGGACAAATTACCCCGAGGCGACCGGGTCGGGGCCGGTTTCGGCGACTGAAAGCACACGAGCGGGTCTGGATCGGCGATTACGTCAAGAGCCCGGTGGGAGGCTACCAACCATGGGATGGCCCGGGGGGGTTTTCCGCGGATTCATTTGCGCGACCGGTTTACCGGTTGAAACGGGGTGGTTGACTTAACCTTTAACCAGCTCGGGCCACAACAACGCGCTCATGCGCTGGCCTTTGGCGAAGACATCGAGGTCAAACTTCTCGTTCGGGGAATGCGCGTTGTCATCCGGCAAGGCGAGCCCGAGTAACAGGGTATCGAGCCCGAGGATTTTCTTGAATTGGTTGACGATGGGAATCGAACCGCCTTCGCGCAACAGAATCGGTTCGCGTCCGAAGGCGCGACGCAGCGCGACCAGGGCCGCTTGGGCCTGGTCGCTTTTCGGTGAAACCATGTAAGCTTCCGCGCCGTGTTTGGATTTGATTTCAAGGGTCACGGTGGGCGGGCAATGCTTTTTCAGGAACGCGCGGACGGCCTTGCTCACTTTGGTCGGTGACTGGTTGGGTACGAGGCGGGTCGTGATCTTGGCCCGCGCCCAGGCGGGCACGATGGTCTTGCTGCCTTCGCCCTGATATCCGCTCGTGAGTCCATTGATCTCGAACGTGGGCCGCGAGGTGCGTTGTTCGTCCGGGGTGAAACCACTTTCGCCAAATAGTTCGGGCACGCCCAGGAACTTGCGATAGGCCTCGCGTTTGAACGGCAGCCGCGCCATTTGTTTCCGCTCGTAGGGCGTGAGTGGAACAACGTTGTCGTAAAAACCGGGAATGGTGACGCGGCCCTTTTCGTCATGCACTTTGGCGAGCAGACGGCTCAGAGCTATCGCCGGATTTTCCACCGAGCCGCCGAAGATGCCGGAGTGCAAATCGCGATCCGGCCCGCGCAGCGTGATTTCAAACGCCGCGATCCCGCGCAGAGCGTAGGTCAGCGCCGGATGTTTGGGGCTGGGCATCCCCGTATCCGAAACAACCACCGCATCGCAATCCCGCAAAATGGCGCGGTGGCGACGAAGAAATCCGTCGAGGCTTTTGCTGCCAACCTCCTCTTCGCCTTCAATGACGAAGGTGAGATCGCAGGGCAGGGGAGTCTTGGTTTTGAGATAGGCTTCAACCGCTTTGAGATGGGCGAGATGCTGGCCTTTGTTGTCGCTCGCGCCGCGGCCGAACAGCGAACGCCCGCGCATCGTCGGCTCGAAAGGCGGCGTTTCCCAAAGGTCGAACGGCTCCGGCGGTTGCACATCGTAATGGCCATAGACCATGAAGTGCGGGCGGGCGCTCCCTGGCTTGCGGCGGGTTCGCGCCAATACGACCGGGTGGCCGTCCGTGGGACACAGGCGGGCTTCGAGGCCGATTTGTTTGCAATGTTTCACAAGCCACGTGGCGCAACGGATCATGTCCTCGCCGTGCGCCGGTTGGGCGGAGACGCTGGGGAAGCGGACGTAATCGGCGAGTTCCCGGACGAAGCGGCGTTGGTTACGTTTGAGATAATTCAGAACAACATGCACGCGCAGGAGTATCCGCGAAGAAAAAGGAAAGCCAAGTGGAATGAACGCCGTGCGTCCGCCCTCAACCGTGCTGCGGACACCCTCTCCCCATCGGATGGGGAGAGGGAAGGGGTGAGGGGAATCTGGCGCTTGATTCCCAACCTGCCAGACAAAAGTTCGTGGAGACTGCCATCAGATGGGAGGCGACGCTACTTTTTCGGTTTCTTGAAGAGGTTGAGAATGTCGTTGACCGGGTTCGGTTGCTGGACATTGGCCGGCGGGGCGTTGGTGGTGGGGGTGGCGGGAGCAGTGGACGCGGGTTTGCCACCCAAAAGACCACCGACCCCTTCCAAAATGCCGCCGGCCTTGCCACCGACAATATTGCCGATACTGCTGGCCGTCAGGGCAACAATCACGGCTTTGTCCGTTTTGGCTTCGGGATTGCCAAGCGTGCCCTTTAGGTGAACGAACGAAGGCAATTTCGCGTAAGCCTGGTTGGTTGGCACGTTGGAGAAACGAAGTTTTTGAGCGAGCCCGCGTGACAGCGAAACTTCGATTTCCTGGTTGAGCGGCGAATTGTTGAGCACGTCGGCGATGGGGATTACGCCCTGCGATTGCGCCACAAATGCGCTGGTGTGCGCGGTGAATCCGGGAATCTCAATGTTGCCTTTGCCGGCGCGGAGCGAGGCGTTGATATAGTCGAGCGGCGAGTTTAGCAACTCGGGCGCGCCCAACACCAGCGCGATCGGCGACAAAATCCTTTTCACTTTCGGGCCGACGATCTGGATGTTGGCGTTGGTGAAGCTGAAATTCATGTTGCCATTCAGGTTTTGTCGCAGGCTCGTTCCTGTGACGCCTGCGCCTTTGATGCTGGCACTGGCGAGGAGCCGGCCATTGGCCTGACCGCGATACGTCGGTGAAAACGAATTGGCCAGCGGCTCGACGGGAATGCCGTTGGCGCTGAAGGTCACATCGTATTTGTAACCCGGCACGCTCAGGTCCAGGTCAGCCGTAGCGCTAACGGGCGCGCCATTCAGGGTGAGTTGCGCGGGCTTGAGCAGCACGTGGCTGGCGTCGAGTTTCGCCACGACCTGAATGTTCTGCGCGTCAATCTCGCGCAGGTAAAACCGCCCGATGGCCGCCTCGAACGTGAAATCGCGGAACGGCAATTTGATCGGGTCGGGCTCTTTGTTTTCCGACGGCGCAGCCGTGGTGGTGCTGCTCGGAGCTGGCGCGGCTGCCGTCGTCTGGCCGCCGAACAAATCGTAATAGCGGGTGACGTCCAATGAGTCAGCCGCCAGCTTGACGTTGCCCGTGATGGCATTGGTCTTGGAGAAATCCACGTTGCCCGTGAGGTTCAGTTCGTTCTTGGCGCGGTCGGTGGGTGTGAGCGTAAGCTGGCATTGACGGATTTGGGCGACGCTCTTGGCGACCCCGGCGTCCAACTGCGCCTTGGCTTCAAGCGGCGTGGTCGGCAGCGATCCTTTCGGGTCGTTCACAACCAGATTGGCGAGTTGAAAACTGCCTTTCACCGCGACATCTCCGCTGGCGGCAAAACTGGCCGAAGCCGCGGTATCCACCGAAACTGAAACCAGCTTCTTGTCGCCGAGCGCCGATTCGAGGAATGGACGCAAACCGTTTTGGTTGAAATCAACGAGCTTGAGCGCGAGCTGGCCCGCCTTGGTTGCGAGATTTACATTGCCGGACACGTCGAACTTGCCGCCGGGCTTTGCCCCTTCGTGCAACTCGCCGCTGGCCTTCCGAATCTCGAGTTGTTGATCCTTCATCGCCACGTCGAGGTCCACCGTACTGCCGAAATCGGCGAAGCGAAAATTCCCGTGGCTGCCGGTCAACCCTGCGAGCGCAAGTTGCCCGGTGACGGTCTGGGTGGATTGCTGCTTCGCGATGCGACCTTTCAGTTCCACCGTGCCGCCGGACAATCGGGCATCCGGTTGTGGAAACATCGCGAGCAGACGCACGAGCGCGGCCTGCACGGCGACCTGTAAATCAGCGTCCGAGGTGGCGCTGTCAAACGTCCCGTTGCCGGAAACGCTCAAAGCGGGCTGGCCCTGCTGCGCGAGGTCGAAACGGAAGTTGTCCAGTTTGAATTGCTTCATGTCCGCACCCGTCCCGCGCGCCATCAACTTCACGTCCGCGCCGTTGATGCTTTGCGCGCCGAACTTCGTGCCGAGATTCTTGACGTCGCCGTCGAGTTCGAAGGTCAACAGTTTACCGCCCTGTTGTGAAAGCAGTTTTGCCTTGAGGTCGGCCGTGCCGGCGGGCGCGAGATCGGCGGCAAAGGCCCGCCAGTCGGCCAGATTCAAGCCGGTCAGGTCCACGTTCAATGCCGCGTCGCCCACCGCGCTGCTGCTGCCGCCGAACGCCAGCGTCATCGGCTGGCTCAACGCGGCCTTCAGCAGCGGACGCGCGTCTTGGGTGCCGTTGACGTTCAGCGTTTTAAGCAGGGCGGACTGCGCGACCTGGTCCAAGGTCACGTCGTAATCGCAGCGCAAGTCGAGCGTGGGCGTGGTCTGGCCCTGGCGCGTGACTTGGAAGCGGGCGAGGTTGAGCTGGCCCGCCAGCGAAATCTCCTTGCCGCCCTTGCTGAACTGGACATCGCTCGCGGCGTTGATGGTGGTGGTGCCGAAATCCAATCCCGCTGTCGCCCCCGCCAGATTCAGCAGCTTGCGGTCGAGCGACGTGAGTTCAATTTTCAACCGGCCCTCGTTCTTGGCGGCGTCGAACGGCCCGCTGACGCGCAACTCGGCCAGCGTGGCGTCGGCCTTCAGAAAACGTAACGCGACCTGCTTCACTTCGGTCGGTGTCAACTGGCAGTCCAGGGATGCGGTGAGCGCGGCTGCGTCGGCAAAACTTCCCGTCGCCTTTTGCACCGCGAGCGTGGCCTTCCCGTTGACGCTGCCCGGTGTCAATTCGGGCGTGAGGTCGAAACCGAAATCACCGGTGAGGGTGGCCGACAAATTGTCCGCGCGGCCGGCGGCGGCGTTTTCCATCGCCAGTCCGGTGGCGATTTCCAACTTGCCGCGGCCGCCATTCTTGATGTCCGTGGCGGTGATGTTGAGATTGGACAACTCGACCGACTCGCGTCCGCCATCCTTGGTTTCCTTGATACGACGGATCGTGGCGTTCTTCAACGCAACGCGTTTGATGTCCACAACGGGAGTTTTGGCTGGCTTGGCGGAAGCGGTCTCCTTGACGCCCGGTTTGGTTTCCGGCTTTTTCAGCAGCGGATCGAGATTGCTCGTGCCATCGGCGTGTTCGACGATGGTCACGGTCGGCGACTCGATCGTGACTTCCTCGATTTCAATTTTGCCTCGCAGCAGCGCGAACAGACTGTAGCGCGCGCGAACGAGACCGGCGTTGAGCAGGGGCGCGGCGTCCTTGGGCGTGACCTTGAGATCGCGCATCGAGATTTGGGAAAAAGGACTCAGGCCGAGGTCCGCCACGGCGAGTTGCGCGTTCATCGCAATGCCGACGCGCGGCAGAATCACCGCCTTCACAAACGCCGAACTCGTCACCACGAAGTAGGCGACGATCAACAGAACGACGAGAATTCCCGCAAGCCACGCGAGCTTGCGCAGCCAACCACCGCGGGCCGGGGCCGAAGATGTTTTCGTTTCAGTCATAGGTCAATTGACGATCTTGCCACGGACGGCATTCGCAGGATCGCGCAACGCGCCGGGTTCAGATAGGGACAACTTACCGGTTGCCAGAATGATTTCAAATCGTTTGCAAATTGAAGTTGCGGTCGCGGCGACACTGGCCGGACAATCCTCGCGGTGCGCATCTCCGTCATCATTCCGGCGTTCAATGAAGAGCGGTTGCTGGGCGAAACACTCCGGCAGGTGCGGGCGGCGGTCGCGGCCTTCGGCCCGCTGGGTTGGGAAACCGAGTTGATCGTCTGCGACAACAACTCCACGGATCGCACCGCAGAAATTGCGCGGGCGGCCGGGGCTGCGGTCGTGTTCGAGCCGGTCAACCAGATTGCGCGGGCCCGGAATCGCGGCGCGGCGGCGGCGACCGGCGATTGGCTGCTCTTTGTGGATGCGGATTCGCAGCCGAGCGTCGAGTTGATGGCTGAAGTTGCGGAACAAATCCGGTCGGGTCGCTGTCTCGCGGGCGGCTGCACGGTGCAGATGGACGGCAACCATCCGCTGGCAAATTTTGGAACGTCGCTGTGGAACCGGCTCAGTCGTAAACGAAGGTTGCTGGCTGGCTCGTTTATTTTTTGCGAGGCCGCCGCGTTTCGCAAGGTGGGCGGGTTCAGCGGGGAACTGTTCGCGGGCGAGGAACTGGATCTGAGCAAGCGGTTGGGCGACCTCGCCCGCGAACTCGGACGGGAGATCGTCATTCTTCACCACCACCCGTTGCTCACCTCGTCGCGCAAAATGCGGCTTTACTCGACTTGGGAGTTGCTGCGATTTGTCTTGCGGGCGGGTTTGAACCACCGTCGCATCCTGCGCGATCGCGCGGCGTGTCATTCGTGGTATGATGGAAGAAGGTGAAACGAGGGAAACTTCCTAGTTTCAGCGGCCACGTGCGATTCCGGCAAGTTTCCTAGCGAAGGAAACGGACTCGGGTGGCTGGCTTTTTTGCTTGATCACTTATTTGCTTGCCATTCATCAGTTTCCAGTCAGAGTGACCGCGTTCCCGAACCATTTCTCAGATTGCAGCTAACTTTATGAAACAGGCATCGGTTGGATTTTTGACGTTCGGTGGGAGGCTTGAATTTCGCATCTTTGCCGCTACCACCGCATTGGGGCTGGTGGTGGCGACTTCCACTTGTTCCGGCGCGGTTGTTGACGGTGTCGTCAGTCTCGGAGAATACGGCGCACCGTTGGCGGTGCAGAATACGCCGACTGGATTCGGCGATCCCTACGGCAGCGAGCTTAACGCTGCATTTGCCAATCTCCTTCCCAACGGAAGCATTGAACTTGCTCTGACTGGCAATCTCGAAGCGGGCGGCAACAGCATCGTCATGTTCTTCGACACCCGCGCGGGCGGTGCGGTGACCACCACACTCCCGGGCGGGTATGGTCAACTGGGTGCGTTTGGCGGTCAACGCACTGACGATTGGGGTGACGACACGGATGGAAGCTATGGTGTTTACACACCGCCCGGTGGCGCCAGCATTCTTGGCGTGGGTTTTAATCCTGATTTTGCCATTGAGTTCAACACGGCCGACGGAAACCGCTACCTCAACGTCGTTGACATGACCGTCGGGGGTAACGATCCGGATTTGATCAATCGCGACGTTTACCTGGGATCGGCACCCATCGGCTCGGGGCCGGTGACGCAGAGTTATTACCGGGATGGCGGGCTGACTTTGTCCGGCGAGGTGACTCACGACTTTGACAACTCTAATGTTCAGGGAGTGGGCGGATATGACCCGTTCAATCCGCCGGGAGTTTTGGGCGATCCATTGACGGCCACGACCGGGCTGGAAATGCTGTTAAGTGCCGACTTCCTGGCCACGGATCCAGGGCATCCGATCAAGCTGCTCGTTTTCATCAGCAACGGTGGTGGTGACTACCTTTCCAATCAGTTCCTGCCCGGTCTGGGCAACACCGATAATCTCGGCGGCCCGGGCGGCTCAGGTGGTGATCCACTTTTTGACGCCCGACTTTTCGCGGGCGACGGTTACATGGTCATCCCTGAGCCCACGTCCGCTTTGCTGCTCTTGGTCGGACTGGCCGGCATACGCCATCTGCGTCCCGGAAGGAATCGTTCCGCGGGCGGATCGAAGTAGGCCAACCGCTCCAAATCGGAGCGGTATCTGCGGGCGTTGATTTCAGCCGCGTTATCCGGCTTTCGAATCCGTTCGCAGTGGATGGGCCCGGGGCGTTTCGGTTGTTGATCCCGCCGTGGCAAAATGGTGGCGGCCCGCTTTTCCGCAACGGCTTCCGGAGTTTCCATTTCGCACTGCCACTGGCCGTGCTACGCTCCCGGCATGAAATTGCGTTCGTTGCTGGCCTTGGGATTGACTGTTTCCGGGCTGAGCATGGCCCAGGAATACGAACTCGACACGAATGCGCTCAAGCAGGTCATGCACGCCGCCGAGCAGTGGGCGACCGAGAATCTCGACGCGGACGTTTTGCAGACCCTGCCGCAAGTGGACCGCGAAAAGGTCGAGCAATTCGCGCGCGACCTGCAAAAACAGTTGCAAGGCGACTACGTGCTGGACCTCGGGCTGTTGCGGGCGGCCGCCAACGTCGCCCTGCCGTTGCTCGAAGCGCACGAGGAAACCCAGGCCTATGCTGGCTGGCTCAAGGCACGCCTCGATTATCTGGATGCAGCGGAGGAATTGCGGCGCGCCGCGCCGCCGCAAACGCTCGTGCCCGGTCAGCCGCCCAAACCTCCGCCCAATCCGCCGGCAGCCGATGAACGCAAACTTTGGCAGAAAAAACTCAGCAACCGTCCGATGCCCAAGGCCGCCGAAGACCTCGTGCCCCAGCTCAAATCCGTCTTCGCCGCCGAGCGCGTGCCGCCCGAACTGGTCTGGTTGGCGGAAGTGGAATCCGGCTTCAACCGCCGCGCGCGCAGCCCCGTCGGTGCGGCCGGTTTGTTCCAACTCATGCCGGCGACGGCGAAACGTTTCGGGCTGCGTTCGTGGCCGTGGGACCAGCGTTACCAGCCCGCCCCGAGCGCGCGCGCCGCGGCGCAGTATCTTCGCTACCTGCATGACCGGTTCGGCGATTGGTCGCTCGCGCTCGCCGCATACAACGCCGGTGAGGGGACGGTGCAAAAACTCTTGGACCGCCAGAAAACCAAAAGCTACGACCGCATCGCCACGCGCCTGCCGGCGGAAACACAAATGTATGTGCCGAAAGTGGAGGCGACCGTGATGCGGCGCGAAGGGGTGGCGTTGGACCGGCTGAAAATTCAAAGTGTGAGATGACCGGAGCGTGGCCGGCATGGCCACGCGCCGTAGCGGCGAGCGTCCCGCTTGCCGTAGAGCCGGTGCTTCCAGCCCGGCGGCGATGGCCTCGCGAATTCACCAACGACGACGGTGAGTTCTGGAGTCGTTCGAACTTTCGCTCCTGTGATCCGTGCGGCGGGACGCGCGCACTCTACGGCCGACGGGACGTCCGCCGCTACGGCATTGACGCCGTCGCCTCCCCGCTTGCCAATCGCCCTTTTTTTGTTCTAATTCCCGGGTGTTACAGCAACAAACCTTGGGTCGTTCCGCGAGTTTCTCGGGCGTGGGTCTGCACAGTGGCAATCGTGTGGAGATGACCTTGCTGCCCGCACCCGCGAACAGCGGCGTGCGCTTCCGCCGCGTGGACCTCGACGGCAAACCCGAGATCGAAGCGCGCGTCGAAAATGTTTCCGAGACGACGCGTTCCACGACGCTGGCCCGCGGCAACATCAAGATTCATACCGTGGAACACGTGCTCGCCGCGCTGGCCGGTTGCGGCGTGGACAACGCCATCGTCGAGCTGGATTCCAACGAACCGCCCATTGCTGACGGCAGCGCGCGGGAATTTTGCCGCATCATCAAGGATGCGGGCCTCGAGGGGCAGGGCGAACCGCGCCAACCCTACACCGTCAGCGACCCCATCGAACTCCAGATGGGTGAGACGCTGATGACGCTGTTTCCCGGGGAGGGTTTCAGGATTACCTGCACCAGCGCGGATCGGAAGGGCCGTTTCACCCAGTTCTACAGCACCGAGGTCAACCCCCGCACCTGGGAAGTTGAACTCGCCCACGCCCGCACTTTCTGTTTCTACGAGGAGATCGAATACCTCATCAAGAACGGCCTCATCAAGGGCGGCAGCCTCGAAAACGCCGTCGTCATCCGCGAGGACGCCGTCCTCACCACCGAGCCGCTGCGTTACCCGGAGGAATTCGTCCGCCACAAGATGCTCGACATCATCGGCGATCTGTCGCTCCTTGGCCGGCCCATTCAGGGCCATGTCATCGCCATCAAACCCAGCCACGGGGCCAACTGCGAACTCGTCCGCCGCATCGTCGCCCAAATGGAAAAGCCCCTGCGCGTGGCCCAGACCTTCTCTCCGCCCCCCGTCCGGCCTGTTCCCACTCCGGCGGACAGCGTTACCGAACTTCCTGAAGGTGATGGCGCCATGGACGTCGAGGCCATCATGAAATGGCTGCCGCACCGCTATCCGTTCTTGATGGTGGATCGCGTCCTCAAGGTCGAGGGCCAGCGCATCATCGCCGCGAAAAACGTCAGCATCAACGAACCCCATTTCGCCGGTCACTTTCCCGGTCACCCCATCATGCCCGGCGTGTTGCAGTTGGAAGCCATCGCCCAGGTGGCCGGCATCCTCATGCTCAAGCTCGCCGAAAACAAAAACCAGATCGCCTACTTCCTCTCCGCCGAGGACGTCAAATGGCGCAAACCCGTCGTCCCCGGCGACGTCCTGGTCCTCGACGTGGAACTGAAAAAGTGGCGGGGCAAAATCGGCCGCGCCGTCGGCGTCTGCAAGGTCAACAACGAGATCGTCAGCGAAGCCACCGTCACCTTTATGGTCCGCAACCCCTAGCAGCATTGCGGACTGCGGACTGCGGATTGCGGATTGCGGATTGCGGATTGCGGATTGCGGATTGCGGATTGAAAATCGCGAAAGCTCAAACGATGAAGCCGGAAGAATTTAAGCAAAGGACAAAGGCGTTTGCTGTGCGGGTGATCAAGCTGGTGGACAGCCTGCCGAATGCACGCTCAACCAACGCCATTGCAAACCAACTCGTGCGGGCCGGTATGTCCGTGGGGGCGAATTACCGGGCGGCGTGTCGCGCCAAGTCGAAAGCCGACTTCGTCTCGAAACTCGGCACGGTCGAGGAAGAGGCGGATGAGACACTGTATTGGATGGAACTGTTGATCGAAGCCGGCAAGGTCAAAGCCGGGCGCCTGACGGGTTTGATGAAAGAAGCCGGCGAAATCCTGGCCATGGTTTGCGCGTCCATCAACACCGCCCGGTCGCCCAAATAATCCGCAATCCGCAATCTGCAATCCGCAATGCTTCATCCCACCGCCATCATCCACCCGAAGGCGCAGCTCGGCGCGGGCTGCGAGGTCGGACCCTATTGCGTCATCGGCGAGCATGTGGTGTTGGGCGACGGCTGCAAGCTGCACTCACACGTGGTCGTTGACGGCCACACGCAGCTCGGCCGGCGGAATGAGATCTTCCCCTTCGCCAGCATCGGCCTGCAAACCCAGGACCTGAAATGGAAAGGCGGCGTGACCCGCACCGAGATCGGCGACGACAACACGTTCCGCGAATACGTGACGATCCACAGCGCCACGGGTGATGGTGAGGCAACCGTGGTCGGTTCGGAGAACCATATTCTCGCCTACTGCCACCTCGCGCATAATGTGACCCTGGGCAACCGCGTCATCATGTCCAACGTCGCCACCCTCGCCGGTCACGTGACGGTGGAAGACGACGCGGTCATCGGCGGGCTGGCCGCCGTGCACCAGTTCTGCCGCATCGGCCGGCTGGCCATGATTGGCGGCTGCTCCAAGGTGGTCCAGGACGTGCCCCCGTTCATGATGGCCGACGGCAACCCCGCCGAGACGCGCACCATCAACAAGGTGGGCATGGAACGCAACGGGATTTCGGAAGCCGCCCAGGCCGCCCTGCGCCAGGCCTATAAACTTCTGTTCCGCGAAGGCCTGACGATTTCCAATGCGCTCGTGAAAATTGAACAGGAAGTGTCACCGTTGCCCGAAGTGCAGCATCTGCTGAACTTCGTCCGCAGCAGCGAACGCGGCATAAGCCGGTAGCAAACTGTGCCGCCTGAGGAATGGCTGAAGGCTGAATGATGAAAGCCTTGGCGCTTCAGCCTTTCCGTTCGGCTTGGTATTTTTTTACCCGCCGATGAATCGTTCCGCCTTCCGCGCCTTCAGCCTTCAGCCTTTGCCCTCGAAAAGGTTCGCTCCAAAAAAGAAAAAACGGCGCGTTCATCTGAGCGCGCCGTTCGCATTGCCAGGTCCGCTTACGTGGCCATGTGCGACACCGGATCGCTCCAATCGCTGTAACCGGTGCTGCCGCCCACGGCGCGGAACTGCATCGTGTAGGTCGTGCCGGGCGTGAGGCTGGTGACAATCACCCGCCTGGCCTGGGTGAATGTGCCGGCCGGTTGCCACGTTCCGGTGGTGGTGCTCACGCGCGCTTCATACGCCCGCGCGTTGGGCACGCGATTCAGCCGCACCGTCAACGTCGTGCTCGCCTCGTTGTCCACGCGCAACACCACCGGCTTGACCAGCGGCGTTTGCGCCCGGTTCGTGCTCGCCGCGTCATAACCCGACGACAGCAACATCGCCAGGTCCTGGCTGGCGACCGTCTGCACGTAGGCGGCATCCCGCCGCAACGCATCCAGCAGCGCCGCCCGCGCCGCGTTCTTGGTGGCGGTCGCCTGCTTCCCGCCCTGTGCCGCCGCCGTGATCGCCTCGCGAAACGTCTCCTGCAACGACGTCAGTTCCCCCGTCGTCACGGGCGGCGCGGGAAACGACCCGCTCGCGCCCATGGATTCAACAATGTTCGTGGTGAATTCGTCCAATGCCCCGTCCGATAACGTCGCGAAGGCAATGGACACTCTGTAGTTTCTCGTCATCTTTGGCTCGCTTTCTATCTGCCGTTGCTGCAAACGATCCGGCAGGACCACAACGGTCCGGCTTCAAATCGTCTTTCGCCCGCGACCAATGCAACCGCCAAACCAGAACACCCCCGGCGCGCCCGACGGCGGCGGATTTAAGCCCGTTCAAAAATCCCGACGCCCATAAGCGACCCTGCCGGCGGGCCGATTGATGGCCCGGCTTATGGCCTGACACAATTCCGGCCAGCTTTGTCCGCATTGCATCCACCACAGCGGCGTTGGCCGGCGGCGAGGCCGACGGCACTCGCTGCGGCCATCGCGGACCGCTGTCCGCCACGCGCCTTTTTGAGACACGCCAAACCCGCGCGCAGGCACCGGCGGGCGTGTCCAGACCGGGGATTTTGCCGGGCGAAAGGGAACTTCGCGCTCGCAACCCCGGACATTCGGCGGGAAAAACCGGAGAACTGGACCCGACCCGACGAAATCGCTGCGCAAACGGCCAACGTCCAAAGCCGGATAGGGATGATTTGGAAAGCACCTCCGAACCTTGCAGGCTGAGTTCCTCGCGACGGCGAAGAAGCGACAAAGTTTGTAGCACAAGAGCCTTTGTTGAACGTGAATGATTGACGCAGAAAGCGCGACCCGATGACTTGGGAAGCGAATGATCTCACGTTTGAGTCGGATTCAGCCCGCACATTGCTGCCGTTGGCGGGCATTACCCGCCGCTGAAAAGCAAAGCCGCACGTGAGTGGCCTGCGCCAATCCCTGGAAACCGTTTAACGCTCAACTATCAACCCTCAACCAGTCTGATCCAACGGACTGCGCACGCCCAAGCCGCCTTGCCGCAGCACATGCGTGTAAATCATCGTCGTGGAAACATCTTTGTGGCCCAGCAAATCCTGAATCGTCCGAATGTCCTGCCCCCGCTGCAACAAATGCGTCGCGAAACTATGCCGGAACGTGTGACTCGATACCCGTTTGGCAATCCCCGCCTTCCGCACCGCCACCCGCAACGCCTTGTCAATCGTGTTCGGGTCCACATGATGCCGCCGCAGGGTGGGGCGAGCGTCCTCGCGAGCCGATCCATCCGTACCGCGCCGATCCACCGAGAGATTCCGCGACGGAAACACCCACGACCACGCCCACTCCTTGCCCGCGTTCGGATACTTCCGCTCCAACGCAAACGGCAACATCACCCCGGCCACATCGGCCTTGCGATCTTCCTCAAACGTCAATCGTACTCGCTCCAAATGTTCCTGCAACGGCCCGGCCATGCTCACGGCCAAAGTGGTGACGCGATCTTTCCCGCCCTTGCCGCCGCGCACCGTGACCGACAGTAACTTGAAATCAATGTCTTTGATTCTCAGTCGGAGCACTTCCAACAGCCGCAATCCGCTGCCGTAAATCAACTTCACCACCAATTGCGGCACTCCGCTCATCAGCGCAATCACCCGCCGCGCTTCCTCCGGCGACAACACCTCCGGCACCCGTGGCGAACGCACCGACCGCACCGCGTTGATCCGCTCCGTCAACGGCTGCTCCAGCACGCGGTCATACAAGAAGAGCAAGGCATTCAGTGCTTGATTCTGGGTGGACGGTGACACTTCGCCCGCCACGGCCAAATGCGTGAGAAACGCTTCTACCTTGCGTGTTCCGTCCACCAGGTCCGCCCGCGACTTCATCTCGTGAAACTTCACGTAACGTCGCACCCAATCGCAGTAGGCTTTCTCCGTCCGGGCTGCATACCGCTGCGTGCGCAAGACCGCCCGCATTTGCTCCAGCAATTTGGGACCTTGACCCCCCGAAACCGGGCCGCTAGACTCTGGTTGTGAGTTGGAAGACACAACGGATCAATGGAAACCGGTTTCCTTGTTACCCGGCTATTATCCAATATCAAGGAAAACTTTCCGATTACATATAAGTTAGGCCACATCACACGCGGAGAGATTTAGCGAGTCGGTTTCGTTGCGACGGTTCGGGGAGTTCGAGTTTGCAGGATGAGAGCGTTGGGACATTTCGATGACGGTGGGCTGCGCTTCCTTGGGTGCGAAGTGACGGGAGCGAAGCTTTCACTTGATCGAGAGATTTTATTTACGATGTTTGTTTTCCAAATGACGACTTTGTGGCCTAACCATGCGCTGCAGCGAACCCGGCGGGAGCGTCGCGGTTGCAATCATTGCGTCCCGTGCGCCGGGTCGCTGAGCTTGGGTCGTTAGGCGTCTTCGTATGCGCTGGAATCCAAAAGAAACTCCACCTCCAAATGTTTGCCCGGAGCGTTATTGCTTTTTCTGGATGCCATCCAGCGGCTGTGACTGTCCGGCGGCACTCGGCGTGTGCTCTCGCTTGGCTGGTGCAGCAGGCGGACGCGATAGGTATGAGCCATGCGAGCCAGAGTTGGATGAGGATGGTTTGCCACATGATTATTTTATTCCGAAGAACAGCAACGCCTAACCATGCGCTGCAGCGAACCCGGCATGGCGTCGTGGTTTGCAATCCTTGCGTCCCGTGTGCCGGGTCGCTGAGCTTGGGTCGTTAGGCCACTCGATTACGCTTATGTCAGTCCGACGCCAAAAAGACGATTGTTTCGATGCTCCTACAACTGCAGTGGCTGCCGCCGTGCGGGTAGTCCTGTCGCGTCGTCCACCATACATCCACACGACAGAGCCTCAGAGAGACACAACCTTCAGGACGAACGTCAAGCCGAGTTGGTGGCTGCTTGGCACTGACATGACCATTGAGCTTCAGCCGTCACCTACTGGCACGCAGGTTGTCGCCAAGACCGCGTCGCAGTGGTTCATCATGGGTGACGTGTTCGACTACTACAACCGATACATCCGCGACTTTTTTAGAGATGTGAGAGCGGAGCTACAGAGTCACAGAGTATGACGACGACGTGGCCTAACCATGCGCTGCAGCGAACCCGGCGAGAGCGTCGCGGTTGCAATCATTGCCTCCCGTGCGCCGGGTCGCTGAGCTTGGGTCGTTAGGCGTCCTCGCACCATGAAGCTCTCCCGCTCATTGATTTGCCAAGGCGTT